>NZ_JAER01000010.1 GCF_000519005.1 Nocardioides sp. J54 | reverse complement strand
CGTTGCCCTCGTGGTCCGTGCCGGGTCCGTTCCCAGCACGGGGTCGGCAGCCAGTGGCTGCCGACCCCGTGCGCGGGACGAGATCGCCTCAGGAGGAGGCGAGGCTGCTGTCGAGGTCCTCGAACGCGGTCTTCATCTGGCGCAGCGAGGTCGCCATCGCCGGGATCGCCTCGAGGGCGGACTCCAGGCCGTCGCTGACCTCCTCGTAGGAGTCGAGGAACGAGACGGAGGCGGCGTTGGTGCTGAAGCTGCTCTCGGTCAGCTCCTGGACCAGGCTGCGCAGCTCGGACAGGAGGCTGTTGATGTCCTCCTTGCCGGTGTCCAGCTTGTCGGCGGCGGCGTCGATGTCGTCGTAAGTGAGCTCCTGGTCAGCCATGAGCACTCCCCTTCTCTCTTGGGTTCCGGTGGCTGTGCGGCCGGGCCGGCATGGGTTGGTCGTGGTTCAGTCCGGTGCCCGGCCCTGGGGCGCGAGACGCCGGGACCCGAGTCGGACAACGGGTGGGTTCCACCGTTTCCGGGTGGTCAAACGTCGGCGGTGCCAGGAAAGTCACCCCACCCACGGCGTCTGGACGAGGACCGCCCGCCCGGCCTGGACGAAGATACCCCGGCCCGCCGGGAAGTCGGCGCGCTTGACCTTGCCGAAGGGCGTCTTGAAGATCGCGTCGCCGTCGTAGGTGTCGGGCTTGAGCGCGATGCCCTGCCGGCTGGACTTCCAGTCGCCCATCACGCCGACGCCGGCGGTCGCGCGGCTGACGTCCGCGTCACCGATCAGCAGGTGGTCGCTGTCGCGGACGGCCTTGAACATCTGGCGCACCGCGCGCTCGGCGGCGCTGTCGCCGAGGTGCGGGACGTCCTCGACCACGATCATGATCCGGCGCTTGTTGTCCTCGTCGGTCAGCAGCGCGGTCAGGTGGGTGGCGAGCTCCTTGGCGTCGTCCTCCTTGCTCGCGCAGCCGGCCCACGGCCGGAACTCGCGCAGCGCGGCCCGGCGTCCGCCGAAGTGGTAGAGCTGCACCTCGGGGTCGAACCGCTCGACCGACATGATGAGCGACTTCATCATGTTGGTCTTGCCGGACGCCGGCGGACCGGTGATGACGAACGACCCGACCGGGTCGAAGCCGCACGGCGCGAGGGTGTCGTCGGCGAGGCCGAGCAGCGGCTGGCCGTCGACGACCGCCGGCAGCGAGGCGATCGGCGCCTTCGTCGGCAGGGCGCCGATCTCCGGGACGTCGTCGACGCCGGCCTCGCGCAGCCGCGCGGCGAGGGCGTCGAGCGCCTGGGCCTGCTCGGCGGTGTTGGTGCTGCCGCCGAGCACGGCCACCTGCGCCTCGTGCCTGTCGACGATCGCGCGGCCCGGGGGCGCCTGGTCGTCGAGGACGTCCTTCGGGGCGCCGACCATCATGTACTGGTTCGCGTCGGACAGCCGCAGGATCACCCGGCGCTGGATGTTCGCCGCGATCGCGGTGGGGATCGCGTTGGCGCGGTCGGCCGTCATGATCGTGTGGATGCCGAGCTGGCGGCCCTCGGTCATGATCCGGACGAAGGCGCGGTACGCCGCCTGGCGACCCGAGGCGTACTCCCAGTCCTTCTTGAACTCGGCGAAGTTGTCGATCAGCACGATGATGCGCTGCATCGCGGGGTCGCGGAGCTGGCGGTACTGCGACAGGTCGGCCGCGTTGGCGTCGGTGAACGCCGCGGTGCGCTTGTCCATCTCGCGGTCGAGCGTCAGGAGCAGGCGCTGGATGCGCTCGGTGTCGGCGCCGTCGACGATCGAGCCGACGTGCGGCAGCCGGGCGAGCACGGAGAGGCCGCCGGAGGCGAAGTCGAGGCAGTAGACCGCGACCCTGCCCTGCTCGGGCCGCATGCCGGCGGCGGTGGCGATGGTGCGCAGCAGCGTGGTCTTGCCGGAGCCGGAGGTGCCGTAGATGACCATCGAGCCGTCACGGTCGGAGTCGAAGGTGACCTCCTCCTGGCTCTGGTTCTCCGGGACGTCGACCATCGCGAACGGGATCCGGCTGTCGCCGTCGTTGTCGAGGTCGGCGAGGTCGACAATGGCGGGCAGCTCGTCGAGCCACGGCCGGCGCGGCAGCGGGATGCGTGCGGCCTCGGAGGCGCGGGTGAGGTTCTCGACGATCCGCTTCTGGTCGTTGAGGCCGAGGTCCTCGTCGTGGAAGTCGGACTCGTCGCCGGCGGCCTCCCACACCGGCGCGGAGCCGAAGCGCAGCTCGGAGACCAGGATCTCGGCGTGCTCCTCCTCCTCGCCGGTCCAGCCCCCGGCGTACGCCGACTGGAAGGGAACGAGGCGGCCGTGGCCGGTCTTGGCGATGGCGCGACCGGGGATCGAGGCCGGGAAGCTCGCGGCCACGGGGTCGTCGACGACGTCGACCGAGTCGTTCTCGTCGGCCATGCGCAGCGCGACGCGCAGGTTGGTGTTGGCGCGCAGGTTGTCCTTGATGACGCCGGCCGGGCGCTGCGTCGCCATGATCAGGTGGATGCCGAGCGAGCGGCCGCGCTGGGCGATGTCGACGACGCCGTCGACGAACTCGGGGACCTCGCCGGCGAGCGCCGCGAACTCGTCGATGACGAGGACGAGCGCCGGCGGGGTCTCGGGGTCCTGGCGCTTCTCGAGCTCGAGGAGGTCCTTGACCTTCTTGCGGTTGAAGAGGTGCTCGCGGCGGTGCAGCTCCGCGCGCAGGCTGGTCAGCGCCCGCCGCACGAGGTGGGGGCTCAGGTCGGTCACGAGGCCGACGCAGTGCGGGAGCTCGACGCAGTCGGCGAAGGCCGACCCGCCCTTGTAGTCGACGAAGAGGAAGGTGACCCGGTCCGGGCTGTGCGCGGACGCCATGCCGAGCACCCAGGCCTGCAGGAACTCCGACTTCCCGGCACCCGTCGTACCGCCGACGAGCGCGTGCGGGCCCTGCGAGCGCAGGTCGAGCGTCATCGCGTCGCTCGCGCCCTGGCCGACGATCGCGCGCAACCCGCCTGCCTTCTTCAGCCGTGGCCGCGGTGCGTTGGAGCGGTCGACGATGGTGTTGTTCTGCCGCCAGCGCTCGACGACCGCCTCGGGGTCCTCGGCCACCTCGTGCCCGACGAGGTTGAGGAAGGACACCGAGGTCGGGATGTCGGAGGAGTCGTGGACGACCACGCTCGCGTCGACCACCGGGGCGAGGTGGCGGGCGAACATCTGCATGTAGTCGTTGGACACGCCCTCGAGGGCGACGCCCTCGTAGACCTCGCCGTTGCGGACCAGGCCGACCGTGGCACCGGTCAGGCCGGTGCCGACGTCGACGTAGCTGCGGCAGGAGGCCGGCAGGCCCTCGACGGTGCGGGCGACGAAGACCGCGTGGACGCCGGCGTCGGGTCCCTTCTCGAGCACGGACACCAGGCGCGCACGGTCGACCGGCGCGTCGTCGGTGACGAAGACGATGACCGACACCGGCGGCGCCTCCTCGGTGGCCGCACGCTTCACGTCGGTGCCGAAGAGCATCGGGTTCCACGTGTCCGGGTACGGCCCGCGGGGCTCGCCCTGCCGGGCGTGCTGGGCGACGTGGCCCTCGAGGGCCCCGAGCAGCGCGGCCGCGGCCGGCGCGGAGTCGGCGAGCGCCATGTCGCGGAACGGGCTGGTCTCGCTCGTCGTGTGCGGCAGCCACTTGAGCCACTCCAGCTGCGGCATCCAGTCCGAGCCGGTGAACGCGACGGTCACGACGTCGTTGGGTGCGTGCAGGCCGAAGACCTGGACGGCGAGGCCGCGCATCGCGTCCGCGGCGGCGTCGCGCTGCCCGGCGACGCCGATGGAGCCGGCGCTGCTGAAGGTCTCGAAGATCGGCACGTCGTCGACGTACCTCACGCGGTCGCGCAGCCGGTCCAGCCGCTCGACGTACTCCGGCAGGCCGTCGGGCGACTCGGAGCCGTCCTCGATGGTGTTGCGGGACTCCGCCTGCGAGGTGCCCAGGCGCAGCGCGAGGAAGTTCCAGTGCTCCGGGCGCCGGGTCCACAGCATCGGGCCGAGGCGCATCGCCTCCTCGAAGACCTCCACCACCGGCGGGGCCTCCGCGTTGCGGGCGATCTCCTCCTCGGGCTTGGCGTAGAAGAAGGTCTCCTCGAGCTTCTCGAACTGCCGCTCGAAGAGCAGGAACTGGTGCTGCTCCTGCCCGCCGGTCTGGTTCTTCTGGTTGATGAAGTTGCCCATCGCCATCAGCGGGGTCATGCCCATCATCAGCAGCGAGCGCGGGTTGCCGTTGAGCAGGTACATCGCAGCCGCCATCAGGATCGGCGCGATCAGCATGACCCAGGGGAAGAGCTTCTTGGCGCGCTCCTTGGGCAGCACCGGCGCCTTGAACACCGTGCCGGGGTAGCGCGGCTCGACCCGCGGACTGCGGTTGAACAGCAGCCCGCCGCCCTTCTCGAGCACGGGCTCGGGCACGGCCTCGGCGAAGTTCGGCGCGAGGGTCATCACCAGCGTGGTCGCGCCGATGACGAACGGCTTGCCGGGGACGACGCGCCAGCGCTGGACGTAGGCGCCGTCGACGATGATGCCGTTGGCGGAGTTGAGGTCGACCAGCTCGACGCTGCTGCCGACCTCGATGCGCGCGTGCCGCTGGGAGATCATCCAGTCCGGCATCACGATGTCGTTGTTGACGCCGCGCCCGATCGAGGCGTGCCCGACGTGGAGCGGGAACTCCTGGCCGCGCAGCGGGCCGTCCGTCGCGTGCAGGGTGCCGACGACCTCGCCGGCGCGGTGCCGGCCGGTGGAGCCGCCCGGGCCGAGGTTGACCACCTGGGCCCGGAAGCCGGAGCCGATCGGCGCCTCGCCGATCGGCAGGTTGGCCTCGACGGGCACGAGGCGCTCGACGTTGGGGGCGGCGACGGCGAGGGTCAGCACGTCGTCGGGACCGGACTCGACGCGCTGCGCCGGGTCGACCTCGGCGATGTGGCGCGCGACGTCCTGGGCCGTCGCCGTGGAGTCCACGGTGACCACGACGTCGACCGGCGGCTCGGTCCCGGGTCGCAGGAGGGTCAGCTTGACCTTCACGCGTCACGTCCCTTCGTCTGCACCAGCCCTGCCGGCCCTGTCAGCCCTGCCAGCCCTGCCGTCCTGCGCACCACCCGGCTCACCCGAGCCTCACCTGCGCCGCGCGCTGCCCGACGTGGACGACGTCGCCGGGCCGGGCCACCACCGCCTGGCCGGGCACCAGCGGGGTGGGCACGCCCTCGCGGGTGATCGTGGTGCCGTTGCTCGAGCCGCGGTCGATCATCTCGACGCCGCCGGCGGTGGGACGGACGAACAGGTGCGCCTTGGACACGGAGTACTCCTCGTCGGCGATCGCGACCGGCCGCAGGTGCGGGTCGGAGGCCTCCGGGTTGCGGCCGAGCAGCAGCGGGGCGTCGACGAGGACCTCCTGGCCGGTGTCGAAGCCGAGCACGAAGCGCGCGGCCCGCGACGGTGCCGACGTCGACGTCGACGTCGAGGCCGACGTCGAGGCCGGGGTCGCCGAGGCCGAGCTGGGGGCCGGGACGTCGGGGGACGCGGGGGCCGGTGCCTGGCTCGAGGTCGCCGGGACGAGGGTGGGGCCCTCGAGGGGCGTCTCCGGGCGGCCGGTGCGCGGGGCCGGCTGGGGCGCCGGAGCCGGGGCCGGGGGCGGGGCCGGCGTGGGGTCAGGGGCCGGAGCGGACGGCTGGGCGGGCTGCTGGGCCTGCTGCTGGGCGGGCTGCTCCGGCGGCGAGGCGGGGGTGGCCAGCCGGCCACCCGGCTGCGCGGGTCCGCCGGGACCGGCGGGCAGCGCCTGGTCGGGCTCGCGGGGGCCGAGGTCGGCACCGCCGAGCACACCGGCGCTGAGCCGCTCGCTCGGGCGGAAGTCCATCATCGGGTCGCCCGCGGCGGAGGTGAGCGGGCGCAGCGCGGGCCGCTCCTTGCGCGGCTTGACCTCCTGCATCTTGCGCGCGATGCGCATCCGCTTGTCGTCGTACGGGTGCAGGCCGGCGCGGACGTCGACCAGCCAGGTGCGCCCGATCCGGTCGTGCCAGCCGCGGCCGCGGCCCTCCTTGTCGAGGAGGGGCGAGACGAGGAAGGCGAGGGTGACGAGCGGGACGACCAGGGGTCCCCAGACGACCAGGGCGCGCAGGACGACCCGCCAGAAGCCCGGACGCTCGAGGGTCGCGACGTTGATCGAGCGGATGCCGAGCAGGCCCTTGCCGAGGGTGAGGCCCTTGCGGCCGTGCAGGGCGAGCTGGGCGATGGTGTAGGCCGTCGTCAGGCCGATGCTGATGCCGCCGAGGAGCAGGGCCCAGAAGAGGTCGGGGTGGTTGGTGAACCCGAACCAGGTGATCCGGTCGCGCAGCAGCTTGATGAGCAGCGGGGCGGTGAAGATCCAGAACGGCAGCTGGAGCAGGAGGTGGACCGCGGTGTCGATCGCCCCCGCGGCGGCCCGACGGCCGCGCGGCGCGGGCAGCAGGCCGAGGGCCTCGGCGTACGCCGGGTCGGGGCTGCCGTCCGGCAGCATCCCCGCGGCAGGGGTCTGGCCGGTGTCGACCTCCCAGATGTTCACAGTTCCCCTCTTCCCCGAGATCGTCGTGAGAACCCTCGCCGTGCCCGCGGGCAGCCGCGATGATGTCCGGCCCGCTCCGCGACTGTCAACGCGGCGTGGTCCCGGGCGCACCCAGCGGGAGGTACGGCGTCAGGTCGGTCCGCTCCCCGCTCGCGTGCACGCGTCCCTGGTCGACGGCCTCGGCCCAGGTGAGCTCGCCGGTCGCCAGCGCGACCCAGGTGTTGGCGTCGGTCTCGATGACGGCCGGCGGCGTCCCCCGGGTGTGGCGGACGCCCTCGACCACCTGGACCGCGGCGAAGGGCGGCACCCGCACCTCGACCGAGCGGCCGGGCGCGCGTTGCTCGAGCAGGGCGAGGAAGTGCTTCACGAGGAGCTTGAGGTCGGCCCGCTCGGCGGCTCCGGTGGCGACGCGCTCGAGCGCGCCGGAGACGGCCGCCGGGTCGGCGGGCTTGAGGCGGGGCGGCATCAGTCGGCCTCCGGCAGGTCCGGGTAGGGCTGGACGAGCAGGAACACCGAGTAGGTCTCGCGGTCGTCGTCGGCGGGCGCCTCCCGCCCGGCGGCGCGGTAGCGGTCGAGCACCTCCTCGACCTCGCGCGCCAGCTCGGTGGCCTCCTCGGGGCTCAGCCGCACCGACCACTCCGAGATGCTGCGCCCTGCGCTTCCCGGCCCCCCGTCGTCGGTGGTGAAAGCCCGCTCGACGAGGTGCTTGCCCCACTCGACGGCGTTGCGCCGGAAGACGGTGTAGGCCGCACGCCCACCGGGCTGGGCGAGCATGTCGGCGGTCCGGAACCGGATGCCGTCCGGGTCGACCAGGCGCCAGACGCGGTCTCGGCGGTCCCGGCCGGCGTCGGGGTCCTCCTCGACGAGGCCGTACTTGGCCAGCTGGCGCAGGTGGAAGCTCGCCTGGTTGGCGGGGATGTCGATGCGCCGCGCGATGTCGGCCGCGCGCGCCGACCCCACGGCGGAGAGCTCGTGCAGCACCCGGTTGCGCGTCGGGTGGGCGATCGCGCGGAGGATCCGCGGGTCGTCGTACAGCACCATGCCGGCAGCCTACCGAGGATTCGCACCACAAGTTGCGCAACACCTATTGCGCAATCTGTGTTGCGCAACTTATCGTGCGGATATGTCGTCGTACCGCTCCCTCGCCCGCAACCGCGACTTCACCGCGCTCTGGGTCGGCGCCACCGTCGCCGAGCTCGGCAGCCGCGTGAGCCTGTTCGCGATGCCGCTCGTCGCCTACGCGATGAGCGGGTCCGCGCTGTGGGCGGCCGCCGCCGAGGCGCTCTTCCTGCTCGGCATGGTCGGCGTGCTCCTGCCGGCGGGCGTGCTCGCTGACCGGTGCCACCGGCTGCGGCTGATGCGCTTCTCCCTCGGCGTCGGCGCCCTGCTCTACGCCTCGCTGGTCGCCGCCGGGGTGGCCGGCGCGCTGACCCTGCCCCACCTGCTCGGCGTCGCGCTGGTCAGCGGCGTGGTGACCGGGCTGTTCTCCCCCGCCGAGTACTCCGCCATCCGCACGGTGGTCTCGCAGGAGGAGCTCCCGACGGCGCTCAGCCAGCAGCAGGCGCGCCAGCACGTCGCGGCGCTGGTGGGCGGCCCGGTCGGCGGCGCGCTGTTCGGCCTGGCCCGGTGGGCGCCCTTCGCCGCGGACGCGGTGACCTACGCCCTGGGCTGGCTCCTGCTGGGCCGCGTGCACACCGACCTGTCCGCCCCTCCGCGGGGCGAGCGCGCCCGCCCGTTGCGAGAGGTCGCCGAGGGGCTGCGCTTCCTGTGGGGCCGGCCGTTCCTGCGGGTCCTCCTGGTCTGGTCCCCCGCGGCCAACCTCGCGATCAACGCCCTCTTCTTCACCGCGCTGCTGCGACTCGTCGACGCCGGCTTCCCGGCGTGGCAGATCGGCCTGGTCGAGGCCTCGATCGGCGCGTGCGGCATCGCCGGGGCGATCGTCGCGCCGTGGCTGATCGACCGCTTCGCGACCGGCCGGCTGACCGTCCTGGTCGCGTGGAGCTTCGTCCCGCTGTCCGTGCCGCTCGCGCTGTGGAACCACCCGGTCGCGATGGCCCTCGCGGCTTCGGTCGGGTTGTTCCTCAACCCGGCCGGCAACGCGGGCGTCGGCTCCTACCGGATGGCGATCACCCCGCCCGAGCTGGTCGGCCGGGTCCAGTCGACGATGCAGTTCACCTCGATGCTGACCATGCCGCTGGCACCGGCGCTCGCCGGGGTGCTGCTCGCCGGCCTCGACGGCCGGGACGCCGTGCTCGCGCTGACCGCGCTGACCGCGCTCGTCGCACTGGTCCCGACACTCTCCCGCTCGGTGCGCTCGGTGCCCCGCCCGGCCCAGTGGCCACGGCTCGCCGAGCAGGTCCCGGATCCCGCGCCGGTGGCGGTGGGCTGACTGCCACAATGACGCCCATGCGTCTCCCTCGCCCCGTCACGGCCGTCCTCGGCCTGCTCGTCCTCGCCCCTGCCCTCGCCGCCTGCGGAGGCGGGGCGGACGTCAGCGTCGGCGACATCGTGGACGCGCGGCGCGACGACCAGTTCGTGGGCAAGGGCAAGGCGTCGATGCTGGCGCTGCCGATCGGCCGGCTCGAGATCAGCTCGGCCGACCCGGTGACGAAGCTGACCGCCGACGACACCGCGCAGCTGGAGGAGATCACCGCCCCCGAGGGCAGTGCGTTCGTCCCGATCACCTGGCAGTACGACGCCGGGACGTTCGGCGACTACGACGACTACGTCGAGTCCGACGCGACGCCGGTGGTGGACCTGGTGGCCGACAAGGCGTCGTACCGCATCCCGGCGCCGCAGCCGAGCGGCATCGGCGCGGACTCCTTCTACGTCCTGGTCTCCGGCGACGGCAAGGACGCGAGCCTGCAGGTCGAGTTCGACGGCGTCACCCAGACCGTCGCCCTCGCGACCGGCAAGCGCGAGGAGGGACGCGCCGCGGCGCTCTACGACCTGAAGCCGCGTCGCGAGCGCACGGCGGCCTGCACGACCGACTCGAAGTTCGACGTCGACGTGCGCGACCGGCTCTCCGACTACGCCTGCAACGTCACCCGCACCGCGCGGGTGCCGTACGCCGGCGGCGAGTGGGCGCCCGAGGGCAAGGACTGGCTCGTGGTGACCGTCCGGACGACCCTGCGCCGCTACGACAAGGTCGCGGAGGACCTGCGCTCCGGCGCGGTCTACGTCGCGACGGCGGTGACGTCGAGCTTCCGGATGGGCGGGACCAAGCCGGTCCAGGTCATCGAGGACCGCACCCGGACGGCGTGCCCCGACAAGACCCGCGGCGGCTGCGTCGTCGTCTACCACCTGGTCTTCGAGGCCGGGAAGAAGAAGCCGTCGACGCTGCGGATGGACCAGACCTACGAGCTCAGCCTGAGCGGCGTGTGGGGCGGCTCGGAGGGCCGGGACACCGTGAAGCTGACCAACCGGGCGCGGATCAAGCTGCGCTGACCGCCGGAGCGGCACTGCCGGGGCGGCCGCACGGCCGCCCGGCAGGCATCACTCGCCGAGCGCGGCCGGCAGGGTCGAGGTCCAGGCGGTGCGCAGCTCCTCGAGCGGCACCTCGAACTGGCCCTCGACGACGAGCGCGTCACCGCCGGTGGTGCCGATGACGGTGGCCGGCACCGCGTGCCGGGCCGCCACGCTCATCAGGTCGTCCAGCTTGTCGGCCGGGACGGTCACGATCGCCCGCGCCGTCGACTCGGCGAACAGGCAGACGAACGGGTCCTGGGCGAGGTCCTTCAACCCGACGATGGCGCCGATGCCGCTGACCATGGCCGCCTCGGCCAGGGCCTGGGCCAGCCCGCCGTCGGAGAGGTCGTGCGCGCTGGTGATCGTGCCGACCAGGTCCTGAAGGGCCCTGGCGAGGTTGTGCTCGTTGGCGAGGTTGACCGCCGGCGGGCGGCCACCGAGGTGGCCGTGCACGACGTGCGCCCACTCCGAGCCGGACAGCTCCTCGTGGGTCGACCCGAGCTGCACGACGACGTCGCCGGACACCTGGAAGACCGAGGGGGTACGACGGCGCACGTCCTCGATCACGCCGAGCACGGCGACGACCGGGGTCGGCAGGATCGCGGTCTCGCCGGTCTGGTTGTAGAGGCTCACGTTGCCGCCGGTGACCGGGACGCCGAGCTCGGCGCAGGCGTCCTTGAGGCCGCGGCAGGCCTCGGCGAACTGCCACATCACGCCCGGGTCCTCCGGCGAGCCGAAGTTGAGGCAGTCGCTGACCGCGAGCGGGGTCGCTCCCCCGGTCGCCACGTTGCGGTAGGCCTCGGCGAGCGCGAGCTGCGCGCCGGCGTACGGGTCGAGCTTGGCGAAGCGGCCGTTGCAGTCGGTCGCGATGGAGACGCCGAGGTTGGTCTCCTCGTCGACGCGGACCATCCCGGAGTCGGCCGGCTGCGCGAGGACGGTGTTGCCCTGCACGTAGCGGTCGTACTGGTCGGTGATCCACGACTTGTCGCAGAGGTTGGGGCTGGCCACCAGCTGCAGCAGCGTGGCGCGCAGCTCCTCGCCGGTGCCCGGGCGGGGCAGCGCCTCGGCCGCGTCGGCCTGCAGCGCGTCCTGCCACTCGGGACGGGCGTAGGGGCGCTGGTAGACCGGGCCGTCGTGGGCGACGGTGCGCGGCGGGACGTCGACGACGGTCTCGCCGTGCCAGGTGATCTCGAGGCGGCCGGTGTCGGTGACCTCGCCGATGACGACGGCTTCGACGTCCCACTTCGCGCAGATCGCCATGAACGCGTCGACGTCGCCGGGTTCGACGACGGCCATCATCCGCTCCTGCGACTCGCTCATGAGGATCTCCTCGGGCGAGAGCGTGGAGTCGCGCAGCGGGACGCGGTCGAGCTCGCAGCGCATGCCGCCGTCACCGGCGGAGGCGAGCTCGGAGGTGGCGCAGGACAGGCCGGCACCGCCGAGGTCCTGGATGCCGGCCACGACGCCGGCCTGGAAGAGCTCGAGCGTGCACTCGATGAGCAGCTTCTCCATGAACGGGTCGCCGACCTGGACGCTGGGCCGCTTGGCCGGGCCGTCGGCGTCGAAGGTCTCGCTCGCGAGGACCGAGACGCCGCCGATGCCGTCGCCGCCGGTGCGCGCGCCGTAGAGGATGACCTGGTTGCCCACGCCCGAGGCCTTCGCGAGGTGCAGGTCCTCGTGCTTGAGCACGCCGATGCAGCCGGCGTTGACGAGCGGGTTGCCGAGGTAGGTGGCGTCGAAGACCGCCTCGCCGCCGATGTTCGGCAGGCCGAGGCAGTTGCCGTAGCCGCCGACGCCGGCCACGATCCCGGGCAGCACGCGGTGGGTGTCGTCCTCCTCGAGCGGGCCGAAGCGCAGCGGGTCGACCACGGCGACCGGGCGGGCGCCCATCGCGAGGATGTCGCGGACGATGCCGCCCACGCCGGTCGCGGCGCCCTGGTAGGGCTCGACGTACGACGGGTGGTTGTGCGACTCGACCTTGAAGGTGACCGCGTAGCCCTGGCCGATGTCGATGACGCCGGCGTTCTCGCCGATGCCCGCGAGCATCGGGCCGACGGGGGTCTCCTGCGGCAGCTCGCCGAACTGCTTGAGGTGCACCTTGGAGGACTTGTAGGAGCAGTGCTCGCTCCACATGACCGAGTACATCGCGAGCTCGGAGGCCGTGGGCCGGCGGCCGAGGATCTCGCGGATCCGGTCGTACTCGTCGCCCTTCAGGCCGAGCTCGGCCCAGGGCTGCTCACGGTCCGGGTCACCGGCCGCCACGGCCACGGTGTCGAGCGTCGGACGGGCGGGTGCGGAAGCGGTGTCGGCCACGGGAGTCGATCCTATCGCCGGTCGTCGCGGACCGGCCCACGCGCTCTCCCATGAGATCGCTCACCGGCCCGGCGGGCACGGCCGGCACCGGTCAGGCCGGCGTCGCCCTGGCCGATGGGCACTTGTGGCGCGGTGCGCCGCGACGACCGCAGGATCTCCGGCCAGCCGATAACTACAGCGTTGTAGTTCGTGCCGAAGCCTGTTACTGGTGTGATTCCTGTGGTTATCGTGACGTGGCTCCGCTCATCCTGATCCGCCCTTCCCCTGGAGTTGACCGCCATGTCTGCCCGGCCTGCCCACCTGTCCACCCTGCTCGCCGCAGGCCTCACCGCGGTGCTGGCGGTGACGATGGTCGCGCCGGCGCGCGACGCCGGTGACCGCGAGCCGGACCGCACCTCCGTGGAGCTGGTGGCCAGGGAGTCGACCAACAAGCCGACTCCCGGGGCCTTCACCGGCTACGGCTTCGACCAGTGCCTCGCGCCGACCCAGAAGACGATGGACACCTGGATGGAGCACTCGCCCTTCAAGGCGGTCGGGATCTACATCTCCGGGAACTCCCGCCACTGCCGCGACCAGCCCAACCTCACCCCCGCGTGGGTGAGCCGCCAGCTGGCCCGCGGCTGGCACCTGCTGCCGATCACGCTCGGCCCGCAGGCGAGCTGCGCGACGCGCTACCCGAAGTACGGCAAGAACATCGACCCGACCATCAACCCGGACTCGAGCAACAACTACCGCAAGGCGCGGGTGCAGGGGAAGAAGGAGGCGGAGAAGGCCGTCTCCGTCGCCGGCTCGCTGGGCATCGTCCCGAAGAGCACGCTCTTCTACGACCTCGAGGCCTTCGACATCGGCCAGGCAGCCTGCCGGATGTCCGCCATCCAGTTCGTCCACGCCTGGTCCAAGCGCCTCAAGGAGCTCGGCTACAAGTCCGGCTTCTACTCCAGCGCCGCGTCAGGCATCAAGATGCTCGACGACATCCGCCGCACCCACCCCGGCAAGTTCGTCCTGCCGAACAGGCTGTGGATCGCACGGTGGGACGGCAAGGCCAACACCACGGTGAGCACCAGCTACCTCGGCCCGAAGGCCTGGCTGCCGGGCCGCCGCGTGAAGCAGTACCAGGGTGGCCACGACGAGAAGTGGGGCGGCGTGACCATCAACATCGACCGGAACTTCCTCGACCTCGGCGGCATGGTCGCCGCCAGCGAGACGCACTGCGGCGGCATCGCGGTGGACCTCGCGTCCTACCCGACGCTGCGGGTGCCGACCGCGACCGCCACCCCGCCAGCGAAGGCGGTCAAGGCGCTGCAGTGCCTGCTGACGGAGAAGAAGCTCTACACCGGCAAGATCCACGGCCGGTACGACGCCCCGACGCGCCGGGCCGCGCAGGCGTGGCAGGTGAAGAAGGGCTTCCCGGCCCGCAACATGTGGGGCCGTCGCGACTGGATGACGCTGTCCTCGGCGGGGTCGGTCCCGGTCCTCAAGTACGGCTCGACGGGTGCCGCCGTGCGGCGCGCGCAGCGGGCCATGAACGCGGCGATGCCGGCGCGCAAGATCAAGGTCAACGGCGTGTTCGACGCGACGATGGCCACGCACGTGGGCGCCTACCGGCGCAAGATCGGCATGACGTCGTACAACATCGTGAGCACGGCGACGTGGAAGAAGCTCCAGGCGGGCAAGCACTGACCCGCCCGGGCCCGCCGGGGGCGGCGCCGGTCAGGCGAAGGCCTTCTCCACCAGCGAGGTGAAGAAGCCGAGGCCGTCGGTGCCGCTCCCGGTGAGCTCCTCCACGGAGTGCTCCGGGTGCGGCATGAGGCCGACGACGTTGCCGCGCTCGTTGGTCACGCCGGCGATGTCGTTGAGCGAGCCGTTCGGGTTCATCTCGAGGTAGCGGGCCACGACCTGGCCCTCGCCCTCGATCCGCTCCAGCGTCGCGGCGTCGGCGACGAAGCCGCCCTCGCCGTTCTTCAGCACGATCCGGATCTCCTGGCCCTCGGTGTAGGCGGAGGTCCACGGGGTCCGGTTGTTCTCGATGCGCAGCAGCTGGTCGCGGCAGACGAACTTGCGGTGGTCGTTGCGGATCAGCGCGCCGGGCAGCAGGTGCGACTCGCAGAGGATCTGGAAGCCGTTGCAGATGCCGAGCACCGGCATGCCGGCCTTCGCGGCCTCGACGACCTTCTCCATCACCGGCGCGAAGCGGGAGATGGCGCCGCAGCGCAGGTAGTCGCCGTACGAGAAGCCACCGGGCAGGACGACCGCGTCGACGCCCTTGAGGTCGGCGTCGCCGTGCCACAGGGCGACGGCCTCGTGACCGCCGATGCGGACCGCGCGCTGCGCGTCGACGTCGTCGAGCGAGCCGGGGAAGGTGACGACGCCGACCTTCACTGCTGGTCCTCGACGGTGACGGAGTAGTTCTCGATGACCGGGTTCGACAGCAGGGTCTCGGCCATCTTCTCGACCTGGGCGAGCACCTCGTCGGTGACCTCGCCCTCGATCTCGAGCTCGAACCTCTTGCCCTGGCGGACGTCGGTGACGCCGGTGAAGCCCAGCCGGGGCAGTGCGCCCTGGACGGCCTTCCCCTGGGGGTCGAGGATCTCGGGCTTCGGCATGACAGCTACGACGACTCGGGCCACGGCCCGCAGTCTAGAGCGCTCCACGGCCGGCTCCCGATTCGGCGGGGCTTTCGGGACGGGCCGGGGCCGCACGGCGGCTGGCGTCGTCGCTGTCACACGGTGATCGCCGACCTGGCCGCGCACCCGCCGCTGTAACACGTTGATCGCGGCTCCAGCAGCCCCTCCACCACTGTGGCCGCCCCACCCAGCAGGGGTTCGGCGCGGTCACGGTGCTGCCAGAGCAGCGATCAACGTGTTACAGCCGGCGCGGGCACCCAGCGCCGCGAACCACCTGGTCACGGCACGGGCCGGGGCCGCACCGGGGCTGTGCCGACCGTCACGTGTCCACCGGGCCCCGGGGAAACCGCCAGGTAACAAACCGTCCCTAACCTCGCGGGAGTGAGTGGACCGACGCACCGACTGCCCGCCCTGGCCCGGGCCCTCGACGCACCGCCGGAGGTGCCCGGGGTGCGCTCCGCGTCCGACCTCGACGGGCTGGCGCGGCGCAGCGTCGGACAGCTGGACCTGCTCGGCACCTCGGTGGCGGTCGTCGCACCGACGGCGAGCGCGCTGATCAGCCCGTTCCTGATGCTGCGCGTCGTGGGGCCCGGGGCGTGGCTGAGCGCCGTCATCGGCTTCACGATGGCGTTCCTGCTGGTGTCGACCTTCTCGCAGTTCAGCCAGCGGGTGGCCGCGTCGGGATCGATGTACACCTGGGTCACCCGCTCCGTCGGCACGCGCGCAGGCATCCTCGTCGCCGCGGCACTGCTGCTCGGCTACGGCACGCTCGTCACCTTCGGGATCAGCCAGACCGTGCGCCACACCGCCGAGGCGAGCGCCAGCGCCGGTGCGGGTACGCCGAGCGTGCCGGCCCAGGCGCTGCTCGCGGTCGTCGTGACGGCGGTGTGCGTGGCCGCCTCCGTGCGCGGGATCGGGGTCGCGACCCGGATCGCGCTCGCCGCGGAGGTGCTGCTGGTGCTCGCCCTGCTCGTCCTGGTGGCGGTGGCGATGAGCCGCAACGGGCTCTCCCTCGGCACCCTGCTCTCCCTCGACGGTGCCGATCCCCTCCGGGTGCTGCTCGGCGCGTCCTTCATCATGTCGATCACCGTCGGCCTCGAGGTCGCGGCGAGCCTGGCGGCCGAGGCCCGGCGCCCCTTCCTCGGCGTCCCGCGGGCCATGGGCGGGACGGTCGCGATCTCGGCCGGACTCTTCGCGCTCGCCTACGTCGCGATGCACGGCATCGTGGTGACCGAGGGCCCGCTCACCGGCCCGGTGCGGCGCTGGTTCCCCAGCGCCGTCGACGTCGGCGCCGCCGAGGCGGTGCTGGGGTCGCTGCTGGCGCTGAGCTACTTCGCCCTCGCCCTGTGCGCGCTCAACGCGCTGGCCCGCATCGTCCTCTCCCTGGCCCGGGAGGGCCTGCTCCCCTCGGCGCTCGGCCGCACGCACCGGACCTGGCGCTCGCCGTACGCCGCACTGCTCGCGATCGCGCCGTTCGCCCTGCTGCCGCCGGTGTGCTCGGCGCTCGCCGGGGAGCGCATCGGCGTGTTCACCGGTCGGTTGCTCGGGTCCGCGGTGCTCGTCCTGGCCGTCGCGTACGTCGTCGTGGCGCTCGCCGTGCCGGTCTTCCTCGCCCGGCTGGACGAGCTCACCTGGCGGCCGGTCGCGGTGGCGGTCGCTGCCGCCCTGCTCACGGCCACGGTCGCCTCCGTGCGGGTGGTCGACGACCTCCGCCAGGGGGCCTGGCTGGCCTCGGCGGTGACCGTGGCGGCGCTGGCCGGCGCCGTGCTCTGGCACCGCTGGCTGCAGTCGCACCGGCGACCGGCACTGGCCCGGATGGGCATCCACGACGAGACCATCGCGTCGGACCTGCTGGGCCAGTGAGCGACACGACCCGGACCCGCGCCGCCTCGGCGCCGGCGACCCAGTTCCGCGGCCGCGAGGGCGGCGCGCTCGACAGCGCGTTCCTGATCCTCGAGGAGGTCGCCCGCGGCGGCGCCGGCATCTCCGCCCGGGAGATCGCCGAGAACCTCGGACTCCCCCGCGCCACCGCCTACCGGCTCCTCAAGCACCTCGTGCAGCAGGAGTACCTCGTGCGCAGCCCCGACCTGGCCGGCTTCGCGCTCGGCCAGCGGGTCCGCAACCTCGCGGTGGCCGTGGTCGACGACGCAGCCGAGGCCGACCCGCTCGAGGCCTGAGCCTCACCAGGCGCCGATCACCCGCGCCCGGACGGCGTCCACCGGGACGAAGCCGGCGCCCGGCGAGCGGACCTGCATCGCGCGGGAGTCGAAGGAGCGGCGCCGGTTGTCGCCGAGGAGCCAGAGGTGGCCCGGCGGCACGACGACCTCGTAGGTGGGGTTGGTGAAGCTGTCCGGCGGTGCGGCGAGGTAGCCCTCGTCGAGCACCTCGCCGTTGACGACGAGCAGGCCGCCCGGCGCGCAGCACACGACGCGGTCGCCGCCGGTGCCGACGACCCGCTTGACCATGAGGCCGGCGGCGAGGTCGAAGTCGGAGGCCGCGGCGCCGTCGCGCCAGGAACGGGGCACCTCGAAGACGACGACGTCACCCCGCTCGACCTCGCCAGCGCGGACGCTGGTCGTCAGCAACGTGCTCCCGACGTCGTACGACGGCGCCATGGATGCCGACACCACGGACGCGGTCCCCAGCACCCCGGTCAGGAACACCCCTGCGACGAGGAGTGCGGTCACGCCGGCGGTGGCTCCCACCAGCACCCGCCGGGAGGGGCGGGAGCGGCGGGCCCAGCGGTCGCGACCGGCGGGGCTCAGCGCGCGGTGGCGTCCGCGGGGCACGCCGCGACCTTCCCGCCGGCGCAGAGCTCGGTCACCAGGTTCTCCATGTACTGGATCTCGGTGACCTGCTCGCCGATGATGTGCTGGGCCGTCTTGCGGGTGTAGTCGTTGGACTGCACGGCGAGGTAGTCGCGGGACATGGACACCGCGCCCTCGTGGTGCTCGATCATCGCGACGAGGAAGGCGACCTGGCTCTCCGCGAGCGGGAGGGTCCGGACCTGCTTCACCCGCTGCGCGGGGAGCATGCCGGGCATCGAGTGGTGGTCGCCGGCGTGCTCGGCCGGGTCCGCCTCCCACGCCGTCAGCCACGCCGACATCTCACCGATCTCGTTGCCCTGGTCGGCGACGATGAAGCGGGCGGTCGCGGTGAGGCGGTCGTCGAGGCCCTCGTGGGAGAGCAGGTTCCTGCCGAGCCGGATGGCCTGCTCGTGGTGGCTGATCATGTCGGCGGCGAAGGTGATGTCCTCGACCGAGGGTTCCTCGGCCTTCTCCATCTTCGGGAACACCTTCACCGTCCCCCAGGGGCGCTCCACCGTGTCGACGGCCGTCACCTGCATGCCCCCGATCTCCACCTTGTCGGGCTCGGACTCACCGCACGCGGCGAGGGCCAGCGCGGAGAGGAGCAGGGCGGGGAGGAAAGACGAGGTGCGCGGACGAGCCATGAGGCTCTCCCTTCCGTACGGGGACGTGCCGGTGGATCAGGCTGGTGGATCAGGCTGGTGGATCAGGCTGGTGGGTCGAGGCAGGTCCTCGGCGGCCGGCTGCTGCCGGCCGCGGTGCCAGGAGGGGGCGCCGCTCCGCGACGCCCCCTCCCGTGATCGTTCAGGTCAGCGGACCACCTTGACCTTCACCGTCTTCGAGGACTTCTTGACGGTGTCGGTGCCGGCGTAGCTGGCGACCACGTTGTAGGTCGCGAGCTTCTTCGGGGCGGTGAACTTCACCGTGCCCTTGCCGCTCACCAGGGTGACCGACTTGGACTTGCCGTTGAACTTCACGGTGACCTTGCCGGTGACCGGCTTGGCCGACTTGACGGTGACGGTGACCGGGAAGGCCTTGCCCGTCTTCACCTTCGCGGCGACCTTGACGGCCGTGGTCGAGGAGACCGCGACGACGGGCTCGTCGGTCGGCTCGTCGGTGGGCTCGTCGGTGGGCTCGTCGGTCGGGTCCTCCGTCGCCGGCGGGGTGCCGAAGGTGACGGCGGCGGTCTCGACGGTGCCGGACGGGAAGCCCGTCGCGGACGCGGTGACCTTGGCGGTGATGACCGAGTTGTTGTCGGCCTCGGTCAGCGTGTAGTCCTGACCGGTCGCCACGGCCTCACCGTTGCGGAACCAGGTGTAGGCGTAGGTCAGCGACTGGGCGGCGCTGCGCCAGGTGCCGTTCGAGACGGTCAGGGTCTTGCCGACGGCCGGGACGACCGCAGCGGTCGGGTCGTTCTTGTCCGTGATCTTCGGCGCCGCGGTGTTCTCCGGGGTGCACGGCTTGGTCACCGCGTTGACCGACGAGAACGGGCCGTTGATGCACTTGCGGGCATCCTTGATGGTCGGCTTCTGGGCGAAGAAGTCGCGGGGGACCAGCTGGAACTTCTGCCAGTGGATCGGCATCGGCGACTGGTCCTCGTCCTTGTCGGTGTGGTGGAAGCCGACGTTGATCCAGGCGACCGGGTCGGTCAGCTGGTGGTTGTCGTTCGCCACGTAGTCGAGGACGTTCTGGCCCGGGCAGCCGGCGTTGAGGTTGTTCGACGCGTACTCCTCACACGCCCGGTAGTTGGTGAAGGACACCAGCGGGGTGGTGTACGGGATCGTCTTGTTCGCGTAGTTCTGGTTGACGATCTCGTACGACCGGGCGTGGCCGTCGAAGTTCTTGCTGGCCGGGTTCATGACCCGCCACCACGACAGCTCGTCGTGGTCGACACCGGCCACCGAGCTGAAGGCCGCGTCCATCACGGTCTTCTGGCGCTCGATGATCGGGGCACGGGTACCAGCGCCGGGGCTGGAGAAGTCGTACTGCTCGACGACCTGGCGCTCGGCCTTGTCGATGCCGAAGTCGACCTTGAAGATCGCGTTGTGCCAGTGCGAGGCGGCGTAGGACTGGATCGTCTGGGTGCTGCCGCCGGACGTGACCTGCGAGGGGCCGGACAGCGGCCAGCCGGTCTTCTCGTTGTTGTGGAAGAACGAGTTCGGGTTGGTGGAGGCCCACGCCGGCGCGATGTCACCGGTGGCGCCGAGGCCGACCTCGATCTGGCCGTGGTCGTCGAAGACCACGCGCTGCTGGTACTCGTACCAGGAGATCTTCGAGATCGAGGAGACCGCGAGGCCCGTGCCGTGGTCGACGTACAGCGTGCCGCCGCCGATCTGGGTCTCCTGAGCGTGGGTCATGATGCCCGTCGGGTCCTCCTGGACGCAGATGCCCGGGATGGTGCGCTCGACGAGGCGACCGCTGTAGGTGAAGGACTGCTCGACGGGCAGCGCCTCGCCCTTGCAGACCTCCGGGCCCTGCTCCTGCAGGTACTGCTTGCCGAAGCCGTACGACGTGATGTCGTCGTACTGCACGTGGCCGGTGTCGTACGGCACGTTCAGCTGCGCGATGTTCAGCTGGTCGATGATCCGCTTGAAGCCGGAGTACTCGTAGTCGCCGGTGGCGGGCTTGAACTCGATCTGCTCGAGGATGAGGCCCTTGACCGGGTGGATGCGGGCGCACATGCGCCACTCGGCGCCGTTCTCCAGCTTCTTCTCGATCAGGCTTGCGTCACACGCGAGCGGGCTGTCAGCCGCCTGCGCGGGGCTGGCGGTGGCGACCTGGGCGACCACACCACCGGTCAGCAGCGCGGGGGCGGCGAGGGCGGCGGTGAGCCGCGCCAGGGACTTCTTGCGCATCCCGACTCCCTTCTTCATCACTGGGTCTTCACGATCGACTTGGTGGACAGGTTCACGACGAAGTCCCACGTGTTCAGGTAGGTCCCGGCGGCCGTGGACACCATCAGCTGGGCGCAGCGGTCCTCGCCGCACTCCTGACCCTTCGAGGTGGTCTTGTTGAACACCCACGACCCGGCGACGTACTCGACCTGGTCAGGGGCGATGAGCGGGACGCCCATGTTGTCCTCGAACTCGGACTTGAACAGGAGGTCCTTGGTGGAGTCGATCGCGATCTGCATCGCGACGTCCGCCTCGTCGGCCGACGTGGGCGGCTGCGCCTTGACCGACTTGGTCGACTTCACGACCTTGCCGGCCTCGAGGTCGACGAGCATGTCGAACGACGTGTCGGTCGTGTAGTCGTACAGCGCGACGACCACCTTGCGACCGGAGGTCTCGGCACCCACCTCGGGGAGGTCGGCGTAGAGGAACTCGGGGCCGGACTCGCCGCGGACGTCGGTGGCGCCGGCGGGGATGCTGGCGTCCTTCGACGCGATCGAGATGGCGTAGCCGGTCTCCTCGGCCGACAGCGGGGCCCGGTCGGCGCCGAGCGCGGGCTTCTTGGTGGGCAGGTCGCCGTTGCCGACGACCTCGAAGTCGCTGCTCATGCCGGGCTCGGTGCCGGCGACGTCGTCCTGGCTGACGACGTACGCCGTCGTGGCACAGGACAGGCCGAGAGCGACCGCGGCAACGGCGGCGAGCTTGCGTGACCTCCAGGGCACGCTCAGTGTCGCGTTCACATGATCTCCTTGTTCTGCCGTGAGGTGGGTGGGCGGTGGCGGGACGACGCCACCGCCCTCCCGGCCCGAGCCGGGGCGCGACGGCCGTAGGGGGTCGGTCGTCGCGGATCGTGGGCGGCGATCGGGTCGCCGGCGGTCAGCGCACCTTGGTGGTGACCTTCTTGGTGGCGGCGGCGCTCGAGCTGTCGCCGAGGTAGGCGACGGTCACCTTGGCCGTGCCCCTGGGCAGGCCCTTGACCGTGACCGTGCGGGCCCCCGCCACCAGGGTCGTGTTCTTCACGACCGTCTTCTTGCCGACCTTGACGGTGACCTTGACCTTGCCGCTGCGCTTGCCGGCACCGGCGGTCTTGACCGCAACCTTGACCTGCTTCGCGCCGCCGGTGGCCTTCACCGTGAGGGTGGTGGGCGCCTTGGCGACCTTCACCGCCGACGAGGCCTTGCTCGTGGCGCCAGCCGCGTTGGTGGCCGTGACGACGACCGCGATCGACGCACCGGCGTGCGCGGGGGCGAGCTTCAGCTTCGGGCCGGTCGCGCCGGCGATCGGCTTGCCGCCCTTCGTCCACTGGTAGCCGTAGGTGCCCTGGCTGCCACCCCAGGCGCCGGTCGAGGCGGAGAGCGTGCCGCCGACGCGGGCGGTGCCCGACACCTTCGGTGCGGTCACGCTGGTCGGCGGGGTCACGACGACGGGGGCCGCGGTGATCGGCCCGTGCGCCGCCGAGGCCTGGGTGGCCGCCGCGAGGCCGGCCTTCGAGGCCGTCGTCCTGACGGTCAGCGACTGGCCCACGTCGGCGGACGTCGTGGTGTACGTCGAGCCGGTCGCGCCGGTGATCGGCTGCCCGCCGCGCAGCCACTGGTAGCTGACGGTGACGTCGCTCGGGGTCCAGGCGCCGGTGGTCGCGGTGAGCACCGAGCCCTCGACCTTCGGACCGCTGATCGTGGGGGCGGCCGTCCCGACGACGGCGGTGACGGGCGGCTGGCCGCCGGGGACGGTGGCGGTCGGCAGGCTCGTCGCCGACTCCGTGCCGCCCTGCACCTCGGCGATGACCCGCACCGAGATGGTCTGGCCGGCGTCGGCGGCGGTGACCTTGTAGGTCTCGGCCGTGGCGCCGGCGATCGGCTGGTTGCCGCGGAGCCACTGGTAGGAGAAGTTGACGTTGACCGTCGGGAACCACTGCCCGCGGCTGGCGGTGAGGGTCGAGCCCACGGTCGCCGTACCGGTGATCGTCGGCTTGACCAGGTTCTCGCTGACGTCGGTCAGGTAGGCGTCGGCCTGGAAGGACTGGCCCTCGCTGAGCTGGATGGGGGTGGCGGACGCCTGGTCGGGCTGGTTCTGCCACCACTCGGTGACGGCCTGGTTCTGGTTCTCGTACCAGAGCACGTAGGCGCCGGGCTCGAGCCCCTCGAAGGCGAAGGCGCCCTCGGAGCTGTCGGTGACGGTGGCGTGGACGAACTCGCCGTCGGCCTTGTAGAGCGAGACGTCGATACCGGGCGCGATGATCCGGCCCGTCTCCAGCACGATCCCGTGGATGCGGCCGGTGCCGTGGCCGTCGTGGTCCGCCTGTGCTGCCGGGAGGCAGGTGAAGGCGGTACCGACGATCGTGGCGGCGGCGAGCGACGACATCCCGATGCGGACAGCGGCGCGGCGCCGACGGGACGCGGCGGAGGCGGACGGACGGACGGCGGAGTTGTGCGACATGCGGATGACCTCTCGTGTTGCCAGGGCCATCAACTTCTCGGTCACGCGTTTCGCCGGTGCCGTCGTTCCGGGACGTGCGTGTTTCTGGTGACGCCTCGTCAGTAAAGGTCCGACGACCTTGATTGAGACACCGACTGGGACTCCACGCAGGAACTGCGACGGTCGCGCAACAGCGTGTAAACATCCTGTAAGCGGCCCGGGGGACGGGGCTTTTCGGTGCGAGCATCGGCGCCGTGATCGCACCGACCTCGCCCCTCGCCCGCTGGGGCCGCGCCCTTGCCGTGGGCTGCTGGGCGACCCTCGGCGCGGTCGCTGCGCACGGTACGGCCGGGGGGCAAGCACCCCTCCTCGCCGTGCTGCCCGTCGGCGTGGCGACCGTCCTGGTCACCGGGGTCCTCGCCGGTCGTCGGCTCAGCGGGACGGTCGTCGTGCTGCTGCTCGCTGCTCCGCAGCTCGCCGTCCACCTGCTCGCCGGCTACCTCCACGGCCACGACGCGCACCTGCCGCCTGCGCCGATGCTCGCCGCGCACCTCGCCGGCCTGGCGCTGGTCGCCGCCGGCCTCGCGCACGGCGAGCGGTTGTGGTGGGAGTGGTGGGCGGTCGTCAGCCTCGCCGTCCGCGTGCTCCGATCCGCTGCCCTGCCCGCTACCGCTCCCCTGCCCGTCGCCGCCCCGGCGCGGAGCACCGCAGCCCCGCTGCTCGACCACGTCGTCGTACGGCGCGGTCCCCCGGCTCCCTGAGGCCCCGCTGCACCGCCGTACCCGCCCTTCCTTCCTCAGGAGTCCCCCATGTCCGACGTCTCGACCTCCCCTGCCCTGTCCGTCCGTTCGCGTCTGGCCCGCGCCGCCGTCGTCCCCGCCGCGGCCGCCGCCGTGCTGCTCTGCGCCCCGTCTGCCGGGGCCCACGTGACCGTGACCCCGTCCACCACCAGCGCTGGCGCCTACTCGGTGCTCACGTTCTCGGTCGGCCACGGGTGCGGCGAGGCCCCGACCACCTCGATGACCTTCCAGGTGCCCGACGGCGTCATCTCCGTGACCCCGACGGCCAAGGCCGGCTGGAGCGTGGAGAAGGTGATGGAGGAGCTGGACGAGCCGGTCGACGACGGCCACGGCGGCCAGTACACCGAGCGCGTCGCCGCCGTCGTCTACGCCGCCGAGGAGCCGCTCGCCGACGGGTACCGCGAGACCTTCGAGCTTCAGCTCGCCCTCCCCGAGGCGGCGGGCGAGCAGCTCGTGCTCCCGGTGGTCCAGGAGTGCACCAGGGGCGAGAACGCGTGGGTCCAGGTCGCCGCCGAGGGCGCCGACGAGCCGGAGTACCCCGCGCCTGCGTTCACCCTGACCGAGGCGACCAGCGACGGCCACCACGGCGGCGCGGAGGCCGACGACGCGCACGGCGAGGCCGGGGAGCAGGCCGACGCCGCGACGGCCGAGGCGTCGGCCTCGGGCGACGGCCTGGCGTGGACGGGTCTCGGCCTCGGCGCCGCAGGCCTGCTCGCCGGCGGTGCCGCCCTCGTCCGCTCCCGCCGCTGAGCCGGCCGTGCGGACGCCCGTACGGGCAGCCGCACCCCGCACGCCCCGACGGTGGGCAGCCCTGGTGCTGCTCGCCGTCGCGGCGTTGCTGGTGGTCGGCTCGCCCTCCCCTGCCCAGGCCCACGCCCGCCCGGTCGGGACCTATCCCGCGGACAACGAGGTGGTGCCGGAGGCACCGACCGAGCTGAGCGTCACCTTCAACGAGCCCGTCACCCTCGCGGCCGCGGGCAACCAGGTCCTCGGCCCCGACGGCGCGGAGGTCGCCAGCAGCTTCTCGGTCCGTGACCGGGTGCTGACGATCAGCCTCGAGGAGGCGCTGCCGGACGGCACCCACGTCGTCACCTGGCGGGTCACCTCCAGCGACTCCCACCCCGTCGCCGGTGCGTGGACCTTCGCGGTCGGCGCCCCGTCCGCGCACGCCCCCGCGGTCCCCGTGGTCACCGAGCAGCGCGACGTGCGGCTCGCCCAGGCGATCGCGACGGGGGTGCAGTACGCCGGCCTGCTCGGCCTCGCCGGGGTCGTTGGCGTGGCCACGCTGCTCGCCCCGGTTGCGGTCCGACGCGACGCCGTGCTCGCGCGTCGGTGGCACCGCGCCGCTGGAGGGTTCGCGGCGCTGGCCGCCCTCGGCAGCACCCTGCTGGCGCCGCTGTCCGCGCTGCGCGCGCTGGGCGAGCCGCTCGGCGCGTGGTGGTCGGCCGACACCTGGTCGGAGGCGGTCCGCGGTGCGTCGGCGACGACCGCGGCGGTCGTGGTGGTCGGCGTGCTCGCCACCGTGGCAGCGCTGCGGCGCGGCCTCGACGTGCTGGCGGCTGCGGCCGCGGCGACCGCACTGGCCGCGATGGTGCTGGTCGGGCACACCCGCAGCTCTGGCCCTGCTGCGGTGGTGCTCGGTGCCGACCTCGTCCACCTCGGCGCGGCGGCGCTGTGGTGGGGCGGCCTGGTCGCCCTCGGCCTCGCGCTCGCCCCCGGCACCGGGCTGCGGCCCGCGGCCCGAGCCGTGCTGGTCGCCCGGTTCTCCGGGGCGGCCGCGGTCAGCGTGCTGGGCCTGGTCGCGGCCGGGCTGGTGCTCTACTGGCAGGTCGCGCACTCCGTGGGCGGGCTCTGGGAGACGGGCTACGGCCGCACCGTGCTGCTGAAGGTGGCCCTGGTGCTGCCGGTCGTCGCGCTCGCGGGCTGGAACCGCTACCGGCTGCTCCCCCGCCTGGGCACCGGACCGCGCGAGGACCCGGCCGGCGCCGAGGGGCGGTTGCGGACCGTCGTCCGTTGCGAGGCCGGGGTGCTGGTCGCCGTCGTCGCGGCCACCGGGGTGCTGGTCAACCTCACGCCGCCCGCCCGGTCGGCGACCGAACCGCCGCCGCTCGCGGCCGAGCGCGCGGTCACGGTGGACGTGGGCGGCGGGCTGAGCGCGGACATGACGCTCGCGCCCGGGCGCCCGGGCGTCAACGGCGTCCGGCTCCGCGTCACCGACGCCGACGGCCGGCCGGTCGAGCTCGCCGGTCCACCCACGCTCACGCTGCTCCAGCCCGAGCGCGAGGTCGGGCCGCTGCGCCGACCGGTCACGCCGTCGGCGTCCGGCACGTGGGAGGCGACCGCCGACCTGCCGGTGACCGGGACCTGGGAGGTCACCCTGGCCGTCCCGCTGAGCCGCTTCGAGGAGCCCGTCGTCATCGGAAGGATCGAGGTCCAGTGAGCCGCCGAGCCACCCACCGGGCACGGGTCGTCCCGGTCGCCGGGACGATCGCCGCCGCGGTCGTGCTGCTGTCGTCCGGTCCCGCTGGGGCCGCTGCGGTCGACGATCCCGGGCCCGGGCGGCCGAGCGTCACCCAGGCCGTCGGCCGCGGGGACGGCACCGCCGACGTGTCCCTGCAGCTGGTCGACGCGTGCGCGGGACCGACCGACGCGGTGAGGGTCTCCCTGCCTGCGGGTGCCGCCGTGGTGGCGGTCGGCGACCCCGACGGCTGGACGCACGAGGTCGCCGGCGGCGAGGTGACGTGGCGACCGGTGACCGGGCCCGCCGCCGTACCGACCGACGAGCCGGCGCTGCTCACCGCCCGGCTGGCCGCCGCGGCCGGCGAGCAGGTGCTGCTGCCCACGACCCAGCGGTGCGCGGACGGCCGGGCGGTCGCTTGGAGCGAGCCCGCGGCGGCCGGTCCGCTGGCGGCGCCGCGCTTCCTCGCCGGGGCCGACACCGTCGACCCGTCGGCACTCGCGCCGACCGTCGAGGAGGCGGGCCGGCAGACCGGCAGGGGCTGGCTGGTCGCCAGCCTGCTGCTGGCGCCGACCTGCGCCGCGGCCGCCGTCAGCCGGGCTCGTGCCCGGCGCGGGCCCGCAGGGTAGGTGCCGCATGGGCGACGGCCGGGCCGGCCGGTGGCTCCCCGTTGTCACACGGTGATCGCTGGCCTGGCCGCCCGACCGCCGGTGTAACACGTTGATCGCGGGCCTGGCAGCCCGGCCGACCCTGTAACACGCTGGTCGCCGACCTGGCAGCCCGACCGCCGGTGTCACACGCTGATCGCCGACCTGGCAGCCCCGAGACCGCGGGAAGAGGCCGCTGGGAGGGGCGTGAACATACGCCAGCGGGCTGCCACAGCCGCGGACGACGTGTTGCATGCGGCGTGCGCCGACAAGAGCCGCGAACGACGTGTTACATGCGGCGCGCGCACCCCAGAGCCGCGAACCACGTGTTACATGCGGCTTCGGGCGCGGAGCCGCTCCGCCTCAGCCGAGCTCGCGCTCGGCGCGGGCCAGCCAGGTGAGGGCGCGCGCCGACTCCCAGGAGCCGGGCTTCAGGGAGTCGGCGGCGTCGGACGCCTGGCGGCGCAGGCGCTGCGCGTCGTCGTGCCGGCCGGCGGCGTGGAGCTCGAGCGCCAGGAGGGCCAGGGTCGCGACGCTCTCCCACGACCCGGCCTTCAGCCCGCCGGCTGCCTCGAGCGCACGCTCGAGCGGCGGGCGGGCGTCCCCGCGGCCCATCAGCCGAGCTCGCGCTTGAGGATCTTGCCGGTGGCGGTCATCGGCAGGGCCTCGACCACCTCGACGATGCGCGGGTACTTGTACGCCGCCATCTGCTCCTTGCCCCAGGCCACGATCTCGTCGGGGGTCGCGGACGCGCCGGGCTTGAGGATCACGAACGCCTTGATCTCCTCGCCGTGGCTCTCGTGCGGGACGCCGATGACCGCGGCCAGCGAGATCGCCGGGTGGGTGAGCAGCACTTCCTCGATCTCGCGGGGGTACACGTTGTAGCCGCCGCGGATGATCATGTCCTTGGACCGGTCGACGATGTAGTACCAGCCGTCGGCGTCCTTGCGGGCGAGGTCACCGGAGCGGAACCAGCCCTCGTCGTTGATCGCCTCGGCCGTGGCGTCGGGGCGCTTGTAGTAGCCCTTCATCACGTTGTGGCCCTTGATGGCGATCTCGCCGATGCCGTCGGGGTCGGTGACCTCGTCCCAGCCGTCGGGGTCGATCAGCTTCATCTCGACGCCGGGGATCGGGGTGCCGATGGAGCCGACCCGGACCTCCGCGCCGAGGCGGGAGAAGCTCGCGACCGGGGAGGTCTCCGAGAGGCCGTAGCCCTCGAGGATGGTGACGCCGAAGCGCTCCTCGAACTGGTGGTGCACCTCGACCGGGAGCGCGGCGCCGCCGGCCACCGCGACGCGGAGGTTGGCGGCGAGGGTCTTGACGTCGACCGAGTCGTCGAGGGCGTTGAGCAGGCCCCAGTACATCGTCGGGACGCCGGCGAAGAAGCTGACCGACTCCTTGAGCATCAGGCCGATCGCAGGGGCGGCCTCGAAGCGGGGCAGCATCACGATCGTGCCGCCGTAGGCGAGGGCGCCGTTCTGGATGACGGTCTGGCCGAAGGAGTGGAAGAGAGGCAGCACGCACAGGTAGGTGTCCGGGTCGTCCGCGTTCGCACCGAACAGGGCCTCGCTGGCGAGCGCGTTGTCCCGCATGTTGCGGTGCCGCAGCTCGGCGCCCTTGGGCTGGCCGGTGGTGCCGGAGGTGTAGAGGATGACGGCGGTGTCGTCGTCGTCGACCTCGACGGTGTCGAACGTGGGCGCCTGCCCGGCGAGCGCCTGGCCGAGGGTCTCGGTGCCCTCGATCGGCGAGGCCGCAGCGGGGTCGGCGGTGATGACGAAGAAGTGCTCGCAGCCGGCGGCCTCCTGGAAGCCGGCGTGGGCCTCGGCGCCGATCGCCAGCTCCGGCGTGCCCTGGAAGGCGAAGTAGGCCTTCGCGTCGGAGTCGCCGAGGTGGTAGGCGACCTCGCGGCCCTTCAGCAGCACGTTGAGCGGCACGACGGTCGCGCCGGCCTTGAGGATGCCGTAGTAGACGATCGTGAAGTACGGCAGGTTGGGGCAGCTGATGGCCACCTTGTCACCGGGCTGGATGCCCCGCGACACCAGCAGGTTCGCCACCTGGTTGGCGGCGCCGTCGAGCTGCGGGTAGCTCAGCCGGGTGTCGCCGAGGACGATGGCGGTGCGGTCGGGGTAGGCCTGGGCGCTGTTCTCGAGGAAACCGGCGAGGTTCGTCATGGGGGCCAACCTACTGGCGGTCCGTGACTGCGGTCACTGTGCGCGCGAACATCACCTCGCCCGCGCGGGTGTGCACCGGCCCAACCGGACCGACCGGACCGTCAGAACGTCTCGCCCGTGAGCCGCTCGTAGGCCTCGATGTAGCGCGAGCGGGTCCGCTCGACGACCTCGGGGGGCAGCGGCGGCGGGGCCTCACCGGAGGCCTTGTCCCAGCCACTGTCGGCGGAGAGCGCCCAGTTGCGCACGATCTGCTTGTCGTACGACGGCTGCGCGCGGCCGGGCACCCAGTCGTCGGCCGGCCAGTAGCGCGAGGAGTCGGGGGTGAGCACCTCGTCGGCGAGCACGATCGCCCCGTCGGCGACACCGGCACCGACCCCGAACTCGAGCTTGGTGTCGGCCAGGATGATTCCCTGCTCGCGGGCGAGCTCCTCGGCGCGGCCGTAGACCCGCAGCGTCAGGTCGCGCAGCGCCGCGGCGGTCTCCGCGCCGACGGTGCCGACCACGGCGTCGTACGACACGTTCTCGTCGTGGTCGCCGAGCTCGGCCTTGGTCGCCGGGGTGAAGATCGGCTCGGGCAGCCGGCTCCCGTCCTCCAGCCCCGCGGGCAGCGCGATCCCGCAGACCTCGCCGGTGGCCCGGTAGTCGAGCAGGCCGGAGCCGGTCAGGTAGCCGCGCGCGACGCACTCGACGGGGAACATCTCGAGCCGCTCGCAGACCACCGCACGACCACGCACCGCCTCGGGGACGTCGGTCGACACGACGTGGTTCGGCACCAGGTCCGCGAGCTGCTGGAACCACCACAGCGACATCCGGGTGAGGATCTCGCCCTTGTCCGGGATCGTCGTCTCGAGCACGAAGTCGAAGATGGAGAGCCGGTCGCTGGCGACCATCAGCAGCTTGCCGGCGTGCTCGCCCTCGGTGACCTCGTAGAGGTCGCGGACCTTGCCGGAGTGCAGGTGGCGGGCGCCGGGGAGCTCCGGGGCGGGCGGGATGTTCGCGAGCGTCACGGACGACAGCCTATTGACCTCCCGCACCGGGGGTGTCGCCCCGGGGGATCCGGCGGGCGGAGCGGCAGGCCCGACTTCCGGGGGTCGCTGCCCGGCGGACCGGGGGCGGGTGGCACAGTGTCGCCATGACGGAGACCGCTGAGGAAGTCTGGGCGAGGATCGTCGGCGCCAAGCGCGCGGAGATCGGGGCCGAGTGCCCCGAGTGCGCCGGGGTCGCCCCGGAGCGCATCGTCTGGGAGGACGAGAGCTGGATCCTCTCCTACACCGACGGGCCGGCCGAGATGGCGGCGTCGCTGCTGCTGCAGACCCGCGAGCACACCCGGGTCGGCCAGCTCGACGACGAGCTCGCCTCCCAGTTCGGCCGGATCTCGAACCGGCTGACCCGCATCATCGAGAACCTGCCGGAGACGTCGTACGTCGACGTGAGTCGGTACGGCGCGCACCGCGGCCACTTCCACGTGTGGTTCTTCGCGCCGTTCGCGCCCGGCACCCGCGAGCCGGCGGACCTGCACGCGATCGCGACCAAGCTGGCGAACTGGGGCGGTGTGGCCAAGGCCTGATCCCGCGGTCGGGTGCCCGCGGCGCCACTAGGCTCGCCGCATGTCCGTCGTGAAGATCAACGCCATCAAGGTCCCCGAGGGCGCCGGCCCCGAGCTCGAGAAGAGGTTCGCCGCCCGGGCCGACTCGGTCCAGGGCTCCCCCGGGTTCCTCGGGTTCCAGCTGCTGCGCCCCACCGCCGGGGAGGACCGCTACTTCGTGGTGACGCACTGGGCCGACGAGGAGTCGTTCGCCGCGTGGCGCGACGGCCAGGGCCGGGCGGCGCACGCCGAGCAGCCGGGCGAGGCCCCGCGCAAGCCGGTCGCCACCGGTGCGGACCTGCTGGAGTTCGAGGTCGTCCTGGACGTCGCCGGCTCCTGAGCACGGCCACCAGCCGACCGGCCACCAGCTGCCGGCCACCAGGCACGGAGCACGAGAGCGGCCCGCCCATCCTCACGGATCGACGGGCCGCTCTGCTCCTCCCGGGCGCTGCCGGCCCGGTCGGGTCACGCCATCGTCACTTCATCATCGTCACTTCATCAGGTAGCAGGGCTCGGTGAACTCGTAGTTCTCGGCGGTCGGCCCGGTGAACGGGTCGACGGCGAGCGAGATCTTCGAGGAGGCCTTCGGGTCGACCTTGTTGAGCTGGGTGACCCGGACGGCGTCGTCGTTCGGGTCGCCGGCCCAGTTCGCGGTGCCCTCCGGGAGGGTGCCCTCGCTGTCGATGCCGGTCAGGCTGTTGGCGACGTCGACGAGGCCCTCGCGGTCGAGCTTGTCGTCCTCGAGCGCCTTCTCGAGGATCGCCTTCATCACGTAGCCGCTGCTGTAGCCGATCGAGAACCAGTCGTTCGGTGCGGTGTCACCGGCGGCCGCACGCATCTTCTCCATGCCGGGCACGTCCGCCTCCCAGGTCGGGAACGAGCTGGCCTGCATGTAGAGCGCCTGGATCGCCGGTCCGGCCGGCGAGTCGAGGACGGCGGCGTTCCAGCTCGGGATCGAGCCGATGAACTTGCCGGTGAACTTCTGCGCCGCGGTGCCGCCGACGACCGAGGCCATCTCCTTCGGCCCGGTGGCGATGATGACGTAGTCCGGCTTGGCCTTCAGCACCGCGCCGATGGCCGCCGACTGGTCGTCGCCGCCGTCCACGGTGCCGGTCGGGACGTCGGTGAACTTCAGGCCCCGCTCCTCCGCGGCGATCCGGGCGCCGACCATCGCGTCGTCGCCGTAGTCGCCCGGGAAGTGCACGACGGCGATCGACTTGGCGCCCTGGTCAGCGGCGTAGTCGACGGCGTTCATCGCCTCGGTGCAGTAGCTGGAGCCGACCTCGATCGAGATGTCGTCGAAGATCCAGTTGGAGCCGAGGGAGGCCGGGCCGATGAGGATGGACTCGTTGGTCGCGTCCTCGAGGATCGCGTTGGTGTGGGCCGTGCCGAGCGACTGGCTGACCGCGAGGATGTCGTCCTTGATCTCGTTGAAGAGCTCGGCGTGCTTCTCGGGGTCGTAGCCGCTGTCCTTGACGTGCCTGGTCACGTCGACCTCGTAGTCGCCGACGCCGCCGGCCTTGTTGATCTCGTCCCAGAAGGCCTTCTGGCCGGCGGTGAACGGCTCCCCGACGCCCTTGAAGACACCGGTGAGGTCGGTGATGGTCCCGAGGTAGATGCAGCCCTTGCTGTCGTCGACGGCGTTGGGGCACGGGTCGTCGGTCACGCCCGGTCCGGCGCCCCCACTGCCGGAGTCGTCGTCACGACCGCAGCCCGCGAGGGCAAGGGTCACGGTCAGGGCGGTCGCGAGGACCCCCACACTTCTCGACCTACGGTTCACGGTTCCTCCTGGTGTTGTGGTGGTGGTGCGGTCCCCGGCACGGTCGGGCTCGACCGAGGTCAGTAGGAGAAGGGATAGCTCTTCCAGTACGTGCGGACGCGGTGCCAGATCCCGAACAGGCCCCGTGGCTCGAACAGCAGGAACGCGACGATGAGGACGCCGTACATGATCTGCTCGAAGTCGAAGATGTTCGGGTGCTCGCTGGCCGAGGTCGACAGGAACGGCACGAAGGCGGGCAGCTCGCTCGCGATCCGCGGGAGCAGCGCGATCAGCATCGCGCCCATGATGGTGCCGGAGATGGTCGCGACCCCGCCGATGAGCACGATCGCGATGAACTGCACCGAGAGCAGCAGGTTGAAGGACTCCGGCGTGAAGTGGCCGCTCGCGGAGAACATCAGCGCGCCCGCGATCCCCGCGTAGAACGAGGAGATCGTGAACGCGATGATCTTGTAGCGGGTCAGGTTGACGCCCATCACGCCGGCGGCGACGTCGCGGTCGCGGATCGCGGAGAACGCGCGCCCGACGCGGGAGCGGGCGATGTTGCGGGCGACGAGGGCGGCGATCACGAGGACCGCGAGGAACAGCCAGTAGAGCTTCTGCTCCTCGGTCCAGCCGCCCTTGAAGCCGTAGTCGGCCGTGAACTCGATGCCGAGCAGCACCGGCTTCGCGGCGTCGCGGCCGACCTGCGAACCGCCGGTCAGCTCGTCCCACTCGAAGAAGAAGTACTGGCCGATGAAGACCAGGCCGAGCGTGACGATCGCCAGGTAGAGCCCCCGCAGCCGGGTGGCCAGCGGCGCGACCACCGCGCCGCACAGCGCAGCCACCAGGCCGGCGCCGAGCAGCCACAGCGGCATGAAGTCGATGCCGAGGCCGAGGTAGCGCCCGTCCGGGTCACCGGCCATGGCGGCTGCGGTGTAGGCGCCGACGCCGACGAAGAAGGCGTGGCCGAGGGAGACCTGGCCGGCGTACCCGGTGACGAGGTTGAGCCCGATCGCTCCGATCGCGAGCACCAGGCCGCTGGCCAGGATGAGCAGCAGGTTGTCCGAGACCATCAGCGGCATCAGCGCCGCGACGACCAGCACGCCCAGCGCACCCAGCATCTTCGAGCGGGTGTTGAGCAGCGCCATGTCCTGGCGGTAGCTGGTGTAGAGCTCGGGGCGCCCGAGCGGGGCGAGCCGGCGCGTCCGGGTGGCGGTCATACGCGTTCGACCTCCCGCGTTCCGAAGAGCCCGTAGGGCCGGACGAGGAGCACCACCAGCATCACCAGGTAGGGCGTGATCGAGCCGATGTTGGTGTCGAGGCCGGGGAACCAGTCGCGGTGGTAGGTGGTGACGACCTGCTGGGTGATGCCGATGACCAGACCGCCGAGCACCGCGCCGCCGAGCGAGTCGAGGCCGCCGAGGATGATGACCGGAAGCGCGAGCAGCGCGATGTGCCAGTGGTTCTGGTCGACGGTGCGCCCGGCTGCCGCGAAGACTCCGGCGACCGTGGCGAGGGCACCAGCCAGCGCCCAGGACACCGCGAACACGGTGCCGACGTTGACGCCCTGCGCCATCGCGGCCTCCTGGTCCAGGGCCGAGGCCCGCATGGCGAGGCCGATCGGGGTCCAGCGGAAGAACGCGAAGAGCGCGAGGACCAGGACCGTGGTGACGGCGAACGCCGCGAGGTCGCGCTGCTCGACGTAGACGCCGCCGACCTCCCACGCGTCGAGGCCCCACGGGTCGCGGACGGTGCGCTGGTCGGAGCCGACGAACATGCCGGAGACGATCCGGACGATGATGTCGATGCCGATGGTGATGATCGCGATGACGAAGACGGCCTTGCCGACCATCGGCCGGATCGCGACGCGCTCGACGACGAGGGCGACACCCGCGATGGCGACCGAGCCGACGACCAGCGCCGGGAAGAAGCCGATCTCGGGCGACAGGTAGGTCACCAGCACCGTGCCGGCGAGCAGGAACGCGGGCTGGGCGAAGCTGATGACGCCCATCGACTTGTAGATGATCACGAAGCCGAGCGCGAGCAGCGCGTAGATCGAGCCGACGCCGATCCCGCCGGCCACCGCTCCGAGCAGCTGGGTCATCGGGCACCCGCCTCCTGGCCTCGGTACATCGACTCGACCAGGTCGTGGAACATCGCGTCGATCGCGGACCTCTTGACCTTCTGGGTCGCGGTGAGCTCGCCGTCCTCGTGGTCGAGCTCCTTGGGCAGCATCCGGAACGACTTGATCTGCTCGACCGGGTTGTGGCGGGAGTTGACGTCGTCGACGACCTGCTGGACGAGGTCGCGCACCTCCTCCTTCTCGGAGAGGTCGCGGTAGGTCGTGAAGGCGATGCGCCGCTGCTGGGCCCAGGCGCCGACGGTGTCGAGCTCGATGCCGATCAGGGCGGTGAGGTACTTGCGGCCGTCGCCGATGACGACCGCCTCCTTGATGTAGGGCGAGGCCTTCAGCGCGTTCTCGATCTCGGACGGCGCGACGTTCTTGCCGCCGGCGGTGATGATGATGTCCTTCATCCGGTCGGTGATCCGCAGGTGGGTGCCGTCGACCCACTCCCCCACGTCGCCGGTGTGCAGCCAGCCGTCCTCGCTCAGCGTGCGCGCCGTCGCCTCGGGGTCCTGCCAGTAGCCGGCGAAGACCGCTGGGTGGCGGGTGAGGATCTCGCCGGTCTCCTCGTCGATGCGGACCTCGATGCCGTCGTGCGCCTCGCCGACCGTCCCGAGCCTGACCCGGCCCGGCCGGTTGGCGGTGGCCACCGCGGCGTTCTCGGTCATCCCGTAGAGCTCGTGCATCGGCACGCCGATGCCCATGAAGAACTGCAGCACCTCGGGGGCGATCGGTGCCGCGCCGGAGCTCGCGTGCCGCACCCGGCGCAGGCCGAGCCGGTCGCGCAGGGCGCGGTAGAACAACAGCCAGCCGACGGCGTACACCAGGCGGGTGGCGGCGGTGTGCCGACCGCCGTTGGCGGCGAGCTTCTCCCCGAGGCCGTCCGCGCGACGCAGCCAGAAGGCGGCCCACCGGCGCTTGGCCCAGGTCGCGGAGTCGAGCTTGATCCGCGCCGTCGCCAGCAGCTTCTCCCAGATCCGGGGGACGGCGAAGAAGAGGGTCGGCTGCACCTCACGGAGGTTCTGCGGCACGGTCTCGATGGACTCGGCGAAGTTGACCTGGGTGCCGGCGCCGGCGTTGTACCAGGTCGTCAGCACCCGCTCGGCGACGTGGCACAGCGGGAGGTAGGACAGCGTCATGTCCCTGGGGCCCGGCGCCGGCCGCGCGAACGGGCTCCGCTCGAGCACGGTCTCCAGCACGAACTCCGCGTTGCGGACCGTGAGCATCGCGCCCTTCGGCGGGCCGGTGGTGCCGGAGGTGTAGACGAGGGTGATCACGTCGTCGGGCTCCGCCGCGTCGACCAGGGCCTCGACGGCCCCGGGGTGCGCGGCGCGGTGCTCGCGGCCGCGCTCGAGCAGCGCCTCCCACGACATCAGTCGCGGGTCGTCGTACGTGCGCAGGCCGCGGGTCTCGACGTGCACGATCGTGCGCAGCTCCGGCAGGTCGCCGGCCTCCAGCACCTTGTCGACCTGCTCCTGGTCCTCGGCGAGGTGGACGCAGGCGCCGCTGTGCGAGAGGAGGTACGACGTCTCCGCGGTCGGGTTCGTCGGGTAGAGCCCCACCGTGGTCGCCCGGATCGCCACGGCGGCGATGTCCATGAACAGCCACTCGGGGCGGTTCTCGGACTGCACGGCGACCCGGTCACCCGGCTGCACGCCGAGGGAGAGCAGCGCGTGGCCGACGTCGACCACGGTGTCCCAGTAGGTCGCCCAGGTGATCTCGTGCCACACGCCGAGGCGCTTCTCGCGCATGGCGACGCCGTGCGGCGTGGTGGCGGCCCGGTCACGGATCCGGGTCACGAGGCTGCGGGTCATGTCGTGGCTCCCCCTCCTCCCCCTGCCCCCGGGTCGGCGGCGTCCTCGACCGCCCGGACCGCCGCACGGACGTCCTCGTCGATGCCGGGGTTCGCCTCACCGCCGAGGTAGGCGCGGATCACGTCGGGGTTGCGCTGCACCTCGGCGGGGGTGCCGGTCGCGACCGGGGTCCCGAAGTCCACGACGAGCACCCGGTCGGCGACGTCCATCACCAGGCCCATGTCGTGCTCGACCATGATCATCGGGATGCGCAGCTCGTCGCGGATGTCGAGGATGTAGCGCGCCATGTCCTCGGTCTCCTCGAGGTTCATGCCGGCGACGGGCTCGTCGAGGAGCAGCAGCCGCGGCTCCATCGCGAGCGCTCGGCCGAGCTCGACCCGTTTCTGCACGCCGTAGGGCAGCAGGCCGACGGGCATCTTGCGCCACTGCTCGAGTTCGAGGAAGTCGACGATCTCCTCGACCTTGCGGCGGTGCCGCAGCTCCTCGTTGCGGGCCCGGCCCCACCACAGCATCGCCGCGAGGGTGCCGTAGCGCAGGTGCTGGTGGCGCCCGAGCATCAGGTTGTCGAGCACGGTGAGGTTGGCGAAGAGCTCGATGTTCTGGAAGGTGCGGGCGACGCCGAGCCGCGCGATCGCCGGAGGCCGCATGCCGAGGATCGGCTGGCCCTCCAGGACGACCGAGCCGCGTTGCGGCCGGTAGACGCCGGAGAGCACGTTGAAGATGCTCGTCTTCCCTGCGCCGTTGGGGCCGATCACCGCGAACAGCTCGTCCTCGCGCACCTCGAAGCTGACCCCGTTGACGGCCTTGACCGCACCGAAGGACAGGTGCACGTCGTCGAAGGCCAGCACCGGGGCAGGCCCGCCCGGCGTCGTCGTGGTGGCGGTGGCCGGCTCGGGCGCGGGCGTCGCCGGTGCGGTCATGAGGCCCACCTCTTGCGGCGTCGGTAGTGCTTGACGGAGCGGAAGGACCGGGCGGCCTCACCCTCGGCGCCGAGGCCGAGGTAGAACTCGCGGACGTCGGCGTCCTCGCGCAGCTTCTCGGCCGGCCGGTCCATCACCACGCGACCGTTCTCGAGGACGTAGCCGTGGTGGGCGATCGAGAGCGCCATCGAGGCGTTCTGCTCGACGAGGAGGATCCCCGTGCCCTGGCTGTTGATCTCGACGACGATGTCCCGGATCTGGTCGACCACCTTGGGCGCGAGCCCGAGCGACGGCTCGTCGAGCAGCAGGTAGCGCGGGTCGGACATGAGCGCCCGGCCGATCGCGAGCATCTGCTGCTCGCCGCCGGACAGCAGGCCGGCCTGGCCCTCGCGCCGCTCGCGCAGGATCGGGAACAACCCGTAGACCCGCTCCAGGTTGGCCTTGAGGTTGCGCCGGTCGGCGTAGGCGCCGACGCGGAGGTTCTCCTCCGCGGTCAGCTCCTTGAAGACCCGGCGACCCTCGAGCACGTGCTTGATGCCCTTGCGGGCGAGCGCGGACGGCTTGAGGTGGCCGACGGACTCACCGTCGAGCGTGACCGAACCCTTGCGGATCTCGCCGTCGTGGACGTCGAGCAGGCCGGACAGGGAGCGCAGCAGGGTCGACTTGCCGCCGCCGTTCGCGCCCAGCAGCGCCACGATCCTCCCGTCAGGCACCTCCAGGCTCACCCCGCGCAGGGCGAGCACGACGTCGTCGTACACGACCTCGAGGTTCTGAACAGCGAGCACCGCAGCCCCCTCCGTCCTGTGACGCGCATCACAGGTGGCCCGGAATGTAGCGGTCTGGCGAGGGGTCCTCACCTCTCAGGCGAGCAGACCCGCCGAATGTGTCCGAATCGTGACCTTCCCGATGGGTCCCGGTCGGTCCGGTCGGTCCCGGTCGGTCCCGGTCAGGCGAGGGAGGCGGCGCGGCGCAGGTCGGCGGCGATCGCCGGGCGGCTGGCCACGGTGAGCGGCAGCCCGACCGCGAGGCCCCGGACCCGGAACTCGGCGACGACCTGGCACCCGCCGTCGGCGGGCGAGAACCAGAGGTCCAGCCGGGCGCGGAAGAGGCCGCAGCGGCCGTCCTCCTGCCAGTGCACACCGGGCACGGCCTGCGTCGTGCGCATCCGGGGGCGCACGCCGGGCACGACCGTGAGGTCGGTCCAGGTGGTGCCGGCGGCGGTGGCGTCACCGTCCGCGGGGAGGACGTCGGCCACCGCCCGCAGCGAGGACTGCCACGCAGGCCGGTTCCGCGGGTCGGCGAGGAAGGCGAACGCCCGGCCGGCCGACACCGGGAAGGGGACGACGATCCGGGTCACCTCCCCATCATGGCGGGTCGCCCCATGCCGCCGCGGGCGCGCAGCGGGCCGGCGACGCCGGGCGGCGTCAGAGGATGGCGCCCGGCGTGTACGCCGCCGCGGCGGGGTTGGCCTCGACGATCGCGGCGACCTTGCGGCACACCGCCTGCGTCTGCGCGACGGCAGCCCCGGTGAAGGTGATCGGCTCGGCGACCAGCGACTGCAGCTGCTCGGAGGTCAGGCCGAGCCGCTCGTCGGCGGCGAGCTTGGCGAAGACGTCGTTCTCGGCCTGGCCCTGGCGCATCGCGAGCGCGGTGCCGACGGCGGCCTCCTTGATCGCCTCGTGCGCGGCCTCGCGGCCGACGCCGTTGCGCACGGCGGCCATCAGCACCTTGGTGGTGGCGAGGTAGGGCAGGTAGCGGTCGAGCTCGCGCTGGATGACGGCCGGGAACGCGCCGAACTCGTCGAGCACGGTGAGGAAGGTCTGGAAGAGGCCGTCGACGGCGAAGAACGCGTCGGGCAGCGCCACCCGTCGTACGACGGAGCAGGAGACGTCGCCCTCGTTCCACTGGTCGCCGGCGAGCTCGCCGACCATGGAGAGGTAGCCGCGGGTGACGACGGCGAGGCCGTTGACCCGCTCGCAGGAGCGGGTGTTCATCTTGTGCGGCATCGCCGACGAGCCGACCTGGCCCTCCTTGAAGCCCTCGGTCACGATCTCGTTGCCGGCCATCAGCCGGATCGTGGTCGCGAGGTTCGACGGGGCCGCGGTCACCTGGACCAGCGCGGAGAGAACGTCGAAGTCGAGCGAGCGCGGGTAGACCTGGCCGACGCTGGTGAGCACGCGCTCGAAGCCGAGGTGGGCGGCGACCCGCTGCTCGAGGTCCTCGAGCTTCGCCTCGTCGCCGCCGAGCAGGTCGAGCATGTCCTGGGCGGTGCCCATCGGCCCCTTGATGCCGCGCAGCGGGTAGCGGCCGAGCAGGTCGTCGACGCGCTCGACCGCGATCATCAGCTCGTCGGCGGCGGTCGCGAACCGCTTGCCGAGCGTGGTGGCCTGGGCGGCGACGTTGTGCGACCGGCCGGCCATCACGAGCGCGTCGTACTCCCCCGCCAGCCGGCCCAGCCGGGCCAGCGCGGCGATCGCGCGGTCGCGCACCAGCGCGAGCGACTGCTTGACCTGCAGCTGCTCGACGTTCTCGGTCAGGTCGCGTGAGGTCATGCCCTTGTGGATGTGCTCGTGCCCGGCCAGCGCGGCGAACTCCTCGATCCGCGCCTTCACGTCGTGGCGGGTGACCCGCTCGCGGGCGGCGATGCTCGCCAGGTCGACGGCCGCCTCACCCTGCGCGGCGACCTGCTCGTAGGCCTCGACGACCCCGTCCGGCACCTCGACCCCGAGGTCCTTCTGCGCCTTGAGGACGGCGATCCACAGCTGCCGCTCGAGGACGATCTTGTGCTCCGGCGACCAGATCTCGGCGAGGTCGGCGGCGGCGTAGCGGGTGGCGAGGACGTTCGGGACGGTCACGGGGTCTGATTCTCCCATGCCCCTGGCGGCGCGAGGAACGAGCGGCGGTGGGCCGAGACCCGGCGCCGCGGCGGCCCGGGGCCGGCCCGTCAGCGCAGCGGGCGGACCAGGACCAGCTCGCCGTCCTCGGTGGTGCCCCGCAGGACGGTGAACCCGGTCTTCGCGGCGACGCGGAGGCTGGCGGCGTTGTCGGGCGCGATGGACGCGCGGACCCGGACGCCCGCGGCGTCGGCACGGCCGAGCAGGGCGGTGAGCGCCTCGGTGGCCAGGCCGTACCCGTGGGCCGCGGCGACGAGGCCGTAGCCGACCTCGGCCTCCGCGACGCCGTCGGCGGCCGGCTCGGGCGGGCCGAAGAACCCGATGGAGCCGATGACCAGCTGCTGCTTGCGGGACACGATCGACCGCGGCCCCCAGGGGTCGCCCTCGTGCCAGAGCGCGGCGGCGCCGAGGTCGTCCTCGCGGGGGAAGTCGGGATGCCAGTCGGGGCGGCGCTCGCCGGAGCGGATCGCGGCGACCGTGGCCGCGTCCCAGAGGACGAGGACCAGCCGCTCGGTGGGTACGCCGGCGGGGCCGGCCGGCTGGCTGATCGGCTGGCTGATCGGCTGGCTGATCGGCTGGCCGGTCGGCTGGTCAGGCGGCTGGTCAGTCATCGGCGAGCACCTTCTGCCACAGGGCGACGTCGATCCACCGGTCGTGCTTGCGGCCGACCTGCCGGAGCACGCCCTGGCGCTCGAAGCCGCAGGCGCGGTGGAGCGCCTCGCTGGCGTCGTTGGGCAGCGAGACCAGCGCCAGCGCGGTGCGCATGCCGGCGGCCTCGAGGCGGGCCAGCAGGTCGTCGTACAGCAGCCGGCCGAGGCCGCGCCCGGTCGCGGCCGGGTCGAGGTAGACGGTGACCTCGCGCGTGCCGTCGTAGGCGCCCTTGGGCCGGAACTGCGAGGAGTAGGCGAAGCCCAGCACCTGGTCACCGGACGCGGCGACGAGGAAGTGGTCGCCGGGGTGGGGCGAAGCGAGCAGCCCCTCCCACTTGCTGCGCGGCGGTGGCACGGTGTCGAAGGTGGCCGTGCCGTCGTGGACCTCGCGGTCGTAGATCGCCGCGACGGCGTCGAGGTCGGCGTCGGTCGCGACCCGGATGGCCGCCACGCTCAGCCCTCGGCGACCGAGGCGCCCTCGACCACGCCGAGCGGCTCGGCGGCGATGTCGGAGCGGCGCTGCAGGCCGTCGAAGCGGATCAGGTCGGCGGCGGCGTAGGCGCGGGCCCGGGCGTCGGCGACGTCGTAGCCGAGGGCGCGGACCGCGAGCACCCGGCCGCCGGCGGTGACGAGGTGCTGGTGGCCGGGGTCGCCCTCCTCGGGCGCGGCGACGAGCGCGGTGCCGGCGTGGATCACGTCGACGTCGGAGACGCCGTTGGCCGCGCCGACGCCGGTGATCACGTCGCCCTTCGACGACGACTCGGGGTAGCCGGCGGAGGCGAGCACGACGGTGACCGAGGCCGCGTCGCGGAAGACGGGGGCCGGCACCTCGCCGAGGCGACCCTGGGCCGCACCGAGGAGGAGCTCGCCGAGCGGGGACTCGAGCACCGCGAGCACCGGCTGGATGTCGGGGTCACCGAAGCGGCAGTTGAACTCGATGACGCGCGGCCCGGCAGCGGTGAGGGCGAGGCCGACGTAGAGGCAACCGACGAAGGGCGCGCCGCGGCGGGCCATCTCGTCGAGCGTCGGCTGGACGACGGTGTCGATCACGGTCGCCGCGAGGTCCGCGGGCGCCCACGGCAACGGCGAGTAGGAGCCCATGCCGCCGGTGTTCGGGCCGCGGCCGCCGTCGAAGATCCGCTTGAAGTCCTGGGCCGGCTGGAGCGGGTAGGCGGTGGTGCCGTCGCAGACGGCGAACAGCGACACCTCCGGGCCGTCGAGGAACTCCTCGATGACGACGGTGCCGCACGCCGCGGCGTGCGCCTCGGCCTCGGCGCGGTCACGGGTGACCACCACCCCCTTGCCGGCAGCCAGGGCGTCGTCCTTGACCACGTACGGCGCACCGAACTCGTCGAGCGCGGCGGCGACCTCGTGAGCGGTGCGGCAGGTGCGCGAGCCGGCGGTCGGCACGCCGGCGGCGGCCATGACCTCCTTGGAGAAGGCCTTGGAGCCCTCGAGGCGCGCGGCCGCGCCAGACGGGCCGAAGACCGGGACGCCGGCAGCGCGGACCGCGTCCGCGACGCCCGCGACGAGCGGGGCCTCCGGGCCGACCACGACGAGGTCGGCGCCGACCTGCGTCGCGAGCGCGGCGACCGCCGTACCGTCCATCGGGTCGACGTCGTGCAGGGTCGCGAAGGCAGCGATCCCGGGGTTGCCGGGGGCGGCGTGCACCTCGCTCACCGACGGGTCGCGGGACAGGGCGAGGGCGAGGGCGTGCTCGCGGCCACCGGTGCCGATCACGAGGGTCTTCACGGGGGTCGATCCTATGCGCGGGAGGTACGACGACCGGCCCCGCGTCCGGGTCTGGTCACCGACCCCGCGCGCGGCTCACAGCCGCGGCAGCGTCGGCTGGCTGGGCAGGTCGATGACGAAGGTCGTCATCCGGTCCTGGCCCGGCGGGAGGTAGGTCGCCTCGCCTCCGTGGCTGCGGGCGATCTCGCGGACCAGGTCGAGGCCGATGCCGCTGCCGGCGTTGGGGCCGGCGTGGGCGTAGCGCTGGAACAGCCGCGGCTCGAGGCGCTGGTCGACCCCGTGCCCGCTGTCGGCGACCGAGATCCGCACGCCGGACTCGGTGCGCTCACCGGTGACGACGACCGGGGCGCGGCCGTGGTTCACGGCGTTGGACAGCAGGTTGTCGAGGGCCTGGCCGACACGGGCGGGGTCGGCGGTGAACTCGACGTCCTGATCGACGTGGACGGCGACCCCGTCGTGCGGGTGCATGGCGCGGGCGCGGTCGACCGCGGCCAGCAGCGTGCCCCGCAGCCACATCCGCTCGGGCTGGAGGGTGAGCGCGTCGACGTGCATGTCGGAGGCGGCCTTGAGGTCGGAGGCGAGGCGCTGGAGCCGGCGGGCGCTGCTGACCATCGCCTCGAGCAGCTGGAGCCGCTCGGCGGGGTCCATCTCGTCGTGGCGCCGCAGCATGGCCGCTGCTCCCTCCACGACGGCGGCGGGGGTGCGCAGCTCGTGGGCGGTGACCGCCAGCAGGCCGGCCTGCTGCTCGATCGCCTGGCGGCGCTGCTCCTCGCGGACCCGCTCCTCGCTCTGGTCGCGGGTGAGCTTGGCGAAGCCGCGCAGCTGGCCGGCGTCGTCGTGGATCGGGTTGATCATGACGTTGGCCCAGAAGCGGGTGCCGTCGCGTCGTACCCGCCACGCCTCGGCGGTGTAGGAGCCCTCCTCGAGCGCGATCTCGAGGTTGCGCTCCGGCTTGCCCAGCGCGCGCTCCTCCTCGGGGTAGAAGACCCGGTAGTGCTGGCCGAGGATCTCCTCGGACGTGTAGCCCTTGATCCGCTGCGCGCCGGCGTTCCAGCTCGCGACGCGGCCGGTGGTGTCGAGCATGTAGATCGCGTAGTCGCTGACCGTCGTGACCAGCAGCCGAAACATCTCCTCGCTGCGGCGCAGCTCGACCTCGGCGGTGATGTCCAGCACCTGGGCGAAGACGTAGAGCGGTGCGCCGTGGGAGTCGCGGATCGGGGTGAGGCTGACCCGCAGCGCGGTCGACGTGCCGTCCTCGTAGACCAGCGGGTGCTCGAAGGTCGCGAGGCCCTCCCCCTGCTCGATGATCCGCACCAGCGCGTCGTCGAGCTGGTCGCCGTGCTGGCGGGTGAGCACGCCGTAGTCGAGGCCGACGAGGTCCTCGGGCGTGCGGCCGACCATCGCTGCGAGCTCGGGGTTGGCCCGGACGATGCTGCCGTTGAGGGTCAGCGTCGCCATGCCGATCGCGGCTTGGTTGAACACCTCGCGGTAGCGCTCCAGGTGCTCGTCCAGGGCGGCCTGGTCGCGCATCGTGCGCTCGTCGTCGCCGCCGGCGATCCGCAGCCCGCCGCCACGCGGCACCGGACGGGGCACCGAGTCCGCCACGTGCTTCCACAGCAGGTCGGGCAGCTGGTCGATCGGCGTGGACTTCTCGATGAAGTCGGCGGCGCCGAGCTCGTACGCGCGACCGGCGAGGCCGCGGCTCTCGAAACCGGTGAACACCACCACCTTGGTGTCCGGCGAGACCGCCAGCACGAGCGGGAGCGCCTCGAGGCCGTCGAGCACGGGCATCGAGGTGTCGAGCAGCATCAGGTCGGGCTGGTGCTCGTGGGCGAGGACCATCGCCTCGCCGCCGTCGCCACCCTCGCCGACCACCTCGAACAGGCCGGACGACCGGAGCCGGGCGCCGACGAGCGCCCTGAGCTCCGGTGCGTCGTCGATGACCACGACTGTCGGCCGGTCGGCCACACGCACGCTCCTCGCAAGATGTCCCCGGGCATGTATCCATGCGGCAATGCCCAGACCGGAGGATCGCATACCCGTCGGATCTGCGGGAGGTATCGGCCGGGTCCGCCGCGCTGGTCAGCGCAGCGGGTGGCGCACCACGGCTTGCTCGCGCTCGGGACCGACACCGACCACCGAGATGCGGGCGCCGGAGCGCTCCTCGACGAAGGTGACGTAGTCCTGCGCGGCCTTCGGCAGGTCCTCGAACGAGCGGCACCCCGAGATGTCCTCGGTCCAGCCGGGGAGGTTCTCGTAGACCGGGACCGCGTGGTGGAAGTCGGTCTGGTTGACCGGCATCTCCTCGTGGCGGACCCCGTCCACGTCGTACGCGACGCACACGGGGAGCTCCTCGAGCCCGGTCAGGGTGTCGAGCTTGGTGAGCACGAAGTCGGTGACGCCGTTGACCCGCGCGGCGTAGCGGGTGATCACGGTGTCGAGCCAGCCGCAGCGGCGCGGGCGGCCGGTGGTGGTGCCGTACTCCCAGCCCGCCTTGCGCAGGAACTCGCCCTTGCCGTCAGGGCCGTCGAGCAGCTCGGTCGGGAACGGGCCCTCGCCGACGCGGGTCGTGTAGGCCTTGGCGATCGCGATGACCTGGTCGATCCGGGTCGGCGGGATGCCCGTGCCGGTGCACGCGCCCGCGGCGACCGCGCTGCTGGAGGTCACGAACGGGTAGGTGCCGTGGTCCACGTCGAGCAGGGTCGCCTGGCCGGCCTCCATCAGCACGACCTCGTCACGGTCGAGGGCCTGGTTGAGCAGCAGCCCGGTGTCGCAGACGTACGGCGCCAGCCGCTCCGCGTGGCCGAGCAGCTCCTCGACGGTCTGCTCGACCGAGGGCGCACGGCGGTTGTAGATCTTGGTGAGGATCTGGCCCTTGAGCTCGAGCGCGCCCTCGACCTTGGCGGTGAGGATCTTCTCGTCGAAGAGGTCCTGGACCCGGATGCCGATCCGGTTCATCTTGTCGGCGTAGGTGGGGCCGATCCCGCGGCCCGTCGTACCGATCTTGCGGGAGCCGAGGAAGCGCTCGGTCACCTTGTCGATCGTGCGGTTGTAGTCGGCGATGACGTGCGCGTTGGCGCTGACCTTGAGCGCGGAGGTGTCGACGCCGCGGGCCTCGAGGCCGTCGATCTCGTGGAAGAGCACGTCGATGTCGACGACGACACCGTTGCCGATGACCGGCGTGCAGCCCGGCGTGAGGATGCCGCTGGGGAGCAGGTGGAGGGCGTACTTCTCGTCGCCGACGACGACGGTGTGCCCGGCGTTGTTGCCGCCGTTGAACTTCACGACGTAGTCGACCTGGCTGCCCAGGTGGTCGGTCGCCTTGCCCTTGCCCTCGTCGCCCCACTGGGCTCCGACGATCACGATTGCAGGCATCTCGGTTGCTCCTCGCCACGGACGGAGTCCCTCCGCCCCGCCTGTCCGGAACGGCTGCTCAACGCACCACTAGTTGTTGGTGTCTGCCAAGCAAGAAGCCCCGGCAAGACCGGGGCTCTTGCGGCGCAACGTTACCAAACCGCGACCGACCGGCTAGATTCGGCGAAACGAGAACACGTTCTAGTTCACGTTCCAGCTCACCGACCCTCGACCAGGAGCACGCCATGGGCGCCAGCCGCGAGACCATCCTCGAGACCATCCAGCAGTACGTCGACCTCGTGGCGAACGGCTCCTCCGCCGACGTCGTCGCCCTGTACGCCGACGGCGCCACCGTCGAGGACCCGGTCGGCTCGGAGGTGCGCACCACCCGCGAGTCGATCGCCGAGTTCTACGGCGCCCTCGACGGCCTCGAGCAGACCGCCCGCCTGCTGCACGCCCGCGTCGCCGGCAACGAGGCCGCCTTCGCCTTCGAGCTGGTCACCAAGGCCGGCGACCAGACCTACACCCTCGCCCCGATCGACGTGATGACCTTCGACGACGAGGGCCGCATCACCAGCATGCGCGCCTTCTGGTCCGGCGACGACATGGTCGTCGCCGACGCCTGACCCGCCCGCCCCACCTTGACCCACCTGTCTCGCCGGGACGGTCGAGACGTCACTTCTGGCTTGTCGACCCGTCAGATCCGGCCTGTCGAGGCGTCAGTTGCGGCGCGTCGAGTCGTCACGTCGTACGACGCCCGGAAGTGACGCCTGAACAGGCATTTGCTGACGTCTCGACCCGCCGGAACCGACGTCTCAACCCGCCGGAAGTGACGTCTCGACAGGCCACAGGTGACGTCTCGACGGGCGACGAGTGACGGTTCAGTCGGCGGTGGCGGCGGCGAGCTGGTGGGCGACCTCGGCGACGATGGCGCGGGCGAGGGACGGGGCGTCGTCCTCGACGAGCTCGGGGACGACGACGTGGACGTTGCCGTCGGCGAGCAGGCTCAGCGCGCCGACCTCCTGGTCGGCGGCCATCTCGGCGGCGCGGGAGGTGTCGCCGTGTCGGATCACGCTGGCGCCCTCGGGCGGCAGCGGGGAGAGCCAGCCGCGCTGGGTGGCCACGACGGTGCGTGCGGGCAGCAGCGCGAGCGCACCGCCGCCGCAGCCCTGGCCGAGGATCACCGACACGGTGGGCACGGTCATCGAGACGAGGGTGGCGATGCAGCGGGCGATCTCGCCGGCCATCGCGCCCTCCTCGGCCTGGGGCGAGAGCTCGGCGCCGGGGGTGTCGACGACCGTCACCAGCGGCAGTCGCAGCGACTCGGCGAGGTGCATCGCCCGGCGGGCCTCGCGCAGCGCGCCGGGACCCATCGGGCTGTCCGGGGTCTGGCGGGTGCGGTCCTGGCCGACCAGCACGCAGGGCTGGCCGTCGAGCCGGGTCAGCGCGATGAGGACGGTGTCGTCGCGCTCGCCCTCGTCGGTGCCGCGGAGCCGGATCGTGGCCGGCGAGGCGCCGTGCTTGAGCAGGTCGCGGACGCCGGCGCGGTCGCGGTCGCGGGTGTGCTCGATGTCCTCCCACACGTGGTGGTCCGACACGGTGCCCGGCGCGACCGGCTCACGCCGCTCGAGGGCCGGCGCGGACGCCGGGTCGACGACCACCCCGAGGGCGGCGTCGACGAGCGCGGGCAGCTCCTCGGCGGGTACGACGGCGTCGATGACCCCCTTCGCCGCGAGGTTCTCGGCGACCTGGACCCCCGGCGGGAACGGCTCGCCGTTGAGCGCCTCGTAGACCTTCGGGCCGAGGAAGCCGACCAGGGCGCCCGGCTCGGCGACGGTGACGTGGCCGAGGGAGCCCCACGAGGCGTAGACGCCGCCGGTCGTCGGGTGCCGCAGGTGCACGAGGTAAGGCAGGCCGGCGGCGCGGTGCTCCATCAGGGCACGGGAGATCTCGACCATCTGCACGAAGGCGCGGGTGCCTTCCTGCATCCGGGTGCCGCCGGACGAGGTGCTGGCCAGCACCGGCAGCCCCTCGGCTGTCGCGCGACGCACCGCGGAGGCGATCCGGGACGCGGCGGCGACGCCGATGGAGCCGGCGAGGAAGCCGAACTCGTTGACCACGAAGGCGACCGGGCGCCCGCGGACGGTGCCGCGCCCGGTGAGCACGGACTCGTCGGTGCCGGCCTTCTCGGCGGCCCGGGCGAGCTCGGCGCGGTACTCCTCCGGGTGCCCGGAGGTGTCGATCGGCGTGTCCCACGACTCGTAGGAGCCCTCGTCGAGCACCAGGTCGATCAGCTCACGGGCGGTCCAGCGGCGAGAGGTCCCCATGGGCCCGAACTCTAGGCGGGGCCGTCCGGTCCTCAGGTCCCGCGCACGACAGGCGGGACCGGTCCCTACGCTGGGGTCGTGCCCAGCGCCCGATCGATGCTCGTCATCACCAACGCCGACGCCGGTACGGCGGACCAGGAGGCCCTCGACGAGGCGCTCGCCGTCCTGCGGCAGCACGCCGAGGTCGAGGTCGCCGCGACCTCCTCCCCCGACGAGCTCGACGCCGCCCTCGCCGGCCTCGGCGACCGCACGGTCGTGGTGGTCGGCGGCGACGGAAGCATCCACGCGGTCGTCGCCGCGCTGCACCGCCGCGGCTCCCTGTCCGGTACGACGATCGGGCTGGTCCCGCTCGGCACCGGCAACGACTTCGCCCGCACCCTGCGGCTGCCCCTCGAGCCGGCCGCGGCCGCCGAGGTCGTGGTCACCGGCCACCCGCGACCGACCGACCTCGTGGTCGACGACCATGACGAGGTCACCGTCAACAGCGTGCACCTCGGCGCCGGCGCGGAGGCGGGCGCGAAGGGCGCACGCTGGAAGGAGCGGCTCGGCTCGGTCGGGGTCGGCAAGGTCAACCTCGGCCGGCTCGGCTACCCGATCGGCGCCGTGCAGACCGCGATGAATCCCCCGACGCTGCGGGTCCGGGTCGAGGTCGACGGCGAGGTCGTGGTCGACCTCGACGAGAAGGTGCTGATGGTGGCCCTCGGCAACGGTGCCTCGGTCGGCGGCGGCACGCAGCTCACGCCCGACGCCGACCCCGGCGACGGCCTGGTCGACGTGCTGGTCGCGAGCCCGGTGGGTCGGTGGGCCCGGCTCGGGTACGCGTTGCGCCTGCCGTTCGCCCGGCACGAGGACCACGCCGACGTCCGCATCGTGCGGGGCACGGAGGTGAGGGTCAGCGGCACGCCGTTCGACTGCAACAGCGACGGCGAGATCGACGGCCCGTTCCGCGAGCGCGCGTGGCGGGTGGTCCCGTCGGCGTACGCGATGGTGGTCCCGGGTCCGTCCTGAGCCGCCGGCCGGGGCGGCGGACCGGGACGACCGTCCAGAGGCAGTGACGACGGCCGTCCCGGGTCGACCGCCCCACCGGGACGGGTCCCCCGTGCCCGGAGCCCCCACAGCCTCCGAGCACCACGGAACAAGCATGGGGGCACTACCGGTGCCGGACGGCCGATCTCGACCCCAGAGTCACGACTCTGGGGTACCCCCTGGGGTGGCCCGGGGCCGCCGCGGGGAGGCTGCCCCACCGCTCAGCGGTCGGTGGCCAGGACCGCCGCGAGCTCGCGGCGCGAGCTGACGCCCAGCTTCTTGTAGGCGCGGCTGAGGTGCCACTCCACGGTCTTGACGATGACGAAGAGCCGCTCCGCGATCTCCCGGTTCGTCAGGCCCGCGGCGGCGAGCTCGGCCACCCGGTACTCGGCCGTGGTCAGCACCGACTCCGGCGGCAGCAGGGGCCCGGCCGCGTCGTCACCACCCCAGTCCCGGATCCGCTCGCGGATCCGGGCGGAGACGGGGGCAGCGCCGATCCGCTCGGCGAGCTCCAGGCAGCGTCGGGCGTCCTCGAGCGCAGCCCGGGTGTCGCTCCGGCCGGCGCGCAGCTCGGCGCGGTCACGGTGGGCCAGGGCGAGCTCGAACCACGAGGTGCTCCCGCGCAGCAGCCGGACCGCCTCGTCGAGGTGGGCGGCCCGCTCGGCGGGCTCGAGCGCCTCGCTGACCGAGCGCAGGGTGACGCCCAGCAGGCGGGGGGCGCCGTAGTGGCGGGCACGGTCGACCGCCTCGACCGCCATGGTGCGGGCCAGCTCGGACCGTCCGGCCCGCGCGGCCGCCTGCACGGCGTACCGGACGAACCAGCCGACCGACGGGCCGGTGAACTCGGCGCTGAGGTCGCGGGCCACCAGCAGGTCGGCCAGCGCCGCCTCGGGGTCGTCGACGTCGAGCGCCGCCATGCCACGGACCACCCGGGCCATCGCCGCGTGGAGCGGGCCGCGGGGCGAGTCCACGTCGACCTCGCGCACCACGGCCCCGGCCTCCTCGCGCCGCCCCTGGGCCAGCAGCGCCCACACGGCCATGAACTGGGCCGCCTCGAGGTAGAGCGTCCAGCCGTCCTCGCGCAGGTCCAGGGCGGCCATCGCCTCGGCCTCGCAGCGGCGCAGCTCTCCGCGGTTGTGGTGGATCGCGGCACGGGTGTAGGCCAGCGTCGCGTACGACGTGATCGAGCCCCGCCGCCGGGCCAGGGCCTGGGCGGCGTCGATCACGTCGAGGGCCAGGTCGTCCTGCTCGGTCGCGTTGAGCGCCCCGGTCAGCAGCGACACCACTCCCCCGTGGACGCCGTCCTGCTCGACGACGCGGAGGTCGCCCGCCGCGCGGGCGGCCAGGCGCCCGGCGGTCGCCGCGTCCTCGCCGACGATCGTCATGCCGAGGGCGGCCATCGCGAGGAGCGCCCGGTCGCCGTACGTGTCCCGCTCCTCGGGCTGGGCGAGGATCGCCGCCAGCTCGGCCTGGCTCATCTCGCCGACCCTCCCCGAGAGCGACGCGACCCCGGCCAGCCGGGCGATCAGCCCACGGCGCTCGCTGCTCGTCAGCTCAGGAGTGGGTCCGGACAGCAGATCGAGGGCACGCCCGTAGGCAGCGTTCGCCTCGGCCACCGCTCCCGCACCGAGCCAGGTGTCGCCGAGGTCGGCGTGGCGCACCGCCAGCTCCGCGGGCGGGGCGAGCTCGAGCGCATCCGTCAGCGCGCGGGCAGCGTCGTCGATCCGCCCGAGGGAGGCCAGGGCCCGGCCCCGGGCCGTCGCCACGCGGAGCGGCCCGTCGTCGGGGAGGCCGCCCTCGATGCCGGCGCGGTCCAGGAGCTCGAGGCACTCCTCGCCACCGCCACCGGCGACGAGGTCCTCGGCGGCCTGCAGGAGGATCGCGGCACCGGCGGGCACGGTGCCGGGCCGGGTGCGCAGCACCAGCGTCGCCAGCCGGTACGGCCGCACCGCCCGGGTGCGGAGCAGGGCGACGACCCGGGCGGCGATCGGAGCCGGGTCGGCGACCTCGAGGCCCACCTCGGCGATGGTGGGGTGCGTCGCCTGCCACGCGCCGCCGACCGGCTGGACCAGGTCGGCCTCCGCCAGGGCGGCGAGCCGGTCGCGGGCCTCGGCCACCTCGAGGCCGAGGACCTCCGCGACCGCGTCGAGGTCGGCGTGCTCGTCGAGCAGGGTCAGGGCAGCCAGCACGTCGGCCGCGCCGGGCTGCGCCGCGACCCGCCGCGCCGCGACGCCGCGGGTGGCCGCCGCGTCCACCGCCGTCCGGGGGTGGACCCCGGACATCGGGTCGGCCAGGACGTGGCGCACCAGCAGCGGCAGGCCGCCGGTCACGGCGAGCACCTCGCGCAGGGCCTGCGGGTCCGGCGTACGGCCCACCTCGCACAGCCACTCGTCGACGGCGTCGGCGTCGAGCGCCCCGAGGGTGGTCGCCACGGCGTGCGGTCGTGCGAGGAGCGGCTCGAGGGCCCCCGGCCGCTCGTCGGCACGGTGCACGAAGACGAAGACGATGCGCTCGTCGGTGATGACCGCGGCGGCACCCGCGGCCCGGCCGACCGAGGCGGTGTTGACCCAGTGCGCGTCGTCGAGCACCACCAGCAGCGGGCCCTCCTCGGCGAGGCTGCGCAGCGCCCAGGTGATGGACCGGACCAGGTCGGCGCTCTCGATGCCGGCGCGCCCCTCGGTGAGCGCGCGGCGGACCAGCACGCCCGGCCCGTCGAACGGCGCCCGGCCGGGCTCGCGCTCCACGAGCAGCTGGTCGAACCAGTCGGCGCAGACGCTGAGCGTGTCCATGTCGTGGGCGAGCGGGTTGCCGACCGCCGAGAGCACCCGCCAGCCGCGGGACCGGGCGTCCGCCCGCACGCGGTCGAGCAGTGCGGTCTTGCCGACACCGGGCGCTCCGTCGACCACCCAGGCCGACGCCGCGCCGGCCTCGGCGCCGGCCGCGAGGCGCTGCCACGTGGCGAGCTCGGCGTCGCGGCCCACGAACGCGACGTCGGCCCTGCGACCCATCGACACCCCCACGGAGACCTCGGGCCCTCGCGGGCCCCGGGGCCGCGCGCGGCGGCCCGATTGCAGACCCCTCATCGTAATGAGCGCCCGAATCGGCACCCGCCCCGGTGCCCGCCTAGGCTTGGGCGTCGTGGCACGAGGACAGCGCGACCAGCAGCAGGCCCCCAGCGACTGGGTGACCCGGACCGCCGACATGGCGCTCCGGCACGCCGAGCAGGTCAACGGCGGCACCCTTCCCGACCTGGTGACGTGCGCGTCCGGCATCAGCCCGTCCGGCCCGATCCACCTCGGCAACCTGCGCGAGTTCCTCACCGTGCACTTCGTCGTCGAGGAGATCCGCCGCCGCGGCATCAACGTGCGCCACCTGCACAGCTGGGACGACTACGACCGCTTCCGCAAGGTGCCCGCCGGCGTCGACCCGGCGTTCAACGAGCACATCGGCCGCCCGCTGTCGGCCGTGCCCGACCCGACCGGCGAGTTCGAGAGCTGGGCGGAGCGCTTCAAGGCGCCGCTACGTGCCGCGCTCGCCGACCTGGGCTGCGACATGGTCGAGGTCGACCAGACCGAGATGTACCGCGCCGGCACCTACCGCGAGCAGGTGCTCACCGCGATCCGCGAGCGCCACGAGATCGAGACCGTGATGGCGCGCTTCCGCACCAAGAAGGTCGCCGACGCGGTTGACGCCGCCGAGGAGGCCGAGGGCGGCGCCACCGCCGAGGTCGACGAGGCCGGCCACGGCGCCAGCGAGGACCTGGCCCGCTTTCCCTACAAGCCCTACTGCCGCGGCTGCGGCCGCGACACGGTCACCCTGACGTCGTACGACGACGAGACGACCGACCTCGCCTACACCTGCGACGTGTGCGGCGACTCCTACGTCACCAACGTCGCCACCCAGGACGAGGGCAAGCTGGTCTGGAAGGTCGACTGGCCGATGCGCTGGACCTTCGAGGGCGTGCACTTCGAGCCCGGCGGCGTCGACCACGCGACCCCCGGGTCGTCGTACACGGTCGGCAAGGAGATCGTCGGCCCGGTCTTCGGCGGCACCGCCCCGAGCTTCGTCGGCTACTCGTTCGTCGGCGTCGCCGGCATGCCGAAGATGTCGTCGTCCAAGGGCGGCGTGCCGACCGCGGCGGAGGCGCTGCGGATCCTCGAGGCGCCGATCCTGCGCTGGCTCTACGTGCGCCGGCAGCCGAAGCAGGCGTTCAACGTCGACTTCGGCCAGGAGGTGCTGCGCCTGTACGACGAGTGGGACGCGCTCACGAAGAAGGCTGCGATCCCGGAGAAGCGCGACGCGGCCGTCCTCGCGTGGGAGCGGGCCTCCGCGACGTCGAGCGCCGGCACCCTGCCGACCCCGAACGTCGTCGTCCCCTTCCGGATGCTGTCCTCGGTCGCCGACGTGACGGCCGGCTCGCGCGAGATCACCGCCCGCACCGTCGGGGCCAGCGAGGCCGACCTCGAGCCGCGGCTGACGAAGGCCGCCACCTGGATCACCTCCTACGTCGACCCCGAGGACCGCACCACCGTGCGCGAGGAGCGCGACACCGAGCGGCTCGCGAGCCTGACCGCGGACGAGCAGCGGTGGCTGGCCCAGCTGCTGGACCGGCTGCCGGACTCCTTCGCCGACGCCGACGAGCTGACCGCGCTGATCTACGGCGTGCCGAAGCTCGCCCGTGGCCTGGCCCTCGAGGACGCCCCCACCGACGAGGTGAAGGCGGACCAGAAGGCGTTCTTCCGGCTGCTCTACCAGCTGCTGGTCTCCGCCGAGCGCGGACCGCGGCTGCCCACGCTGTTCGCCGCGCTGGGCCCCGAGCGGGTCCGGGCGCTGCTCACGCCCTGACCTGCCTCGACGGCCGCCGGGACCTGGCGGCCGTTTCCCGGACCTGGTGGCCGTTTCCCGGACCTGGTGGCTGCTGCAGCGGCCAACAAGTCCGGGAATCACCGCCCAGGCGGTGATTCCCGGGCCTCAGCGCTGCCCGAACCCCTCGTGCTTCGGCGGCTCGTAGAACATCACCGCGACCAGCCCCACGGCGTACACCACGGCCGGCAGCCACAGCGAGTCCTGCATCGCGTCGCTGAACCGGGCAGCGGCGGCCGGGTCGGGGATCCGCTCCGCGCCGGCCTCACCCTGCGCGACCGCGCCGGGGAGGTAGTGGGCCAGGCGGCTGTCCATGAGCACCGCGATCGCGGCGGCGCCGAGCACGGAGCCGACCTGGCGGGTCGCGTTGTAGACGCCGGCGCCCGCACCGGCCAGGCTCATCGGCAGGTTGCGGTTGGCGGTCGCGGCGGTCGGCGACCAGATGAACGCGTTGCCGATGCCGACCAGCCCCATCGCCACGCAGACCTCCCACACCGCAGCCTCCGGCTGGAGCGTCCAGATCAGGACCAGGAAGCCGACGAGGCTGGCACCGAAGCCGAAGCCGGTGACCAGCCGCGGGTGGAGGCGGTCGGTCAGCCGCCCGACCGGCTGGGCGAGGACGATCGACATGACCGCCATCGGCAGCAGGAGCAGCGCCGACTGGGTCGGCGAGTAGCCGCGCACGGCCTGGGCCCACAGCATCAGCGGGAACCCGAAGGCCGCGGCCGTGGCCCCCATGCAGGCGATCGCGGCGTTGGACACCGAGAAGTTGCGGTCCCGGAAGAGGCTGAGCGGCACCAGCGGCTCGGCGCGGTTGAGCCGCTGCCAGACCAGGAACACGACGAGGAGCACGGCGCCGCCGGCGATCATCGCGATGATCCAGCCGGCCCAGTCCTTCTGGTGGCCCTCCTGGATGCCGAAGCAGAGCAGGAACATCGCCGCGCCGGACAGCGCGACGCCGAGCCAGTCGAAGCTGTGCGCGTGCGTGGGCAGCGCGGGCACGAGTCGCCACGCCATGACGAAGGCGAACACCCCGAACGGGATGTTGATGAAGAAGATCCACTCCCAGCCCAGGCCGTCGGTCAGCACGCCGCCGAGGATCGGGCCGACGACCATGGCGACGCCCGCGGTCGCACCCCACAGCGCCATCGCCCGGCCGCGCTGGGCAGCGGGGAAGATGCGGGTGATGATCGCCATCGTCTGCGGCGTCATCATCGAGGCGCCGAAGCCCTGCACGACGCGGGCCAGGATCAGCGCCTCGACGGTGTCGGTGAGGCCGCACCACAGGGAGGCGAGGGTGAAGACGGTCAGGCCCACCAGGTAGAGCCGCTTCGCCCCGAAGCGGTCACCCAGGCGTCCGGTGATCAGGACCGGGACCGCGTAGGCGAGCATGTAGGCACTGGTCACCCAGACGACGTCGTTGACCGACGCCTCGAGGTCCTCGATGATCGTCGGCGTCGCGACCGTGACGATGGTCAGGTCGACCAGGATCATGAAGAACCCGATCACCAGCGCCCACAGCGCCGGCCAGGGGTTCGCCACCTCGGTCGTGCTGCCGGTCTGCGGGGTCGCGCTCTGGGTCACGGAGGGAGTCAACACCCGCCCACCGACAGCCTGTTCCCGGGGGGACACAATGAGGGCATGAGCATCACGCCCGGCACCGACCTGATGGCCGGTCCCCCGCCCACCCACCTGCCCGTCGACCCGGCCGCCGAGCTGCTCGCGGCGGGTGAGACCCCGGCCGCCGTCGTACGCCGCCTGCCCGCGTCGCCGCTGGCCTGGGCGACCCTCGCCGAGCAGGCCCGCGACGGCGGCGCCGACGACGTGACGGTCTACGCCTACGCGCGCGTCGGCTACCACCGCTCGCTGGACATGCTGCGCCGCAACGGCTGGAAGGGCCACGGCCCGGTGCCGTGGGAGCACGAGCCGAACCGCGGCTTCCTGCGCGCGCTCGCCCTCCTCGCGATCGCGGCCCGCGCCATCGGCGAGACCGACGAGTGGGAGCGCTGCTCGACCTTCCTGCGCGACTCCAGCCAGACGGCGTACGACGAGCTGCTGGCCTGACCGCCCGCCCTGACGTCCCGCTCCTGACGTCCCGCTCCTGATGGACCCGCTCCCGCGCCTAGGCCCGCGGGTCTGGTGGGTCTACCTCGCCGTGGACACGCCGAAGACCGTCGCGCAGCTGGCGGAGGAGGCGGGGATCGTCGAGGAGTCGATCCGCAGGCACCTGCGCCGCCTCGAGCGCGAGGGGCTGGTCCGCGCGACCCGGGAGCCGGGCGCCCCGACGATGTGGGTGCAGGCGCGCGGGCTCGACCCGGCCACCCGCTACCGGGTCGTGGGCCGGGTGCAGCGCGGACGGCTCCAGGAGCCGCCCGACCTGGTTGCGCCCGAGCACGGGCGCAGGCCGCGACGCTGGTGGTGGCGCTGGGGGTGGCCGTTCCGCCGCTGACGAGTGGTCAGCGGCTGGTCAGCGGCTGGTCAGGGGCTCAGCGGCGCGTGGCAGCGCGTCGTACGGAGTCGACCAGGAAGGTGTCCACGACAGCAGCGAGCGAGGCGATCCAGAGGCGCACGGTCAATCCCTTGCCTTCGGTTGGGCGGTGAGGATGGACAGGAGGATCGCCCGCACGCCGGCCATGGGCGGGGTCGCGGGCCGCCCAGCCCGGTGGGCACCGCTGACGGCGGGACGCTCGGTCTGGGGGACCGGCTCCGTCGCGCGGTGCTTGTGGGTCTGGCGGCTGATCCGCATGCGTTCTCCTTCGTCCGAAGCGTGCACCTGACCAGACGGCACCGGACCGCGAACATCACGCGATTCCCGGAAGATTGTCCTCTTCCGCCGGTGCCGCCCGCCGGAGCACGGGCCGGCGCACCCCGGGTGGGGTGCGAGCAGCAGGTGCCCAGCGGTGACAGGTGCAACCGGTCACACTTCGGGACCGGTGCTTCCACCACGCGGTCGCCCGGGCGGATCAGTCCAGGACGAAGCCGAACAGCGGGCTGTCCGGCGGCACCTTCTCGACGCGCAGCCGCGAGGCCTCCATCCGCTCCAGCAGTGGGGCCAGGTCGTCGCGGTGCTGCATCTCGATGCCGACCAGCGCGGGACCGAACTCGCGGTTGTTGCGCTTGGTGTACTCGAAGAGGGTGATGTCGTCGTCCGGGCCGAGCACGTCGTCGAGGAAGCGGCGCAGCGCACCGGGCTCCTGCGGGAACTCGACCAGGAAGTAGTGCTTGAGGCCCTCGTGGACCAGGGCCCGCTCGACGATGTCGGCGTAGCGCGAGACGTCGTTGTTGCCGCCGGAGACGACCACGACGACCTTGCTGCCCGGCGCCAGCCCCGCGGTGGTCTCGTCGAGGCGGAGCGCGGACGCGGCGAGGGCGCCGGCGGGCTCGGCGATGATGCCGTCGACCTGGTAGAGGTCGAGCATCTCGACGCAGATCAGTCCCTCGGGCACGGCGGCCAGGGAGAGGTCGACGGACTCCCGGGCGCCGGCCACGGCCCGGTAGGTCAGGTCACCGACCCGGCGAACGGCGGCGCCGTCGACGAACGGGTCGACGGACTCGAGCTCGACGGGTCCGCCGGCCTCGAGGGCGGCGGCGAGCGACGCGGCACCGGACGGCTCGGCAGCGACCACCCTGACGCCGGGGACCCGCTCGGCCAGCACCGTCAGGCAGCCCGCGATCAGGCCGGCGCCGCCGACCGGCAGGACGAGCGCGTCGGGCTGCCAGCCGAGCTCGGCGGCCTGCGCGAGGATCTCGGCGGCGACGGTGCCCTGCCCGGCGATGATGCCGGGGTGGTCGAAGGCCGGGATGACGGTGGCCCCGGAGGCGGCGGCGAACTCAGCGGCGGCGACCGCGGCGTCGTCGTACCCCTCCCCCGCGATGACGACCTCCACCTGCTCGCCGCCCAGCGCGGCGACCCGGTCGCGCTTCTGCCGCGGCGTCGTGCGCGGCAGGAAGATCGTGGCGTGCACGCCGGCGCGGGCGCAGGCGAAGGCGACGCCCTGGGCGTGGTTGCCGGCGCTGGCGCAGGTCACCCCGCGGGCCCGCTCCTCGTCGGTCAGCCCGGCGAGCACCGTGTAGGCGCCGCGGGCCTTGTACGAGCGGACCGGGGTCAGGTCCTCACGCTTGAGCCAGACGTCGAGGCCGGTCAGCGCCGAGAGCCGGTCGGCGCGCTGGAGCGGGGTCGGCGGGACGACCGAGGCCAGCAGCCCGGCCGCCCGCTCGACGTCGGCAGTAGTGGGCAGGGACGTGGTCACCGTCAGCCGACGGTCTTGCCGGCGGAGCGCAGGTGCTCGCAGGCCTCGACGACGCGCGCGGCCATCCCGGCCTCGGCGGCCTTGCCCCACGAGCGCGGGTCGTAGCTCTTCTTGTCGCCGACCTCGCCGTCGACCTTCAGCACGCCGTCGTACTTCGTGAACATGTGCGTCGCCACGGGGCGGGTGAAGGCGTACTGGGTGTCGGTGTCGATGTTCATCTTGACGACGCCGTAGTCGACGGCCGCGCCGATCTCCTCGGCGGTCGAGCCGGAGCCGCCGTGGAAGACCAGGTCGAAGGGCTTCGAGCCCTCGGCCAGGCCGAGCTCCTTCACGACGGCGTCCTGGGCCGTGCGGAGGATCTCCGGGCGCAGCTTGACGTTGCCCGGCTTGTAGACGCCGTGCACGTTGCCGAAGGTGAGCGCCGTCAGGTAGCGGCCCTTCTCGCCGACGCCGAGGGCGCGCACGGTGGCGAGGGCGTCCTCGGGGGTGGTGTAGAGCTTCTCGTCGATGGCACCGACGATGCCGTCCTCCTCGCCGCCGACGACGCCGACCTCGATCTCGAGGATGATCCGCGCCGCGGCCGCCTTCGCGAGCAGCTCCTCGGCGATCTGGAGGTTCTCCTCCAGCGGCACGGCGGAGCCGTCCCACATGTGCGACTGGAACAGCGGCGCCTCACCGCGGGCGACGCGCTCGGCGGAGATGTCGAGGAGCGGGCGGACGAAGCCGTCCAGCTTGTCCTTGGGGCAGTGGTCGGTGTGCAGCGCGATGTTGACCGGGTAGTTCTTCGCGACCTCGGCGGCGTACGCCGCGAAGGCGACCGAGCCGGTGACCATGTCCTTCACGCCCGGGCCGGAGAGGTACTCCGCGCCACCGGTCGAGATCTGGATGATGCCGTCCGAGCCGGCGTCGGCGAAGCCCTTGAGGGCCGCGTTGAGCGTCTGCGAGGAGGAGACGTTGATCGCGGGGAACGCGAACGAGCCGCCCTTGGCGGCATCGAGCATCTCGGCGTACTTCTCGGGGGTGGCGATGGGCATGCTGGGGCTCCTGCGGCGGTGCGGGTGCGGTTGCGGTCGACGCCGATCAACCTACCGCGACAACCGATCGGCGGTGACCGGCGTATCCCCCCATGACGGACCATGGACACCCCATCCCCCGGAGGACACCCCGATGCAGGACCTCACCGACCGGCTGGACGCCGAGCTGGGCCGCGCGCCCGAGCCGACCTTCGACATCGCGGACACCCTGGCCGCCGGCCACCGGGCGGTACGCCGGCGCCGGGCCGCGCTGGGTGCCGCGGGGCTCGCGGCGGCGCTGGTCGTCGGCGCGCTCGTGACGACGGCGACGGGCGGACTGGCACGCGACGTGCAGGACGCCGCTCCGACCTGGGCCGACCAGCCGAGGGAGGTGACGTGGCCGGTCGAGGACGCCGCCTTCCCGGTACGCCACCGCGACGGCCAGTGGGAGGTGAACCCGGAGGCGACCGTCCTCCACGAGGACCGGCGATCCGGCGCCGTGCTGTGGGAGCTCGAGGTTCACGGCCAGCACGTCTACGTGCGCGGCGACCGCACGGGGTCGTGGACCCTGGCACCGGTCGGCGTGGCCAGTCCACCGCTCCGTGCGTGGGCCACCGACCCCGCCATGATGCCGCCGGCCGCGCCGCGGGTGCCGGTCGTGCCCGGCTGGGACGACCGCGACGAGCCGCTGCTGGTCGTCGACGGCAGGCTGCGCATCCACCCCGACGCCGAGGTGGTGCGCAACAGCACCTTCACCGCCTCCAACGGTGCGCAGGGGCGTCTGGTGCACCTCGAGGTCGGCAATGAGTGCCACCGCGGCAGCTGTGCGGGGATGCAGGGGTGGTACGTCCTCGTCGACGCCGAGCTCAACGTCACCCTGCAGGCGCTGCCGTTCAACGGCGTGACCGCCGAGGAGTGGGCTGAGTACGTGCTGACCCTCCCCTACGACGTCGAGCGCGCGGACGGCGCCCGGTGAGGCGGGCGGAGCGCGACGCGTCGTACGTCGAGTTCGCGACCAGCCGGCGCGACCAGCTGCGCCGGATCGCCTACGGCATGTGCGGCGACTGGCACCGTGCCGACGACCTCGTCCAGACCGCCCTCGTCCGCCTCTACGTCGCGTGGCCGCGGGTCGCCCGGCACGGCACCGAGGACGCCTACGTCCGCAAGATCCTGCTCAACGCCGCCATCGACGAGTCCCGCCGCCCGGCCCGCCGCGAGCGGCCGACGGCTGAGCTCCCCGAGGTCGCCGCGGCGCCCGGGGTCGCGGTCGAGGACCGGGACTCGCTGGTCGCGGCGCTGCAGCAGCTGCCGGCCCAGCAGCGGGCCGCCGTGCTGCTGCGCCACTGGCTCGGCCTGTCGGTGGCCGAGACGGCGGCCGAGCTCGGGGTCACGGAGGGCACGGTGAAGAGCCACACCTCCCGCGGGCTGGCCGCGCTGCGCGGCACGCTGGCCCCGGTCGACTCCTGAGGCACCCCGGGGAACGGGGGGAGGGCCGTCAGCCCCGCCAGGCCTCGTCGCTGGACAGGTCGGCGTGCTGGCGCACCCAGGTGTGCATCGCGATCGCCGCGGCGGCCGAGGCGTTGATCGACCGGGTCGAGCCGAACTGGGCGATCGAGAAGGTGCCGTCGCACGCCTCCCGGGCCGCCTCGGAGAGCCCCGGCCCCTCCTGGCCGAAGAGGAAGCACACCCGCTCGGGGATCTCCATGGTCTCCAGGTGGGCGGAGCCGGGGAGGTTGTCGATGCCCAGCAGCGGGACGTCGCGCTCGGCGAGGTAGGCGTGCAGCTCGGCGACGGTCGGGTGGTGGCGCACGTGCTGGTAGCGGTCGGTCACCATCGCCCCGCGCCGGTTCCACCGCCGGTTTCCGACGATGTGCACCTCGGCGGCGAGGAAGGCGTTGGCGGAGCGGACGATGGTCCCGATGTTGAAGTCGTGCTGCCAGTTCTCGATGGCGACGTGGAAGCCGTGCCGCCGCTTGTCGAGGTCGGCGACGATCGCCTCCACCGTCCAGTAGCGGTAGCGGTCGACGACGTTGCGCCGGTCGCCCTCGCGGAGCAGCTCCTCGTCGTACACCTCGCTGCCGGGGCCCTCCGGCCAGGGACCGGGCCACGGACCGACGCCGACCTCGGGCTGGCCGTGCGGCATCGGGTCGTACGGCGCCCGCTGCTCCCCATCCACGAATCGACCCTATCGGTCCCGCGGCTGGGGGCCGGAGGGTAGCGTTGCCCCGTGAACTCGCTGGTCGCCACACCGATCCTCGTGCCGATGCTGTTCGGCATCAAGTGGCTCGAGCCGGAGTGGTTGCTCGGCGAATTCGGCGGCACCTTCATCTGGATCGCCATCGCGATCGTCTTCGTCGAGTGCGGCCTGTTCTTCCCGTTCCTGCCAGGTGACACGCTGCTGTTCGCGCTGGGCCTGTTCATCGCGGGCAGCAACTCGAGCCCGTTCAGCATCATGGGCATCTCGAACGAGCCCCTGCAGCTGCTCATCGCGATGACCCTGCTCGTCATCGCCGGCTTCGCCGGCAACGTCGCGGGTTACGAGATCGGGCGCAAGATCGGTCCGCCGCTCTACCAGCGCGACGGCAAGGTCCTGAAGCGCAAGTACCTCGACCAGACCAGCGCGTTCTTCGACAAGCACGGCAACAAGGCCCTGGTCATCGGCCGCTTCGTGCCCTTCGTGCGCACCTACATCACCGTGGTCGCCGGCGTGACCCTCATGGAGCGGCGCCGCTTCTTCGTGTGGAGCGCCGTCGGCGCCGTGCTGTGGGTCGTGTCGATCACCCTGCTGGGCTACTTCCTCGGCGCGGCCATCCCGGCGCTCGGCGAGAACATCGACTACGTCACCCTCGCGATCCTGGCCTTCACCCTGGTTCCGATCGTCTGGGAGTGGTGGCGCCACCGTCGTACCGCGGGCCCCGAGGCCGACGACAACGACGGCGACGGCATCCCCGACCGCGACATCGTCGGCATGGACACCACCGTCCACGACTGATCCGCCTCACGGCGATGAGTCCCGGTGTCGGCGCTGGTCGGTCTTCACGACCGCCGACCCAGCACCCGGAGGAGCCTGCCGTGACCATCAACCTCAACCCGTACGTCAACTGGCGCGGCCAGGCCCGCGAGGCGATGGAGTTCTACCGCTCCGTCCTCGGCGGCGAGCTGTCCGTGACGACCTTCGCCGAGATGGGCGGCGCCGAGATGGGCGTGGCCGAGGACGAGGTCGACTGGGTGATGCACTCCTCGCTCACCGTCTCCGACACCGTCCTGCTGATGGGCGCCGACCACCCGCACAGCGTCCCCGGCGAGCCGCAGACCCAGCAGGTGAGCCTCAGCGGCCCCCACGAGGACGCCGACACCCTCCGCGCCTGGTGGGACGGCCTGTCCGAGGGCGCCACCATCCACGAGCCGCTCGCCCCGGCCCCGTGGGGCGACACCTTCGGCATGCTCCGCGACCGCTACGGCGTCGACTGGCTCGTCAACATCGCCGGCCCGCAGGCCTGAGGGAGCGTCTGCCGCCCGTCGGCAGCCCACCGCCGCTGGTCGGGTGCGAGGCGCGCCAGCGCCGAGCCTCGAAACCAGGGGCCCCGGTCCGCCCGACTGCGCCCACCACAGCCCGCCCGAAAGGCCCGGAGGTTTCGAGGCTCCTCGCTGGCGCTCGTCGCACCTCAACCACCGGGAGGAGGGCGCCCCCGAGGCGCGTGCCGCCAGGTGGACCGGCGGCAGCTCACCGCCGGCGGTCGAGCTTCAAGGCGCCCCACTGCCGGTGGTTGAGGTGCGAGGCGCCCCAGCGCCGAGCCTCGAAACCAGCGGCCCCGGTCCACCCGACCGCGCCCACCACAGCCCGCCCGAAAGGCCCGGAGGTTTCGAGGCTCGGCCGCGGGCGGCCTCGCACCTCAACCACCGGGAGCAGGGCGCAGCGAACCCGAGGCTTGCCGCCAGGCGGACTCAGCCATCTACCGGAGCCAACTGCGCGCGCGGCAGCGTGGCGCCCGCGCCGGAGGCGCGTCGAGGGCAAGTGCGGGCCGAGGTTGCGAGGCCTGCGCGCCGCCCTCGACAGGCGACACGCTCGCGCCGACGAGAGCAGCGCTCGCGCAGTTACGCGCGTGCCCGGGCGGCGTCGAGCTCGGCCTTGGTCAGCACGGCGCGGACCTCGAGCTGGACGTCGGCGAGGGGGTTCTCGCCCTCGGGGCTGCGGTCGATCGCGCAGACGACGGTGTCGACGACGGCGCCGCCGGCGCGCAGGGCGTTCGTGGCGTCCCGGACCGCGCCGCCGGTGGTGATGACGTCCTCGATGAGCACGACCTTCCTGCCGTCGAAGGACGGGCCCTCGGCGAGCTTGGCGGTGCCGTACTCCTTGGCCTTCTTGCGCACGAACACGACGGGGATGCCCACGAGCTGGCTGACGGCGGTGGCGATCGGGATGCCGCCCATCTCCAGGCCGCCGAGGAGCTCGGCGTCGCCGGGGAGCAGCTGCGCGACCTCGCGGGCGACCCGGGCGAGCAGCTGCGGGTCGGCCTCGAAGAGGTACTTGTCGAAGTACTCGTTGCTCACCTGGCCCGAGCGGAGCGTGAACTCGCCGGTGAGGCGGCAGGTGGCGTCGATGTCGGCAGCGAGGGCGGTGTCCGTGGTCGTCACCCGGGAAGGTTATCGCCGGGTAGGTTCGGGTCCGTGGAGTCCTCCGCCCGCCGAACCGGCCGCCCTGCCCGCAACGCCGCCCGGGTCTCCGGGATGGGCGAGACGATCTTCGCCGAGATGTCGGCGCTCGCGGTCCGCACGGGCTCGGTGAACCTGGGCCAGGGCTTCCCGGACACCGACGGGCCCGCGTCGCTGCTGGACGCCGCGGGCGCGGCGTTGCGGGGCGGCGCCAACCAGTACGCACCGGGCGTCGGCGTGCCGGCGCTGCGGCAGGCGATCGCCCGGCACCAGCAGCGGCACTACGGCATCGACCTCGACCCCGACCGCGAGGTCGTGGTGACCACCGGCTGCACGGAGGCGATCGCCGGCGCGCTGCTGGGCCTGGTCGACCCGGGCGACGAGGTGGTCGTGCTCGAGCCCTACTACGACTCCTACACCGCGATGATCGACTTCGCCGGCGGCGTACGACGGCCGGTGACCCTGCGGGCGCCCGACTTCCGGCTCGACCCGGCCGAGCTCGAGGCCGCGGTGGGGCCGCGGACGAAGCTGATCCTGCTCAACACCCCGCACAACCCGACGGGCCGGGTCCTCGACGCCGACGAGCTGGCAGCGGTCGCCCGGATGGCGCAGCAGCACGACCTGCTGGTGGTGACCGACGAGGTCTACGAGCACCTCACGTTCGACGACCACCGGCACGTCCCGATCGCGACGCTGCCCGGGATGGCCGGGCGCACGCTGACGCTCTCGAGCGCCGGCAAGTCGTGGTCGGTGACCGGCTGGAAGGTCGGCTGGGCGACCGGCCCCGCCGACCTGGTGGCTGCGGTGATGGCGGCGAAGCAGTGGCTGACCTTCACCTCCGGGGCTCCGCTGCAGCCGGCGGTGGCGCACGCGCTCGACCACGAGGACGGGTTCCCGCGCCGGCTGGCGGCCGAACTGCGGGAGCGGCGCGACGAGCTGGTCGCGGGGCTGGAGGCGGCCGGCCTGACGACGTACCCGCCGGAGGGGACCTACTTCGCCACCACCGACGTCAGCGCCCTCGGCTGGAGCAGCGGCAGCGACTTCTGCCGCGCGCTGCCGGAGCGGGCCGGGGTCGTGGCGATCCCGTCGGAGGTGTTCTACGACGACCCGGACGCGCCGGGCGCGGGCCGTCACCTGGTGCGCTGGGCGTTCTGCAAGCGGCCCGAGGTGATCGCCGAGGCCGTGGCCCGGCTCGGCCGGGCCGACCTGCACGCCTGAGCCTGCCCGGCGGCGCGTCAGGCCGCCCGGGGGTGCTCGGGGTGCTCGGTCAGCGACGCCGGACGGTGGCGAACCACGCGGCGACCTCGGGGCGCAGCAGCAACCACGTCCCGACGCCGAGGGCGATGGCGGGCACCAGCAGCGGCGGGCCGCTGATCGCCATGACCAGGGTGAGCAGGGCGGCGCAGACGCCGGACACGGCGAGGGTGATCCGCGCCCAGCCGCGGCCGACGAAGGCGAGCACCGCCAACACGAGCGCCGCGGCGCTCCAGAGCACGAGGCCGATCGCGACCACGAGGAAGGTGGCGACGAACTGTTGCTCGGTCATCCCGCTGGACTGCACCAGGTCCGGCTCCTGCTCGCGGAACTGGTCGAACACCTCGCCACCCTGGGTCGCGACGAGCACCGCGGTGAGGGTGGTCAGCACCAGGGTCATCCCGGACAGCACCCAGGTGAGGATGCAGGCGGCCACGAGGGCCCCCGGGCGTCGTACCTGCGGGCGGTGGGGCGGCAGCCGGTGGCCCGGCGGGGGCGGCGGGTAGGCGTGGCCGGGCTGCTGCCCCGGCGGGGGCGCGGGGTGGCCGGCGTGGTCGTGACCGGGACCGGGCTGGTCGGCGCGGCCGGGCTGCCCCGGCAGGTCCGGCAGCGTCGGCGCCCCCGGGCGGGGCGCCCCGAACCGGGCGGCGCGGCGCTCGAGGTGGGCCTGCAGCCAGGGGCGTCCGGCGTACCAGTCCCGGGTGGGCTGGGCCCACAACAGGCCGATGCCGAAGACCGCCATCACGGCGATGAACAGGTCGCTGGCGACGGCGCCGACGAAGAGCAGCGGTGCCAGCACGGCGAGCACGATCCGTGCAGTGGTCGAGCGCTTGAAGACCTGGAAGCCGAGGATCATCGACGCCGCCGCGGCGCCGGCGCCGACGATGCAGAGCACCCGCAGCGCGCTGAGCATGCCGTCGACGGTGATGCCCTCGAGGTTGTTGGTCGACAGCCACGTCTCGACGTCGCGCTGCGCGTCGAGCGTGTGGAGGGTCGAGATCCGCTGCCAGGCGGCGAGGATCAGCAGCACGGACCCGCCGATGATCAACACCCCGGCGAAGGTCGCCTGGGGCGGTCGGGGCTGCTGCTTGGTCATGGGCCCCATTCCACCAGACCGCCCCACGGCCCCACCGCACGGCCACATGTCGACGTTCTCTTGCGGTTGTCGGCCGTTGCAAACGTCAACAGGCGCAGGAATCCCCGGTCAGCCGGGGATTCCTGCACCCGTCGAGCCCGTGATCAGCCCGTGATCAGGTGGTCAGCACCAGCCCGTCCTCGCCCCGGTCGACCTTCACCGCGCCACCGTCGGTGACCTCGCCGCCGATCAGCATCCGCGCGAGCGGGTCGCCGATCGAGGTCTGGATCAGCCGGCGCAGCGGGCGGGCGCCGTAGGCGGGGTCGTAGCCGACCTCGGCCAGCCAGGCGCGGGCCTCGTCGGAGACGGTCAGCGAGATCCGCCGGGCCGACAGCCGCGCCTCGAGCGCCCGCAGCTGCAGGTCGACGATGTGCGAGAGGTCGTCCATCGTGAGCGCGTCGAAGGTGACGATCTCGTCGAGGCGGTTGAGGAACTCCGGCTTGAACGACTGCCGCACCACACCCATGACCGACTCGCGCTGCGCCTCCGGCGACAGGGTGAGGTCGACGAGGAACTGCGAGCCGAGGTTCGAGGTGAGGATCAGGATCGTGTTGCGGAAGTCGACCGTGCGGCCCTGGCCGTCGGTGAGCCGACCGTCGTCGAGCACCTGGAGCAGGATGTCGAAGACCTCCGGGTGCGCCTTCTCGACCTCGTCGAGGAGGACGACGGAGTACGGGCGCCGGCGGACCGCCTCGGTGAGCTGGCCGCCCTCGTCGTACCCGACGTAGCCCGGGGGCGCGCCGACCAGCCGCGCGACGGAGTGCTTCTCGGCGTACTCGCTCATGTCGATGCGGACGATCGCCCGCTCGTCGTCGAAGAGGAAGTCCGCGAGCGACTTCGCCAGCTCGGTCTTGCCGACGCCGGTGGGGCCGAGGAACAGGAACGAGCCGGTGGGCCGGTTCGGGTCGGAGATGCCGGCCCGGGCGCGGCGGACCGCGTCGCTGACGGCGCGGACGGCGTCGTGCTGCCCGATCAGCCGGGCGCCGATGACCTGCTCCATCTCGAGCAGCTTCGCCGACTCGCCCTGCAGCAGCCGGCCGGTGGGGATGCCGGTCCAGGCCTCGACGACCTCGGCGATCTGGGTGGCGCCGACCTCCTCGCCGACGAGCTTCTCGCCCGGCACCTCGGCCTCGCCGGCGGCCTCGACGGCCTTGATCTGCTGCTCCAGGGCGGGGATCTGGCCGTAGAGGATCTCGCTGGCACCGGCGAGGTTGCCCTCGCGGGTCAGCTTGTCGGCCTCGATGCGCAGCTGGTCGAGCTGGCGGCGCAGCGCGCCCTCGCCCTCGAGCTCGGACTTCTCCCGCTCCCAGCGGGCCTCGAGCGCGCGCAGCTCCTCCTCCTTGTCGGCGAGGTCGGCGCGCAGCGCGTCGAGCCGCTCCCGGGAGGCGTCGTCGCTCTCCTTCGCGAGCGCGAACTCCTCCATCTTGAGCCGGTCGACCTGGCGGCGGAGCTGGTCGATCTCCTCCGGCGAGGACTCGATCTCCATCCGCAGCCGCGACGCCGCCTCGTCGACGAGGTCGATGGCCTTGTCAGGCAGCTGGCGACCGGAGATGTAGCGGTCGGACAGGGTCGCGGCGGCGACCAGCGCGGCGTCGGTGATCCGGACGCCGTGGTGCGCCTCGTACTTCTCCTGGATGCCGCGCAGGATCTGGATGGTGTCCTCCACCGAGGGCTCACCGACGAAGACCTGCTGGAAGCGGCGCTCCAGGGCGGGGTCCTTCTCGATCGACTCGCGGTACTCGTCGAGGGTGGTGGCGCCGATCATGTGCAGCTCGCCGCGCGCCAGCATCGGCTTGAGCATGTTGCCGGCGTCCATCTGCGAGTCGCCGCCGGCGCCCGCACCGACGACGGTGTGCAGCTCGTCGATGAAGGTGATGACCTGGCCCTCGGCCTGCTTGATCTCGTCGAGCACGGCCTTGAGCCGCTCCTCGAACTCGCCGCGGTACTTCGCGCCGGCGACCATGCCCATCAGGTCGAGGCTGAGCACCCGCTTGTTCTTGAGGCTGTCGGGGACGTCGCCCGCGACGACGCGCTGGGCGAGGCCCTCCACGACCGCGGTCTTGCCGACGCCGGGCTCGCCGATGAGGACCGGGTTGTTCTTGGTGCGGCGGGACAGGACCTGGACGACCCGGCGGATCTCGGCGTCGCGTCCGATGACCGGGTCGAGCTTGCCCTCGGCCGCGGCGGCGGTGAGGTCGACGGAGTACTTCTCCAGCGCCTCGTACGTCGACTCGGCGTCCTGCGAGGTCACCCGGCGGTTGCCACGGACGGCCGTGACCGCCTCGCGCAGCACGTCGGCGGTGAGCCCGGCCTCGGTGAGGACCTGCTGGGCGGTGGACTCCACGGTGGCGAGCGCAACCAGCAGGTGCTCGGTCGCGACGTAGTCGTCCTTCATCGAGCGGGCGAGGTCGAGCGCGGCGGCGAGCACGCGGGTCAGCGCCGCCGACCCGGCGGGCTGCTTGACCGTGGCACCGCTGGCCTTGGGCAGCGCGTCGCGGGCGGCAGCCGCGGCGTGCACGACCCCGGAGACGTCGACGCCGGCCTTCGCGACCAGGTTGGCGGCGGTGCCGTCCTGCTGCAGGAGCAGCGCGACGAGGAGGTGGACCGGCTCAACGGTCGAGTTGCCCGCGGTGGTCGCGGCGAGCTGGGCAGCCTCGATCGCCTCGCGGCTGCGGGTCGTGAAGGTGTCGGCCCCGAACTGGCTCATGGGTGGTGTGCTCCCTCGCTGCTGTGGTTCTTCATCGTCGCGGATCGCCCCGGGTCTGGCGAGGCGCCCTCGTTGATGGGAACAACATACAAAAAGTTGAGTCCATTCCACTCAACTCTGCACATTTCTGGCCGCTCGCCGCCGGCACCGACCCGCGCCAAGGGTCGGGCACTTACGGTCCGGTCGGACGGTTTAGCATGCGGGGGTGGAGACCAGCGCGGGCAGCACGCAGGGGTGGGACGCCGACGTCGTCGTGGTCGGCAGCGGCTTCGGCGGGGCGGTGAGCGCGCTGCGCCTGACCGAGGCCGGGCACCGGGTGCTGGTCCTGGAGAAGGGACCGCGCTTCAGCGACGCCGACCTGCTCCGTGCCCGGCGCGACCCCCGCGCGTACCTGTGGCAGCCCTCGCTCGGCCTGCACGGCTTCTTCTGGCAGCGGGTGTTCCGCCACGTCGGCATCATCGGCGGCACCGGCGTCGGCGGCGGCTCGATCGTGTGGGCCGGCGTGCTGCTCGAGCCGCGCGAGGACTTCTACGACGCGACCGCGATGACCCGCCTGGGCATCGACTGGCGCAGCGAGCTGCGCCCCCACCTGGACCGGGCCGCCGGGATGCTCGGCCGGGTCACCAGCCCGCACCTCGGCGCGATGGACGAGCACCTGCGCGCCGCCGCCCGCGCGGTCGGCGCGGAGGACACCTTCGGCCCGGTGCCGCTGGCCATCCACTTCGGCCGCGAGGGGGTCACCGAGCCGGACCCCTTCTTCGGTGGCGAGGGCCCCGAGCGCACCGGCTGCCGGCTGTGCGGCGAGTGCCTGCTCGGCTGCCCCTACGGCGCCAAGAACCAGCTGACCCGCAACTACCTCCACCTCGCCGAGCGGTACGGCGCCCGGGTGGTCCCCGAGCAGGAGGTGACCGCCGTCGTCCCGCTCCCCGGTGGCGGCTACGAGCTGCGCACCCGCCACCCGTGGCGCAGCGGCGAGCACGCGACGTGGCGGGCGCCGCGGGTGGTGCTGGCCGCCGGCGCGCTCGGCACGATCGAGCTGCTCGCCCGCTGCCGCGACGAGCTCGGGACGCTGCCGCACGTCTCCCCCGTCCTGGGCCGGCACGTGCGCACCAACAGCGAGGCGATCACTGCGGTGCTCCAGCCGCCCGGCGAGGACCTGTCGCGCGGCCCGACGATCTCCAGCGACTTCCACCCCGACCCGCGCACCCACGTCACCCAGAACCGCTACCTGGGCGGCTGGCACATGCGGCTGCAGGTCGGGCCGCTCGTCTACGACGACCGTCCGCGCCGCCGGGCGCTGCGCACGCTGCTGCGGCTGCTGGCCCGGCCGGACCGGCAGGCGCGCACCACCTTCGCCCGCCGCTTCCTGCGCCGGCTCACCGTGCTGACGGTGATGCAGGACCACGACAGCGAGCTCGCGATGGAGCTGCGTCGCTCGCCGGTGCGGCCGTGGCGCCGCGTGCTGCGCTCCAGGCTGGTCGGCGACAGCGCGCCGCCGAGCTTCCTGCCCGTCGCCAACGAGGTGACCCGGGCGCTCGCCGCGGCCTCCGGCGGGCGCCCGCTGAACCTGCTCGGCGAGTCGGTCGGCGGGCTCTCGGTGACCGCGCACGTCCTCGGCGGCGCGGTCATGGGCACCAGCCCGCGCGGCGGCGTCGTCGACAGCGACCACGAGGTGTTCGGCCACCCCGGCCTCTACGTCGCCGACGCCAGCGTGGTGCCGGCCAACCTGGGCGTGAACCCGTCGCTGACCATCACCGCGCTGGCCGAGCGGTTCGCGGCGCGGTTCCCGGCGCCGGCGGGAGACCGCCCCCGTCGTACGCCCATCGAGGCGGAGCCGGCCCGGGCCGTCGCCCCTGCCTCCCCCGCACCGGCCGCGGGGCCCGCGGGCCCGGCACCGCTGCCGCAGACCGTGCCCGGCCTGCTCCGCGCGTGGTCCGGGCTGCGCCCGCTCGCCCCCGAGGAGGTGCTGGGCGACCACGAGGCGTCCTTCGTCCGGCCGCTGCGCCAGGTCGCGCCGCGCGGGCTCGGCCTGGTCGGGCTGCCGCGCTGGTTCGGCAAGCGGTTCCGGCTGGAGGACGGCGTGGTGCGCGGGGTCAACCTGCTGCGCGATGCTGCCGGCGGCCCCGGGCTCACCGAGACGCTGCCGATGACGGTGTCGGTGCAGCCCTCGCTGGCGGACGGCCGGCCGGCGCTGGTGGTCGGCTACCCCGCCGACGCGCCCCGGCCGTGGCGGTGGGTGCGCGACGAGCTGCGCGAGGCGCCGGACGGCACGGTCGTCGGGATGACCTTCGTCGACCGGCCCGGGCTGCGCCGCCCGGGCACGCCGTTCGTGCTGCGGCGGGTCGGCTGAGCCGGGCCTCGGCTCAGGCGTCGAGGTCCGGCGGCGCCTCGTGCTCGGGCAGGTCCGTGCTCGACGCGGTCTCCTCGTCGACGAGCGCGAGCTTGCAGAACTCCTCACCAAACGGCGTGAGGTGGATGCTGCGGCGCACGACCTTGGCGAACTTCACCGAGTGCATCGCGGCGAGCACGTCCGGCTGCGCCTCGAGCACCTGGTACTCGAGGTGGTCCTGCACCGGCTCGCGGGGGAACCAGACCAGCCCGAGGCGGAACAGGTTGTTGAGGTACGACGGCACCTGCTCCAGGTAGCGCAGGCCGGCCCGCGGGCCGATCATGTTCAGCCCCGGCGCGATCAGCTGGCTGCTGACCATGCCGACCGGGCCGCCGGTGCGCACGTCGACGCTGGGCTGCGGGCCGTTGCGCAGCAGCATGACCAGGATCCGCGCCTCGTCCGGGGCGAGCTCGTCGAGGATCCGGTCGTAGGCCGGGTGCCGGTCCTCCGTGCTCCACACGTCGCGGGAGCGCTCGAGCAGCTCGTTGCCGCGCTCGCGCAGGCTCGGCTGGCGGTGGTGGCTGACGACGTGGCCGTCGACGACCGGCGGAGCGGACGGGGCCGGCCGGGACGACGTACCGCCGAGGGACTCGCCCGCACGGGTCAGCGCGGTGGCGACGGGGACGCCGTCGGAGACCTGGCGGGCGACCTCACCGACCGCGTTGACGTAGGCACCGACCTCGCGCACGAGGGAGGTGGCCTCCTCGCGGTTGGTCACCGCCTTGCCGACGCGCATCCAGCCGCGGGTGGTGGCCCGCAGGCCCCAGCCGGCGGTGTGCACGACCGCCGACCCGGCGATCCGGGCCAGGCCGGGCAGCGACTCCGCGACGGCGGGCGCGATGGTCGCGGGCAGGCGGGGCAGGCCGTCGGCGTCGAGGCCGTCGTCGGCGAAGTTGTCCTTGACCACGCTCACATCCTCCCCCAACGACGGCTGCAGCCGGTCGCTCCGTGTCTCGCTCGTCACACGTGCCTCCACCAGGTGCGCATCGTCAGTGGGTCGGCAGGCCCGGGATCCAGCCCCACACGAACAGCCCGACGTGCAGGAAGCCGCCGGCAGCGCCCATGACCGCGCCGTGGAGGTAGAGCATCCACTCGTCCTCCTTGATGGCCGAGCGCATCATCTCGACGAAGTCCCGGGGCGGCAGCTCCTTGGTGCGGCGCGCGATGAGGACCCGGATCTTCTCGGCCTGCTGCTTGCTGAAGCCGGGGTCGCGGAAGGGCGTGATGGTGCGTCCGACCGCCTCGAGGGCGAACGACTCCTTGATGCTGTCGTAGCGCCGCCCGCCCATCGCGACATTGACGGCGCCGCGCAGCGGGCCGGCGGCCCGGTCGATCGCCGGGCGCATCGCGGTGGCGATCATCTGCCGGGTGCGGTCACCGCGCGGGCCGTCCATGAGGAAGTCGCCGATCCGCTCGAGGGTGATCACGTCGTCGGCGATGATCCGCGCGTACACCTCGGCGCACTCGTCCTGGCGGCGCAGGAACAGGCCCTGCACCTTGATGCCGAGGATCCGCTTCTCCTCCGGCGGGTCGAAGATCAGCCACATGCCGAGCAGGTTGGTGATCCACCCGACCACGACGCCGAGGATCGGCAGCAGCCACCAGATCTGGAAGGTGACGTCGACGATCGCCACGGGGATGCCCAGCAGGAAGCCGAAGATGAACCCGAAGGCGACCATCAGGTTGAGCTCGCGCTGGCCGACGTCCTTGAAGACCCGCACGACGAGGTCGCGGTTGTTGCGGAAGTGGTCGATGACCATGATCTTCGGGTCGAGCAGCTGGTCGATGTGCACGCCGATCTCGTCGGTGATCGTGCGCACCACCGCCGGCAGCTGCGCCTGCACCCGGTCGACGACCGCCTGCCGCACCGGCCGCGGCAGGTCGCGCCACAGCCGCGGGTGCTCGCGCATCATGACGTCGTGGACCAGGTCGGGCAGGTCCGGGCGGAACACGTTGACGATGTGCTCGGCGATCTGGTCGGGCTCGAGCTGGGCGTAGAACTCCGCCGGGGTGCCGAGCTTCGCGATGACCTTGTCGACCGCGATGCTGCCCATCTTCGCCGCCCGCGCCGGCACGATGCCCTGCCAGCCGATGCCGCCCTCCATCAGCCCGGGGATCTCCTGGACCTTGCGCGGCATGACGCCCGCCAGCTCCTTGAGCCCCGGCACCCGGATGCCGTGGAAGCTGAGCGGCTTGAACAGCATCCACAGGCCGGACCAGTTGATCAGCCAGCCGATGACGCCGGTGAAGATCGGGATCGAGACGAAGTAGACCCAGTTCACGTGGGCAGCCCAGTCGGCGAGCCAGTCCAGCACCGTCTCCACGTGCACCCCTCGTCCTTGAGTCCCGCTGCGCGCCCCATGCCTCCAACGGTCCCGTGGGCCCGAGGTTAGTGCCTGCGCTCCCGGATGCGACAGGGATCTCAGGACACCCTGTCGCACACACCCGCCCCCACCTCGCCTCCCACTCCTCCCCACCGCCCCGACGTGTGCGGCTTCGTACCGCGAAGTGCGGGTCGTGGCGGCGCGAGGTGCGGGTTGTGGTGGCACGACGTGCGGGTCGTGGTCGTACGACGTGCGCGTCCCGGCGGCGCGAGGGCGAGGTACGCCGCCGCCGTACCGCCACAAGGCACACCTCGCACGACCTCGGGCCACCACGAGGCGCACCTCGCGCAGCCACAAGGCACACCTCGCGGCGCGAACCCTCACACCTCGCGGCGCGAACCCTCACACCTCGCGGCGACAGAGGCGAACGAGCGCCCTCCCAGGCTTGCCGCCAGGCCGGGGGCAGGACCTACGAAAGCCAGCTGCGGCGCGGCAGCGTGGCGCCTGCGCCGCAGGCGCGTCGAGGTCACGTGCGGGCCGAGCCTGCGAGCGCCTGCGCGCAGCCCTCGACAGGCGACGCGCTCGCGCCATCAACGCGGGCGGCGCCAGACGACGACGGCCTGGCTGCTCGACGGCTGCTGCCGGAGCGCAGGGAGGCGGTCGGGGGTGGTGGGGCGGGCGGCGAGGGCCTGGCGGAGGGCCTCGCGGGTGGCCTCGAGCTCGGCGACGAGCTCGGTGTTGCGAGCACGGAGGGCGTCGACGGCGTTCTCGAGGTCGAGGATGCGCTTGACGCCCTCGATGCCGATGCCGGCGGCGGTGAGCTCGGCGATGGCACGCAGGCGCTCGACGTCGCGGTAGGAGTAGCGACGGCCGCCGCCGCCCGTGCGGCCCGGGGTGATCAGGCCGACCCGCTCGTAGGTGCGCAGGGTCTGCGGGTGCAGGCCGCTGAGCTGCGCGGCGACGCTGATCACGAAGACCGCGTCGTCGGGCGCGGGCGGGGTGGGCTGGGGGCGGCGGCCGGCCATCAGGTCGCGTCCTCGAACAGGCCCGCGCGCAGCGAGCTGTTGGCCGTGGCGGCGGCGTACGCCTCGAGGGCGGCCTTCGCCTCGGCGTCGAGCGTGGCGGGCACCTGGACCTCGACGGTGGCGAGCAGGTCGCCGCGGGTGCCGTCGGGGCGGGCAGCGCCCTTGCCGCGCACCCGAAAGGTGCGCCCGTTGGGGGTGCCGGGCGGGATCCGCAGGGTGACCGCGGACCCGCCCATGGTCGGCACCTTCACCTCCGCGCCGAGCGCGAGCTCGGGGAAGGAGACGGGTACGTCGACGGTGAGGTTGTCGCCCTTGCGGCCGAAGACCCGGTGCTGGGTGACCTTCACGGTGACGTAGAGGTCGCCGGCGGGGCCGCCGTTGGCGCCGGGGGCGCCCTTGCCGCGCAGCCGGATCCGCTGGCCGTCCTTCACCCCGGCGGGGATCTTCGCCTGGATGGTGCGGGTGGCCTGGCCGGTGCCGGTGCCGCGGCACGAGGGGCAGGGGTCGTCGTAGACGAGCTGGCGGCCGCCGCAGGACGGGCAGGTCTCGTTCATCGAGAACGCGCCGCCGACCGAGGCGGTGACGAACCCGGTGCCCTCGCACACCGGGCAGGCGTGCGGGCGGGTGCCGGGCTTGCCGCCGGTGCCGTTGCAGGTGGAGCAGGCGCCCTCGGAGCTGATCCGCAGGGCCACCGTGACGCCCTCGAGCGCCTCGGTGAACCCGATCGTCGCGGTCGTCTCGAGGTCGCCGCCGCGGGCGGGCCGGTTGGCCCGCCGCCCGGCGGAGAAGCCGCCGCCGAAGAGGTCGCCGAACAGGTCGCCGAAGCCGCCCCCGCCGCCGGCGCGGTCGCGGAGTAGGTCCTCGACGTTCACGCCGCCGCCGAACCCGCCGCCGCCGAAGCCACCGCCGGCCGGGAACCCGCCGCGGCTGAACAGCTCGCGGGCCTGGTCGTACTTCTTGCGCTTCTCCGGGTCGCCGACGACGTCGTAGGCCTCCGCCACCGCCTTGAACTTCTCGTGCTTGGCAGTGTCACCGGGGTGCGAGTCGGGGTGGTTGGCACGCGCGAGCTTGCGGTAGGCCTTCTTGATCTCGTCCTGCGACGCGGTCTTCGCGACGCCGAGCTCCTTGTAGAAGTCCTTGGTGGCCCAGTCGGACCGGATGCCGTCGTCACTCATCGCGCACCTCCCCTCTCCTCTGGTCCGTCAGTGTCCACGAGCGTGCGTACGTCGGTGGGCGGCGCCACGCCGGGCAGCGGGCTCAGCCCTCGGCCGGGTCGACGACGAGGACCTGCGCGGCGCGCACGACCCGGTCGCCGATCTTGTAGCCGGCCTTGGCGATGACCTTGCACGTGGTGACCTCGACCTCGGGGTCGGTGCCGATGTGCGAGAGCGCCTCGTGCAGCTCTGGGTCGAACGGGTCGCCGACCTCGCCGAACTTGGCCAGGCCCAGGCCCGACACGACGCGCTCGAGCTGCTCGGCCGTCGCCTTGAAGCCGCCCTCGAGGGGCTCGTGCTCGCGGGCGCGGTCGATCGTGTCGAGGACGTCGATGATCGGGGTGAGCGCGGCGTAGGTCGCGTTCTCCTTGATCAGCTCGCGGTCCCGCTCGACGCGGCGCTTGTAGTTGAGGAACTCGGCCTGCAGGCGCTGCAGGTCCAGGGTCCGCTCCTCGAGCGCCATCTTCGTCACGGTGAGCTCGTCCTCCTCGGGCGTCGGCTCGGCGGCCTCGCCCTCGGCCGGCGCGCCCTCGGTGGCCGCCGCGTCGTCCGCGGCGGTGTCGGGGCCGTCGACCTGGCCGTCGGCAGCCGCGTCAGGCTGCTGGTCGGGCTGCTGATCGGGCTGCTGGTCGGCAGCGGTGTCCGGGGCAGGGTCGCCCCCGGGCGAGGGAGCCGCAGCCTCCTGCGGCTCCCCCTCCGGGGTGAGGTGGTCCTCGGTCACTTGGCGTCGCCCTCGGTGTCCTCGTCGATGATCTCGGCCTCGACGACGTCGTCGTCGGACTCGCCGGTCGCACCGGTCGAGCCGCCGGCGGCGGCGGAGTCGGCCTCGGCCGCGGCGTACATGGCCGCACCCATCTTCTGGCTGGACTCGCCCAGCTTGCTGATGGCGGCCTTGAGCGTGTCGCCGTCGGCCTCGGCGTTCTCGAGCGCGGACTTGAGCGCCTCGACGTCGGCGGTGACCTCGGTCTTCACGTCGTCCGGGATCTTGTCGCCGTTGTCGGCGAGGAACTTCTCGGTCGTGTAGACGAGCTGGTCGCCCTGATTGCGGAGCTCGACGGCCTCGCGACGCTTGGCGTCCTCCTCGGCGTACTGCTCGGCCTCCTTGACCATCCGGTCGATGTCGTCCTTCGACAGCGCGCTGCCGCCGGAGATGGTCATCGACTGCTCGCGGCCGGACGCCTGGTCCTTGGCGGAGACGTGCACGATGCCGTTGGCGTCGATGTCGAAGGTGACCTCGATCTTCGGCACGCCGCGCGGGGCCGGCGGGAGGCCGGTCAGCTCGAAGTTGCCGAGCGGCTGGTTCTGCGACCAGATCGCGCGCTCACCCTGGGCGACCTTGATCTCGACCGACGGCTGGTTGTCGTCGGCGGTCGTGAAGATCTCCGAACGCTTGGTCGGGATCGTGGTGTTGCGCTCGATGAGGGTGGTGAACACACCGCCCTTGGTCTCGATGCCGAGGCTGAGCGGGGTGACGTCGAGGAGCAGCACGTCCTTGACCTCACCGGCGAGGACACCGGCCTGCAGGGCCGCACCGACCGCGACGACCTCGTCGGGGTTGACGCCCTTGTTGGGCTCCTTGCCGCCCAGCATCTCCTTGACCAGCTCGGTCACCGCGGGCATGCGGGTCGAGCCACCGACGAGGACCACGTGGTCGATCTCGGAGAGGCTGACGCCGGCGTCCTTGAGGACGTTCTGGAAAGGCGCCTTGGTGCGCTCGAGCAGGTCGGCGGTGAGCCGCTGGAACTCGGCGCGGGTGAGCCGCTCCTCGAAGTGCAGCGGGCCGTTCTCGCCGTGGGTGATGTAGGGCAGGTGGATCGTGGTGTCGCTGGACGACGACAGCTCGATCTTCGCCTTCTCCGCGGCCTCCTGGAGGCGCTGCGCGGCGATCTTGTCGGCCGCGAGGTCGACGCCGTTGGCGTCCTTGAACTTCTTGACCATCCACTGGACGATCGCGTTGTCCCAGTCGTCACCACCGAGGTGGTTGTCACCGCTGGTGGCCTTGACCTCGACGACACCCTCGCCGATCTCGAGCAGGGACACGTCGAACGTGCCGCCGCCGAGGTCGTAGACGAGGATCGTCTGGTCGTCGCCCTTGTCGAGGCCGTAGGCCAGCGCGGCCGCGGTGGGCTCGTTGACGATGCGGTCGACCTTGAGGCCCGCGATCTCGCCGGCCTCCTTGGTGGCCTGGCGCTGCGCGTCGGAGAAGTACGCCGGGACCGTGATCACCGCGTTGGTGACGGTCTCGCCGAGGTAGGCCTCCGCGTCCCGCTTGAGCTTCTGCAGGATGAACGCCGAGATCTGCTGCGGGGTGAAGTCCTTGTCGACCGGCTCACCGATGCGCTGGGTCCAGTCGGTGCCCATGTGGCGCTTGACCGACCGGATGGTGCGGTCGACGTTCGTGACCGCCTGGCGCTTGGCGACCTCGCCGACGAGCACCTCACCGCTCTTGGCGAAGGCGACGACGGACGGCGTGGTCCGGGCTCCCTCCGCGTTCGCGATGACCGTGGGCTCGCCGCCCTCCAGGACCGCGACGACGCTGTTCGTCGTACCGAGGTCGATGCCGACAGCTCGTGCCATGTGTTGTGCCCTCCGTCTGTGTGCTGGTCTGCAGCTCGTGGTTTAAAGATACTTGAGCCGGATCGACTCAAGTCTGACACAGGGCACAACGGGGGCCGGCGGCGGGTTTGTTCCCGGGCGCAACGATTTTCTGCGTGGTCCCTCGGTGGTTCCTCCGTGGAACCCGCCACGGGTCCGCCCAGTGGGTCGGGAAGCGGTCCGGGCAGCGTCCCGGCAGCGGTTCCGACAAGGCGGGAATCCCCCATTCTGACCATGGGCGGCACCACCCGCCCGGCCTACGATCGAGGGGCCGGGGGTGCCACCTGACCCCGGCGCGACATGGGGGACGGCCGATGAGTAGCCCTGTGTCAACGTCAGGCCGCTTCGACACCGCTGAGCAGTGCCTGGAGGGCGCCGTGCTGGTGAGGGTCGTAGGCGGTCTGGTTCTGCCAGCATCGCCAGATCACGCCGAGCCAGGCGCGGGCCAGGATCCTCAGCCACAGGTCGAGCTCGAGGTCGACCCCTGCACCGGCCCCTGCATGTTCCCCGGGCGCCACCGACCCGGCCCCCCCCCACTTCCCCCATGCCCCATGGTCACGCCGCCCGCCGCCCCTGCCAACCACAGGATGGGGTAGGTCGGGCGGTGCCGAGGGGACACCTTCCGGGGCACGGAAGGGCGGTAGTCCCTGACGAAAAGCACCGGGACACGCCGTACGACGGTGCTTTTCGTCAGGGACTACCGCTTTGCCGTGACAGGACGTCTCAGGTAAAGGAGAGGCGCGGTCAGCCGACGCGGACGCGGATCTCGTTGCTGACGGTGCCGTCGTCGCGGTCGATCACGCGGAACCGGTTGAGGCCGCTGACGCCGGTGAAGATGTAGCTGGAGAAGGTGCCGTTGGTGACGCCGACACTGGCGGGGAAGTCGGCCCACGAGCCGTCCTGCCAGCGCTGGACCCACAGGATCGCACCCTCGCCGCCGGGGTAGACGCCGCTGAAGTAGATGCGCTCGCCGGAGCTGACGTTGGTCTTGGCGGCCTGGAGCGAGATCTCGCCGGGCTTCGGAGACTCCGACTCCGGAGACTCGGTCTCCTCCGGCTCCTCGCTCTCCTCGGCGTCGGAGCTCTCGGTCTCGACGGCGTTCGGGTCCTCGGTGTGCAGCGTGATGAGCGGGCCGCTGGACCCGGTGGTCTCGACGGGGCTGGGCAGATACATCGACTCGCGGGCGGTCGAGCCGCCCGCGGCGGAGCCGCCGCCGTCGCCGTCCAGCCCGAGGACCTTGGTGCCCACGAGGGCCACCAGGGCCAGGACGAGGCCGACCCCGAGGCCGACGGCGACCAGCGCCACCAGCCCGTTGAGCACGGGGCGGTCGTACTGGGGATCGTTCTGGTCGCTCACCCGACCATTGTCCGGGTCGCCCGAAGAAATCAGAAACCTCGGGTCCACGCCACGCGCTCGTGCAGCCGGCGCGAGCGCCAGCCGTCCGGGGTGCGCACGAAGGAGTGGTGGTAGGTGCCGCCGACCTCGACGACCCGCTCGCCGCCCTTGCCGTCGGAGATCCGCATCGGGTTGTGGAAGTACGCCGTCACCTCGGCCGCCTCGTTGGCGTCGTCGAGCTCGATGGCGACCTGTCCGAGCATGTGGACGCGGTGGGCGGAGAACGCCGGCAGCGCCTCGGCCAGCCACGCCTTCACCACGGGGTAGCTATCGGAGACGCCGCCGCTCTCGGTGTAGTCGATGTGGGCGTCGGGGGTGAAGACCGTGTCGAGGCGGTCGAAGTCGCCCTCGTCGATGGCGAGGGTGTAGCGGGTGATGGCGTCGGTGATCTCGGCGCGGTCGATCAGGTCCTGCAGGTCCACGGGGGCTCCTCGGCGGTCGGGCGGCTCGGGTCAGCGGGGCTCGAGGACGACGACCGGGATCTCGCGGTCGGTCCAGGCCTGGTAGCTGTCGAAGTCGGCGTAGAGGTCGACCAGGCGCGGCCACAGCGCCGCCCGCTCCTCGGGGCCGGCGACCCGGGCGCGCACCGGCCGGTGGCGCTCGCCGGGGACGGCGACGGCGGTGTCCGGGTTGGCCACGAGGTTGTGGAACCACTGGGGGTGCCGGGGCAGCCCGCCCTGGGAGGCGACGACGACCAGGTTCGGTGCGTCGTCGAGGTAGAGCAGCGGGGTGGTGAAGGTGCGGCCGCTCCTGCGCCCGACGTGGTCGAGCAGCAGCACGGGCACCGGCTTCCTCCAGCCTGCGCCGATGCGCCACTTCGCGCCGACCCGGCCGTTGGTGAGCCGGTAGAGGAAGACGTTCGCCCGGGCGCCGTACTTGATGATCTTCGCGACGACCGGCTTGTCCAGCCCGTCCGGACGCTCCTTGGGCAGTGCAGGCATGGGCGACACTCTGGCACAAATGTAGAACGCGTTCTACTGTGACCGCATGCGCTTCTCCTTCGCCGAGGGCATGACCCACGCGTCGTACTACGCCCCGCTCGCCCAGGCCTGCGAGGCGGCGGGCTACACCTCGATGACCATCGCGGACAGCCTGATCTACCCGCAGGAGTCGGACTCGAAGTACCCCTACACCGACACCGGGGACCGCGAGTTCCTGCTCGGCAAGGAGTTCATCGAGACCTTCGTCCTCTGCGCGCACCTGTTCGCGGTCACCTCGACGCTGCGGCTGACGCCCTTCGTGCTCAAGCTGCCGATCCGCCCGCCGGTGCTCGTCGCCAAGCAGGCCTCGTCGCTGGCGTTCCTCTCCGGCAACCGGCTCGGGCTCGGCGTCGGCCTGTCGCCGTGGCCGGAGGACTTCGCCGCGATGGGCGTGCCGTGGGAGCGGCGCGGCAAGCGGATGGACGAGTGCATCGACATCCTGCGCGGGCTGACCCAGCCCGGCGACGAGCCGACCTTCTTCGGCTACCAGGGCGAGTTCCACTCCTTCGAGCCGCTGCAGCAGTGCCCGGCGCCGACCGAGCGGATCCCGATCCTCGTCGGCGGCCACTCCGACGCCGCACTGCGCCGTGCGGTGCGCAAGGGCGACGGCTGGATGCACGCCGGCGGCGACGGCGAGGAGCTCGACCGCCTCCTGGCCCGGCTCGCAGAGATCCGCAAGGAGGAGGGCGACACCCGCGAGGACTTCGAGGTCCACGTCATCTCCTACGACGCCTACACCCCCGACGGCGTGAAGCGACTGGAGGAGAAGGGCGTCACCGACTGCATCGTCGGCTTCCGCATCCCCTACATCAAGGGGCCGGACACCGAGCCGCTCGAGACCAAGGTCAAGCACCTCGAGCAGTACGCCGAGAACGTGATCGCGAAGGTGAACGGCTGATGAGCGCCGCACTCGGCCTGACCGAGCCGCTGCAGGCCGCGATCGCGGAGGCCGAGGAGCTGATCGCGAACGCCCCCTTCATCCGCACCGAGGCCGACCGGCTCGAGGGCTACGACTACCTCTCCGGGCGGATCCGGATGGCGCTGCAGACCGCGTTCGACTACGACCTCGAGCAACCCCTGTTCATCAACCCCACCCACCAGTTCTCGCGCCAGGGGCTCGACAACCCCGACGCGGTCTACTTCCACGCCTACCTGCGCGAGGGGGTCGAGTACGTCGTACGCGGGCAGCGGGGGACGTCGGCGGACCTGTCCTTCCAGGTGATGGGCGGCAGCTACAGCGCCGACTCGACGGCGACCTCGCTGATGGCGTTCGACGACCGGGAGCTGACGATCGCGGCCGACGGGACGTTCGAGTTCACCTACGTCGCCGAGCCGGGGGCGAAGACGATGATCGTGCGCGAGGTGTTCAACGACTGGGACACCGAGGAGCGCGGAACGCTGACCATCGAGCGCACCGACACCATCGGCCACCCGCGTCGCGCGCTGACCGAGGCCGTGCTGCGCAAGAAGTACGAGGTGGCCGCGCGCTCGCTCACCGGCTCGATCCAGACGTGGTTCGCCTTCCCCCACTTCTTCCAGTACAAGGAGCCGGTCAACACGCTGACCGTGCCCTCCCGCACCCCCGGCGGCCTGTCCTCGCAGTTCTCCTCGATCGGTCACTACGAGCTGGCCGAGGACGAGGCGATGATCGTCTCCGTGCCGCGCTGCGACGACTGCACCTACCAGGCGATCCAGATCGGCTCGGACTGGTACGCCTCCACCGACTACGAGACGCACCAGACCTCGTTGACCAAGGCCCAGGCGCACTGCGACGACGACGGCGTCATGCGCTTCGTCGTCTCCGAGCGCCCGCCAGCCCTGCTCGACGGCTCCCCCGCCCCGGCCGCGAACTGGCTCGAGACCACCGGGCACCGCACCGGGCCGGTCATGCTGCGCTGGCAGCGACTCACCCGCGACCTCACCGCCGAGGACGGGCCCAGCGTCGAGGTGGTGCCGGTCGACCAGGTGGCCAAGCGACTGCCCGGCCTGGTCGGCCTGTCGCCCGAGCAGTACGCCCGCCGGATCGCCGCGCGGCAGCGGGCGGTGGCGCGGCGGATGCTCTCCTAGGCCCCGCCGGGTAGCACGAGCAACAGCACGAGCAACAGCAGGACAGCAGCACGAGCAGCAGCGCCCGCCGGCGACCGTGGGTCACCGGCGGGCGCTGTGCTGCCGGTGCTGGGATCAGGTCTGGATCAGGCGGGGATCCAGTCGAAGGTGTCGGGGTTCGGGCCCTGACGACCCGCCTCGCCCTTGTCGAGCGCGGCGATCGCCGCGACCTCGTCCGCGCCGAGCGCGAAGTCGAGGACGTCGAAGTTCTCGGCCAGGCGCGCCTTGCTCATCGACTTCGGGAAGACGACGTCGCCGCGGTCGAGGGCCCACCGCAGCAGCACCTGCGCGGGGGTCTTGCCGTGGCGCTCGGCCACGGCGAGGACGGCCGGGTCCTCGAGCTCGCCGCCACCCTGGCCCAGCGGCGACCAGGCCTCGACGACGGCGCCGTGGCGGGTCGTGGCGGCGCGGACGGCCTCGTTGGCGAAGTAGGGGTGGACCTCGACCTGGTTGACCGCCGGGACGACGCCGGTCGCCTCGACGACCCGGTCGAGGTGGGCGGGCTGGAAGTTCGAGACGCCGACAGAAGTGGCCAGGCCCTCCTCGCGCAGCTCGAGCAGGGCCTCCCAGGTGGAGACGAATTCGCCGTCGTACTGCGTCGGCAGGGGCCAGTGGATGAGCAGGAGGTCGACGCGGTCGAGCCCGAGCTTCTCGAGCGAGACCCGGGCGGAGTCCTTCGCGTCGGCGGGGCGGTGCCGGTTGTTGTTGACCTTGGTGGTCACGTAGAGCTCGTCGCGCGCGAGGCCGGAGGCGGCGATGGCGGCGCCGACGCCCTCCTCGTTGCCGTACATCTGCGCGGTGTCGACGTGGCGGTAGCCGATCTCGAAGGCATCGGTCACGACGCGCTCGGTCTCGTCAGCCGGCACCTGCCACACGCCGAGGCCGAGCTGGGGGATGGACGTCTGGTCGTTGAGTTCGATCCGGGGAGTGCTCACCCCAGGCTCAACCGGCGAAGGGCAGGACTATTCCGGGACAGCCCGTGAGACCGCGGGCCGGCCGACGGGACCGTGCGGCAGGCGGAATCCCGCAAGCCCTTCCCGAAAACTGAAACACGTTCTACTGTGTCCGCCATGGTGGACCTGCTGACCGACAAGGTCGTCGTGCTCTCCGGTGTCGGACCCGGCCTGGGCCGGGCCCTCGGCGAGGAGGCGGCGCGGATGGGGGCGGACCTCGTCCTCGCCTCCCGCACGCCCAGGCGGCTGGAGAAGATGGCCGAGGCCGTGCGGGCCCACGGTCGCCGCGCCCTCGTCGTCCCGACCGACATCACCGACGAGGAGCAGCGCCAGCAGCTCGTCGACGCCGCACTCGCCGAGTTCGGCCGGGTCGACTGCCTGATCAACAACGCCTTCGGCATCCCGCCGATGGACCCGATCACCACCCTCGACCTCGAGGGCCTGCGCACCGCCCAGGAGACCAACGTCTTCGCGCCGCTGCGCCTCTCGGCGCTCTTCGCCGACGCCCTCGCCGCGACCGACGACAAGCCGGGCGGGTCGATCATCATGGTCAACTCCTGCGTCATCTACTCCAGCCAGCCCGAGTACTCCGGCTACAAGCTCTCCAAGGGCACCCTCGAGCACCTCGCCCAGTCTCTCGCCACCGAGCTCGGCCCGCGCGGCATCCGGGTCAACAGCGTCGCGCCGTCCTACATCTACGAGGACGTCAACAAGGCGTACTTCGACTGGATCGCCTCCGAGACCGGCCGCACCCACGAGGAGGTGTACGCCGAGAAGGCGGAGCCCACCGACCTCAAGCGGCTCGCCACGCCGGACGAGGTCGCCCGCGCCGCCCTCTTCCTCGCCTCCGACCTCGCCTCCGCGGTCACCGGCCAGATGCTCAACGTCGACTGCGGCGAGTTCCACGCATGAGCGAGCCCCGCCAGCGCCCGGACGTCGGGTCCTTCGAGGACATCTGCGCCGCCGCCACCCGCACCACCGGCCTCACCGACTTCGGCTTCGCCGAGGCCCCCGGCCACGAGGAAGCGTTCCGGATCCTCGTCGAGGACCTCGCCTCCCCCGAGGCCGGCCTCACCGGCGTCGGCAACTACTTCATGCGCTCGCAGGTCAAGAGTGCGCTCGTCGCCCGGCTGCTGACGCAGGCGCGGTTCGCGGAGCACCCCGAGCTCGAGCAGGTCCGCATCGAGCGGCCGATCATCGTCCTCGGCCTCCCCCGCACCGGGACGACGGCACTGAGCCGGCTGCTGTGCGCCGACCCCGCGCACCAGGGCCTGGAGATGTGGCTGACGGAGTTCCCCCAGCCGCGCCCGCCGCGGGAGACGTGGGAATCCGACCCGATCTTCACCGCCATGCAGGCGGCCTTCCGCGAGCACCACGTCACCAACCCCGAGTTCATGGGGATCCACTACTCCGACGCGGCCGAGCCTGAGGAGTGCTGGCGCGTGCTGCGCCAGACGGGCAAGTCGATCGGCTTCGAGTCGCTGGCCCACGTGCCGACGTACTCCTCCTGGCTGGCCAGCCAGGACTGGACCGACGCCTACGAGCGGCACCGCCGCAACCTGCAGCTGATCGGTCTCCACGACCAGGACAAGCGGTGGGTGCTGAAGAACCCCTCCCACCTGATCGCGCTCGACGCGCTGATGGAGGTCTACCCCGACGCGCTCGTCGTGATGACGCAGCGCGACCCGGTCACCTCCGTGGCGTCGGCCTGCTCGCTGTCGGCCGAGGCGACCGACGGGCACTCGACGACCTTCGTCGGCGAGACCCTCGGCCGCGACCAGCTCGGGCACCTGACCCGGCAGTGGCACGCGTTCTGGCAGGCGCGCGAGAAGTACGACGAGCGCCAGTTCCACGACATCGACTACCGCGCGTTCGTGGCCGACCCCGTGGGCACCGTCGGCGGGATCTACGACGCCTTCGGGCTGGAGTGGAGCCAGGCGGCGCAGGACGCCGTGCGCCGGCTCGACGAGGAGTCGCGCACCGGCCCGCGCCGGCCGTCGCACCGCTACGACCTGGCGGACTACGGGCTCACCGAGGAGCAGGTGCGGGAGTCGTTCGCCCGCTGAGGCGAGCGTGGCCGTCCCGGGCCGGTCCGCCCTCAGTCCGCCTTGACGAGGCAGAAGGTGTGGCCCGCCGGGTCGAGGAAGACCCGGAAGGTCTCGCCGGGCTGGTGCTCGTGCTTGCGGGCGCCGATCCCGACGACGGCCGCCTCTCCCTCGTCGAGGTCGTCGACGTCGACGTCGAGGTGCACCTGCTGCGGGTGCGCCTGGCCCGGCCACTGCGGCGGTCGGAAGTCCTCCACCCGCTGGAAGTGGATGAAGTGGTCGCCGGAGGAGACGGTCGCCCAGCCGCCGTCGGGGTCGGTCTTCGCCGGCCAGCCGAGGATGGCGGCGTAGAACTCTGCCAGGGAGTTCGGCTCCGGGCAGTCGATGACGAACTGGGGGTTGCGTGCGATGGCCATGCCACGACGCTAGGTGCCCCCACCGACATCGGCCGCCGACGGCTCCCCGACCCCTCGCACCGAGCTCCCCGGGAGCTCCGGCAGCCCAGGCGACACGGCCTGCGACCCCTGCGTGCGCGAACGACCCGGTTCGTCACGCGGCCGTCCACAGGCCGGAGGAGGGCGGGTTCCCACGGGGCTCGCCGGGGTCCACGCTGCCGGCATGACCGTCCTGCACCGCACCGTCGCCGACATCGACCTCAGCCTCTGCCTGCCGCACCGGTGGGCCACCCTGCGCGACCCCGGACCCGGCGTCGTGGTCGCCGCCCGCTCACCGGTCGTGCCACGCGGCGGCTTCGTCCCCGAGATCGTGCTGCGCGCCGTCGCGCTCGACGACCTGGCGCCGCCGGTGGCCGGGCTCGACGTGGAGGACGCCGAGGACCTCGAGCTGTCCGGGCGGCCGGTGCGCTACGAGCGCCTCGGCCACCGCACCGGTTCGACGGACGTCGTGACCGAGCGCTGGACCTGGCTCCTCGACGACCGGGCCGTGGTCCTGGCCGGGACCGTGGCGCGGGCCGACTACCCGGACTACTGCGAGCTGTTCGAGGAGGTCGCGGCGACCGTGGAGATCAGCGGCGACGCACCCGGACCCGCGCTCCTCGCCGGGGCACGCTGGTGATGTTGCGGACCTTGGGCACGTCGTGACCGACCGCACCGACGTCGTACCTGCGGAACACCTCGCGCAGCACCTCGACGCCCTCCATCAGCGAGAAGCCCGCGCCGATGCAGCGGCGCACGCCGCCGCCGAACGGGATCCACACGGTGAGCGCCGGCACGTCGTCGCCGAGGAAGCGCTCGGGCCGGAACACCTCGGGGTCCGCGAAGTTCGACTCCTGCTGGTGGCTCATGATGATCGACGGGCCCACGGTGGTGCCGGCAGGCAGGTCCCAGCCGCCGACCGTCGCCGGCGCCATCAGCGTGCGCACGACCATCGGGATGATCGGGTGCAGCCGCATCGACTCCTTGAGCACCGCCTCCAGCCACGCGTCGTCACCCTCGTCCGCCGCCCGCTGGGTGCGCGCCAGCAGGTCCGCGCTGCGGCCGACCTCCACGAGCGCCCACGACAGCGCCGACGCCGTGGTCTCGTGCCCGGCCAGCAGCAGGGTGACGAGCTGGTCGCGCAGCTCGGTGTCGTCCAGGCCGCTGCCCGGCTCGTCCGGGTCGGTGGCCGCGAGCAGCCGCGATAGCACGTCGCTGCGCTCGGCCAGGTCGGCGGCGCCACGGCGCTCGCGGATCTCGGCGTACATCAGCCGGTCGAGCTCGACCTGGTTCTCCACCGTGCGGCGCCACGGCCCGAGCCGCTGCAACCGCGGGTAGGCCCAGCCGAGCAGGATCGCCGGGCTGATCTCGACGGTCCTGTTGACCGCCGGCCGCAGGCGGGCGAGCCGCTGCTCGTCGGTCACGCCGAAGACGACCCGCAGGATCACCTCCAGGGTGAGCGCGTTCATCCGCTCCAGCGCCCGGAACGGCTGGTCCTCCGGCCAGCCCTCGACCTCGGCGGCGGCGACCTCGGCGACCATCGAGCGGTAGCCCCGCAACGCGTGGCCGAGGAAGGCCGGCATCAGCAGCTTGCGGGCCCGGTGGTGCTCACCGCCGTCCTGCAGCAGCAGCGAGTGCTCCCCCATGATCGGGCCGAGGACGGCGTTGCCCTTGCCGGCGTGGAAGACCTCGGGGTCGCCGGCGAAGATCTCCTTCGTCACCTCCGGACGGGTGAACAGCACCAGCGGCCGCCCGCCGGGGACGAGGTTCACCGTGTACGCGTCGCCGTAGCGGCGGTGCAGCCACGGGTGGAACTGGTGGCGGAACCTCATCAGGGCGACCGTCTGCACGATCGCCGGCCAGCGCGGACCCGGCGGCAACGCGTCGACCGGCACCGCCGGGAGGCCGCGCCCGCCGACCACGCTGGTGTGCCGGAACCGGCGCATGGTCAGCTCGCGGGTGTCGGGCGTGGTGCGGTCGGCCTCGATCGTCACAGCGCCGACGGTACGCCGCGGCCCCCACCGCCGTCGCGCTCCTGCACCGACCGCGCCCCCGCGCGCTCGCGCGCTCGCTGACGGACCCACCGGCTGCGTCAGCCGGGCAGCAGCCCGTCGCGTCGCGCGATCGCGGCCGCCTCGGTGCGGCTGGCGGCGTCGAGCTTGCCGAGGATGTTGGAGACGTGGACGCTGACGGTCTTGGTGCTGATGAACAGCTGCTTGCCGATCTCGCCGTTGGAGCGGCCCTCGGCGACCAGGGCGAGGATCTCCAGCTCGCGAGCGGTGAGCCGCACCGGCGAACCACCCGCCGCCGCGCCCGCAGCCGTCGCGGAGCCTGCGGGCGTCGTACCCCGCTGGGTGCGGGACCCGCCGAGGTCGCCGACCAGGGCGGGGGCGCCGAGCCGGCCGGCGATGCCGCGCGCGGCCGTGGCCTCCTCGTCGGCGGCGCCGGTCTCGCCGAGCAGGCGGAGGATCTGGGAGTACGACGCGCGCACCCGCGCCTCCTCGGGCACGTGGCCGAGCTTGGTGACCGCCTCGAGCGCGGCCGCCCAGCCGGCGACCAGCTCGTCGCGGGTCGGGGCGTCCTCACCGGCCAGCCAGCGCACGCGCAGGTGCTCGGCGTCGAGCCGGGCCTCCCACATCTGGCCCTCGGGGCCCCAGCCGCCGGGGCGCGAGCGGAAGTCCTCGACGACGGTGCGGCCCTCGGCGAGCAGCTGGTCGGCGCGCTGCGCGAGGGCGCGGCGTTCGGCGGCGCTGGCGGCGGGCAGTCCGGCCGCGACGGCGGCGAGGGTGACCGCGGCGAGGCGGACCCGGCCGCCGAAGTGCTTGCGCCACAGCCGGGAGAGCACGTCGACGACTTCGTCGTAGGCCGCGAGCGCGGCCGAGGCGTCGCCGTGGCTGCCGTGGACGTCGATCTCGACGCCGGCGCTGAAGACGCCGACGGTGCCCTCGTCCTCCCACAGCGCGCGCAGGGCGCGGACCCGGTCGAGGACGTCCTCGCCGCGGGCGGCGAGGACCGCGAACCGGGTCGGGGCGACGATGCCGACCGGGATGGGCGGCCCGGCGCTGTCGTCGACCGCAGCGGTCAGCGCGAGCACCTCGTCCCAGGCGCCCTGGAGGTGGCGGATCGAGGCGAGCTGCCAGCGCGACTCCATGACGTACGGCGCCCAGGGGGTCCCCGCGCGGGTGCCGGCCTCCAGGCAGGAGGCGAACCAGCGCGCGGCGACGTCCCACTCGCCGTCGTCCTGGTGGCTGCGGCCCAGCAGGAAGCGCCCGCGGAGCTCGGCGTTGAGCGCGCCGGTCTCCTGGGAGCGGACGACGGCGGCCTCCAGCGCTGTGCGCAGCGCCTCCTGCTCGCTGCCGACGGCGGTCTTGACGTGCAGCCCGCTGAGCGTGGTCATCACGTCGGAGGCGAGCACCGGCCGCGAGAGCCGCTCGGCGAGCCCGAGTGCTTCGGTGGCGAACGGCTCTGCCTCGTCCTCGCGGCCGACGTTGGCCAGCACCCGGGCGTGGGTGACCAGGATCCGCGCCCGCAGCGGGCTCTCCCCCTCCGGCGCCAGCGCGACGGCCTCCTCGGAGAGCGCGACGGGGTCCAGGTCGTTCTCGGTGACGGTCAGCAGCTCGGCGTACTGGCTGAGCAGCCGGCTGCGGGCGACCGGTGCGCGGTCGGCGGGCGTGCGGTCGAGGTGCTCGCGCAGCAGCTGGCAGGCGCGCTGCGGGTCGCCGCCGGCGACGAGGGCGTCGGAGGCGCGCGCCGCCACCTTGGACGGGTCGATGCCGAGGCGCTCGGCGCGGTCGCCGCCCTCGAGCAGCTCGAGGGCCTGCTGGTAGTGGTCGGCGGCCTCGTCGGGGCCGCCGACCGCCATCGCCTCGTCGCCGGCCTCGATGCCGGCGGTGACGGCACGGTCGAGGTCCATGCTGCGGCGGGCGTGGCGGGCGAGCTCGGCGGCGGTGCCGCGGCCGGCCGACTCGGCGAGCGCGGCGACGTAGCGGGCGTGCAGGCGCACCCGCTCACCGGGCAGCAGGTCGTCGTAGACGGCCTCCCCGAGGAGGGCGTGGCGGAAGGAGTAGTGCCGGGCCCCGGCCTCGAGCACGTGCATCTCGACGGCCTGCCGCACGCCGGCCTCGAACGCGTCGGACGGCATGTCGGCGGCGGCGGCCAGCAGGTCGTGGGTGACCCGGCGGCCTGCCGCGCTGGCGACGCGGACCACCTGGCGCGCCTCCTCGGAGAGCCGGTCCAGGCGGACGAGCAGCACGTCGGCGAGGTCGCCGGGCACGTCGTCGCAGTCGCAGTCCTGGTTGGAGGCGACGAGCTCCTCGACGAAGAACGCGTTGCCCTCCGCGCGGGCGACGATGGAGGCGACGGCGCGCTCGTCGAGGCCGGAGGGGGCGAGCTCGCGGACCAGGGCGCGCACGGAGTCCTCGGGCAGCGGGGAGAGCGCGAGGCGGTCGACGTTGGGGATGCGCGACCACTCCGCGACCTGGCGGCGCAACGGGTGCCGGCGGTGCAGGTCGTCGGAGCGGTAGGAGACGACGACGGAGACCGGGTGGTTGAAGGCGCGGGTGCACAGGAAGCCGACCAGGTCGCGGGTGGACTGGTCGGCCCAGTGGGTGTCCTCGATGACGAGCAGGACGGGGGCGTCCGCGGCCGCGGCGTCGAGCAGCGCGTGCACGGCCTCGAACAGCCCGGCCCGGTCGCCGTCGTGGCCGGGGACCTCCGTGGCGGTGTCCGTCTCGTGCGGCTGGTCGCCGGCCCGGACGCGGCGGCCGGGCTGCAGGCGGGCGATGGCGGGATGGGCGGCGACGTGGTCGGCCAGCCCGGGCAGGTCGTCGACGATGCGGCCGACGACCTCGCTGAAGGGGAGGTAGGGCAGGGCGCTCTCGCCGAAGTCGAGGCAGTGGCCGGCGTACACGTGCCAGCCGGCGGCGCGGGCCCGGTCGCGCAGCTCGATGAGCAGGCGGGTCTTGCCCACCCCGGCGTCGCCGGAGAGCAGCACGGCATCGGGGCGGCCCGCGGAGGGACCGCCGGCCGCGTCGAGCCCGACGATCCGGGCCAGCTCGGCCAGCTCGGCGTCGCGCCCGACCATCGTCGTGCTGCTGTGTGCTGCCACGGGCACCATCATGGCGCCCGGCGCCGACAGGGTCGTCGTCAATTTCTCAGCCTGGTCCTCTGCCTGGTCCTCTGCCTGGTCCTCTGCCTGGTCCTCGGTCCGGTCTCTCCGGTCGGGTCGCGGACGGATCACACTCGCCCCGTCTGAGGTACCTCAGGAGCGGTACCTCGGTCGTGGTGGTGGTGGACCGTCGCCCGGCCGTCAGCGCGAGTGGCGCTCGACGGCCGGGTCGGCGGCGGCGATCCGGCGCAGCCAGGAGGAGCGGCTGCGGCCGGCCCGGCTCGCGGCCACGCCCTGGGCGGCCCGCTGCCGGCGGTAGTCGGTCTCTGCGTTGACGTAGTACTGGTTGCTCATGGCCTCAAGGTTCGTCGCCTGAGGTAGTCCCCCACATCGGGCAACCTCCCTAGGTCGGCCCTGGAGACGCCTCATTCCGCAGCCCCTCCCCACCTCACCTGAGAGGTCGGGCCGGTCGGGGTGGGATAGTGCGAGGGCAGGCGCGGGCCCGTGCGGGCCGACGACGAGGGCCGACGACGAGGGCCGAAGACGAGGAGGCCGGGTGGAGTTCGCAGAGGTCGTACGACGACGCCGGATGACGCGCGCGTACGCACCCGACCCGGTGGACCCCTCCGTCGTGGAGACCGCGCTGGCGAACGCGACCCGCGCCCCCAGCGCGGGCTTCTCCCAGGGCTGGGCGTTCATCGTGCTGGACACCCCCGACACGGTCCGCGGGTTCTGGCGGGCGCAGACCGACGCGGCGGCCGAGGGCGGCAGCCCGGACCGGTGGCTCGCGGGGATGATGTCGGCTCCCGTGGTGGTGGTTCCGTGCAGCCGCCGCTCGGCCTACCTCGACCGCTACGCGGAGGCCGACAAGCGTCGCGCCGGGCTCCACGAGCACGACGAGAGCCGCTGGGCGATGCCCTACTGGCACCTCGACACCGCGATGGCCTCGCTGCTGGTCCTGCAGTCGGTGACCGACGCCGGGCTCGGCGCCTGCTTCTTCGGCCTGGTACCGGACCGGGTCGACGCGGTCAAGGAGCACCTCGGGCTGGTGGACACCGTCGACGAGGAGGCGCCGCACCCCATCGGCGCGATCACGATCGGGCACCCGGCCGACCCCGCGACCGGCGCCCGCGGGTCGGCGAGCCGGAGGCGTCGTACCCCGTGGCAGGAGGTGGCCCACCGCGGCCGCTGGGGCGCCGGCTGGGAGGGTGCGCGATGAGGCCCGGCCCGGTGGTCACCCACCTCACCGCGGAGGACTTGGAGCAGCGCGACCCGGTGGTGCCGCGGATCGCGTCGCTGCTTCGGCCGTACCGCGGCAAGATCGCGATGGTGCTGGTCGCCGTCGTGGCGGCCGCGTCGCTGCAGGCACTGGCGCCGTTCCTGACCCGGGCGGTGTTCGACGACGCGCTCTTCCCCCTCGACGGTGGCGGGCCGGACCTCGGGCTGCTCGGCTGGCTGGTCGCGGGGCTGTGCGCGATCCCGATCGCCACGGCGCTGATCGGGATCTACCAGATGTGGCTGACCTCGACGGTCGGGAACTCCGCGATGGCCGACCTGCGCGGCGACCTCTTCGAGCACCTGCAGAAGATGGAGCTGGCGTTCTTCACCGCCACCAAGACCGGGGCGATCCAGTCGCGCCTGGCCAACGACGTCGCCGGCGTGCGGACCGTGCTCACCGACACCGCGACCACCATCGTGCAGAACTCCGTCACCGTCGCCGCGGCGCTGGTGTCGATGCTGGTGCTGTCGTGGCAGCTCACCGTGATCACCCTGTTCCTGATGCCGCTCTTCGTGGTCATGCAGTTCCGGGTCGGGCGGATCCGGCAGCGGCTCGCGCGGCGCACCCAGGAGTCGCTGTCGGAGATGACCGCGATCACCGAGGAGTCGCTGAGCGTCTCGGGGATCCTGCTCGCGAAGGTCTTCAACCGCGCCGACTCCGAGGTCGAGCGCTACCGCGAGGCCAACCGCCGCCAGACCCGGCTCCAGGTCGAGCAGGCGATGACCGGGCGCACCTTCTTCGCCGTCGTGCAGACCTTCTTCGCGATCACGCCGGCGCTGATCTACCTCTTCAGCGGCTGGCTGATCACCGGCGGCGCCCCGGTCGGCGCCGGCGAGGGCGCGCTGACGGCCGGCACCCTGGTCGCGTTCACCACGCTGCAGGGCCGGCTGCAGATGCCGCTGCTGCAGCTGATGCGGGTCACCCTCGACGTGCAGACGTCACTGGCGCTGTTCCGCCGGATCTTCGAGTACCTCGACCTCGAGCCCGCGATCACCGAGCGTCCCGGCGCGGTCGCGCTCGACCCCGCCACCCTCGAGGGCCGTGTGGAGATGCGCGGCGTGCGCTTCCGCTACCCCGAGCCGCGGGCCCTGTCCGGCACCACCCACCGCGACCGCTTCGGCGACAGCGGGGTGCGCATCGAGGGTGACCGGGGCGACGTCGTCGAGGGCGTCGACGCTGTCGACGCAGTCGAGGCACGGGAGGTCGGGGAGACGGCCGAGGCGCCCACGCCGGGCTGGGCGCTGGACGACGTCTCCCTGGTGGTCGAGCCGGGGCAGCTCGCCGCGATCGTGGGTCCGTCGGGCAGCGGCAAGACCACGGCGACGTACCTCGTCCCGCGCTTCTACGACGTCACCGAGGGCGCCGTGCTCATCGACGGCAACGACGTCCGCGACCTCACCCTGTCCTCGCTCGCGGACGCGGTCGGGATGGTCACCCAGGAGCCGTACCTCTTCCACGGCACCATCCGCGACAACATCGCCTACGCCAAGCCGGACGCGACCGCCCAGGAGATCGAGCAGGCCGCGCGGGACGCCAACATCCACGACCGGATCATGAGCTTCCCCGAGGGCTACGAGACGATCACCGGCGAGCGCGGCTACCGCCTCTCGGGCGGCGAGAAGCAGCGCCTCGCGATCGCGCGGGTGCTGCTGAAGGACCCGCGGATCCTCATCCTCGACGAGGCCACCTCCGCGCTCGACAACGAGACCGAGCGGCTGGTGCAGGAGGCCCTCGAGCGCGCCACCCGCTCGCGCACCACCATCGCCATCGCCCACCGCCTCTCCACCATCCGCTCCGCCGACGTCATCTTCGGCCTCGAGGACGGCCGCCTCGTCGAGCACGGCACCCACGAGCAGCTGATGGCCGACGGCGGCCTCTACAAGCGCCTGTACGACGAGCAGTTCTCCCGCGAGCCCCACGGCCGCCCCGCCTGCGACTCCCGCCGCGCCGACATCTCGCTCTAGCCGTCCCGCTGCGGTAGTCCCGGGTCACGTCGCACCCGGCGGTAGTCCCTGACGAAAAGCACCGCGACACGCCCTACGACGGTGCTTTTCGTCAGGGACTACCCCAAGGTGTCAGGCGATCCGGTACCGAAGCAGCCTCTCCCGCTGGTCCTCGGTAAGGGTTCGGCGCGCGGCGACGGTGGTCGTCGAGATCCACCAGGACGGCGGGTCGGCCGTCCATCGCCTCGGGCCGGTACGACGGGAGGCGGCCTGGTAGGCGACGTGAAGCCGTGCGAGGAAGTCGGCCGGGCGGTCCCCCGAGAGCCACCGCACCATCTCGATGCCGTGGTCTGAGAACACCTCGTCGCGGGAGCGGTCCGCACGCCGCTGCTCGCGCCCGAGGTGCACCAGACCGTCGTAGTCGGCCGCGACACCGGCATCGACGTCGACGAGGTCGGGGGTTCCGAGGTGGCGCCCCGAGCTGTCGAACAGCGGGATGTTGGCGCGGGGTCGCGAGCCCTCGATGCTTCCCTGCCACGTCATGCGCATCGCGACCTCCCGGGGTGACCATGCGTTCTCATCGGCCAGTGCGACCGCATCGCGTGCCAGGGGTACCCCGGTCCACGACGACTGCCCGGACACGACGTCGGCGACCTCTGCGACGGAGACCAGGTCCGAGTAGGCCGCCATGTCGACCACCTCGACAGCTCGACGGACGGAGCCGGCGTACCTCATCGCGAAGGAGACCGACCACGCGGCAGAGGTGACCGGGACGGTGTCGACGACCTCGATGTGCTCCGGGCCGGTGCCTTCGCCGCTGAGGGCGAAGCCGGCCTGCGGACGGATGTCGTGGGTGCTGATCAACAGGTCCACCGGGACCTGGGCGCCCGCAGCGTCGACGCCCGAGAACCACGCACCGCCGCACCAGCGCAGCGCCGCCCAGCCGGTGACGGCGTGGCCGGAGCGAAGCACGACCGACGCCTCGAGGATGCGTTGCTCGACGTCGCTCCCGTCCACCCACGCCGGGGTGTAGTAGCCCGAGCTGGACCGGCGGTACCTGTTGCGGTTGCGGGCCTGCCCCCTCGTCGGACCCCGCTGGCCGGACGGGTCGAGACGCACCGGACGCACCAACCCCGGCCGCGGGCCGTCCCACCACTCCATCCCGACAGGATCGACCGGGCCAGCCCCAGCCGTGGCCGCCCGCCCCAGCGCCTGTGGACGAACGCCGCTCGTCCACAGGTCAGCTTGCCGGAGGTGGCCGATTGGAAGTTTCTCCGGGCGGTAGTCCCTGACGAAAAGCACCGCGACACGCCGTACAACGGTGCTTTTCGTCAGGGACTACCCCAGCCCCCGCCCCAGCCCGCGACCCACCTACGGCTCGATCAGGCCGGCACGGATGGCGTAGCGGGTGAGCTGGGTGCGGTCGTTCATGCCGAGGCGGGCGAGGATGTTGGAGCGGTGCTTCTCGACGGTCTTCTCGCTGATGGAGAGGATGCGGGCGATCTCGCGGGTGGTGCGGCCCTCGGCGATGAGCTTGAGCACCTCATCCTCGCGGGGGGTGAGCACGGCGTCGGGGACGCGTTCGCCGCGGGCGAGGCGGTCGAGGTGGTCGCGCACGATGGCGCCCATGGCGCCGGGGTAGACGAACGCCTCGCCGCGCATGGCCGCACGGCAGGCCTCGACGAGGTCCTCGTCGACGACCGACTTGAGGACGTAGCCGCTGGCGCCGAAGCGGAGGGCGGAGAAGAAGTACTGCTCGTTGTCGTGCATCGACAGCATCAGCACCCGCGGCGGGTTGCGGCGCCGGGAGATCTCCCGCGCGGCCTGGAGGCCGGTCATCGTCGGCATCGCGATGTCGAGCACGACGAGGTCGACCTCGACCTGCCGCAGCAGGGTGAGCACCTCGGCGCCGTCGGCGGCCTCGGCGACGACCTCGATGTCGGGCTGCTGCTCGAGGATCAGCCGCACGCCCCGGCGGACCAGCGCGTGGTCGTCGGCGAGCAGGACGCGGATCGGGGCGGTCACGGCAGCCTCGCTCATGCCGGCACCCGCAGGCGCACCATGGTGCCGCGGTCACCGGAGACGACCTCGACCGTGCCGCCGACGAGGGCCGCCCGGTCGCGCATGCCGCGGATCCCCGTCCCGTCGGGCGTCCCGGGCCTGATCCCGCCGCCGTCGTCGCCCACCTCGAGCACGACGTCGGGCCCGAAGCGCAGCAGCGACAGCTCGACCCGGCTCGCGCCCGCGTGGCGCACCACGTTGGTCAGCGCCTCCTGCGCGACGCGGTAGATCACGACCTCGGCGTCGTGGCCGAGCTCGGGCAACCCCTGCCCGAAGGTACGACGGACCGCCGGTCCGCCGTACGCCGCGACGTCGTTCGCCAGGGCCGACAGGGCGGCCTGCAGCCCGAGGTCCTCCAGCACGCCGGGCCGGAGCTCCCGGGCCACCCGGCGCACGTCGTCGAGGCCGGCGCGGGCGCTCTCGCGCAGCAGGGACAGCTCGCCGCACAGGTCGGCCGGCGCGCGGTCCTCGAGCTGCTTGAGCCCGAGCAGCACCACGGTCAGGCTCTGCCCGACCTGGTCGTGCAGCTCGCGGGCGATGCGGTCGCGCTCGGCCTCCTGGGCGGCGAGGGCGCGGGCGCTGCTGGAGCGCCGTTCGGTCTCGAGCCGCTCCAGCATCGCGCTGTAGCTGCGCACCAGCTGCGCCCCGGGGCCGTCCCCCGCGGCCTCCAGCTGGCGGCCCTCCCCGCCGAGCTGGACGGTCGCCATCTCCCGGATCACCTCGTCGACCGGCGCCAGCGCCCGGCGCAGCAGCACGGCGGTCACGAGCAGCACGAGCCCGAGGCCGGCCACGAGCACCAGTGCCTCGGACACGACCACCTGCCGCGAGACGCGCGCGGGCGAGAGCAGGAGGACCACGACCGCGGTGCACAGGACGGCGCCGTTGATCAGGCACACCTTCCAGTACAGGGACGTGTTGACGGGCTGCACGACCCCACCATCCCCGATCGGATGGGCGGAGGAAATGGGGGGTGGACCCCATACCGTCGCCGGCGCGGGTCGGGTTGTCTGGAAGCATGCCGCTGACCCTCGCCCGTCTCCGTCGCACCCTCGGACGTTCACTCTCCGTCGGGGGCGGTGGACAACGTCCCCGGGGCGGGGTCGGCGGCACCCAGCACGTGGAGCTGCCGATGACGGTCCGCGGCCCGACGGCCGACGGCGAGGACGTGCGGCTCCTGGTCGAGGTGCTGCTCGACGGCGGCCCGTCCGCCCCGGCCGAGCCCGAGCGGGTCGCGCACGCGCTCCTGCTCGCCGCCGCGCGCCGCTGGCTGGCCGAGCACGACCTCGCGGAGCTGCGCGACGCGCTGCCGTCGGCCCGCGACTCGATGGAGGCCGCCGTCCGCGACGAGTTCGACGAGCTCGACCTGCGCCTGCTGCGCTTCGACGTGGAGTCGGTCGAGCACCTGATCGCCTCGCGGTCGGCCGACCCCGAGGAGCTTCCCGAGCATCCGCACGACGTCGAGGCCGGTGAGCCGCCCCGAGAGGGTGGTGCGCGGTGAGTGCCACGCTCGAGGTCGCCATCTCGACGGGGATGATCTGCGCGGCCGTCGGCTTCGCGATCGGGCTCGCCGTCGGCCGCGGCCGCCAGCCCCGCTGGGTGGAGCGCGGCAGCTTCGTGCACAAGGTGTCGATCGGCTTCGCCACCCTCGACCGGCTCGACGCGGTGCTGCTGCGCTTCGAGGTCGAGGAGGGCTCGCACCTCGCAGGGGTCGAGGTCGACGAGCTGCGGCTGCCGGAGGGCGCCGCGGTCTCGCTGGTCACCCGCGGCAAGGACGTGCTGGTCCCCGGCGGGCGCACCCAGCTGCGCACCGGTGACCAGGTCCTCGTCGTCAGCGCCCTCGGCCAGGTCACCAGCGTCGAGGCGCGGCTGATGTCGGTGAGCCGCTTCGGCCGGCTCGCCGGGTGGTACGAGTCGATCGAGCCGGAGGGCGCCCGGGCCGCGCTCGGCCCGCCCGGACGGAGCGCCGCGTGATCCTCACGTCGGCCGCCATCTCCATCTTCATCGTCAGCTACGCCCTCATCGCGACCGAGCGGGTCCACCGCGTCGCCGCCGCTCTGGGCGGGGTGGCCGGGATGGCGGTCATCGGCCTCGTCGACGCGGAGTCGGCGTTCTTCGACCAGCACACCGGCATCGACTGGAACGTCATCTTCCTGCTGTTCGGGATGATGGTCATCGTCGGCGTCCTCAAGCAGACCGGGCTCTTCGAGTTCCTCGCCCTGTGGGCGGCCCGCAGGTCCGGCGGCCACCCCTACCGGCTGCTCGTGCTGCTGGTGCTCATCGGCGCCACGGTGGCGCCGATCCTCGACAACGTCACCTGCGTCCTGCTCGTCGCGCCGGTGACGATCTCGGTGTGCCGGCAGCTCGGGCTCCCCTCGGCGCCGTACCTCATCTCGCTGATCCTCGCCTCCAACATCGGCGGTACGGCGACGCTCATCGGCGACCCGCCCAACATCATCATCGGCAGCCGCGCGGGCCTGTCCTTCTCGGACTTCCTCGTCCACTCGCTGCCGCTGACCGTCGTGCTGCTGGCGCTGTTCGTGGTGATGGCGCGCTGGATGTTCCGCGAGACCTTCGGGCACCAGATCGACGTCCACCACGTGCTCGGTGACATCCACCCGCGCGAGGCGATCACCAACATGCGGCTGCTGGTGCGCTGCCTGGTCGTGCTCACCTTGGTGATGGTGGCGTTCAGCCTCCACACCCTGCTGCACCTCGACCCGTCGATGGTGGCGATGCTCGGCGCCGGGGCGACCGTGCTGGTCTCGCGCAGCGAGCCCGAGGAGTTCCTCGAGGAGGTCGAGTGGGGCACCCTCGCCTTCTTCATGGCGCTCTTCGTGCTCGTCGGCTCGCTGGTGCAGGTCGGCGTCATCGGCCGCATCGGCGAGCTCGCGGCCGAGGCGTTCGGCGACCAGGAGCTGCTCGCCGCGACGGTGCTGCTGTTCGGGTCCGGGATCGTCGGCGCCTTCGTCGACAACATCCCGTACACGACCGCGACGGTGCCGATCGTCCAGGATCTCGTCGCCGCGACGGGTACGACGGGCGCGGACAGCCCGCTGTGGTGGGCGTTCGTGTTCGGTGCGGACCTCGGTGGCAACTCGACAGCGGTGGCGGCGGGCGCCAACGTGGTGGTGCTCGGCATCGCCGCCAGGGCCGGGGAGCCGATCAGCTTCTGGCAGTTCACCAAGTACGGCATCGTCACCACCGTCGCGACGGTGGCTGCGGCCTGGCTGTGGGTCTACGTCCGCTACTTCGTCCTGTGACGCGCGGGGCAGCTCAGGCCAGGCCGAGGATCCGGACGCACTCCAGTGCGACGTAGAGCTCCGCGGCGTCGACGGGGCGGGCCAGGTCGCGACCGGTGGCCTCCTCGAGGCGGCGGATCCGGTAGCGCACGGTGTTGCGGTGCACGTGCAGCTGCTGCGCCGCGGTCGAGGTGGAGCCGCCCGCCGCGAGCCACGCGCGGGCGGTGTCGATGACGACCGACCGGTCGTCCTCGGGCAGCGCGAGGACGGGGGCGAGCACGGCGTCGACCAGGGCCCGCGCCTGGTCGGGGCTGCTGGCCAGCAGCACGGCGAGCGGGTCGCTGCCGAACCGCCCCACGGCGGCCGCACCGGGCGACACCGCCGCGCAGGCGACCCGCGCCTGGCGCCGCGCCTCGGGCACCTCATCGAGCCGGCCGACCTCGCGGCTGACGCCGACCCGTGCGTCCGCGACGCCCTCGAGCGCAGCCACCAGCTGGTCGAGCCCGAAGCCGAGGCGCAGCGCGACGACGCCCTCGTGGCGGTCGTGGTCCAGGCGCCAGGCCGAGCGCACGTTCGCCCGGCGCAGCACGCGCTCCACGTCGACCAGGCCCTCGGCACCCGGCGCCGGCGACTCGGCCGACACCACGACGTACCCGCTGGCCCGGCCGAGGTCGAGCATGCCGGCGGCGCGGCCGACGTGGGTGACCGCGTCCGGCTCGCCGTCGAGCAGCGCGCCGACCAGCACCGCGCGGGCCTCCGCGTCGCGACGGGCCCGATCCGCGATCGATCGGCGGTAGGCGTCGGTCACGTCGGCCGCCAGCTGGTCGCTGACCGCCCAGATGTCGGCGGCCGCGAGCAGCAGGGTGTCGCGGTGCTCGGGGTCGGCCCGCTCGACGAGCACCTCCCACAGGAAGCGCGAGCCGACCCGGAACGCCTGCAGCACCATCGCGTACGGCACCCCCTGCTCGGCGCGCAGGATGCCGGTCTCGGTCGGGGTCGCCTCCGCCGCGGGCTCCCCGGCGATGGTCGCCAGGATGTAGCGCGCGTTGACCTGGCAGGACCCGACGAGCTCGTCGTGCGGCACGACGTCGCCGTCGTCGTACACGGGGATCTCGCGGCGGATCCGGGCCGCCATCGCGGCGCCCAGGTCGTCAGACTCCGGCAGCAGGCGCAGGCACAGCGCCCGCACCTCCGGCACCACCGTCAGCCCGTCCACGCGGTCGAGCGTAGTGCCGCGCCGGCCACCGGTCGTGCGCACACCGGACCGGCCGGCGCGTGCGTTCAGGACCCGGCCGGCACCACGTGCGCGTCGGGGCCCGGGAACGCCAGCGACTCGTGGCCGTCCGCCCAGCGCACGAGGTACGGCGGCGCCCCGTCGTGCCCGCGCACCTCGACCACCTCGGCCTCGCGCCGGTGCTGCGAGTCGGAGTGGCTCTCGACGACCAGCCGGTCTCCCACCTTGGCCTGCATGCGACACCTCCCACGACGGGCCCGCGACCCTGCTGCGGGCCACACCTCCCACCATGCTCGCCGGCCGGGGCCCGCACAAGGGGCTCTGTCGGGCTCGAGCTGAAAGCACGACCAAGCGCGACCCGCACGTACGCTGGGAGGGCGATGAGCGGGACGCCCCGGGACCAGGAGCCGGTCACCGATCCCTCGGAGGAGCGGAAGGCCGAGCGGAAGGCCGCGCGCGCCCGCATCGAGCAGCAGCACACCTGGGTCGACCTGCAGGTGCGCCAGGCGATGGAGCGCGGCGAGTTCGACGACCTGCCCGGCGCGGGCAAGCCGATCGAGGGCCTCGGCGCGACCCACGACCCGGACTGGTGGGTGAAGAAGCTCGTCGAGCGCGAGCACATCACCGTCCTCCCGCCCGCGCTGCAGCTGCGCAAGGACGACGCCGAGCTGGACGCGCACCTCGACACCCTCGGGTCCGAGCGCGAGGTGCGCCGCGACGTCGAGGACTTCAACGCCCGGGTCATCCGCGCCCGCTACACCCCGGTCGACGGCCCGCCGCTCGTCACCATGCCCCGCGACGTCGAGGAGACGGTCGCGCGCTGGCGCGAGCGGCAGTCGGCGCGGCTCGCGGAGGCCGCCGAGCGGGCTGCCCGCCGGGCTGCCGAGGAGGAGGCCGCGGCCGCCGCGCGCGGGCGGCTGCGGCGGTGGCTGCGCCGGCGGCGCTGAGCGGTACGACCAGCCGGTCGCCGTACCACCTCGTCTCGGGGAGACGTCCGTCATACCCGCGCGCGGTGACTCACGGGTAGGTTCAGCAGACGTGAGTCACAAGAGCGCCAAGGACTTCTTCCGACCGCTCGCCGTGGGTGCCCCGGCCCCGCTGCGCGAGATCCCCGCCCGTCCCAGCCGGGCCATCCACTTCTTCGACCCGAGCAACGAGAAGATGGCGGCCAAGATCCCCGCCATGGTCGGCACCGTCGACGTGCTGCTCGGCAACCTCGAGGACGCGGTCAAGGCCGACAACAAGGTCGCCGCGCGCGAGGGCCTGGTGCGGATCGCCCAGTCGACCGACTTCGGGCCGACCCAGCTGTGGACGCGCATCAACGCGCTCGACAGCCCCTGGGTGCTCGACGACCTCACCACGCTGGTCCCGGCGATCGGCGACAAGCTCGACGTGATCATGGTCCCGAAGGTGCAGGGCGCCGAGGACATCCACTACGTCGACCGGCTGCTCGCGCAGCTCGAGGCGAAGGCCGGGCTGACCCGCCCGATCCTCATCCACGCGATCCTCGAGACCGCCCGCGGCGTGGCCAACGTCGAGGAGATCTGCGGCGCCTCCCCGCGCATGCAGGGCCTCTCCCTCGGCCCGGCCGACCTCGCGGCCGACCGCAAGATGAAGACCACCCGCGTCGGCGGCGGCCACCCGGGCTACCTGGTCCGCCAGGACCCGCCCCGCGGCGAGGACGGCACCGCGCAGGTCGACGCGCAGCGCAACGTCTTCCAGCAGGACCTGTGGCACTACACGATCGCGAAGATGGTCGACGCCTGCGCGACCCACGGGATCTACCCCTACTACGGCCCGTTCGGCGACATCGCCGACGTCGTCGCGTGCGAGGACCAGTTCCGCAACGCGTTCCTGCTCGGCTGCGTCGGCACCTGGTCGCTGCACCCGAAGCAGATCGCGATCGCCAACCGCGTCTTCTCCCCGAGCGTCGAGGACATCGCCCACGCCCGCCGGGTCGTGGCCGCGATGGGTGACGGCACCGGCGCGGTGATGATCGACGGAAAGATGGAGGACGACGCCTCCCTCAAGCAGTGCCTCGTCCTCGTCGAGCTCGCGGAGCAGCTCGCCGAGATCGACCCCGAGCTGAAGAAGCTGTACGACGCCATCCCCGCGGCCGAGGAGGCCTGAGCCATGACCGAGACGACCACCTTCAAGCCCCTGCGCTCCGTCCTCTACATGCCCAGCTCGAACGAGCGGGCGCTGGAGAAGGCCAAGACGCTGCCGGCCGACGCGATCATCTTCGACCTCGAGGACGCCGTCGCACCGGACGCCAAGCCCGCCGCCCGGGAGGCCGCCGCTGCCGCGGTCGCGTCCGGTGAGTACGGCCGGCGCCACCTGGTCATCCGGGTCAACGGCATCGGCACCGAGTGGCACGACGACGACATCAAGGCGGCCGCCGCTGCCGGCCCGGACGTCGTGCTCGTCCCGAAGGTGAACTCCGCCGACGAGGTCCGCCAGCTCGTCGCCGCCCTCGAGGCCGCCGGCGCTCCGGAGAAGACCACGCTGTGGGCGATGGTCGAGACCCCGATCGCGATGCTCAACGCTCTCTCGATCGCGCAGGCCTCGCCGCGCCTGACCGGATTCGTGATGGGCACCAACGACCTGGTCAAGGAGCTGTACGCCGAGCACGTGCCCGGCCGCCAGCCGGTGATCACCGGCCTCGGGCTCGCGCTGCTCGCCGCCCGTGCCGCCGGCATCGTGATCATCGACGGCGTCTACAACGACGTGAAGAACGTCGAGGGCTTCCTCGCCGAGGTCGAGCAGGGCCGGCAGATGGGCTTCGACGGCAAGACCCTCATCCACCCCGGTCAGGTCGAGGGCGCCAACGAGGGCTTCGCCCCGAGCGCTCAGGCGGTCGAGGACGCCCGCGGCCTGATCCAGGCCTGGGAGGACGGCAAGGGCTCCGGCGTCGTCACCTACAACGGCAAGATGGTCGAGAGCCTGCACGTGGAGTCCGCCGAGCGCACGCTGGCGATCCACGACGCGATCCAGGCCCTGCAGGCCTGAGCCCCCGCCGATCTGACAGGCGTTGACGCCTGTCACTTCGTGGCCGGTTCCCGAGGTTGGTGGCTGCTGCAGCGGCCACCAACCTCGGGAATCGCCGCCCAGGCGGTGATTCCCGCCCGCCCCGCCGGCCCGCCCCGCCGGCCCGCCCCGCCGGCCCGCCCCGCCGGCCCGCCCCGCCGTCGTGCCCGGCCCGTCATGCCCGGCCCGTCATGATGGCCGGATGGACAGCGAGACCCGCACCTACCGCACGGGCGACCGCGAGGTCGTCCTCGACCTGACCCGCGACTGCGCGGCGTTCGCCTCCGGCCGCGGCGACGGGATCCTGCACCTGTTCGTGCCGCACGCGACCGCCGGGCTGGCGATCCTGGAGACCGGCGCCGGCAGCGACGACGACCTGCTCTCCGCGCTCGGCGACCTGCTGCCCGCCGACGACCGGTGGCGGCACCGCCACGGCTCCCCCGGGCACGGCCGCTCCCACGTCATGCCGGCCCTGGTCCCGCCGTACGCCACCGTCCCGGTCCTCGAGGGTCGGCTCGCCCTCGGCACGTGGCAGAGCATCTGCCTGGTCGACCTCAACGTCGACAACGACGAGCGCGAGGTGCGGTTCAGCTTCCTCGCCGACTGATCCCCAGCACCCCGGCGACCACCTCGAGCGCGGCACGGTCGGAGAGGCCGAGCGCGCGGGCCCGCTCGACGTACGCCAGCGCGGCCTCGCGGGCCGCCCGCTCGACGCCCGAGCCGGTGACGAAGCTGCCGGCCCGGCCGCGGGTCTCGATCAGCCCGGCCGCCTCGAGCTCGCGGTAGGCGCGGGCGACGGTGTTGACGGCGAGGCCGAGGTCCTTCGCCAGCCTCCGCACGGTGGGCAGCCGGTCGCCGGCGCCCAGTTCGCCGGCCTCGACCAGCGCCGCGAGCTGCGAGCGGACCTGCTCGTACGGCGGAGTGACGGACCGCGGGTCGAGGACGATCACGGCGTCCCGCCGGTCCCGCCCGTCCCGCCGGTGCCGGCCGTCCCGACGGTGCCGGCCGGCTCGCCGACCCGGACCCGCACGGCCGGGCCGAGGTCGGGCCAGAGCCGGCGGCGGAAGGTGTGCTCGCCGCGACGCAGCATGATCACCGCGCCGACGGACAGGGCCCAGCCGAAGAGCAGCCAGGTGGCGTCGAGGTCGAGCAGCGCGGCGGCCTCGAGCCCGAGCACGAAGCCGGCGCTGAGCTGGAACCACAGCACCCCGGACAGCTGGCGCGCCCGCCAGGCGTCGTGCAGGTACAGCTGGCCGGTGTCCGCGGACGGCTGCGGCCGGCGGACCGTGGCGGCCGCCCACCACGGCGCCGCGACCCCGAGGACCGCCATGGCGGCACCGAGGCCGACGACCAGCCACACCGCCTCGACGTCGGGCACGTCGCGACGCACCGCCTCGATCCCGGCGACGAGGCAGCCGAGCGCCAGCACCGGGCTCGCGACGAGGACGACCAGGCCCACCGGGGGCAGGTAGTCGGCCAGCCGCACGGCCCGCACCCGCGCCACCACGGGCGAGCCGGGCTCGGGCGCGAGGTCCTGCCCGGCGCGCCACAGCCTCAGTGCACCGACGGTGGCGGCGAGGGCCGGCACCGCCACCCACACGGCCACGCCGGGCTCGACGAGGAGGCGGGCGGCGGCGTAACCCACCAGGCCGGCGAGGGTCGCGAGGCCCAGCAACCGCCGGTCGACGCGATGGGCCTGCTCGACCAGGCCCGCGTGCGTCTCCTCGACGGCGAGGAGGTACTCGTCGGCGAACTGCCGCGCGGAGGCGCCGGGCGCCGGCCCGCCCGCGAGCAGCAGGGCGGCCACCGCCGCGACGGCGACGAGCGCGAGCACCTCGGCCGGATCCATCCGGATATGCTACACAAGTCCCGTTTGTCGCAACACGATCCCTGAGACAAACCGGCGCGCGGGCCGGCGGCGAGGTCAGCCCTGCCGGGCGACCAGGTCCTCGAGCAGGCCGGCGACGGCCTCCTGCTCCTCGGCGTAGGGGTGGTACGGCGTCGCCGCCTTCGCCGGCTCGAACCCGGCGATCCACGGCTCGTCGGCACAGATGTCGTGGCCCTCCGTGGCGGCCCACACGTCGACGTACTCCGCGCCCGACTCGGTCGCCGCCCGCGCCTGCGCCTGCACGAACGCCTCGATCACGCCGCGCCCGAAGGGGTAGTCGCCCTCGGCGAGCGGGAGCTCGGGACAGGTGCCCTCGGCCGGGAAGATCTGCGGGTAGCCGACCACGACGACCCGCGCGTCCGGGGCGCGCTCGAGGACGGCGTCGACGGTCTCGACGATCCCCTCGACGACGCCGTCGAAGACCGTGGGCAGCACGTCGTCGTTCTGCTGGGCCAGGTCGGAGCAGGGGGCCCCGTCGGGGTCGGCGAGCGCGAGCTGCGCGCACCGGATGACCAGGTTGCCGTAGACCGAGCCGTTGTTGGCCCCGATGCTGATGGTGACCAGCGCGGTGTCCTCGGTGACGGCCTCGACCTGGGGTGGCAGGCGGTCGGTGCCGGCGACCTGCGGCTGGGTGGTCATGTTGGGCGTCTTCGCACCGCCGCAGCTGACGTCGACCAGGTCGAGGTCCAGCGCCTCGGCCAGCAGGTGCGGGTAGTTGCGGTCGGTCTGCTGGCAGGCGGGCGGCCCGGTCGGCTCCCCGACCGCGGGCGCCGAGGTGTAGGAGTCGCCCAGCGCGACGTACCTGTCGCCGGCGACGACCGGCTTGCGGCTCGGGGTCGCGTCGGGGTCGGCCTTCCGCGCAGACTGGCACCCCGCGAGCGCGGCGACGAGCGCAGGCAGCACTGCCAGCGGCACCAGCCGCACGGCCCACGACCTCATCCGGACTCCTCCTCCACACCGAGCGCAAGGGTCAGCGCGAGGACCGTATCGGGATCCTCCAAACGCTCCCCGTAGAGGTCGCGCAGCTGGGTCATGCGGTAGCGGATGGTCTGCGGGTGCACGAAGAGGGCGGCGGCCACGTCGTCACGGCGGCCCTGGTGGAGCAGCCAGGCGCGCAGGGTCTCCCGCAGCTTCGCGGCAGTGGAGGGACGCAGGTCGGCCAGCGGCGACAGCACCACGGCTCGCAGGTCCTCCAGCGCCCGGGGGTCCGCAGTCAGCACCAGCAGCGGCAGGTGCCGCTCGGTGTCGCCGGTGAGGCCAAGGACCCTGGCCCGCAGGGCACGCTCGTAGGACTCGCGCACGTCCAGCCACGGCCGCGGCGGGCCGACGAGCGCGTCGCGCCCCTGCACGGCCCGCAGCAGCGGCACCCGGGCGCGGTCGTGGGCGTCGGGCACCATCAGCAACGCGTGGCCGTCCAGGTCGGGCAGGTCGGTGGTGAGCAGCGTGCCGCGGCGCAGCACGCCCTGCAGGGTGCCGGCCTGCGCCTCCGGGACGAGGACGGCGGTCAGCGTGGTCGGGGGCGACCACTCGGCCCGCTCGGCCGACGCGAGCACGGTGGCCTCCGGAGCGCCGGTGAGCAGGTGCCGGGCGAGGCGCTCGACCATGCGCTGCCGGATCCGCCCCTCGGCGGCGGACTCGTCGCGGTGGCCGGCGACGCTCGCGGCCGACAGCTCGTCGATGTAGGCGAACACCAGCTCGGCAAAGGAGGCCATCGTGGCCGGGTCGATGCCCTGCTGCACGGCCTTCGCGGACAGGTGCTGCCACGACACCCGGGCGCCGATCCGGTACGCCGAGAGCAGGGCGTCCGTCGTCCGGCCGCTGCGGACCTCGCCCCGCCCCAGCTCGTAGGCGCCGTCGACGGCGGAGGCCCGCGGGGCGAGCGCGTCGGGGCCGCGGCGGTCGCTGATCAGGGAGAGGAAGCCGCCGAGGGCGACCTGCACCGCTCCGCGGATGGTCTCGCCCATCGGGCCGCTGAACGCGTCCTCGTAGGGTGGCACCTCACGGATGATCTGGTCGACGACGTCGTCGGCGACCGTCGCCAGGTCGCTGCGGATCGCGGCCACCGTCTCCGGGGGCAGCAGGACGCTCCGGTCGGCACGCGGCCGGCGCAGGGATCGACGCGGCATGGATCCGCCTTCTTCACTCCTGGCGAACAAAAACCGTCGGCAGATTCACCGACTGTGGTCATGAGTTTAGCGGCCGGAGTTGCGAGTGTGGTGGAGTGAGTTCCACAACCGCCGGCCCTCGTTCGGCTGCCCGCACCGGGCGCCTCCCGAACCGCCTGCGCAGCCTGCTCGACGCAGCGGTCACCCCGCTGACGGTCGACGACCTGCTCGACCACTTCGCCCCGCTCCGCCCCGGCGCCGCGTCCGGCCTCAAGGGCCGCATCGAGGCCGTCGAGGCCGAGACCGCCGACGCCGCCACGATCGTCATCAAGCCCGGCCGCGACTGGGCCGGGCACATCCCCGGCCAGTACGTCCGGGTCGGGATCGACGTCGACGGCGTGCGCCTGTGGCGCACCTACTCCCTGACCCACGGCCCGCGCCCCGACGGCCGGATCTCGATCACCGTCAAGGCGATCCCCGGCGGGGCGGTCTCGCAGTACCTCGTCCACCAGGCCCGGGTCGGCCAGATGCTCCACCTCGCCCAGGCCGAGGGCGACTTCGTCCTCGCCCCGCCGCGTGCCGAGAAGCAGAAGCTGCTGATGGTGACGGCGGGCTCGGGCATCACCCCGGTCATCGGGATGCTGCGCAACCTCTACTCCCGCAACGAGTCGGTCGCCCGCGCGGCGTACGACATCGTGCTGGTCCACTCGGCGATGAAGCGCGACGAGGTGATCTTCGGAGCCGAGCTGCGCGCCCACGCCGAGGCCGGCCGGCTGCGCCTCGTCGAGCGGCACACCGACACCGACGGGCTGCTCACCACCGACGACCTCGAGGCCGAGGTCCCCGACCTGGCCGAGCGCACGGCGTACGCCTGCGGCCCGGCCGGGCTGCTCGACACCCTGGAGGCGTTCTACGACGAGCGCCGCCTCACCCTGCACACCGAGCGCTTCCGCCCGACGGTCGTCGACGTGGACGCCGAGGGCGGGACGGTCACCTTCACCGGGCCGTCCGGCGCCACCGTCGAGGCCGACGGGTCGGTGCCGATCCTCGACGCTGCCGAGTCGTCGGGCGTGCTGATGCCGAGCGGGTGCCGGATGGGCATCTGCATGGGCTGCGTGCTGCCGATGACCTCCGGCGCCGTGCGCGACCTGCGCAACGGCGAGCTCACCGTCGCCGTCCCGGGCGAGACCGACCCGGGTGGCGTGAAGATCCAGACGTGTATCAGCGCCGCTGCCGGCGACTGCCAGATCGACCACTGAACCTCACGAGACCTCCAGGACTGACACATGACCACTGTGACCAACAAGGTCGACAACCCGATCGCGCACCTCACCCCCGAGGACATCGAGGCCATCGGCGCCGAGCTCGACGCCATCCGCCAGGAGGTGCTCGACGCCCGCGGCGAGAAGGACGCGGCGTACATCCGCAAGATGGTGGACGTCCAGCGCAAGCTCGAGCTCGGCTCCCGCGCCGTGCTGCTCGCCAGCGTCTTCCCGCCCGCGTGGGTGCTCGGCACCGCCGGCCTCGCGGTGGCCAAGATCCTCGAGAACATGGAGATCGGCCACAACGTCATGCACGGCCAGTGGGACTGGATGCGTGACCCGAAGATCCACTCGACCACGTGGGAGTGGGACAACGCCTCCACCGCCGACGGCTGGAAGCACTCGCACAACGAGGTCCACCACACCTACACGAACATCGTCGGCAAGGACAACGACCTCGGCTACGGCATCATGCGCGTCGACGAGGAGCAGCGCTGGTACCCCGCCTACCTCGCACAGCCGCTGTGGAACTTCATCAACGCCTGCTTCTTCGAGTACGGCATCGCGGCGTACGACCTCGAGCTGGGCCGCAACCTGCGCCTGCCGAAGGAGAAGCGCAGCGAGGAGTTCAAGCGGAACCTCAAGGCGACGCTGAAGAAGGTCCGCAAGCAGGCGACGAAGGACTACGTCGTCAACCCGGTCCTCGCCGCGCCGACCGGTTCGTTCCTGCCGGCCCTGGCCGCGAACTTCACCGCGAACCTGATCCGCAACCTGTGGTCGCACTCGGTCATCATGTGCGGCCACTTCCCCGAGGGCGTCGAGACCTTCGAGCTCAAGTCGATCCCCGAGAAGGAGACGCGGGGCGAGTGGTACCTGCGCCAGATGCTCGGCTCGGCGAACATCTCCGGCTCGAAGCTGATGCACATCATGACCGGCAACCTGTCGCACCAGATCGAGCACCACCTCTTCCCCGACCTGCCCAGCAGCCGGTACGCCGAGGTGGCGCCGAAGGTGAAGGCGCTGTTCGAGAAGTACGACCTCAACTACCACGAGGCGCCGCTGCCGCAGCAGGTCTACAGCGCCTGGCACCGGGTGGTCCGCCTGTCCTTCCCGAACGGGTGGCTCGCCACGACCAACGCGAAGAACCTGCCCAGCCAGCTCAAGCTGCTGTTCGCGATGGCCACCGCCGACAAGCGCAAGCGTCGCGTCATGCAGCGCCTGCTCGAGGGCGAGGCGCGCAAGCTGGCCCAGGCCGCCTGAGCGCACCCCACCAGACACCGGACGAGCCGCGGGCCTGAGCCCGCGGCTCGTGTGGCGTCCGGGGGACGGACACGGCGGGCCCGGGCCGACTGCGGGCGTCGGGACGACACGCAGGTTACCGGCCGGTAGCATGACGCCATGAGCACCGTGACCTGCACGATCACCGACGGCATCGCCCACGTCCGGCTGTCCCGGCCGGACAAGCTCAACGCGATCACCCTCGAGATGCTGGAGGAGCTCGTCGCGACCGCCCGGCGCCTGCGCAAGGACCGCACCCTGCGCGCCGTGGTCATCAGCGGCGACGGGGACGCCTTCTGCGCCGGCCTCGACTTCGCCTCGGTGCTGCGCAAGCCCAGCGGCATCGCGAAGGCGTTCGTCCCGAACCCGCTGCGTGGCACGAACCTCTTCCAGGAGGCGCCGTGGGCGTTCCGCCGGATCCCGGTGCCGGTCATCGCGGCCGTGCACGGGCACTGCCTCGGCGGCGGCCTCCAGATCGCTCTCGCGGCCGACTTCCGCGTCGCGACCCCCGACTCACGCTGGTCGGTGCTCGAGGGCAAGTGGGGCCTGATCCCGGACATGTCGGGGATCCAGGCCCTCAAGGAGCTGGTCGGCATCGATCAGGCCAAGCTCCTCACGATGACCGCCGACGTCTTCGACGGCACCCGCGCCCACGAGCTCGGCCTCGTGACCCGCGTCGACAACGACCCGCTCACCGGCGCGCTCCAGATCGCCAACGAGATCTCCCGCAAGTCGCCCGACGCCGTCGCCGCGGCCAAGCGCCTCTTCAACGACACCTGGACGGCCTCGCCCCGTCGTACGTTCGCCCGCGAGCGGGTCGAGCAGCTCTTCCTGCTGGCCGCCCGCAACACCCGGGCGGCCCGCGAGGCGGCGTTCAAGAAGGCCGAGGCGGTGTACGGCCCCCGCGGCCGCTGACGCCCGACCCGCCCTGCTCCGACGTCGTCCGGGAAATCCGCTGAGGATTTCTCGGACGATGTCGTATTCCGCCGATCTCCTACGTGGTCCTAGTGAGAGCCACCCGAGACCGCCGAAGGAGACAGGGCGATGTGGACCGACACCACCCAGCAGCAACACCTCAGCCACGACCTGCCGTGCCCCGCGTGCGGCCACGCCGTGCACACCTACCTGGCCTGCAGCGACAGCTGCGACTGCGCACCGACCGTCCTGCCGGGTGGCATGCCGGTCGCGGCCTGACATCCCCGGCCCCGTGACCGCGCGCCCGGGGACCCGCGACCGGGTGCCCCGGTCCCGTCGCGTCGGGATAGTCCCGGGCCAAAAGCACCCTGGACCGGCGTGTCGCGGTGCTTTTGACCCGGGACTACCGCGACGGCGTCCACCAGCTGTCCACAGGGCGCCGTACGGGCGCACGTCATCCACAGGCGTCGGGGCGGCCGACGGCCCGAGGAGGTGCGACCGAGGGTCAGAAGAGCATCGCGGAGCCGAGCACGGCGGCGACCAGGAGCAGCAGGACGAGGCCGGCCCAGATGCGGTTCTGGATGCGCCGCGGCATGGCCGGCGGTCCGGCCGGTGCCGAGTGGATGGCCTGCTGGTCGAAGAACGACATCGTCATTCCCTTTCGTCCCGAGATGACCACAGGCTAGGGCGTGCCGTTGCCCGGCCGACGATGCGTCCGGTCGTCGGGCGCGTCGCTACCCGGCCTCGCCGGCGGGCTCGCTGCGGCGCAGCACCGCGGCGAACACCGCGGCCCACGCCGCGAGCGAGTAGAGCATCCACAGCGCCGGCACCGTGAGGGCGTCGACGGCGGTGCGCCAGCCGCGCTGCCGCACCAGCAGCAGCCCGACCACCACGGTGATCGTGCCGACGACGAGCACCAGGCCACCGAGCGAGACCCAGACGACGTGGTTGACCAGGGTGTCCTCGGCGAGCGGGCTGCGTGCCATCACCACGACCGTGCCGCCGAGCACGACCGGGTAGCTGAGCAGCAGCGCGATCGCCGACAGCCGGGCGGCGATCGCGGAGGCGAACATGCGGGGACCGGCATTGCTGCCTCGCAGCAAGGCGTGCACCCGCGCGGCGACCTCGAGGACGTCGCGGGCGAAGGCCTCGGCCTGCTGGTCCCACCAGCTGCGGTTGAGCCGGATCGAGGCGTGCTGCGAGCTGGAGTCCAGCGTGCCGATCCGCGGGGGCCGCTCGGCCGTGCCCCGCTGGGCGGAGCCGGGCAGCAGGGCCGCGAAGCCGCCGTACCTGCGCAGCAGGCGCATGTTGCAGTGCACCTCGGTGACGTCGGTCGAGCCGTGCCCGGAGAGGCCGTTGAGCAGCACCGCCTCGTCGGCTGCGGCGATCCGCTCCAGCCCGATGGGCGACGGTCCCCCGCGGCGCGCCACCCGCAGGCCGAGGTAGGGCTGGGCCGGCCGGTCCTCGGCGAGCCGCGCGGCGAGGTCGGCCTCGAAGGTCGCGACCGCACGCCGCAGCTGGTCGGCGTCCGGGCGGTCGTCCTGCCGGAACGCGACGACGTAACGGCCCCGGGCGAGCGCGAGGGCGTGGTCGCAGGCGGGTACGACGTCCGCGAAGTCCTGCGACGGCACGCGGGCGACCCGCACCCAGCTGCGCGGGGCGCTCTCGCGCAGCGCCGCGATGGTCTCCTCGTCGTCGCGGTCGACGACGAGGATCGCGTCGGTGCGCTCGCGCGGGTAGTCGACGGCCTCGAAGTTCCGCAGCAGGCGCTCGAGGCCGGGCGCACCGCCGCCGAGCAGCAGGATGACGGAGTAGAGCGGCAGCGCGGCGTCGTCGATGCGCTCGTCCGGGACGTCCTGCGGGGCCTCGTCGGGCTCGGCGAGCAGCACGTAGCCGCTCAGCGCCTGGATGAGGCCGCCGACGAGGAAGAGCACCGACGCGACGAGGAGCGGCACCGCGAGGGCGCCGACGGGCAGCGTCAGGGCGCCCATCACGACGATCCCGGCGCTGACGACGGCGAGCCCGACGTGGATCGGGTGGACGTGGTGCGGCGAGGGCCGGCCGGCGACGTCCTGCCGTGCGACCCGCACGTCGAGCACCAGGCGGTCGAGGTCGTCGCGCGTGCAGGAGACGAACTCGACGTGGCGCGCGGGGAAGTACTCCAGCACCTCGGCGACGAGGTCCTCGGACGGCGGCACGGACGAGGCGACGACGAGGTCGCCGTCCGGGGTCAGCTCACAGGCGACCCAGCCGAGCTCGATGGTGCGCTCGACATCGACCTCGACCAGCAGCAGGGGCGGCGGCGGCTCGGCGACGAGGTCGCGCAGGTTCTCGCGCCAGGACCGCGTCAGCGCGTCGTAGAACGCCTCGGGCGTCAGCGCCCCGACCCGGACCAGGTGCTCACCGAGGTACCCGCCACTGCGGCGCTGCTGCTCGAGCGCCTGGGCAGCGTCGTCCTCGCCGACGAGCCCCTCGTCGACGAGCAATTGGACTATCCCCACCACTTCCTGGCCCCCCGAACCCCACGGCAGTCCGGCAGCCCCACGCTGGCCGTCCTGCACCGGGCAACAGGGTAGGAGATCCGTCCGACCCCACGAAGGGCGACGAAAATTCCTTTACCAAAAGCCGGGTTATGACGAGACGGTCCCGCGGCCCGGCCCGGAACCGCAGGAGAAGGTCCTGCCGCCGCCTGGTCCACCGCTTGGTCCCCCGCCCGGGCACCAGCGCCCGCCGGCGATCCTCAGGGGTACCGCAGGTCGACGGTCTCCTCGCTGATCTCCCACAGCCGCTGGGCGGCGCGCTCGTTGCGCGCCAGGCGGCTGCGGCCGACCGTGCGGGGACGTCCGGCCATCTCGCCCGGCCCGCCGGGGCCGACGTAGGTGTTCCCGGGCAGGTCGGCGGTGGCGGCCATCAGGGTGGGCCAGGCGCCGGCCGCCGCGGACTGCGAGACGGCGCGCACGCCGGCGTCCACGATGGACGCGACGCCGCCGGACGAGCGGCCGTACTGCCCGTTCGCGGCCAGGTGCGTGCCTGCGAAGCCCGGGTGGGCGGCCAGCGCCCGCACCGGCAGGTCGGCGGCCCGCAGCCGGCGCTCGAGCTCGGCGGTGAAGTAGAGGTTGGCCAGCTTCGTCTGCCCGTAGACCAGCCAGCGGTGGTAGCGGCCGAGCTGCTCGCGCGGGTCCCCCAGCGGCGCCTTGCCGGCCAGCGAGTGGAACCGCGACGACACCGTCACCACCCGGCCGTCGCCGCTCTCCACCAGCTGCGGCAGCAGCAAGCCGGTGAGCAGGAACGGCCCGAAGTGGTTGGTCGCCATCTGCAGCTCGAGGCCGTCGGCGGTGCGGGAGTACGGCGGCGCCATGACTCCTGCGTTGTTGACGAGCACGTCGATCGGCCCGATCTGCGCGGCCGCCTCCGCCGCGGCGCGCACCGAGGCGAGGCTGGCCAGGTCCAGGTGCAGGGCCTCCAGGGCGGCGTCGGGCACCTCGGCGCGGATCGTCGCGGCGGTCTCCTCGACCTTGGCCGGGTTGCGACCGGCGAGCACGACGCGCGCACCACGACGGGTGAGCTCGAGCGCGGTGTGGTGGCCGAGCCCGCCGACGGTCGGCCCGGTCACGACGACCGTGCGGCCGCTCTGGTCGGGAAGGTCGGCGACGTCCCACTTCTCGGGCATCAGGCTCCTCAGGGGGTGGTGGCCAGGTGGTCGACGATGCGCTGCCCGAGGTCGGCGTCGCCGCTGATCCGCACGGCGTCCGCCCCGGGCGTGCGGCGGCCACCGGCGAGGAGGATGAACGTCTCGCGGTCCATGTCCAGCCGCACCGCCGGCTCGTCCGGGACGGCTGGAAGCGGGCGTCCGCGACCGTCCTCGCCGACCTCGACCGCGACCGGGTCACTGCCCTCGACGACCAGCACGGCCGTCGTACCGGCCGGCGGGGAGACGCGCTTGCCGAGGACGTAGCCGAAGGTCTCGACGAGGTAGTCAGCGGTGTGCTGGGCGCCCGGGGTGTCGAGCCCGCCGGGCCGGCCGACCGCGCGGCGGATGTCCTGCTCGTGCATCCACACGTCGAGGGGACGGTTGCGCAGCAGCGTGCGCATGTTCCAGCCGATCGCGCCGAAGACACCGGGCGCCGGCGCGGCGCCGTCGGTGGGCGGGGCGGCGGTGAGCGCCGCGTGCCGCTCGGCCGTGCGCTGGCGGATCTCCTCGACGATCGCGGCCGGCTCGGTGTCGCGGCGGGTGACGACGCCGATCTCGGTGAACTGGCCCATCGGGCTGGTCACGTGCGGAGGGTCGCCGATGTCGGCCTCCTCGTGGGGGCCGCCGGCGAGCAGCGACTCGAGGTGCGCGGTGTGCGCGGCGATCGCCTTGACGTCCCACCCGGGCAGGTCGGTGGGCCGGGACCAGTCATCGGGACCGAGCTCGTCGAGGAGCCGGACGAAGTCCTGCACCGAGCTCCACCACGCGTCGACGTACCCCGCCAGCAGCTCCGCATCGCTCACGCGCCCGATGCTAGTGGGCCCAGCCTCGCGCGACGGGCGTCCCACGGTGCGGGCTCACCGGGCCGACACCCTGATCCGGTCGTGGCCGGGGGCGATCCGGTCGTAGCCGCTGCAGCGGAGCAGCTTGGTGGCGCCGTGGTTGATGGTGGCCCCGCTCGAGCAGGTCACCTCACCGACCTCCACGCCGGCCGCGGTGACGAACGCGAAGTCGAGGAAGACGTACTCCGGTGCTCCGTCCTCGCGGTCGTTGTGCCCCTCCAGGCCGGTGATCGTGTGCTGGTCGCGTGGATTCAGCTCGAGGCGCCAGCCGGGCTGGTACTCGATCCCGTCGATCTCGAAGCCCTCCCCCTCCCCGACCGTCAGGGGGTTGTCCCGCCCGCCGGGCCGCTCGGGGTCCCAGTCGGCGAGCGCGTCGCTGATGTTCTCGCCGATGTCCCTGCCGATGACCACGAGCGCGGTGATGACACCGGCGCACAGGAGCAGCACGACGATCGCGACGCCGCCGACGGCCAGGGCGATCGTCCGACCGCTCCCGCTGGACGGCGGCGGGGCGGCCCACGGCTGGTGCGGGTGCGGCTGCGGGGGCGGCTCCGGGTACGGCGGCTGCGTCACGCCACGCCTCCTACCCCGCTGCGCACCTGACCAGTCACGGTCGCGCGAGAACGACGACGGCCGCCCCGGGTGAGCGGGGCGGCCGTCGTACGAGCGGGGCGTCAGCGGATCAGAACGCCGCCTCGTCGAGCTCCATGACGTCCAGGCTGGCGTCCTGGGCGATCTTCAGCTCGGCCGAGATCCGCGGCAGGTTGAGCTGTGCGAACCACTGGGCGGCGGCGACCTTGCCCTCGTAGAAGGCCTTGTCGGCGGTGTCGCCGGAGAGCTTCTCGAGCGCGACCTCGGCGCCACGGAGCAGCAGCCAGGCGCAGACCACGTCACCAAGCGCCATCAGCAGGCGGGTGGTGTTGAGGCCGACCTTGTAGATGTTCTTGATCTCGTCCTGGGCGGACATGAGGTCGTTGATCATCAGGCCGACCATCGCCTCGGCGTCGGCGAGGGCGGTCGCGAGCAGCTCGCGCTCGTTCTTGAGCCGGCCGTTGCCCGCACCGGACTCGATGAACGCCTTGATCTCGCCGGCGAGGTGGCCCAGCGCCTTGCCCTGGTCCTTGACGATCTTGCGGAAGAAGAAGTCCTGGCCCTGGATCGCGGTGGTGCCCTCGTATAGGGTGTCGATCTTGGCGTCGCGGACGTACTGCTCGATCGGGTACTCCTGCAGGAAGCCCGAGCCACCGAAGGTCTGCAGCGACTCGGTGCCCAGCAGCACCCACGACCGCTCCGAGCCGTAGCCCTTGACGATCGGGAGGAGCAGGTCGTTGACGGCCTCGGCCAGCTCGTCCTTCTCGCCGGCGGCCTTCGCGATCTGGACCTTGTCCTGCCACGTGGAGGTGTAGACGACCAGCGAGCGCATCGCCTCGGCGAACGACTTCTGGGTCATCAGCGAGCGGCGCACGTCGGGGTGGTGCGTGATGGTGACGCGCGGCGCGGTCTTGTCCGACGCCTGGGTCAGGTCGGCGCCCTGGACCCGCTCCTTGGCGTACTCGAGCGCGTTGAGGTAGCCGGTCGAGAGGGTCGCGATGGCCTTCGTGCCGACCATCATGCGGGCGTTCTCGATGACGTCGAACATCTGGCGGATGCCGTCGTGGACCTCGCCGAGGAGCCAGCCGCGGGCCGGCTCGCCGCCACCGACCTGCGGGTCGCCGAAGGTGACCTCGCAGGTGTTGGAGATCTTGAGGCCCATCTTGTGCTCGACGTTGGTGACGTAGACGCCGTTGCGCTCGCCGGTCAGCTCACCGGACTCGACGTCGAAGTGGTACTTCGGGACGAGGAAGAGCGAGAGGCCCTTGGTGCCCGGGCCGCCGACGCCCTCGACGCCCTTCGGGCGGGCGAGGACGAGGTGGACGATGTTCTCCTGCAGGTCCGACTCGGCGCTGGTGATGAAGCGCTTGACGCCGGAGATGTTCCAGGTGCCGTCCTCGTTCGGGGTGGCGAAGGTCTTGCCCGCACCCACGTCGGAGCCCGCGTCGGGCTCGGTGAGGACCATGGTGGCGCCCCACTGGCGCTCGACCATGTGCTTGGCGATCTTGATGTCGCGCTCGACGCCGTTGGCGTTCTTGAACACGACCGAGCCCATGAACGGGCCGGTGCAGTACATCCAGATCGGGGCGTGCGCGCCGAGGATCATCTCGCCGGTGGTCCACACCAGCGACGGCGGAGCGGTGGTGCCGCCGATCTCCTCCGGGACGCCGAGGCTCCAGAAGCCGGCCTCCATCCAGGTGTCGTACGACTTCTTGAACGACGCCGGGACGGGCGCGGTGTTGGTCGCGGGGTCGAACACCGGCGGGTTCCGGTCGGCGTCGACGAAGGAGGCCGCGAGGTCCTCGCGGGCGATCCGCTCGACCTCGGCGAGGATGTCGCGCGCGGTGTCGGCGTCCATCTCCTCGTAGATGCCGGTGCCGAGGTACTCCTGCACGTTGAAGAGCTCGAAGAGGTTGAACTCGATGTCGCGCAGGTTGCTCTTGTAGTGGCTCACTGTTCCCACCGTTCCAGGTTCGACAGAACTTGATCTGTTAGCTGCGATCTGTTGGCTGCTACTCGCCAGTAACTTACATGATACGGGGGGTGCTAACAGGCGGCAAGCAGATGCCGGGAACGAATGGCTCACACGGCTGCGCCGTACGCCGTCGGGCACCGGCTCCGCCCGGCCCGGACCTGCCGCGGCCTGCAAACGCCAGCGGAACGACTTGGTCGAGCGATTCGATCGACCTATCTGAGAGACTGGCCCCATGCGCGTCTCCGCCAAGTCCGACTACGCACTGCGCGCCCTCATCGCGATGACCGGGCGCTCCGACGGCCGCGCCATCAGCGCCGAGGAGCTCGGCCGCCTCCAGGACATCCCGCACGGCTTCCTCCAGGCGATCCTCGCCGACCTCCGCCGCGCCGGGATCGTGATGTCGCAGCGCGGCCAGTCCGGCGGCTGGCGCATGGCCCGCACCGCGGACAGCGTCTCCGTCGCCGACGTGATCCGCGCCGTCGACGGCCCCCTCGTCTCCGTCTACGGCCTCCGCCCCGAGGCGGTCAACTACAACGACGACGCCGAGGTCCTCCAGCACGTCTGGATCGCCGCCCGCCGCGCCCTGCGCGAGGTCTTCGAGGACGTCAGCATCCAGCAGCTCGCCGACGGCCAGCTCCCCGAGACCGTCACCAGCCGTACGGCGGACGAGGACGCCTGGGCCCCGCACTAGCCCGGATTGCGCGAGCGCGTCGCCTGTCGTGCTCGCCGCACGGACCTCGCTGGCGCTCGGCCCGCGGGCGTCGCACGACGCGCCTTCGGCGCGGGCGCCGCGCTGCCGCGCCGCGGTTGCCTCCGGCGGATGGCTGGGTTGGTCTGGCGGCAAGACGGGCGTAGGTGGCCCGAGCGTGACTCCCGGGCAGGGCCGCCGTCATAAGTGGTCCGAGTGTGACTCCCGGGAAGGGCCGCCGGCGGAGGTGGTCCGAGTGTGACTCCCGGTGGTTGAGGTGCGAGGCGCCCCGGCGCCGAGCCTCGAAACCTCCGGGCCCTTCTGCCGGCCTCGACCGGCGACAGTCCGCCGGCGAGGCCCGAGTGGGCGGTACTTGTTGGCCGCCTCTGGGACTTGTTGGCCGCTGCAGCAGCCACCAACCTCGGGAATCGCCGCCCAGGCGGTGATTCCCGGCCGCAGGAACGGTCAGAGCAGCCACCCGGGACCCGGTCACGACTTCGGGCCCACCCCTCAGCCCCCGCCCCCATCCTCCGATCGGACAGCCAACGGCCACGGTCCCCCGCGGGACCACCGGCGCAGGATGCGCGGGGGCCACGTCGCCAGGGAGGGTGACACCGTGGCACTGCTGCGCCGTGCGCTCGTCGCGGTCGCGCTGGGACTCGCGTTCGGCGTGCCGTCCGCCTTCACCCGCTTCTCCGACGCGCCCGTGCAGCAGGCGTGCCCCTCCGCCGGCGACATGACGATCTCCGCTGGTTGCAGGCACCACTGACCACGCCGCAGACCCGGACCTAGAACATGTTCTAGATTCGTCCTACGCTGGCGCCCATGATCACCTCCGACGCCATCGTCTGGAACGCGCCGAACGACCCGCACCCCGCCCGTACGGCCTCGCAGCGCTCGTACTCGGCCGTGGCCAAGGGCGACCTCGCCGAGTGGCTGACCGTGTACGCCGAGGACGCGGTCCTCGAGGACCCGGTCGGTCCGTCGATGTTCGACCCCGAGGGCAAGGGCCACCACGGGCACGAGGGCATCTCGGCGTTCTGGGAGAAGGCGATCGCCCCCATCGCGACGTTCGAGTTCCAGATCAACGACTCGTTCGCCAACCCGGGCAGCAACACGTGCGCCAACATCGGCCGGATCAAGACGTCCTTCCCGGACGGCTCGCACACGACGACCGACCTGATCATGGTCTACGTCGTGGACGACGAGGGCCGCGTGACGTCGATGAAGGCGTACTGGGAGCCGGATCGCACGATGGCGAGCTTCACCGCCGCAGGCTGAAAATCGGTGGCGCGGGTTCGTACAGTGGATGCACGTGAGCCCCCTGACTGAGCAACAGATCCGCGCCTCCTTCATCAACTGCTCGAAGGGTGAGGCCAAGCGGTTGAACGTCCCCCGCGAGCTGGCGGCCCAGCCGTGGGACGACCTCGACTTCCTGGGCTGGCGCGACCCGCAGTCGCGCACCCGCGCCTACCTCGTCGCCGAGGTGGACGGCGCCCCGGTCGGCGTGGTGCTGCGCGCGACCGACAACGCGGGCGGGGTGCCGCGCAAGAACCTCTGCACCCTGTGCCTCACCCCGCACTCCGCCGGCGGCGTCGCCCTGCTGGTGGCGTCCCGGGCCGGCAAGGCCGGGGCGAACGGCGACTCCGTCGGCACCTACGTGTGCGCCGACCTGCAGTGCTCTCTCTACACCCGCGGCAAGAAGGTCAGCGACCAGGGCAAGCTCCCGGAGTCGCTGACGCAGGAGCAGAAGGTGGCGCGGCTCAACGAGAACCTCGCGACCTTCCTGCGTCGCGTCGGCTGAGCCCGGTCCCGTCCGGGTCAGGACGTCGCGGCCTCGATCCAGTTGACCAGCGGGCGCAGCCGGCGCCAGTCCTCGCGGACCCGGTCGAGCAGCTCGGCGGTGTGCACGAACGGCTCGAAGCCGTAGGAACGCATCCCGAGCACGGTCTTCATCCGCAGCAGGTCGATGCGCGGGTGATTCTTCTCGTAGCCGCGCGGCGCGGTCTTCAGCCGCTCCCCCGCGACCTCGAAGCCGCCCTTCTCCAGGTCGCGCAGGATGCGCTGCAGCCGCTTGCCGGCCTTGTCGTCGGCCATCGCCTCGCGCAGCGCAGCGAGCCGCTCGCCGCTGGCCTCGTAGATGCCGCCACCGACCCGCACCCCCGGCGCCGCCACCTCGACGTACCACCCGGTCGCCGGCGCGACTCCGACGAACGCGCCCTGGTGGGTCTTGTACGGCGTCTTGTCCTTCGCGAAGCGCACGTCACGGTAGGGCCGGAACACCTTCGCCGGCCCGAACTCCTGCGCCAGGGCCTCGGTCAGCGCCTCCATCGGCGCCCGCACCTGCTCGGCGTACACCTGCTTGTGTGCCTCCCAGAACGACTTCGTGTTGACGACCTCGAGGTCGTCGTAGAAGTCGAGGGCGGCGACGGGGAAACCGGTGAACTCCACGTCGAGAGGGTACGGCGGCGGCCGCTACGCTCCGCAGGGAGACCGACGAGGGAGGAACCATGCCCACGACCCGCTGGAACGAACTCGACCCGAGCACCCGCAAGGCGATCATGGTCGCCGGCGCCGTGGACGGCGTCCTGCGCACCCTCGCCCTGCGCGACCTCAAGCGTCGTACGCCGGCCCAGGTGCGCGGCTCCCGCAAGGCCTGGGGCGTCGCCCTCTCGCTGGTCAGCTCCGGCGGGATCCTGCCGGTGGTCTACTTCGTGAAGGGTCGGCGCTCGGCCTGATCTCGCTCGGGGCTGGTCGCGCGGGGTCGGTCCCGCGGGGTGACTCAGGTCTGCTGCGGCACCTGGCTCTGCTTCGTGGTGGTTCTCGGCGGCCGCGCACCGTAGCCGTCCGTCCCCCGCCGTCAAGGACGTCGCTCCGCTCCGCCGCTACGCGGTCGCTTCGCGATCCTTGACCCCGGGGCCCTGACGGACGGCTGGCGGCGCGCTTGCCGGCACGGACTGCGTCCGCGCCGCGCTGCGCGGCCACCGATTGGTCACCAACGGCAGGGAATCCGCCTCGGACCGTGCAGTTCCTGCCCGATCGAGGCGAGTCTCCCGGTGGTTGAGGTGCGACGAGCGCCAGCGAGGAGCCTCGAAACCACCGGACCTGCCGAGCGGACTGTGGCGGGCACAGTCCGCCCGCATCGCCCGGAGGTTTCGAGGCTCGGCGCCGGGGCGCCTCGCACCTCAACCACCGGGAGCAACGCTCGCGCCACCGGCAGGCACGCTCGGGCCACCTACACCCGCCTTGCCCACCGGCAGCCACGCTCGGACCCCTACGGCCGTCTTGCCGCCAGACCAAACCAGCCATCTGCCGGAGGCAACCGCGGCGCGGCAGCGCGGCGCCCCGCGGCGAAGCCGCGTCGGGGGCAAGCGTGGGCCGAGCGGAGCGAGCGCCTGCGCGCCGCCCTCGACAGGGCGACGCGCTCGCGCCCGAACCAACGCTGTCGGCTTGCCGCCAGGCCAACCCAGCCATCCACCGAAGGCAACCGCGGCGCGGCAGCGCGGCGCCCCGCGGCGAAGCCGCGTCGGGGGCAAGCGTGGGCCGAGCGGAGCGAGTGCCTGCGCGCAGCCCTCGACAGGGCGACGCGCTCGCGCCCGAACCAACGCTGTCGGCTTGCCGCCAGGCCAACCCAGCCATCTGCCGGAGGCAACCGCGGCGCGGCAGCGCGGCGGGAGCGAAGCGACTGCAGCTTGCTGCCGCCGCCGGAGCGGAGACGCGTCTCGCGCCATTCAATACGAGCGGATGACGAGGTTCGAACTCGCGACATTCAGCTTGGGAAGCTGACGCTCTACCAACTGAGCTACATCCGCCTGCACGGGTTCCCCCGTGCGATCGAGGATGTTACCCGATGGGCTCGAGGGCCGGGCGCTTCGGCTCCACCCCGTCGCCGGAGGAACGGCCGGTGATGCGGCGATGGACCCAGGGGGCGAGGTGGCTGCGGGCCCAGGCGAGGTCGGCGGCGCGGCGCTCGCGCGGGGTGAGGACGGGGACCTCGACGGGCGGGAGGGGCTGGAGGTCGTGCCGGAGGCCGAGGGCGTCGGCGACCGCGATGGCGATGGCCTGGTGGCCGACGGCGTTGAGGTGGAGGCGGTCCTCGTCCATGACCTCCTCGACGGTCCAGCCGCGCATGCGCCACATGTCGACGAGGGTGGCGCCGTGCTTCTCCGCGATCTCGCGGGCCCACTCGTTGAAGATGGCGGTGCGGCCGCGGATCATCTTCATGACGCCGGAGTTGCCCGTGTCGGCGATGGTGAACATGACGACGTGGGCGCCGCTGGCGGTCAGGCGGCCGATGGCGTCGTCGTACGACGCAGCGAGGACGTCGAGGTCGACCTTGGGGCGGAGCACGTCGTTGCCGCCGCCGTGGATGCTGACCAGGTCGGGCTTCAGGGCGAGGGCGGGCTCGACCTGCTCCTCGAGGATGGCGGGGAGCTTGCGCCCGCGGATGGCGAGGTTGGCGTAGCCGAAGTCGCGGCCGGCCGCGGCCGCGTCGGCGGCCAGGGCTTCGGCGAACCGGTCCGCCCAGCCGCGCCAGCCGTTGGGGCGCTCCGGGTCCGGGTCACCGACGCCTTCGGTGAAGGAGTCTCCGAGTGCGACGTACTTGCTGAAGCTCACGCGCATATTGTGCGCCCGTGATCCGGCCCACGCGGTGCCGGGCGGCGCCGGGGCGGCTAGGGTGCCGAGCGTGCTGCTCAGCGACCGCGACATCACCGCCGAGATCGACGCCGGCCGGATCGGCCTCGACCCCTACGACCCGGGCCTGATGCAGCCGTCCTCGGTGGACTTCCGGCTCGACCGGTTCTTCCGGGTCTTCGACAACCACAAGTACCCCTCGATCGACCCGGCGGCGGACCAGTCGGACCTGACCCGGGTGGTGGAGCCGGAGGGTGACGAGCCGTTCATCCTGCACCCGGGCGAGTTCGTGCTCGGGTCGACGTACGAGGTCGTCACGCTGCCCGACGACATCGCGGCGCGCGTCGAGGGCAAGTCGTCGCTGGGGCGGCTGGGCCTGCTGACGCACGCGACCGCCGGCTTCGTGGACCCGGGCTTCTCCGGACACGTGACCCTGGAGCTGGCGAACGTGGCGACGCTGCCGATCAAGCTCTACCCGGGGATGAAGATCGGGCAGTTCTGCTTCTTCCGGCTGTCCTCGCCGAGCGAGCACCCGTACGGCTCGGAGAAGTACGGCTCGCGCTACCAGGGCCAGCGTGGCCCGACGCCGTCGCGCTCGTTCCAGAACTTCCACCGCACGCAGATCTGACCCGGCCGCCCGATCGGGCCCGGGAGTGTGCCGATGGGGCGACGTCAAGAAGTTAGGTTAGCCTTGCTTCCATGACCGCCGAGGAGAGCACGTACGTCGCCACCCTGCCGCTGGTCCTCGCCGAGCTCGAGGTGGCGCGGGTCGAGCGGGTCTCCCCGTCATTCGTGCGGATCGAGCTGGCCGGCGACGAGCTCGCCGAGTTCGGGACCCCGGGTCCGGTGTTCGACCAGCGGATCAAGCTGATCTTCCCCAACGCGGCCGGCACGCTACCGTCCTTCGCCGCGATGGACGACAGCTGGTGGACCACGTGGATCGAGATCCCCGAGGACGAGCGCGGCTCGATGCGGACCTACACCGTGCGCGACGTCGTCGGCGAGGGCACCGACACCCGCCTGGTCGTCGACATCGTCGTCCACGAGGCGCACGAGGACGACCCGTTGGACGGCGCGGGCAACCGCTGGGCACTGCAGGCGCAGGCCGGCCAGCGACTCGTCGTGCTGGCCCCCCGCAAGGGCCACGAGTTCGGCGGCATCGAGTGGTCGCCGGGCAACGCGACCCGGCTGCTGCTCGTCGGAGACGAGACCGCCGTGCCGGCGATCCGTGGCATCCTGCGCGACCTCCCGTCCGACGCCCGCGGAGCGGCCTTCCTCGAGGTGCCGGTCGACGCCGACGTGCTCGACGACGTCGCCGCCCCGGCGGGTGTCTCGGTGACCTGGCTGCCCCGCAACGGCGGCGCCCGCGGGGAGGACCTGCACGCCGCCGTGCTCGCCCACCTCACCGGCACCGCACCTGCCGAGCCGATCGCGGTCGACGAGGAGGAGGTCGACCCCGACCTGTGGGAGACCCCCGTCTACTCGTCCTCGGGCGAGCAGGTGGTCGAGGCGACCGCCGTACCCACCGACGACTCCCCCTTCGCCGGGCTCTACGCCTGGATCGCCGGCGAGTCGAAGGTCGTGACCGGCCTGCGCCGCAAGCTCGTCAAGGACCTCGGCCTCGACCGCGGCCAGGTCGCGTTCATGGGCTACTGGCGCGAGGGCGTCTCCATGCGCTCCTGACCCGGGGACCGACCCGGCCGTGCGTCAGCGACGCACGGCCAGCGTGATCGACGACGGGTACGACGGACCGGTGCGCACCGTCACCGGCACGAGCTGTCCGAGCAGGCTGGTCAGCGGGGACAGCAGGTGCGGGACGTCGAAGGCCTGCACCGCGATCCGCAGCTTGTGGCCGCGCTTGACGACGGCGCCGGTCGGGAAGACCTCGACGTCGACCGCGGCGACCTTGCCGCCCGGCAGGTTCTTCTGCGTGGCCTTCGTGAACGGGTGCCAGGCCTGCAGCAGCTTGCCGTCGAGGTAGCGCGACCTCTTCTTGTCCAGGGTGCGGTGGGAGATGACCTGCCAGCCACCGGTGAGACGCGTGACCTTGCCGTTGGGAGCGACGTCCTCGATCGCGACCGACAGCATGCCGTCGCCGGTCGGCGAGGAGACGAAGAGACGCGCGTTGACCGGGCCCTGGAAGCGGATCGGCCTCGCGAGCGGGGCAGTGTCGAAGGTCAGCCCACCGAGGTCGTTGAGGCGATTGTCGGTGAAGCAGGGCAGGTCCTTCAGCAGCGCGGCCGGCAGGCCGGCGGTCCACTGGTTGGCCGAGCGCGTGCAGAGGCCGGTGACCGGCACGGGCGGGACGATCGAGGACCCGGCGGCGGGCTTGCCCCCGACGAGGCGACCGGCCTTGCCGCCGACGGCAGAGGTGCCGGACAGCTTGAGCACGCGGGCGGAAAGGTCGGAGGCGATCCAGCGCGGCTTCTTCACCCAGCGCCCCGAGCCCTGCTCGTAGTAGGTGAGCGGCGCGATCGTGCCGAGCTTGCCGTCGCGGCCCTTGATCCAGTGGTCGAACCAGCGCAGCTGGAGCTCGGCCAGGCTGCCGTAGCCGGCCCGGCCGACCTCCGCGCCCGAGGAGCCCTGCAGGTGGTCCCACGGGCCGAAGATCATCTTCACCGGCACCTTGTTGCGCTGCAGGCGCTCGAAGACGAGCGGGGTGCCGCGCTGGAAGAGGTCGAACTCGCCGCCGACGAGGAAGGTCGGCACCTTCACCTTGTCGATGGTCGTGATCGGCGAGCGCTCGCGGTAGAACGGGCCGTCGTACGCCGGCTCGCCGCCGAGCACGGCCTGCAGCATCAGCGGCAGGGTGAACCCGAGGGCGCCCTGCAGGTGGTCGGTGAGCGCCTTGAAGCCGGCGACCGGCTCCTGCAGGCCGTAGGCCGGCGGGATCACACCGGTCGCGGTGACCAGGCCCATCCAGAGCGGGATGAAGCCGACGTCGATCTGGCCACCCGAGGCGACGACGTCGCGGTAGACGTCGGCGGCGGGGACCTGCGGGAAGATCGCCTTGAGGCCCTTCGGCTGGCGGGCGGCGGCGAAGAGCTGCGAGATGCCCATGTACGACGCCCCGGTCATGCCGACCTTGCCGTTGCTCCACGGCTGCTTCGCCGCCCACGCCACGACCGCCGCGGCGTCCTTGCCCTCGCGGGCGCTGAACGCCGCCCAGGTGCCCTCCGAGGAGCCGGTGCCGCGGGCGTCGACGGTCAGCTGGGCGTAGCCGCGCTTGACCAGGTAGGCGGGGTCGGCGCCGGCGAGCACCGCTCCCCCGCCGGCGGCGAGGACGGTCTTGTTGTAGGCGGTGATCGTGATGATCACCGGCAGCCGGGTGCCCACCGGGGTGCCGGCGGCGGTGGCCGGGCGGACCAGGTCGGCGCGCAGCTCGACGCCGTCGTCCATCCGGATGACGAGGTCGCGGGTGGTGTGCGTGGCGCGGTACTGCTCGGCGCGCGGCTTCCACGCCGTCGTGGCCGCCTTCACCGGCGCTCCGGTCGCCGCGGCCGCAGGGGTGGCCGCGGCCGTCGCAGCGGTCGGTGCCGGTGCGGCGGCGGCCGGCCCGCTCGCGGGCGCGAGGGTGGTGGCGGCGACGGCGGCCGCGACCAGGGCGGCGGCGCGGCGGGGCAGGCGGACGTGCATGTGGATCTCCCTCTCCTCCGGGCCCTCCCGGGCCCGGGGGAGCAACGAGCCGCCCGGCCCGTGCGTCACGCCCGAGACCGGAACCGGTTCCACCCGGGCCGCTGTCGGTGGCCGTGGCTAGCGTCACCGCCCGTGGACCTCGACGGACACTTCGACGGACACTTCGACGAACGCTTCGAGCGGCTCGACCCGACGCGGTGGACCTCGTCGTACCTGCCGGCGTGGAGCTCGCGCGCCGCGGCCGCTGCGGCGTACGACATCGGGCCGGGTGGGCTGCGCCTGTCGATCCCGCCCGGCCACCCGCGCTGGTGCCCGGACACGCACGAGACGCCGCTGCGGGTCTCGGGCATCCACAGCGCGAACCGGTCCGGGCCGGTCGGGTCGACCGATGCGCCCCAGCCGTTCGCCGCGGGCCTGCGCGTGCGTGAGGAGCAGCCCACGATGGTCGGCTTCGCCCCGCACTTCGGGGTCGTCGAGGTGACCTGCCGGGCCCACGTGACCGGCCGCTCGATGTTCTCCGCGTGGATGGTCGGCCTCGAGGACCGACCTGAGCGCTCCGGGGAGATCTGCCTGGTCGAGGTGTTCGGCAACAGCATCGGCGACGACGGCACGGTCGCGCTGGGGCAGGGCATCCACCCGTTCCGCGACCCGGGCCTGGTCGACGACTTCACCGCCGAGCGGCGCTCGCTCGACGTGGCGCAGTGGCACCGCTACGCCGTGCGCTGGTCGCGCGGCGCCGTCGAGCTCAGCGTCGACGGCCAGGTCACCCGCACCTGCTCCCAGGCGCCGGACTACCCGATGATGCTGATCCTCGCCGTGTTCGACTTCCCCGACGAGGGCGGTGACCCCGCCGACGTGCCGGTGCTCGAGGTGAGCCGGGTCGTCGGCTCGCCCCTCACCTGACCCTGCGGGGACGGGGCCGGCGCCGACTCAGGCGAGCCCGAGCAGCTCCGCGGAGCGCTCGCGCATCTCCACCTTGCGGATCTTGCCGGTGACCGTCATCGGGAACTCCTCGACCACCATCACGTAGCGCGGGATCTTGTAGTGCGCGAGCCTGCCGGTGGCGAACTCGCGCACCTTGTCGGCGTCGAGCGGGTCGGCGCCGGCGCGCATCCGGATCCAGGCGCACAGCTCCTCGCCGTACTTCTGGTCCGGGACGCCGACCACCTGCACGTCCTCGACGTCGGGGTGGGTGTAGAGGAACTCCTCGATCTCGCGGGGGTAGATGTTCTCCCCGCCGCGGATGACCATGTCCTTGATCCGGCCGACGATGTTGCAGTAGCCGTCCTCGCGCATCACCGCGAGGTCGCCGGTGTGCATCCAGCCGTCGGCGTCGATCGCCTCGGCGGTCCTGGCCTCGTCGTCCCAGTAGCCGAGCATCACCGAGTAGCCGCGGGTGCAGAACTCGCCGGGCTCGCCGCGCGGCACGGTCTCGCCGGTGGCGGGGTCGACGATCTTGATCTCCACGTGCGGGGCGGCGCGCCCGATGGTGGCGGTTCGACGGTCCAGGTCGTCGTCCGCGCGGGTCTGGCAGCTCACCGGGCTGGTCTCGGTCATGCCGTAGGCGATGCCGACCTCGGCCATGTGCATGTCGTTGATGCACCGCTTCATCACCTCGACCGGGCAGATGGAGCCGGCCATGATCCCGGTGCGCAGCGTCGACAGGTCGTGCTCGGCGAAGTCGGGGGCGTTCTGCATCGCGATGAACATCGTCGGGACGCCGTACACCGCCGAGCACTTCTCCTCGGCGACGGTGCGCAGGGTGACCGACGGGTCGAAGCCGGGGCCGGGGATGACCATGGTGGCGCCGTGCGTGACGCAGCCCAGGTTGGCCATCACCATGCCGAAGCAGTGGTAGAAGGGCACCGGGATGCACAGCCGGTCCTGCTCGGTGAAGCCGAGCAGCTCGGTCACGAAGAAGCCGTTGTTGAGGATGTTGCGGTGGCTGAGCGTGGCGCCCTTGGGGAAACCGGTGGTGCCGCTCGTGTACTGGATGTTGATCGGGTCGTCGGGCCGCAGCGCCCGCTGCCGCTCGGTGAGGGTGTCGGCCGGCAGGTCGGCGCCGGCGGCGACGAGCGCCTGCCAGTCGTCGGTGTCGACGTAGACGGTGCGCTCCAGGCCGGGCACCTCGCCGGCGGCGACGACCTCGTCGACCATTGCCTTGTAGTCGGACGTCTTGAACGCCGTGGCGGCGAGCAGCAGCCGCAGGCCGGACTGGTTGACGGCGTAGGCGAGCTCGTGGGTGCGGTACGACGGGTTGACGTTCACCAGCACCGCGCCGGCCTTGGCGGCGGCCAGCTGCACGATCGTCCACTCGGCGCAGTTGGGCGCCCACATGCCCACCCGGTCGCCCTGCGCGATGCCGAGCCCGATCAGGCCGCGGGCGACCTCGTCGACCGCGTGGTCGAGCTCGCGCCAGGTCCACCGTCGCCCGCTGGCGACCTCGACCAGCGCCTCCCGGTCCGGCCACTGCGCGACCGTGCGCTCGAGGTTGGCGCCGATGGTCTCGTCCAGCAGCGGCGTCGTGGTCTCTCCGGCGGCGTAGGACAGCTCCGTCATGGCCCCATCGTGCCCCGCAGGTGAGCGGGGTCACACCCCCCGAAAGGGGGTGCGGGAGGCGGGCCGGGAATCACCGCCTGGGCGGCGATTCCCGAGGTTGGTGGCCGCTGCAGCGGTCAACAACCTCGGGAAGCGGCCACTAAGCAGGACCCTCAGAGGTCGAAGAGGGACTCCGCGGCGTTGATGTCGACGTCGCGACGGGGCTCGTGCGCCTCGCCGGAGTACGACGCCGGCGCGCTCGCCTGGGCCGGGGCTGCCGGGGCGGGGTCGGCCGGGGCCGGCTCCTCCTCCGCAACAGGCTCCTCCGCCGCAGGCTCCCCGGTGGTCGCCTCGGCGGGCGCCTCCGCGGGCTCCTCGACGGCCGGCTCGGGCTCGGGCGCCGGAGCAGCCTCCGCGGCCGGGGCGGGCTCGGCAGCCGGGGCGGCCGGACGCGCCACCGTGGCGGCCTCGGGCGCCTCGATGTCGAAGAGCGAGCTGACGGCGTTGATGTCGACGTCGGTCTTCGGCGTGCTGGCGGCACCGGTCGAGGACGCCGCCCGCGCGGGAGCCCCCGGCTCCTCGGCCGGGGCAGCCGGCGCGGTCGGCTCGACCGGCTCGGCGGCGGGCGACTCACCGACGACCGCGGCCTCCTCGGCACGCGCGTCGGCCTCCACCGGCTGCGCCTCGGGGGTCGGCGCCGGGGCGGGGGCCTCGGCGGCCTTGGCGGCCGGGGCGGCCGGCTCCGGGGCCTCGATGTCGAAGAGCGAGCCGCCGGCGTTGAGGTCGACGGTCGGGGCCTGCGGCGCAGCGGCCGCGACACCACCCTCGGCCTCGGCCTGGACGACCTTCTCCTCGGTCGGCTTCGGAGCCGAGGCCAGGTCCTCGGCGGGCGTGCTCGCCTCCGGGGCGGACGGCTGGGACGTGGCGGCCTTCGGCGCCTCCTCGGCGGGGGCGATGTCGAAGAGCGACCCACCCGAGCCCAGGTCGGCGACCGGCTCGGCCTTCGCGGCCGGCTTCTCCTCGGCCTTCGGCTCCTCCTTGGCAGCCGGCGCAGCCGGGGCAGCCGGGGCCGGGGTGTCGAAGAGCGAGCCGCCCTCGTCGAAGAGCGAACCGCCGGACTTCTCGGCAGCCTGCTCAGCGGGCTGCTGGGCGGGCGTGGCCGGCTCCGCCTTGGCCTCGGCCGGGGCCTCGTCGAACAGCGAGCCGGCGTCGTCGAAGAGCGAGCCGCCGCCGGCGGGCTCGGCCTTCTTCTCCGCCGGGGCGGCCGGCGCGGGCGAGTCGAACATCGAGCCCGGGTCGTCGAACATCGACGAGCCGCCCGACGCCTTCGCAGCGGGGCCGACGTCCTCGGTGTCGGCGACGGTGTCCTCGGTCAGCGTGACGTCGCCGGCCTCGGGCTCGGCCTTGGTCTCGACGGACTGCTTCGCCTCGGCGGGCGCGGCGGCACCCTTCGGCTGCAGCGGCGCACCCTCGCCCGGCTTGAGCTTGGTGGCCTGCTCGCCCTTGACGGAGGCGAGCAGCATCTGCGCGACGTCGAGGACCTCGACCTCCTCGCGGGCCTCGCCGTCGGCCTGCATCTTGGTCAGGCCGTCGGAGAGCATGACGCGGCAGAACGGGCAGCCGACGGCGACCTGGTCGGCGCCGGTCCCGACCGCCTCGGCGGTGCGGTTGAGGTTGATCCGCTCGCCGACCTTCTCCTCCATCCACATGCGGGCACCACCGGCGCCGCAGCAGAAGGACCGCTCGGAGTTGCGCTCCATCTCGGCGAACTCGGCGCCGGGGAGGATCTGCAGCAGGTCGCGCGGCGGCGTGTAGACCTGGTTGTGGCGACCCAGGAAGCACGGGTCGTGGTAGGTGATCCTGCGGGCGTGCGCGCCCTCGCCCTGCGCCACCGGCGTCAGCTTGCCCTCGCGCACGAGGCGGTTGAGCAGCTGGGTGTGGTGGATGACCTCGAGCTCGAGACCGAGCTGGCGGTACTCGTTCTTGAGGGTGTTCATGCAGTGCGGGCAGGTGGAGACGACCTTCTTGGCCTTCGCCTCGGTCAGCACCTCGATGTTCTGCTGGGCCAGGCCCTGGAACACGAACTCGTTGCCGGCGCGGCGGGCGGAGTCACCGGTGCAGGTCTCGCCGTTGCCCAGGACGCCGAAGGAGACGCCGGCCAGGTCGAGCAGCTCGGCGACCGCGCGGGTCGTCTTCTTGGCACGGTCCTCGTAGGCACCGGCGCAGCCGACCCAGAACAGCCAGTCGACGGACTCGAGGTCCTCGATGGTGTCGCCGACGACCTTGACCTCGAAGGGCAGGTCCTTCGCCCAGTCGAGGCGGGCCGTGGCCGACATGTTCCACGGGTTGCCCTTGTTCTCGAGGCCCTTGAAGAGGCCGTTGAGCTCGGAGGGGAAGTTCGACTCGACGAGCACCTGGTAGCGGCGCATGTCGATGAAGTGGTCGACGTGCTCGATGTCGACCGGGCACTGCTGGACGCAGGCACCGCAGTTGGTGCAGGCCCACAGGGCGTCCTCGTCGACGACGAAGTCGCCGCCCTCGGGCATGTAGAACCAGTCGTCGACGCCCTCGGACTGCTCGTGCTCGGACTTGCCGACCAGGGCACGCGGCTCGGCGCCACCGGCGGCGGCGTACGCCTCCTCGCGCATCGCCATCATCATCAGCTTCGGCGACAGCGGCTTCTCGGTGTTCCACGCAGGGCACTGCGACTGGCAGCGACCGCACTCGGTGCAGGTCGTGAAGTCGAGGATGTCCTTCCAGGAGAAGTCCCAGATGGACCCGGCGCCGAGGGTGGCCTCCTCGTCGAGGTCGTCGATGTCGTCAAGGGTGATCGGCTTGCCACCCGACGTGAGCGGCTTGACCGCGCCGAGCGCCGTACGACCGCTGTCCTCGCGCTTGAACCAGATGTTGAACCAGGCGGTGAAGCGGTGCCAGGCCACGCCCATGGTGAGGTTCGTCGAGATGACGATGAGCCAGATCATCGCGGAGGTGATCTTCACCATCGCGATGAAGTAGATGATGTTCTCCAGCGTCCCGATCGACTCCTCGCCGGTCGGGAAGAGGTTGCCGAAGAACTGCGAGACCGGGAAGTGGAAGCCGTCGGCGTGCTCGGCGGCCTCGCCGCCGTGGGCCTTGGCGAGGTTGTACTCCGCACCGCGGATGAACAGGATCGCGGAGCTCTCGAGGAGCACCATCGCCTCGACGAAGTAGGCCTGCCACATGGTCGAGCCGAAGAAGCGGCTGCGTCGGCCGATGGCCGAGGGGCGGTGCGTGAGGCGGTAGATGATCAGCGGGATGATCGCGATCGTGCCGAGCAGGCCGAGGAGCTCGGCGACCCACTCGTAGATGAAGAACTTGCCGAGGACCGGGATCGTCCACTCGGGGTCGAACAGCTGCGGGAAGGCCGCTGCGACGGCGGTGGAGAGCGCGATGAACGCCGCGAACGCGAACCAGTGCAGGATGCCGACCCAGGTCCACTGCAGCATGCGCGTGTGGAGCACGGTCTCCTTGAGCATGGTGACCGTGCGGCCGACCGGGTTGCCGGAGCGGCCGGGCGCCGGCTGGCCCTTGCGGATGACGCCCAGCATCGTCGCGACGGCGCGTGCCGTGAGGGCGATGGCGACCACCGAGATGGCCAGCGAAACCACGATCGCAACGGTCTGCATCAGCGACTCTCCACTCGTCTGGATCAGGACACGCAGGGTGCGCGGGCCGAGCCTATTGCCATGCACGGAAGAGGCATACCGAAGGCAAGCCTTACCATTGCGACAGCGACAGCCACGGCCGAGCGGATACTACCCGTTGGTAACTTCGCGGGGATGTGACGCTGACCTCAACCCCGGCCGCCGGCCGACCGCCCACGGACCGTCAGCGGACGACCAGCGGACCGTCCGCGGACGATCAGCGGACCCGCAGGCCGGTCACCTTCCCCGCCTTCGAGAAGGTGACGACGACCGGCACCTTCGCCCGGGTCGCGGTCTTCGCGCAGAACGCGTACGACGTGCCGAGCCGCTTGTAGGGCTGGCCGACCTTGCGCAGCACGGCCTTCGTGGTCATGCCGCGGTGGATCGCCGCCCGGACCACGGCAACGCGCTTGCGCAGGCCGGGGTTGCGGCACGAGTCGGGGCGCACGCCGTACGCGCGCTCCCACATCTGCAGGTAGGCCTCCGCGCCACGGGCCATGTCGTCGACGATCCGTGTCCCGTCGCCCTTGCGCTGGGCGTCGGCGACCTTGCGCAGGTCCTCGACCCAGTCGGGGTAGAGGCCGTACTGGGCGACGCCGTCGACGTTGATGTCCCAGGTCCGCTTCCCGGCGCGCTGCTTGTCGATCCGCACCCCGCCGAGGCCGGTGAAGGGGTAGGTGACCGGGTTGGCGACGTCGGCGCCGCGCGGGTTGCCCTGCGCGCCGAGGCCGTTGATGTCGGCGCCGAAGCCGAACCCGAAGTAGTAGCGGGGGTCGGCCCAGCCCAGGTGGCGGCGCCACTTCTCGACGAAGCCGGTGGAGTCGCCGGCGTACGGCGTGATGAACCCGCCCGCGCCGTAGATCCGCGGGTAGGTGTCCGGCGTGGACCAGGAGTGGCTGGAGATCACGCCCGGGTAGCGCAGGTCCTCGATGACGTCCATCGACGCCGAGCGCGCCTTGACCGAGAGGTGGTCGGGGTCGAACACCATCTGCCGCTTCGCCAGGCCCTTGATGGTGTGCACGCCGAGCTCGGTGAGGCCGCGCTTGTTGCAGTGCGCCGGCGGGCCGTAGAGCGGGGTGGCCGGCAGCAGCCCGAGCACCTTGCCGATCGCACCGAAGAGCGCGTCCTGCTGCCCCGCGTCGATGTCCGGCAGCAGCGAGGGCTGCGGGTTGTCCGCGGACTCGCCGTCGGCGGGCTCGCAGTGCTCCATCGCCCAGAACGACCCGGTCTCGAGGAAGTTGGCGGTGTTGACGACCGGCCCGATCACGCCGGCGTCGCCCGCGACGCCGGCGAGCGCGTTGTCGAACTTGTTGACGAGCTCCATCTGGCGCACGCCGAGCCGGTGCATCTCGTCGAGGTTGGCGTCGATCTCCGCCTTGGTGCAGGCAGGGAGGTCCTTGCCGAGCAGCTTGGTGTAGGTGCAGCCGAACGGGATGGACGTCTCGATGCCCATCACCACGGCCATCTTGCCGCGGTTGATGACGCGCCGGGCCTCGAAGGGGTTCTTCACGATCCGGTAGAAGCCCTTGCCCGGACCGCCGAACTGGGCGTCGATGTAGTCCTGCATCTTCAGCATGTCGGCGGCCTGCAGGCGGATCGAGTCCATGTCGTCGCAGGAGTTCCGCTTGATCGGGTAGAGCTGGCAGAGCTTGTTGTTCTCGACGAGCAGGTTGACGAACAGCCGCTGGCCGCCGCGCCAGGCCCGCTCGAGCCAGCGGTAGTAGGTGCCCTCGTGGGTCAGCGACTCCGGCGCCGGCCAGTCCTTGAAGGTCGGCCAGCCGGTCGGGTCGTGCGACGCCTCGCCGGACAGCACCGACTCCAGCAGCGCACCCTTGCCCTGGGTGAGCGTGTGGTCGGGGCAGTCGACCAGGGCGTACGGCGCGCCGTACGCGTGCCAGGGCCGGCCGCAGTGGATGCTCCCGCCGAGGAACTCGAAGGCCATCCCGTGCGTGTGCGCGTCGACGAAGCCGCGCACCTCCTGGTAGGTCGTCTCGCCGGCGTAGGGGTTGCCGGTGATGTTGATGGCCGCCTCCGGGTACGACGGGCAGCCGCTTGCCGTGCGCAGGCGGAAGGTGGTGCCGGCTCCCGGCGCCAGCGCTCCGGCCTTGACGGTGAGCGCCCTGCCGGCGCCGACGTCGAGGCGGAACCCGGTGCCGTCCTTGCGGGCGGTCCAGTCGGCGTTCGGGCCGGGCTTCGCAGCGGGCTTCACCTGGCCGTTGACCACGGCGAGCTCGCCGTCGCGCGTGTGCAGCAGGTAGCCGCCGAGCCGGGTGGCCTTGAAGTAGTAGGGCCCGAACGTCGTGCCTGCTGCCGTCAGGGTGTAGCAGCCGCCGGCCATCGCGTAGCGGGTCGCCGGGACGGCGGTGCGCCTCGGGTAGGCGCGGACCCGGACCAGGCGCGGGTCGGGCAGCGCACGCTCGCGCTCGACGTAGGCCTCCGCCTTGCGCCGGTCGGCGGCGCTGGTCGGGTCGAGCGCCGCGACCTCGTCGACGGCCAGGCCACGGGCGACGTCGTTCTTCGTCGCCGGGTCGTTGTGGTCGTGCGGCGCGAGCAGGCTGTCGTCGTGCGGCACGCCGCGCTCGGACTTCTCCTGCTCCGCCGCGGCAGCCAGGCTCGTCGCGCCGCCGCGGGGCGCGTCCGAGGGTGCCGTCGCAGGGACCAGCGCCGCGACGCCGACCACCGCCAGCGCCGTGGCCGCGGCCAGTCCGATCCGTCGTGCTGCCGCCTCGCGCGGTGCGTCCACGCCAACCTCCCCATGCCGAGCAGTGACCCCGGTCACTTCAACGACCGAGCGACCGGAGAGTAACACCTGAATGTGACACGTGTTCAGGTTCGTCTCGACAGGCATGATGTGCCCACCCCCGGAGAAGGAACGTCCCATGACCACCACCCGCCGCCTCCGCGCCGGCGCCACCGCCCTCCTCCTGTGCGCCGGCACGGCGCTCGCTGCCTGCGGGTCCGGGGGTGACGCGGACGCGGACCCCACCCCGACGCTGCGCACCCCGCCGACGCCGGACGTCCCGAGCAGCACGCCCACCGGCTCCGGGAAGTACGCCGACGCGTTCAGCGCCACGCGCGAGGACTCGGTCTACCCCGAGATCGGCGACCCGCTCGTCGACGCGTTGCACTACGACCTCGGCCTCGAGTGGGACCCGAGCCGCGACGTGCTCACCGGCACCCAGGTGCTGACCTTCCGCGCCACCGCGGACTCCCCCACCATCCCGCTCGACTTCAACGAGCAGCTCGCCATCAGCGAGCTCACCGTCGACGGCACGCCCGCCGGGCACGCGGTCGAGGGCACCCGGCTCACCGTCGAGCACCCCGTCGAGGCGGACGGCCAGTACGAGCTGGCGCTGACCTACTCCGGGACGCCGCGGACCGCCCCGGCCCCGAGCGAGCGCCAGGACTTCGCGCAGGGCGTCGGGTGGAGCATCACGCCCGAGCACGAGACCTGGACGCTCCAGGAGCCCTACGGCGCGTTCACCTGGTACGCCGTCAACGACCAGCCGGCCGACAAGGCGTTCTACGACTTCACCCTCACCTCACCGGCACCGCTGCAGGGCGTGGCCAACGGCGAGCTCCGCAAGAGCACGAAGGACGGCGGCCGCACCACGAACGCGTGGCACCTCGCGGAGCCCGCGTCGTCGTACCTCGTCACCGTGGCGTTCGGCGACTACCAGCGCACCGACCTCGAGTCGGCGAGCGGCGTGCCGATCCAGATCTGGACCGACGCCGACGAGGAGCCGCTGCCGGGCGGGCTCGGCACCACCCCGGACGCGGTGGACTGGCTCGAGGACCTGCTCGGGCCCTACCCGTTCGACACCCTCGGCATCGTGGTCGTCGACGGCAGCAGCGGCATGGAGACCCAGACCATGATCACGCTCGGCAACAACGACTACAGCCTCTCGCCAGCCGTCGTGGTGCACGAGGTCGCGCACCACTGGTACGGCAACACCGTCAGCCCCGCCGACTGGTCGGACGTGTGGATGAACGAGGGCATGGCGATGTACCTGCAGGGGATGTGGGAGGCCGAGCAGGAGGGCGTCCACATCGGCCAGAAGATGGACGACTGGGCGATGTTCGAGGCGCGCCTGCGCGAGGACGCCGGCCCGCCGGGGGCGTTCGACCCGACGAAGTTCGGCAACAGCAACATCTACTACGGTCCGGCGCTGATGTGGCACGAGCTGCGCGAGGACGTCGGCGACGAGGTCTTCTTCGACCTGGTCCGCGAGTGGCCGGCCTCGCAGGAGAACGGCAACGCCGACCGCACCGAGTACCTCGCCTGGATCGAGGACACCCTGGACGAGGAGCTGTCGGACTTCTTCGACGCGTGGCTGCTCGGCGAGCAGCAGCCGCCGCGGGACTGAGCACCCCGGCACCGGGGACACCGAAGGGGCGGACCCGGTCCGGGTCCGCCCGCGGCGTCTGGCCGGTCGACGTCAGTCGATCAGGCCCTCCTCGACGATCGAGGCGAAGTCGATCTTCTTCGGCAGCTCACCCGCCTCGAAGAACGCGTCTGCCAGCGCCTGCTCGGCGGCGATGGTCTCCGGGGTCACCGGCCCGAAGGCGGCGGCCTTGTTCTTCGCCACCACGCGGGTGATGTCCGGCGAGAGGCCCGACTCGGCGGCCCAGCCGTCGCCCCAGGCGTCGGAGTTGTCGAGCGCCCACACCCACGCCTCCTGCAGCAGACCGACGAAGTACTTGATGTTCTCGCGGGTCTCCTCGTCCTCCAGCGCCCTGGTGGAGGCGATCTCGAACTGCACGCCCTGCTCGTCGGGGTGGCCGCCGGCGATCTCCACGGCGTCGTTCTGCTCGATCGCCTGGGTCACGAACGGGTCCCAGACCACCCAGGCGTCGACCTCGCCGGAGGTGAACGCGGCCAGGCCGTCGGCCGGCGCCAGGTAGTTGGGCTCGATGTCGGCCAGGCTGAGGCCGTTGCGCTCGAGCGCCTGCAGCAGCAGGCCGTGGGCCGAGGTGCCCTTGCCGACCGCGACCTTCTTGCCCAACAGGTCCTTGACGTCGTCGATCGACGAGCCCTTCGGCACGAGGATGGAGTTCTCCTGCTGGTCCTGCTCCTGGACCTGCGCGACGATCTTGAAGTTCGCGTCGGCGGCGGCGCCGAAGATCGGCGGGGCGGAGCCGACCCAGGCGACGTCGATCTGGTCCGCCGAGGCGGCCTCCACGATCGGCGGGCCGGCGGTGAACTCGGCCCACTCGATCTCGTAGGGCAGGTCCTCGAGCAGTCCGGCCTCGTCGAGCACGGCGCGCACGCCGTCCTTCTGGACACCGACGCGCAGCACCGGCTTGTCGCTGCCCTCGTCGTCGGAGCCGCAGGCGCTGAGCGCGGTGAGGGCGGCGAGGGCGGCGATCGTGCCGGCGGCCGTGCGGCGCAGGCGGGACTTTCTGGTGTGCAGCATCGACTCTTCGTCTTCCTTCGGTTTCTCGGGGGTGGTGGAGGTGGGCGAAGCAGGTCAGGCCGGCGCCTCGTCCACGCCGAGCAGCCCCAGCAGGGCGACCCGGCGGCGGACGATCTCGGGGTGGTCGCGCCGGCGCGGGCGTGCGAGGTCGAGGCGCTCGTCGTGCACCAGGCGGCCGGCGTCCATCACCAGCACGCGGTCAGCGAGCAGCAGCGCCTCCTCGACGTCGTGGGTCACCATCAGCACGGCCGGCCGGTGGGTGGCGACCAGGTCGCTGACCAGCGCCTGCGCGGAGATCCGGGTCAGCGCGTCGAGGGCGCTGAACGGCTCGTCGAGCAGCAGCAGGTCGGGCTCGCGGACCAGGGCCCGGGCGAGCGCCACGCGCTGGCGCTGGCCGCCGGAGAGCTGGCGCGGCCACGCCCGCTCGCGACCGGCCAGGCCGACCTCGGCCAGCACCTCGGTGGCGCGGCCCCGGGCGTCGGCGCCGCGCAGGCCGAGCGCGACGTTGTCGAGCACGCGGCGCCACGGGAACAGCCGCGGGTCCTGGAAGACGACGGCCGGCTCGCGGCCACCCGACACGGCCCCCTCGGCGCCGGTGTCCAGGCCCGCGAGGATCCGCAGCAGCGTCGACTTCCCGCAACCCGAACGGCCGAGCAGCGCGACGAACTCGCCGGTGCGGATCTCCAGGTCGATGCCGTCGAGCACGACATGGCCGTCGAAGACGCGTCGTACGTCGACCGCGGAGGCGACCACGTCGCCGAAGCCCGCGGTCGGCTCGGCCGGCGGGGCGGGCTTCGGGAGCCCGTCGGTGCCGTGCGTGGTGCTCACTGGACTACCTTCCTCGTGTCGGCGGTCCTGGACGGGCCGCTGATGCACCCCAGGTGCCGTCGGGTCACTGCCCTGCTCGCTCGACCCCTTGAGGTCCACGATGAGTTCTGCAGGGCCCGGCGGTCACCCGGGACGCCGTGATCGTCGACAGGGCTGTGCGCCAAGGCCGACCGGATGGCTGGCTGGGAGCGCCGATCAGTGAGCTGACAGACAGATGCGTCCCGGCACCAAGACGAGGGTGCCTCCCCACTGGGTCTAGCAGC
>NZ_JAER01000009.1 GCF_000519005.1 Nocardioides sp. J54 | reverse complement strand
ACGTCATCTGCGACACCGACGGCACCCCCGTCACCGCAGCGCAGGCCAAGCAGATCATCGCCCAGCAGTGGACCGTCCCACCCGAGGTGCGCTCGCGCCGCCGCAGCAAGAAGGCGGGGAAGGCCCCTCACCAAGCCCCAGCGGGGCATGCAAAGCCAGACACCCAACGGCGTCGGCACACGAGGCGACCTTCCCCACCAACGATCCTGACAACCGGCATCGACGACGTCAAACAACCCGCCACTTGACGCCTGATCCCCAATAGGGAATCAGCCGAAGAAGACCTGCGCCTCGGCGTACTCCCGCGGGCTGACGACCTTCAGCTCGCCGGTGCCCTCGATGAGCGGGACCCGCACGATGTCGGCGCCGCGCAGGGCCACCATGACGCCGTACTCCCCGTCGGCGACCGCGTCGATCGCCTGCAGGCCGAAGCGGGTGGCCAGCCACCGGTCGAACGCGGTAGGCGTCCCGCCGCGCTGGACGTGGCCCAGGACGACGGCGCGCGCCTCCTTGCCGGTGCGGTCCTCGATCTCGCGGGCGAGCCGGTCGCCGATGCCGCCGAGGCGGACGTGGCCGAAGGCGTCCTTCTCGCCGCTGGCCAGGGTCATCCCGCTGCCGTCGGCGGGCACCGCACCCTCGGAGACCACGATGATCGGGGCGTACTCGCTGTGGAAGCGGGTCTCGACGTGGGCGCAGACCGCCTCGATGTCGAAGGGCACCTCCGGGATGAGCACCGCGCTCGCCCCGCCGGCGATGCCGGCGTGCAGCGCGATCCACCCGGCGTGGCGGCCCATCACCTCCACGACGAGCACGCGGTGGTGCGACTCGGCGGTGGTGTGCAGCCGGTCGATCGCCTCGGTGGCGATGTTGACCGCGGTGTCGAAGCCGAAGGTGAAGTCGGTGCCGGACAGGTCGTTGTCGATGGTCTTCGGGACGCCGACGACCTGGACCCCGAGGTCGGCGAGCTTCGTCGCGACCCCGAGGGTGTCCTCGCCGCCGATCGCGACGAGGGCGTCGACCCGTGCGGCCGCGAGGTTCTCGCGGATCCGCTCGACGCCGTTCTCGACGCTGAAGGGGTTGGTGCGCGACGAGCCGAGGATCGTGCCGCCGCGCGGGAGGATGCCGCGGCACTGCTCGATGCCGAGCGGCATGGTCAAGCCCTCGAGGGGCCCCCTCCAGCCGTCGCAGAAGCCGATGAACTCGAAGCCGTGCTCCTTGACGCCCTTGCGGACGACGGCCCGGATCACTGCGTTGAGCCCGGGACAGTCACCTCCACCGGTCAGCACTCCGACGCGCATGGCACTCAACCTACGCCCCGAGCCGGAGGCCGGTCTCGCCGTCGAAGACGTGCACCGCGGCCGGGTCGACGGCCAGGCGGACCCGCTCGCCGCGTCGCAGGCCGGTGCGCTGGTCGAGCCGGACGACGACCTGCGGCACGAGCTCGCCGGCGGGGCGGGTGCCGAGGTCGCCGGCGGCCGGGGTGGCGTAGAGGTAGGAGTCGGCGCCGAGCTCCTCGACGACCTGCACGGTGACGGGCAGCCCCGGCTCGTCCGGGCCGACGACGCGCCACGCCTCCGGGCGGACGCCGAGGGTGACCGGGCCGGTGGCGGCCGCGGCGGCGTCCCGGGCGATCGGGATGTCGACCCCGTCGACGACGGCCACCCCGTCGCCGGCGGTCTTGCCGGTGAGCAGGTTCATCGCCGGGGAGCCGATGAAACCGGCGACGAAGGCGTTGGCCGGCCGGTCGAAGAGCGCGAGCGGGGTGTCGACCTGCTGCAGGACGCCGTCCTTCATGACCGCCACCCGGTCCCCCATCGTCATCGCCTCCACCTGGTCGTGGGTGACGTAGACCGTGGTGGTGCCGAGCCGGCGCTGCAGGGCCGCGATCTGGGTGCGGGTGGAGACCCGCAGCTTCGCGTCGAGGTTGGACAGCGGCTCGTCCATGCAGAAGACCTGGGGCTGGCGGACGATCGCGCGCCCCATCGCCACCCGCTGGCGCTGGCCGCCGGACAGTGCGCGCGGCTTGCGGTCGAGCACGCCCTCGAGGTCGAGCAGCTTCGCGGCCTCGCCGACCCGGGACATGCGCTCAGACTTCGGGACCCCGGCGATCTTGAGCGCGAAGGCCATGTTCTCCGCCACCGTCAGGTGCGGGTAGAGCGCGTAGGTCTGGAAGACCATGGCGATGTCGCGGTCCTTCGGCGCGACGTCGGTGACGTCCTGGTCGCCGATGTGGATCGACCCCGACGTCACCGGCTCGAGCCCGGCCAGCATCCGCAGCGAGGTCGACTTGCCGCAGCCCGAGGGCCCGACCAGCACCATGAACTCGCCGTCGGCGATCTCCAGGTCCAGCCCGTCGACGGCGGGCCGGTCGGCGCCCGGGTAGGCGTAGGTCGCCTGGTCGAACCGCACCTGTGCCATGTCCGCTCCTCTCGCGGGTCTCCCACCGGCGTCCACCGGTGACGGGGCTCACAGTAGGACAGGCTTCCACGCCCGTCTAGTGGAAGCGCTCCCACCCGAGACGGGCGCCCTGGTCTCGATCTCTCGCGAGGGGTGTTGACGTCGAGTGTGACCCATGTCATGGTGTGCACGCCGCACGGAATGGAAGCGCTCTCACACCTGCAGCGCCGACAGCGGCAGACTCCCGCCTCATCGCTCACCCCGAGGAGCAACACCGTGCACCACACCACCGCGGGCCTTCGCCGGCCCACCCGCCTGGTCGCCTCGGCGGCCGTCGCGAGCCTCGTCCTCGGGATGAGTGCCTGCGGCTCCAGCGACGACCCGACCAAGTCCGCCGAGCAGCAGAAGCTGGGCGAGGGCGAGTCGTTGACGATCACCACCTTCGGCGAGTTCGGCTACGACGCCCTCATCGAGGAGTGGAACGCGGCCAACCCCGACATCCAGGTCAAGCAGACCAAGGTCTCCCTCTGGGACGACTGGAAGAACGAGCTCAACACCAACCTGCAGGCCGGCAGCGGCCTGCCGGACGTGGTCGCCGTCGAGGGCGACTTCATGCCGGCCCTCGTCGCCGCCCCCGACCGGTGGGTCGACCTGTCCTCCGACGAGGTGGAGGGCCGCTGGCTCGACTTCAAGGAGGAGGCTGCCACCACGCCCGACGGCGCGCTCCTCGGGTACGCGACCGACGCCGGCCCGGAGGCGATCTGCTACCGCGCCGACCTCTTCGAGAAGGCCGGGCTGCCCAGCGACCGCGCCGAGGTCGCGAAGCTGATGACCACCTGGGAGGACTACTTCGCGCTCGGCGAGAAGTTCGTCAAGGCCGTCCCCGGCAGCGCCTGGTACGACGCCTCCGGCTCGATTGCGCAGGCGATGCTCAACCAGGTGGAGTTCCCGTTCGAGCAGGCTGACAACACCGTCGACGTCGAGAACGAGGAGCTCAAGGCCCTCTACGACACCGTGACCAGCCACGTGCCGACACTGTCGACGAAGGCCCCGCAGTGGAGCGACGACTGGAGCGCCGGCTTCAAGAAGGACGGCTTCGCCACCATCCCCTGCCCGGGCTGGATGCGCAGCAACATCCGTGACAACACCGGCGACCCGGCGCCGAAGGGTGTCGTGTGGGACATCGCCGACGTGTTCCCGGGCGGTGGCGGCAACTGGGGCGGCTCCTACCTCGCGATCCCGAAGACGTCGAAGCACCAGGCCGAGGCGCAGGAGTTCATCACCTGGATCACCGCCCCGGAGCAGCAGCTGAAGATCTTCGCCAGCCTCGGCAACTTCCCCTCGCAGGTCGAGGCGCTCGAGGACCCGGAGCTGCTCAAGGCCACGGACCCGTACTTCAACGACGCCCCGGCCGGTGAGATCTTCTCCAACCGCGCCGCCGCGATCGAGGTGCAGCCCTACCACGGCCCGCTCTACTCCGACATCCTCGGGAAGTTCCAGGACGCCATCAACCGCGTCGACCAGGGCACGGACCCGGAGAAGTCGTGGGGGACCTTCCTGTCCGACGTCGCTGCGCTGCAGTGACCCGGGCCGAGCCGGACACCTCCCACCCGACCGAGTGATCGAGACCCGATGACCAACAGCACCGCACCCGCCGGGGACGCCGCCACCGCGACGTCCCCGGCGGACGGGCGCCCCGAGCCGCCCGGGGACCGCCGGCGCGCCCGCGCCGCCGGCGACCGCAGGCTCCTGCGCCGCCAGCGCCGCTCGCGCTGGGACCTCAAGCTCAGCCCGTACCTCTACGTGTCGCCGTTCTTCGTCCTGTTCGCGCTCGTCGGGCTCTACCCGCTCCTCTACACCGGCTTCCTCTCGCTCTTCGACTGGAACCGCGCCTACTACGTGCGGGGCGAGTTCATCGGCCTCGACAACTACCGCTTCGTGCTGACCGACCCGGTCTTCCGCAAGGCCCTGGTCAACACCTTCTCGATCTTCCTCATGTCGTCGGTCCCCCAGGTCGTCCTGGCGGTGGCCGTGGCGGCCCTGCTCGACAACCGGCTGCGCGGGCGCACCTTCTGGCGGATGAGCGTGCTGCTGCCCTTCGTCGTCGCGCCGACGGCTGCCGTGCTGATCTTCGGCAGCCTGTTCGCCGACCGCTACGGCATGATCAACCAGCTCCTGACCGAGGTCGGCCTCGAGCCGATCCGGTGGCACGTCGACCGATGGTGGAGCCACCTGGCGATCGCCGGGATGGTCAACTGGCGCTGGACCGGCTACAACGCCCTGATCTTCCTCGCGGCCATGCAGGCGGTCCCCCGCGACCTCTACGAGGCGGCGTCGCTCGACGGCGCCGGGCGGATCCGCCAGTTCTTCTCCGTCACCCTGCCGATGATCCGGCCGACGATGATCTTCGTCATCATCACCAGCACCATCGGCGGGCTGCAGATCTTCACCGAGCCGCGGCTGTTCGACGACACCCCGAACCGCGAGGGCGGCCCGGACCACCAGTACATGACGTCGACGCTCTACATCTACGTCAAGGGCATCGAGGACCAGTTCTACGGTCGCGCCTCGGCCGCCGCCTGGATCCTCTTCCTCATCATCGTGGGGATCGCGGCACTCAACTTCGCGATCACCCGCTTCCTCACCCGCAGGAGCGTCTCGTGAGCGCCCGCACCTCCGGCCGCCCCGGGTTCCTCGTCTACGGCCTGCTCGCCGCGTTCGTGCTGGGCTCGGCGCTGCCGCTCTACTGGTCGTTCGTCATCGGCTCGCACACCAAGGGCGAGGCCAACGATTTCCCTCCCCCGCTCGTGCCGGGCGGCCACTTCCTCGAGAACGCCCGCCGCGTCATCGACTCGGTGGACTTCTGGCAGGCGATGCTCAACAGCCTCATCGTCTCGACCGCCTGCGGCGTCGCCGTGGTCTTCTTCTCGACCCTGGCCGGCTACGCGTTCGCGAAGCTGACGTTCCGCGGCAGCAACCTGCTGATGGGCTTCGTCGTGATGACGATGGCCGTGCCGACGCAGCTGGCGATCGTCCCGCTGTTCATCCTGATGCGCGACTACGGCCTGCTCGACACCCTCGCCGCCGTCGCCCTGCCGACGCTGGTCACCGCGTTCGGCGTGTTCTTCATGCGGCAGTACCTCGTCGACGCGGTGCCCACGGAGCTGATCGAGGCCGCCCGCATGGACGGCTGCACCATGCTGCGCACCTTCTGGACCGTCGCCGTCCCGGCCGCACGCCCGGCGATGGCGATCCTCTTCCTGTTCACCTTCATGCAGGTGTGGACCGACTACATGTGGCCCCTCGTCGCGCTGCAGGAGACCGAGACCCTCCAGATCGCCCTCGACCGGCTGGCGCTGACCGGCCAGGGCCAGACCACCGACTACGCGCTCGTCCTCGCAGGCGCCGGGATGTCGACCATCCCGCTGCTCCTGCTCTTCGTCCTCGCCGGCCGACAGCTGGTCACCGGCATCATGCAAGGAGCCGTCAAGGGATGACCTCCCCGACCCCCACCCCCGCCCAGCCCACCGACGGCGAGCCCACGTTCCCCGCCGACTTCCTCTGGGGAGCCGCGACCGCGGCGTACCAGATCGAGGGCGCCGCCAGCGAGGACGGCCGCACGCCATCGATCTGGGACACCTTCAGCAGGGTCCCCGGCGCGGTGCGCAACGGCGACACCGGGGACGTCGCGTGCGACCACTACCACCGGATGCCCGAGGACGTCGCCCTCGTGCGCGACCTCGGCCTCGGCTCCTACCGCTTCTCCATCGCGTGGCCGCGGGTGCGCCCGGACGGCGGTGCCCCCAACCCGGCGGGCATCGGCTTCTACGACCGCCTCGTCGACGAGCTCCTCGGGGCCGGCGTGCTGCCGTGGGCGACGCTCTACCACTGGGACCTGCCCCAGGCGCTCGAGGACGCCGGCGGCTGGCTGGAGCGGGACACCGTCGAGCGGTACGTCGAGTACGCGCTCACGATCCACGAGGCGCTCGGCGACCGCGTGCACCACTGGACCACCTTCAACGAGCCGTGGTGCAGCGCCTTCCTCGGCTACACCGGCGGCCAGCACGCGCCGGGCCGGCAGGAGGGCGTCGCCGGCGTCATCGCCGCCCACCACCTCCTGCTCGCCCACGGGCGCACCGTGGAGGAGCTGCGCCGGCGCGCACCGGAGGACCAGCTCGGCATCACGCTGAACCTCACCCTGTCCGAGCCCTTCGACACCGGCGAGCCGGCCGACGTGGCGGCGGCCGAGCGGGTCGACCAGCTGTGGAACCGGGTGTTCCTCGAGCCGGTCCTGCGCGGCAAGTACGACGACGGGCTGGCCGCGCACACCGAGGGCATGACCTGGCGCGGCCGGGCCTGGCAGGAGTTCGTGCTCGAGGGCGACCTCGAGGTGATCAGCGCTCCCCTCGACTTCCTGGGCGTGAACTACTACCACGGCGACGCCGCGTCGGGTCGCGAGCACCCGGCGGCCGACCTGCTCGGCTCGCGGATCCCGCACCCGAGCCGGCCGACCTCCAGCCCGTTCCCGGGCGGCGACGGCATCGTCTTCCCCCGCCGCGGGCTGCCGGTGACCGGCATCGACTGGGAGGTCCAGCCCGACGGCCTGCGCGACCTGCTGGTCGGGCTCGCCCGCGACTACGACCTCCCGCCGGTCTACATCACCGAGAACGGCGCGGCCTACCCCGACGAGGTGGCGCCCGACGGCACGGTGCACGACCCGGAGCGGGTGACCTACTTCCACGGCCACCTGCGCGCCCTCCACGAGGCGATGGCCGCCGGTGTCGACGTGCGCGGCTACTTCGCGTGGTCGTTGCTCGACAACTTCGAGTGGGCCTACGGCTACGAGCAGCGCTTCGGCATCGTGCACTGCGACTTCGAGAACCAGCGTCGTACCCCCAAGTCGAGCGCCCGGCTCATCGCCGAGGTCGCCCGCACCGGACGCCTGCCGGAAGTCGGTTAACGTGCCCCGCGTGAACCGACCGCCGAGCGACTCCCCGGGGGGTGCGCCGACCCTCGACGAGGTCGCCCGCCGCGCCGGTGTGTCGCGGGCGACGGCCTCGCGCGCGATCAACGGGGGCAACCGGGTCTCCCCCGCCGCGCTCGCCGCGGTCGAGGCGGCCGTGCTCGAGCTCGGCTACACCCCGAACCCGGCCGCCCGGAGCCTGGTCACCCGACGCACCGACTCGGTCGCGCTGGTGGTGCCCGAGCCGGACGAGCGGGTGTTCTCCGACCCCTTCTTCGTGCACACCCTGCGCGGGGTCAACCGGATGCTCGCGACCCGGGACCTGCAGCTCGTGCTGCTGCTGGCGAAGCCCGGCGAGGAGGAGCGGCGCCTGCTGCGCTACCTCGGCAGCCGGCACATCGACGGCGCGATCGTGGTCTCGCACCACCGCAGCGACCGGCTCGCCGACCACCTCGCCGCGCTCGGCCTGCCGTGCGCGTTCGTCGGCCGGCCGTGGACCAGCGCGGACAAGGTCGCCTACGTCGACACCGACAACGTCGCGGGCGGGCGGGCCGCGACCGAGCTGCTGGTCGAGCGGGGCTGCCGCCGGATCGCGACGATCGCCGGACCGGGCGACATGGCCGCCGGCATCGACCGCCTCGACGGCTGGCGCACGACCATGCGGGCCGCGGGGCTGTCCGACGATCTCGTCGAGCACGGCGACTTCACCGAGTCCGGCGGCGAGGCGGCGGCCCGGCTGCTGCTGGAGCGGGCGCCGGACCTCGACGGCATCGTCGCCGCGTCGGACCTCATGGCGGCGGGCGCGCTGCGCGTGCTCGCCGGGTCGGGACGCAGCGTCCCGGGCGACGTGGCTGTGGTCGGGTACGACGATGTGGGGGTACCCGAACGCACCACGCCGCAGCTGACGACGGTGCGCAACCCGATCGGGGAGATGGCCGAGCAGGCCGTGCGGCTGCTGCTGGAGCAGATCGACGACCAGCGCGGACCACGCCCGATCCGGGTGATCTTCCCGCCGGCGCTGGTCCGCCGCGACTCGGCCTAGGCCGGCTCCCGGCGCGCCCTAGGCTGCGGGCATGACCTTCTCGATCGTTGCCCGCTCCGCCGACGGCGAGACCTGGGGCGTCGCCGTCGCCTCGAAGTTCCTCGCCGTCGGCTCCGCCGTCCCGGCCGCCGTGGCGGGGGTCGGTGCCATCGCCACCCAGGCCGACGCGAACGTGGCCTGGAAGGGTCTCGCCCTCGCCCACCTGGACGAGGGGGCGACCGCACCGGTCGCGCTCCAGCGGCTCCTGGAGGAGGATCCCGGCTACCAGCACCGCCAGGCCGGCATCGTCGACCTCGACGGCAACGCCGCCTCGCACACCGGCACCGAGTGCATCCCGTGGGCCGGCGGCCGCACCGGCGACGGCTACGCCATCCAGGGCAACTGCCTGGCCGGCCCCGAGGTGGTCGAGGCGATGGAGGAGGCCTGGCTCGCCAGCGACGCCACGGCGCCCCTGCAGGACCGGCTGGTGGCCGCGCTGGCCGCGGGCGACGAGGCCGGCGGCGACCGTCGCGGGCGCCAGTCCGCCGCGATCATGGTGGTCCGCGAGGAGGCCGGTTACGGCGGTCGCGACGACGTCGCCGTCGACCTCCGCGTCGACGACCACGCCGCGCCGATCGAGGAGCTGCGCCGGCTGCTGGCGCTGCACGAGCTCTACCTCACCGCCTCGACCGACGACGAGAAGGTGGTGGTCCACGCCGGGCTGCGTGAGGAGCTGGAGGCCTTCGCGACCGCGGCCGGCCACCCCGACTTCCTGACCTGGGTGGGCACCGAGAACTACGAGATGCGGGTCTCCCCCGAGCTGGCCTGGATCGACCGGCGGGTGCTCGAGATCGTCCGCGCGGGCTGAGGTCCGCCGTCCCGGCGGGTCAGCCGAGGCGGTCGAGCGCGCGCTGGGCGGCGTCGCGCTCCGCGGTGGCGGTGCGCAGCTCGGCCGAGGCACCGTCGCGGACCTCCTCGGCCTCGGCCAGCTCCTCCTCGAGCCCCTCGGCCTGGTCCTCGAGGTCGGCGAGCTTGCGGCGCAGCTCGTCGATCTCGGCCTGCACCTGCAGCTGGCGCGCCTCGAGCCGCTCGACCTCGGCCTTCGCCTCGTCGTGGGCTTCGGCCGCGGCCTCGTGCTCCTCGACCGCCGCGGCGAGGCGCTCCTCCGCGGCCGCGCGCGCCTTCGCCTCCCTGTCCGGGTCCGGTACGACGTGCAGGTCGGGCGGGCCGGGCGCCTTCGCCTCGCGCGGCGTGGCGCTGAAGCCCAGCGCCTCCGGCACGGCGAGCGCCGTGGCGAGGTCGCCCTCCTCCATCGGCTCGACGCCGGTGGTGCGCAGCGCCGCGGTCAGGAGCCCGCTGCGCACGGCCCGGCCGCAGCCCTCGTCGACCATCGCGGCGGTGAGCGTCGCCTCGACCTGCTCGGCGACGGCCTCGGTGACCCGCAGGCCCTCCTCGGCGGCGAGCCGCCGGGCCTGGGTGGTGACGGCGGCGGTGACCTGCCGGCGTTGCCGGGTGAGGTTGCGGAGCTCGCCGGCCGACATCGCCTGCTGGGCCTCGCGCAGGGCCGCGCCGACGCTGAGCACCTGGTCGACCTGGCCTCCCTCGCGTCGTACCAGCAGGTTGACGACCCACGCAGCGGTGCTGGGCTTGCGCAACGACTTCACCTTCGCGGCCAGCGGCGTGCCCTTGAGCTCCTTCACCCGTGCGTCGCGCGACGGCGTGAACTCGCCCAGCGGCAGGGCGTAGAGCTCGTCGGCGATCTCCAGCAGGTCGGCCACGCCCCGAGTCTGCCCGACGCGCGGGCCCTGCGGTCAGTCCCCTCCCGGAAGGTCGCGCAGGCCGGCGCTGATCATCGCGACCGTCAGGTCGACGAGCTGGTCCCGGTCCACGCCCGGTGGCCGTGCCAGCGCGGTGCGCAGGCAGGTGGAGACGAGGACACCCATCAGCATGAACACCACGCCCTCGAGCCGCTCGGCCGGCAGGTCCGGGCGGTGCCGGCGCGGGAGCAGGGAGGCGAGCCGGTGCAGGTCGGCCTCGATCTCGGGGAGCACGTTGGCGTTGTTGCCGGCCGGCATGCGGTTGACCATCGCGGTGATGACGCCACGGTGCTGCTCGAAGCCCTCGACGAGGGTGACCACGACCAGCCGGATGGCGTCCTCGAGGTCGAGCTCGAGCGCGTCGACGACGCTGACCATGAGGTCGTCGCTGATCGCGCGCACCGCCTCGTCGCGGAGCACGTCGAGCAGCTCGTTGCGGTCGTTGAAGTAGCGGTAGAACGTGCCGCTGCTGACGTGCGCACGCTCGACGACGGCGGTCGTGGTCAGCCGGTCGGCGCCGTGCTGGTCGAGGATGCGCACGGCCGTGTCCAGGAGGTGCCGGCGCGTCTGGACGGCCCGGTCCTGGCGCGGACGGGCCCGCGGGCGCTGCGCCACGAGGCCTCCCGAAAAGCGAGTAGAAGGTGAGACTTCCTCACTTTAGCCTCGTGGCATGGTGACCGAGCAGCTCCCCGCCAGCGTCCCGACCAGCCTCCGTCGGGTGGACGAGGCCCGGCGCCGGTTCGGGGAATTCACCGACACCTACCTCGCCGCCATGTGGCAGGGCGACCCGCTGGCCGACGCCTTCGTCGCCGACTTCGCAAAGGTGGGGCACCGCCGGGCGATGCGCATGCTCCGGACCGCGTGCCGCGAGGGTATCGACGCCGTGCCCGACGCACCGGAGTCGCTGCGGGCGCTCTTCGCCGAGCTCGACCGCACCCCGCCGTGGCTCGACGCGGAGCGGATCTACCGCGACAGCCGCTACGTCTCGCGCTACTCCCGCGCCGCCGGCATCGTGCTCGGCGCCGCCTCCCTGGTCAGCGGCTACGCGAACTCCGCGGCGTCCCGGCCGCTGGAGATGACCGGGAGGTACGTCGAGAACGCCGGTGCGCGCACCATCGAGGTCGGCTCGTGGCTGATCGCCGTCAACCAGCCCGGCGGGCTGGACCGGTTCTCCGACGGCTTCGAGCTCACCGTGCGGGTGCGGATCATCCACGCGCTCGTCCGCGCCGACCTGCTGCGGCGTCCCGACTGGGACTCCGCCGCGTGGGGGCTGCCGATCTGCCAGGCCTACCTCGCCTACACGCTCGTCGAGTTCACGCTCATCCCGCTGCGCGCGATGCGGCAGGTCGGCGCGCCGTACCTCCCGCACGAGGTCGACGCGGCCTACGCCCGCTGGCGCTACCTCGGCCACCTGCTCGGCATCGACCCGTCCCTGCTCCCCCGCGACGCCGCCGAGCAGCAGCGGCTGGAGGAGGTCTACCTGCTGACCCGGCCGCCGGTCGACGACTACTGCCGGGCGCTGGTCGGCAGCATCAACCGCGAGTTCCTCGTGCCCGAGCTCGAGGGCGTCCTGCCCGGCCGCCTGGCCCGCCACGCGCCGGCCGTCGTGCACGCTCTGGAGCGGCTCTTCCTCGGTGACGAGATCGCTGACGAGCTGGCCATCCCGTCCACCCGGCTGACCGCGCTCGTGGCGCGCACCGGGCCGGTGCTGTCCGCGGTGAACCACGCGCTCGACCGGGTGCCGGCGACGCTGCCGCGCCGCGCGCGGCGCGGCAAGGCCTACGAGGCCGAGCAGGAGCAGCGGCTGCGCCGCGACTGGGGCGTCCAGCACGACCTCGTCGACGCCTCGCCCTCCGGCGGGAAGCCGCACCCCGCCCGCGGCGACTGAGCCGTCCGGGCCGTCCGGGCCGACGGGGCCGACTGGGCCCTACTCGTCGTCGTCGACGTCGAGGCCCTGCTCGATGGCGTAGCGGGTGAGCTGCACGCGGTTGTGCATCTGCAGCTTCCGCAGCGTGTTCTGCACGTGGTTCTGCACCGTGCGGTGGGAGAGCACGAGCCGCTCCGCGATCTGCTTGTACGACATCCCCTTGGCCACCATCCGCAGGATCTCGGTCTCCCGCTCGGTGAGCCTCTCCCCCGGCGGCGTCTCCGGCTGGTTCATCCGCCGGAACTCGCCGAGCACGAGCGCTGCGAGCCCGGGGGTGAACACGCTGTCGCCGGCCGCGACGCGGCGCACCGCGTCGAGCAGCTCCTCGCGCGAGGCCGACTTCACCAGGTAGCCGGTGGCACCGGCCTTCACGGCCGCGAGGACGTCGTCCTGCTCGCCCGACGCCGACAGGATCAGCACCCGCGACGACGGCTCCTCCGACAGCACCGCGGCCGTGACCTCGACGCCCGTCGGGGCGGGGATCTGCAGGTCCAGCACGACGACCTGCGGCCGGGTCGCCCGGAACCGGTTGATCGCCTCGGTGCCGGTGGCGGCCACCGCGACCACGTCGAAGCCGGCGGCCGCGAGGTCGCGCTCGACGGCGTCGCGCCACATGGGGTGGTCGTCGACGACCATGACCCGGATCTGGTCCGTCATGGTCAGGAACCCTAGTGCCCTACGCCTGGTGGCGGTGGAATCGGCCGCGGCGGTGCAGCAGCGGGTCGTCGGTCTCGCCGACCTCCACGTGCTCGACCACGGCCGCGACCTCGACGGACCAGCCGACCTCCCGCTCCCCCGTCAGGCGGACCCCCGCCCAGGTGGCCGACGACGCGAGCCGGGGCCCGTGGTCGGTGTCCACGAACGCGGCTTGCCGGAACGGGCCGCCCGGCGCCGGCGCCGTACCCGCGAACGCCTCGGCGAGCTGGCGGTCCGGCCACGACAGCAGCTGCACGATCGCGGTCCCGGTCTCACGGAGCACCTCGAGCAGGTCCGAGTCCGGGTCGAGGAGCGCCAGCACCGTCGGCTCCGGACCGAGGGCGACCATGAGCGAGGTGACCGTGAGTCCCGCGCGCTCGACGTCGTCGCCCGCGGTCCACAGCGTCACGGCGCCGCTGACGTGCGATCGGAACCGGCGCGCCGGGTCCGGGTCCGCGTCGGCGAAGGGGTGGGTGGTGTGGATCGTCATGCTGCCTCCCGGGGCACGCTGAGCACCCACTCCGTGCCGTGGGTGCCGGTGTCGAGCTCGGCGGTCCCGCCGAGGTCGCGCATCCGCCCGCAGATCGACTCGGAGACGCCCATCCGGCCCTCCGCGGCGGCCGCGGCGAGCCGGCCCTCGGGGATGCCCGGTCCCTCGTCGCGCACGGACACCTCGACCCGGTCCCCGAGGTCCTCCAGGAGCACCCACGCCGGGGCGCCCTCGCCGACGTGGCGGTCGACGTTGTCCAGGCACGCACGTACGACGGCCGCGAGCTCCTCCACGACCGGGGCGGGCAGCTCGACGGCTCCCGCGGGGAGTGCGACCTCCGTGCCGGGTCGGGCGCCGAGGGGGCCCAGGGCTGCGGAGAGGTCGGCGGTTGCCGGGGCGCCGCCCGGCGCGCGGGCGCCCTCGCCGGTGCCGACGGCGTCCTGGGAGCGGATGAGGGTGCGCAGCACGTTCTCCTGCTCGCCGGCCAGCCGGCCGAGCTCGGCCGCCTCGCCGCCCAGCTCGGACCCGCGGCGCTGCACCAGGGCCAGCACCTGCAGCACGCCGTCGTGCACGACCCGGGCCAGCCGCGCCCGCTCCTCGGCGGCCGCGGCCTCGCGCTGGGCGAGGTCGCGCTCGGCAGCCATCACCTTCAGCGACTCGCACAGGAAGCCGACCATGGATCCGCCGAGCAGGAGCAGGAAGACGTTGCCCCAGTCCTTCTGGGCGATCTCGGAGCGGCACAGCAGGTCGACGGCGCCGAGAGTCGCGGCTGCGACCGTCCCGCCGCGCCAGCCCCAGCGGGCGGCCCAGGCGAGCATCGCGCCGACGACGAAGTAGCTCGGGATGGTGGCGCTGAACCACGGCCCCTTGACGACCGGGGTCGCCAGCAGCAGCCCGACCGCGAGGGCCAGGTCGATGCCGAGCAGCGCCGGTCCGCGGCGCTCGGGGGCGGCGTACACCGGGATGAACACCGCGGTCGCGACGACCATCAGGCCGACGCACGCCCACGCCAGCGCGGGGTGGTCGAAGTTGTTGCGGTAGGCGTTGATGGCGAGGGCGTAGCCGAGCACGACGACTCGGAGCACCGCGAGCGCGCGGAACATCCGGTCCTCGACGGCGAGCGCCGCCCGCGACGGCGGGGTCCTCATGGCTGCCGGCCCAGACGGACGCCGCGACAGGTCAGGACGCCAGCTTCCGCTCGTCGTGCTCGGCCTTCTTCGCCTCGGCCTTGGCCTTGGTGGCGTACATGTCGACGTACTCCTGGCCGGACAGCTTCATGATCTCGTACATGATCTCGTCGGTGATCGAGCGCAGGATGAAGCGGTCGTTCTCCATGCCGGCGTAGCGGGAGAAGTCCATCGGCTTGCCGAAGCGGACGGTCGGACGCGTGATCCGGCCGAACTTCTTGCCCGGGGGCGCCACCACGTCGGTGCCGACGACGGCGACAGGGATGACCGGGACGCCGGTCTCCAGCGCGAGCCGGGCGATGCCGGTCTTGCCGCGGTAGAGGCGCCCGTCGTGGGAGCGGGTGCCCTCGGGGTAGATGCCGAAGAGCTCGCCCTCGGCGAGGACCCGCTTCGCCGAGACCAGCGCGCCGGAGGCGGCGTCGCCGCTGGTGCGGTCGATCGGGATGTTGCCGGTGCCGCTGAAGAAGTTCTTCTGCAGCCAGCCCTTGATGCCCGGCGAGGTGAAGTACTCCGCCTTGGCGACGAAGCGGACCATCCGCGGGATCACCAGCGGCATGAACAGCCAGTCGGCGTAGGAGAGGTGGTTGCTGGCGAGGATCGCCGGACCCGTCGCCGGGACGTTCTCGGCGCCCTCGGCGCGCGGCCTGAAGACGACCTTCAGGAGCGGCCCGAGCGCGATGAACTTCAGGAACCAGTAGAACACCTGACCCGTACCTTTCCCGTGGCGTGCGGCGCCCGCCCCGAACGGGCACCGGCTGCCTTGCAGCGTAGTGCCTCCCGGCTCCGGGACGTAGGCCTGCCCGTCACCCGCGACACCGCCCGCGCCGACCCGCCGTGCGGCACAATCGCGCCATGGCCACCAGCCCCGCGCCGCAGACCGAGCCACTGACGATCGCCGCCCGCCCCGAGCTGACCGGCGGACGCCGGGTCGCCGTGCTGCTCAGCCACGGGTTCACCGGCTCCCCGGTGTCGATGCGGCCGTGGGGCGAGCACCTCGGCGCGCTCGGGTACGGCGTCGCCGTACCCCTGCTGCCGGGGCACGGCACGACCTGGCAGGAGCTCAACCGGCACCGCTTCGCCGACTGGTACGGCGCCATCACCCGCACCTTCGACGACCTGCGCGCCGAGCACGACGCGGTCGTCGTGGGCGGGTTGTCCATGGGCGGCACGCTCGCGCTCCGGCTCGCCGCCGACCGCGGCGACCAGGTCGCGGGCGTGATGCTGGTCAACCCTGCCGTCGGCACGAAGCGGCTCGACGTCAAGCTGCTGCCGGTGCTCAAGCACCTCGTGCCGGCGTTCCCCGCGATCGCCGACGACATCAAGAAGCCGGGCGTCACCGAGTCCGCCTACACCAGGACCCCGCTCAAGGCGATCCACTCGCTGATCAGCAGCTGGCCGGGCCTGGTGGCCGACCTGCCGAAGGTCACCTCGCCGCTGCTCTACCTGCGCTCGAGCGTGGACCACGTCGTCGACGACGTGTCCGAGCCGGTCATCCTCGACCGCGTCTCCTCCACCGACGTCACCCGCGTCGAGCTGCCCGAGAGCTACCACGTCGCCACCCTCGACAACGACGCCCCGACGATCTTCGAGCGGTCGGCGGACTTCGTCGCCCGGGTCACCTCGGCGACCACCGCCAGCGCATGACCCCGGGCGTAGGCTGGGCACGTGCAGCGGGAGCAGCCTGACGAGGACGCCGCCTGGCAGGCCATCGTCGACAACTACGGCGAGCGGGTGCTCGAGCCCGAGGACCAGGCCGAGCCCGCTGCTGCCCCGGAGCCCGGGCCCGTGCGCCAGCCGGACGACGAGCCCCCGGAGCTGGGGTACGACGACGAGGACTCCTTCGTCCCGCCGCCCCCGCCGCCGCTCCCGCGCCCGACGCCGGACCGGCTGCTGGCCTGGCTCGGCGTCTTCGGCTCCCCCGCGGTGCTGCTGGTCTTCGTCGTCGCCGGCGTCGGCATCCCGTCGCTGGTCGGCTGGGCGCTGGTCGGCGCCTTCCTCGTCGGGTTCGGCTACCTCGTGCTGACGATGCCGAGCGACCCGCGCGACCCGTGGGACGACGGCGCGGTCCTCTAGGTCCTGCCGGCTACGGCCTGCCGTCGCGCGCGAGGAGCGCGGCGCCCACCGCGCCGGCCTCCGGCCCGAGCGCGGCCGGCACGAGGTCCGGCACCGGCCGGTGGTCGGTCCCCTGCAGCGAGGAGCGAAGCGCCTCCCGCGCCGGGGCCAGCAGCAGGTCGCCGACCGCGGACACCCCGCCGCCCACGACGACGAGCTCCGGGTCGAACGCGGACACCAGTGCCGCCGTACCCACGCCGAGCCAGCGGCCCACGGAGCCGAACGCCTCGCGGGCGACCTCGTCGCCCTCCAGCGCCAGCGCAGTGACCTCGGGGCCGGTCAGGTGCCGGCCCAGGGCGACCCGGGTGACCCGCTCCAGCGCGCGCCCGGAGCAGTACTGCTCCCAGCAGCCGCGCAGGCCGCACTCGCACTCCAGCCCGCCGGGCACCGCCTGCATGTGGCCGAACTCGCCGGCGACGCCGTGGGCTCCGCGGACCAGCCGGCCGCCGAGCACCAGCGCACCGCCGATCCCGGTGCCGATGGTGACCAGCACGACCGACCGGCGGCCGCGCGCGGCCCCGGCGGTCAGCTCGGCCCAGGCGGCACAGTTCGCGTCGTTGTCCATGACGACGGGCACGCCGAGCAGGCCCTCGACCCGGCGGCGCACGGGCGCGTCGCGCCACGGCAGGTGGGCGCCGAAGAGGTAGTGCTCCCCCGCCGCGTCGACCAGGCCGGCGGCGGACACCCCCACCGCTGCGGGTGGGTGCGTGAGGAAGACGTCGCGGGCGGCGTCGGCGACGGCGGTCTCGACGTCGGCCTCCGGCGCGGTCCGGCCCGGCATGGGGCGCACCGCCGACGCCTCGAGCTCGCCCGAGGCGCTCACCCGCACGGCGAGCACCTTGGTGCCGCCGACGTCGACGCCGACGGTGTAGTTGCGCTCCACCGGGCGTCCGTCAGACGCGGGCGAGGTCGGCGGCACCGATGACGCCGGCGCGGTTGCCCAGCTCGGCGAGCCGGATCTCGGCGGTCGGCCGGAAGCCGCGGCCGCTCAGCTCGTGCTCGAAGGCAGCCCGCAGCGGATCGACCAGCAGCGCACCGGCCTCGCTCACGCCGCCGCCGATGACGATGACGGCGGGGTCGAGGACCGCGACGAGGGAGGCGATGCCGTGCCCCAGCCAGCGGCCCAGCTGCTCGAACTGCTCGATGGCGAACCGGTCCCCGTCCTGCGCCGCCTCGGTGATCATCGGGCCGGTGATCGCCTCGGGGTCACCGCCGGCCCGCTCGACGAGGTCCCGGGCGAGCAGGGAGTTGGCGGCGACGGCCTCGCGGGCGGCGCGCACCAGCGCGGTGCCGCTGCCGTACTGCTCGAGGCAGCCGCGGTTGCCGCAGCCGCACTGGCGGCCGTCGGGGACGACGTTGAGGTGGCCGATCTCGGCCGCGACCCCGTGGGCACCGCGCAGCAGCCGGCCGTCGACGACGATGCCACCGCCCACGCCGGTGCCGACGGTGACCATCAGCTGGTCGTCGACGTCCCGCCCGGCGCCGTACCGGAACTCGCCCCAGGCCGCGGCGTTCGCGTCGTTCTCGACGACGACCGGCAGGCCCGCGAGCCGGGCCAGGTCGGAGCCGAGCGGCTCGTTGCGCCAGGCGATGTTGGGGGCGAAGAGCACGGTCGAGCGGTCCGAGGCGATGTAGCCGGCGGCACCGACGCCGACGGCGGTGATCCCGTGGTCGGCGGCGAAGCGGGCGACCAGGCCGGCCGCAGCCTCCTCCATCGCCGTCGGGTCCGCCGCCGGCGACTCGACCCGGGCCTCGGCGACGATGCCGCCGTCGGCGTCCACGACCGCCCCGGCGATCTTGGTGCCGCCGATGTCGATGCCACAGGTCAGTGCGCTGCTCACGGTGTGTCTCCCGGCTCGGGTTCGTCGTCGAGGTCGATCCGCTCGACACCGGTCCCCCGGGATCCCTCCCGGGTGCCCGGGTCGGCGGGCAACGTCTCCAGCAGTCCCGCTGCCGCCTGCAGCAACGAGGACGCCGCGACGGCGAGGTGCGCCCGCACCTCCGGCGAGGTCTGGCGCACCGCGTGCACCACGCGGCACACCGGACAGTAGCGGCACTCGGCGCTGTCGGTCGCGAGGTGCTCGTTGACGTCCTGCGCCATCGCTGCTGCCTGGCCCGCGAGGTCGCCCAGGCCGCCGGCGACGTCCCCGCCCTGCTGGCGGGCGAGGTCGGCGAGCGCGCCGAACAGCTTCATCGCCTCCTCGCCGACGCTGCCCACGTCGGGCTGGCCGTCGGGTCCACCGTGGCCGTCGCGTCCGTTGCGGTTCTCGTCGTTCATCGCGCCTCCAGTGCGGGCTCGGCGAAGCGGACCCGCAGCTCTCCGTCGTCGACCCGCGCACCGGCGACGCGCAGCCGGGCCAGGCCCGGCGGCAGCGTCAGCAGGCGGCGGTAGGAGCCGACGGTCATCACCAGCTCGTCGCCGTTGCGCGCGAGCTCGACCTCCGAGCGGGACACGAAGGGCAGCGCGAGGTGCACCACCGCCCCGCCGTCCTCGCTGCGGGTGACCCGGAACGGCCCCTCGTCCTCGGGTACGGCGAGCGGGTCAGTGTCGCCGTACAGGGTGCTCGCGAGGTCGGCGAGCGCGTCGACGCCCACCGGCTCGCTCGGCTGGTACTCCGAGCTGTGGACGGGCAGCCCGTTGAAGGACTGGGCCACCTCGGCCAGCACGCCGCGCTGGGCCTCGACCCACGCGGCACGCCAGGGGTCGGCGTCGTCGGTCGGGAAGACCCGGTTCGCGATGACGCCGTCGACGCGGTAGCCGAACAGGCACAGGCTCGTGAACGCACGGCGGGCCTCGGCGAGCACGACCTTCTCCGGCGTGAGCACGAGCCGCACGCTCGCCTCCGGCCCGGAGAGCAGCTCGTGCACGTCGTCGAGCTCGGCGTGCAGGCGGGTGATCGCGTCGAACACGCCGTCACCGGGCATCGGCACCCCGGCCGCGCGGTTCAGCACCGGGCGCAACGCCTTGACCAGCCGCCGCTGGATCGGCAGCAGCCGCTCGATGTACCAGCCCAGCGCCTCGGGCAGCGCGAGCAGCCGCAGCGTCTCCGCGGTCGGCGCGCAGTCGACGACGACCACGTCCCAGCGACCGGAGCGGGCGTGCTGGCGCAGCTCGAGCAGGGCCAGCACCTCCTCGGCGCCCGGGATGACGGTCATCTCCTCCGCCGCGACCGGGTCCATGCCGGCGGCGTCGAGGACGGAGAGCAGGTAGCGCTGGATGTCCGCCCACGACTGCTCGAAGCGCAGCTGGGCGTCGACCTGCTGCAGGAAGAGGTTCGGCGCCACCTCGGTCGGCTCCGCCCCGGGGTGGGTGGCGCCGGACGCCGCGGCGCCGTACGCGTCGGCGAGCGAGTGGGCTGCGTCCGTGGAGATCACCAGGGTCCGCCGGCCGCGGGCGGCGGCGAGCGCCGCCGTGCCGGCAGCGACGGTCGACTTGCCGACGCCGCCCTTGCCGGTGAACAGAACGATCCGCACGGGCTGTCCGTGTCCTGGGTCCGCGGCCGCGCTCAGGCGCCGGACTCGACGCGCTTCTTCAGGCCCTTCAGCGCGGTGTCGATGAGGATCTTCTCGCCCTTGCGCTTCAGCATGCCGATCAGCGGGATGTTGACGTCCAGCGCCAGGCGGTAGGTCACCTCGGTGGCGCCGGCCCCGGCCGGGCGCAGCACGTAGGCACCTTCGAGCGCCTTGAGCATCTTGCCCTCGACGAGCGTCCAGGTGACCTGGTCGTCACCGCTCCAGTCGTAGGCGAGGGTGTACTCGTCCTTGATCGGCGAGACGTCCAGGGCGAAGAAGACCTCGCGCGCCCGGCCCCGCTGCTGCGGGTCCCCGGCGTCGTACGACGAGCGCACCTCGGCGACCGTGACGCCCTTGGCCCAGTCCGGGTAGGCCGGGAAGTCCGCGATGACGGCCATCACGTCCGCGGCGGGGGCATCGACGACGATCGACGAAGACGTCTGTTCGGCCATGCGGGAAGGCTACCGGACGGACCACCCCGGCCCGGGCCGGTGTGGTGCGCGGCGCGGGATACCGGGCCATGGCCTAGCCTGCGGACGTGCGCGAGTACTCCACCCCGCAGACGGTCAGCGTCCCGACCTCCGGCAACCTCACCGACGACGTCCTCCGCAACGCGCGGGAGGCCCCGGACGCCGTGCAGTTCAGCCGGCCGGACGGCGAGGGCGGCTGGACGGACGTCACCTGCGCGGCGTTCCTCGACGAGGTGCAGGCGGTGGCCCGCGGCCTCGTCGGGGCCGGGATCGGTCCCGGCGACCGCGTGGCGATCATCTCCCGGACCCGCTACGAGTGGACCCTCCTCGACTACGCGACCTGGTTCGCCGGTGCCGTCAGCGTCCCGATCTACGAGTCCTCCTCCGAGGAGCAGGTCCGGTGGATCCTCGCCGACTCCGGCGCCCGCGCAGTCGTCGTGGAGGATGCGACCCACCTCGCGCGGGTCGGCGCCGTGCGCGGCGACCTCCCTGACCTCGAGCACGTGTGGGCCATCGACAGCGGCGCCGTGGCGGAGATCGGCCGGCTCGGAGCCGGGGTCACCGAGGACGACCTGGAGGCGCGTCGGAGCGCGACCGGGCCGGACGACCTCGCCACGCTGATCTACACGTCGGGGACGACCGGGCGCCCCAAGGGCTGCATGATCACCCACGACAACTTCCAGAACGAGCTCTGCGTCGCCGTCGCCGAGCTCGAGCGGCTCTTCGACGCCGAGGGCGCCTCGACGCTGCTCTTCCTGCCGCTCGCCCACGTCTTCGCCCGGATCATCCAGGTCGGCTGCGTGAAGTCTCGTACCCGGATCGGCCACAGCTCCGACATCAAGAACCTGCTCCCCCAGCTGGCCAGCTTCCAGCCCACCTTCCTGCTCGCGGTGCCTCGCGTCTTCGAGAAGGTCTTCAACACCGCCTCGCAGCGCGCGACGGCCGACGGCCGCGGCAAGGTCTTCGACCGCGCTGCGGAGGTCGCGATCGCGTGGTCCCGCGCGCAGGACGGCGGTCGGGTGCCGGTGCGGGTCCGCGTCCAGCACGCCCTCTTCTCCCGCCTCGTCTACGGCCGGCTGCGCGAGGCGCTCGGTGGGCGGTGCGAGTTCGCGGTCTCCGGTGGCGCACCGCTCGGTGAGCGGCTCGGCCACTTCTACCGCGGCGTCGGCGTCAACGTCCTCGAGGGCTACGGCCTGACCGAGACCACCGCAGCCCTGACCGTGAACCTGCCCGACGCGCAGAAGGTCGGCACCGTCGGGCGTCCCCTGCCGGGCACCGCGGTCCGGGTCGCCGACGACGGTGAGCTGCTCTTCAAGGGCGGGCAGGTGTTCGGCGGCTACTGGAACAACCCCGAGGCGACCGACGAGGCGCTCCACGACGGCTGGTTCCACACCGGCGACGTCGGCGAGGTCGACGACGAGGGCTTCGTGCGGATCACCGGCCGCAAGAAGGAGATCCTGGTGACCGCCGGCGGCAAGAACGTCGCGCCGGCCGTCCTCGAGGACCGGGTGCGTGCGTCGGCGCTGGTCAGCCAGTGCCTGGTCGTCGGCGACGGCCAGCCGTTCATCGCCGCCCTCGTCACCATCGACGAGGAAGCCTTCCCGGCCTGGGCCGAGCAGCACGGCAAGACGGGCCGGATCGCCGACCTGGTCGACGACGAGGACCTGCGCGCCGAGGTGCAGGCCGCGATCGACGAGGCCAACAAGGCCGTCTCCAGGGCCGAGTCGATCCGGAAGTTCACCATCCTGCCGACCGACTGGACCGAGGAGGCCGGCCAGGTCACGCCCAGCCTCAAGCTCAAGCGCAACGTCGTCATGCGGGAGAGCCGTGACGAGATCGCTGCGCTCTACGAGTGACCTTGGTCTCGGTCCGGATGGCCCGGACGGTCCACTCGACCGGGGACCGTAGTCCCGATGGACCATGCCCGGAAGGCGATCGGACACCAATGGTCGTCGTTTCGGGATTTCACTCACACGTCGTCCGCCGCCTCGCTAGCCTCGGCCTGCGCTGCAGCCCGGGGAGGCCTGCGGCACAACACATGGGGAGCGGGAGGGCTCTGAAGTGGATCGTCGCAGGTTGTTGCTCGTCGTTGCCGCGGTGATCGCCGCGCTCGGTGTCGCAGCGGTGTTCATGTACGCACGTGGCGCGGACGCGCGCGCCGCCGAGAAGTACGACACCGTGGAGGTGCTCACCGCGTCGCAGGACATCGCCCCCGGCGAGAGCCTCGACGACGCCCTGGAGAGCGGCAAGGTCCAGCTGACCCGGATCGCCCAGGCCCAGCTCCTCGAGGGCGCCAGCGACGACTCCGAGCCGCTGCGCAGCAAGGTCGCGCTGACCACCATCTACGCCGGTGAGCAGCTCATCCCCGCCAAGTTCGGCGCGATCGAGGACGTCGAGGCCCGCTCGAGCCTGCCGATCCCGAAGGGCAAGATCGCCATCTCGATCCTCGTCAAGGACGACGGCCGCGTCGGCCGCTTCACCAAGGCCGGCTCCGAGATCTCCGTGATCTCCACGCTGCTCGACGACAGCCAGCACCCGATCGTCACCCGCGTCCTGCTCGACCGGGTCACCGTCCTCGCCGACGGCACCCAGACCGTCGAGCCGGAGAAGGGCGAGGGCACCAGCAACGTCACCGACGCCTCCATCCAGCGCCTGGTCACGATCGCCGTCACCCAGGAGCAGGCCGAGCGGGTCCGCTTCGCCGAGAAGGGTGGCGAGCTCACGATCGCGCTCCTCAACGACGCCAGCGAGGTCAAGCCCGGCCCCGGCGTCACCGCCGACAACCTGTTCGACTGAGAGGAGCGGAGATGCCCGTCATCGTCGAGGCGGATTCCGCCTCCGTCACCCCGCTGCTCAGCCTGATGCCGACCGGGTCGCACTCGGTCGCCTCGGTCGAGCGCATGCACGCCTGGCTCGACCAGCACGCCGACGAGTACGTCGTCGTCCTCGGCCCGACCCTGCGGCTCGAGGAGGCCCTCGGCTGTGCCGAGGAGCTGCGGATCAAGCGGCCGACCGTCAGCGTCGTCCTCGTCCGCGACCAGTTCGACACCGACGTCCTCGCCCGCTCCATGCACGCCGGGATCCGCGACGTCGTCGTCGCGGACGGCGACGACAAGTCGCTGTCGATGGCCGTCGAGCGCGCCCACCAGCTCTACCAGGCCCTGCGCGGCCCCGGCGGCGCCCGCCAGCTCGGCCGCATCGTCACCGTCTTCTCCCCCAAGGGCGGTGTCGGCAAGACCACGTCGTCGGTCAACCTGGCCCTCGCGCTGACCGACCGCGGCGCGCGCAAGGTGTGCCTGGTCGACCTCGACCTCGCCTTCGGCGACGTCGCGATCACCATGCAGCTCTTCCCGACGCACTCCATCGAGCAGGCCGTCGGCTCGGAGGACTCCATCGACCTCGGCATGCTCGAGGGGCTGCTCACCCGCCACGAGGACTCGCTCAGCGTGCTCGCGGCGCCGGCGCACCCCGACGTGCGGGAGCGGATCACCCCGCTGCTGATCTCGCGGATCCTGCGAGCGCTGCGCGAGGGCTTCGACTACGTCGTCGTGGACACCTCGCCCTCCTTCGACGACGCGACACTGACCGCCCTCGACGAGACCGACGAGTGCGTCATCGTCGCCACCCTCGACGTCCCGACGCTGAAGAACGTCAAGGTCGCCCTCGAGACCATGGACATGCTGTCCATCGCCCGCGGCCACCGCCACCTCCTCCTCAACCGGGCGGACGAGGAGGTCGGCATCAGCGTGGAGAAGGTAGAGAGCATCCTCGGGATGCCGGTGACCTCGCAGGTCGCGACCGCGGTCGACATCGCGGCCGCCACCAACTCGGGCACGCCGATCGTGTCGCACAAGCCGCACCACGCGGCGAGCGCGGCGTACTTCCAGCTCGCGTCGTCGGTCACGGGTGAGCCCGTGGGCGGTCCGACGCCGCCCGAGCCGGCCACGGCCGCGGAGCAGGGCCAGCGCTCCCGCGGCCTCTTCCGACGGAGGAGCTCATGAGCAGCCTGTCCGAGCGCCTCGCCGCCGCCCGCGCCGCCCAGGCGGCCGCCGCCGGCCAGGGCAAGCACGCCGCCGACGTCCCCCCGGACGCCACCCCGGCCCCCGCTGCCCCGGCACCCGCCGCCGCGGCCACCGCGCCGCCGTCCGCGCCCGACCTCCAGAAGGCTGCCCCCGCGTCCGGCGCGTCCGCCGCGGGTCCGCTGTCGGCCCGCGCGGCCGCTGCCGGCGCCTCGTCCGGCGGTGACGGCAAGTCGTCCTCGCGGCGGCCGCTCGCCGGCTCGGAGACCGACCGGATCGAGGAGCTCAAGTCCAGCGTGCACGAGGAGCTGCTCAAGCAGCTCGGCCCGCACCTGTACGACGCGGAGATGGACCAGGACGAGCTGGACCGGACGGTCCGCGCCGTCCTCGCCGAGGTGCTCGGTGCCCAGGACCGCCCGCTCAGCGCCGCGGACCGCTCCCGGGTCACCCAGGAGATCACCGACGACATCCTCGGCTACGGCCCGATCGACCCCTACCTGCGCGACCCCGAGGTCTCCGAGGTCATGGTCAACGGCCACGACGACGTCTGGCTCGAGCGTGACGGCCGGCTGGTCAAGGCCGACGCCCACTTCGCCGACGAGGCCCACCTGCGCCGAACGATCGAGAAGATCGTGTCGCGCATCGGCCGCCGGGTCGACGAGTCCTCCCCGATGGTCGACGCCCGCCTGCCCGACGGCAGCCGCGTCAACGCCATCGTCCCGCCGCTGGCGATCGACGGCTCGGCGCTGACGATCCGGAAGTTCTCCGCGGACCCGCTGACCGTGCAGGACCTGATCAACTTCGGTTCGCTCACGCCGCAGACGGCCGACTTCCTCGACGCCTGCGTGCGCGGCCGGCTCAACATCATCGTCTCGGGCGGCACCGGCGCCGGCAAGACGACCACGCTCAACGTGCTGTCGTCGTTCATCCCGCGCGACGAGCGCATCGTGACCATCGAGGACGCCGCGGAGCTGCAGCTCAAGCAGGAGCACGTGGTCCGGCTCGAGTCGCGCCCGGCCAACATCGAGGGCAAGGGCGAGGTCACCATCCGCGACCTGGTCCGCAACAGCCTCCGCATGCGCCCGGACCGCATCGTCGTCGGTGAGGTCCGCGACGCCTCCGCGCTCGACATGCTGCAGGCGATGAACACCGGCCACGACGGCTCGATCTGCACCCTGCACTCGAACGGCCCCCGCGACACGCTGGCCCGCATGGAGACGATGGTGCTGATGGCCGGCATGGACCTGCCGATCCGCGCCATCCGCGAGCAGGTCGCCTCCGCCGTCGACCTCATCGTGCACCAGACGCGCTTCAAGGACGGCTCGCGCCGGATCACGCACATCACCGAGGTGGAGCGGATGGAGGGCGACATCATCACCCTCCAGGACGTCTTCGTCTTCGACAACAGCGCCGGGTTCGACGAGAACGGCCGCATCCTCGGCCGGCTCCGCTCGACCGGCCTGCGACCGAAGTTCCTCGAGAAGCTCGCCTACGCCAACGTCGCGGTCGACCCGACCCTCTTCCGGACGGACAGGCTCTGATGGGTGCGCGACGGCTGCTGCTCCTGCTCGTCGCCGCCCTCGCGGCGCTCGTGCTGCCGGCCGGGGCAGCCTCCGCCGAGGACGGCACGATCGCCCACGTCGAGTCCACCGGCGACGGCCTGCGGGTGCTCGTCAACGTCCCCGCCGGCGCCGAGGTCGACCTCGCCGGCGTCGAGGCGACCCTCGACGGCGACGCCCTGGACGCGAGCGCCGAGGTGGCCGGCACCGGCACCGAGGTGAAGCGCACCGCGGTGCTGGCGATCGACACCAGCCAGTCGATGCGCCAGCGAGGCCGCTTCACCGCTGCCAAGGAGGCGGCACGGACCTACCTCGACACGGTCCCTGCCGACGTCGCCGTCGGCATCGTCACCTTCGACGCGACGGTCGCCGTCGCCCTCGAGCCGACCACCGACCGCAGCGCGGCCCGCGACGTGGTCGACGGCCTCGAGCTCGCCCGCGACACGCTCCTCTACGACGGGATCGTCGCCGCGATCGAGGCGACCGGCGACGAGGGCCAGCGCTCCGTGCTGGTGCTCTCCGACGGCGCCGACACCGGTGGCGAGTCCACGCTCACCGACGTCACCGACCGCATCGCCAGCACCCGCACCCTCGTCGACGTGGTGAGCCTCGGCCAGGCCGGCCGAGCGCTCGCGCCGCTGCAGGAGATGGCCGAGGCCGGCAAGGGCCGCGTCATCCGCAGCACCGGGCGCGGCCTCGCCGACGACTTCCGTGCCGAGGCCGACGTGCTGGCCAGCCAGGTGCTGGTCACCGCGCCGCTGCCGGAGGGCTTCTCCGCGACCCAGGCGACCGTCGAGGTCGTCCTGCCGACCGCCGGCGAGCCGGTGGTGGCGCGCGCGCTCGCGGCGGTGGAGCCGGCCTCGTCCGGCGAGGCCACCCGGCCAGACGCCGTGGAGCTGGACTCCCCCGGCGGCTGGCAGGTCCCCGAGTGGGTGCTCTACGCCGGCACCGGCGTGCTGGCCGTCGGCCTCATCGCCGCGGCGATGCTGCTCGTGCCCGGCAAGCCCGCGCCGATGAGCATCGCCGAACGGGTCGAGGCCTACAGCACGCAGGTCAACCGGCTGGAGAAGGCCGAGAAGCCCGCGTCGGAGCCGATGCTCGAGCAGGCCAAGGCCGCAGCGGCGGGGGTGCTCGAGCGCAACAGCGGCCTCAACGACCGCCTCGCGCAGCGGCTGACGGCCGCCGGCAGCGGCTTCAAGCCGTCCGAGTGGCTGCTGGTCCACATCGCGGTGGTCTTCCTCGCAGGCCTCTTCGGCTTCCTGCTGACCGGCAACGGCGTCGCCGGAGCAGTGGCGATGGTCGTCGGTGCCTTCCTGCCGCCCGTCTACCTCCGCGTCCGCGCCAACCGGCGGCGCCGTGCCTTTGACGACGCCCTGCCCGACGTGCTGCAGCTGATCTCCGGCGCCCTCAGCGCCGGCCTCTCGCTCGCGCAGGCGGTCGACACCGTCGTCCGCGAGGGGCCCGAGCCGATCGCGTCCGAGTTCAAGCGGGTCCTCGTCGAGGCCCGGATCGGGATGCCGATCGAGGACGCCTTCGACGGCGTCGCCGCACGCTTCCAGAGCAAGGACTTCGCCTGGACCGTGATGGCCATCCGCATCCAGCGGCAGGTCGGCGGCAACCTCGCCGAGCTGCTCAACACGGTCGCGGCCACCATGCGCGAGCGGGCGTACCTGCGCCGCCAGGTGCGCACGCTGTCCGCCGAGGGGCGCTTCTCCGCGATCATCCTGTGCGCCATGCCGCCGTTGTTCGCCCTCTTCATGCTGTTCAGCAACCCGGACTACCTGGCCCCGCTCGTCGCCGACATCCGCGGCTGGGCACTCATCGCCACCGCCGCCGCGATGATGACCGTCGGGACCGTCGCCATGTCACGCCTCGTGAAGGTGGAACTCTGATGCTGCTCCTCCTCGGCGTCGTGCTCCTCGCCGGCGCGATCGCGGCGGTCAGCGCCGCCCTGGTGAAGAACGAGAACCCGGACGGCCTCGCCCGGGCGCTGCAGGCGCTCGAGCAGCAGGGCGCGGCTGACCCCGAGCTGACGCGGGAGGCCGAGCCGTCCTTCGCCGACCGGGTCATCGACCCGCTCCAGGAGCGCGCGCTCGGCATCGGCCGGCGGGTGACAGGGGCCGACCAGGCCGAGCGGATCCGCCGTCGTCTCGACCAGGCGGGCAACCCCCGGGGCTGGACCGTGGACCGGGTCATCTCCTCGAAGGTGCTCGGAGCGGTCGTCGTCCCTGTGCTCGCGGTGCTCCTGGTGGTCGCGATGGCCGGGTCCGCCACGATGATGCTCGCAGGCGCGATCGGCGGCGCCGTGCTCGGCTTCTTCGCCCCCGACCTCTACCTCTACAACACGGCGGTCAAGCGCGCCGACGACCTGAAGAAGACGCTGGCCGACGCCGTCGATCTGCTGACCATCAGCGTGGAGGCCGGGCTCGGCTTCGACGCCGCGCTGCAGCACGTGGCCCGCCACACCGAGGGGCCGGTCGCCGAGGAGTTCTCCCGGGTGCTGCGCGAGATGCAGCTCGGCCGCAGCCGCGCCGACGCCCTGCGCACGCTCGGCGAGCGCAGCGACGTCGAGGACCTCAAGGCGTTCTCCAGCGCGATGGTGCAGGCCGACGCCTTCGGCGTGCCGATCGGCCAGGTGCTGCGCGTCCAGTCGAGCGAGATCCGGACCAAGCGGCGGCAGTACGCCGAGGAGAAGGCCCAGCAGGTGCCGGTGAAGATCATGGTCCCGCTGGTGCTCTTCATCCTGCCCTGCCTGATGATCGTGGTCATCGGGCCCGCCGTGCTGGGGGCCATGGATGCCTTCAACGGCTAGGACGGCCTAGGGTCGGGACATGGCCAGCAGCCAGACCTTCGTGGTGGTCGGGGCAGCGCGACTCTTCGCGCTGCTCGCCATCGGCGGGCCCATCCTGTGGCTGCGCCAGAGCGAGGGCGTCGTGGCGCTCATGCTCATCGCAGCCGTGTGGGTCTACCAGGGTGTCACGGCCACCCGGCGCGAGCTCCAGCTCTCGCTGAGCCCGACCACGGAGGCCGCGACGATCGGCGTCATCTGCGCGGTGAGCATGCCCTACGGTCCCTCGATCCTCGCCGCGCTCGTGGTGCCGCCGCTCTACGCCACCGCGACCGCCGGGATCCGGACGATGGTCCGCACGGTCATCGTCGAGGTGATCGCGGTGGTGGCCCTCGGCCTGATGTGGTGGGAGACGCTGACCAACGACCAGGCGGTGGCGATCTTCACCTGGGTGATGACCGGCCTGGGCCTGAGCCTCATCGCCAGCGTCACCTTCTCCTCCGACCGGGCGTCCGACCCGCTCGCGCCCTACCGCGACGCCCAGCAGCACCTCAAGCAGCTGCTCGCCCTCGCCGGCAACCTCAGCTCGGGCCTCGACGTGACCGCGCTCGGTGGCGAGCTGCTGAGCGAGGTCAGCGACCGCATCCCCAACCGCGGCCTGGTGCTCTACGTGCCTCGCGGTGACGCGCTGGCCCCCGTGGCCTCCACCATCGACATGTCGTCCGGCGACTTGTCGGCCTGCGAGACGCTCGCCGGCGACGTCCGCCACGGTCGCACCGACCGCACGACCGTGGAGATCGGCCAGGGCTTCGCCTTCCGGGTCAGCGACCAGGCCGTCGTCGCCGGCCTCCGACCCGTCGATGCCGGCCCCAGCACGATCAGCCTCGACGAGGTCGCGGCCAGCCTCGGCGACAACGCCGTCAAGCTCGATGCCGCCCTGCTCTTCGCGCAGTTCCGCGACGCCGCGACGGCCGACGAGCGCAACCGCCTCGCCCGTGAGATGCACGACGGCGTGGCCCAGGACATCGCCTCGCTCGGCTACCTCGTCGACGCCCTCGCCGCCCGTCCCGCCGACGAGCAGCAGGCGAAGGTGCTGGGGATGCTGCGCGACCGCGTGTCGGTGGTGGTGGCCGAGGTCCGCCGGTCGGTCATGAACCTGCGCACGTCGATCGGCGAGGCGGAGAGCCTGGGCGCAGCGATCAGCAACGTGGCCCGGCACCTCTCGGAGTCGTCCGGCATCCCGATCCGGGTGCGCCTCGACGAGCAGCCCGCCCGGCTGCGGCCCGAGGTCGAGGCCGAGCTCTTCCGCATCGCCCAGGAGGCGATGAACAACGCGGTCAAGCACGCCCGGGCGACGTCGATCGACGTGCGCTGCCAGGTCTACGCCCCCGAGGCGCTGATCACGGTGACCGACGACGGCATCGGCATGCAGCAGGCGCGTAGCGACTCCCACGGCCTGAAGATCATGCGCGAACGTGCCAGACTGATCGGAGCGGACCTCGTGGTCCGCGACAACGCCAGCCGCGGGCTGACGGTCTCGGTCTCCCTGAAGGTCCCCCGCCACCCGGTGGGCACTGGCTCCGCACGTACGACCCCCGAGGAGTAGCCATGAGCGACCCGGCTGACCAGGCCAAGGTCACCGTCCTGCTGATCGACGACCACGAGCTGATCCGCAACGGCCTCGGCGCCGTGCTCGACCTCGAGCCCGACCTCGAGGTGGTCGCCACGGCCGGTTCCGTCGCCGAGGGGATCCAGCGCTACCACGAGGTGCGCCCCGACGTCGTGGTCACCGACCTGCAGATGCAGGACGGCACCGGGCTCGACGTCGTGCGCACGCTGCGCAAGGAGAGTGACGAGGTCGGCCTCATCGTGCTCACGATGCACTCCGGCGACGACCAGATCTTCGCTGCCATGCAGGCCGGCGCCTCGGGCTTCGTCGGCAAGGACGCGCCGTCCACCGAGGTGATCAAGGCCGCGCGCCACGCGGCCGTCTCCCCCAAGGCCTTCGTGTGCGCCGGGCTGGTGGGTGCCATGATGCGCCGCCAGTCCGCCGAGTCGACCGCCCTCACCGAGCGCGAGCACGACGTCCTCCTGCTCCTCGCGGAGGGGCTCAACGCCGCGGCGATCGGGCAGAAGCTCTACCTCTCGGAGTCGACCACGAAGTCGCACATCGCCCGGATCTACCAGAAGCTCGGGGCGGCCAACCGTGCCCAGGCGCTGGTGACCGCGATGCGGATCGGGCTGCTGTCGACGGTCGCGCCGTCCGCCCGCTGACCACAGCGACTGCGGGACCGGCGGGACCGCGTCCGGCCGTGACCCCGATCACGGGTCGCGGGTAGTCCGAACTGACTACCACCGAAGAGACGAACTCCCGATCCGTCAGGACGCCGATTCCGGCAGAGTTCTGACTGTCGGGGAAGCACTCCCCGGGGACACAGCTAGAACCAGTGCACAAGGAGACCCCGATGGTCCAGTACCTGCAGATCCTGCTCAACGCCCGGCTCGCGAAGATGGAGGAGCGCGGCGCCACGGCCGTCGAGTACGGCCTGCTCGTCGCCCTCATCGCCGTCGCGATCATCATCGCGGTCCGCACCCTGGGCGACAACCTGACCGGCGTCTTCGACAACGTCGGCGACGAGGTCGGTGGCGCCGGCGGCGACGGTGGCGCCGGCGGCGAGTGATCGCTCGCACCCACCTCGCGTGAACCGAACGGCCGGGTTGTCCCTGACAACCCGGCCGTTCGACTGTCCGGAAGAGCAGAGCCAGAGAGGGAACCGACGAGATGCAGCCCGGGACGGACGTGGGGCAGGTGGCCCTGCTGGACGAGCGCGGTGCGACCTCGGTCGAGTACGCGCTGCTGATCGCCCTGATCGCCGCGGTCATCGTGGGAGCAGTGGCCATCTTCGGTGGCGTCGTTCAGGACCTCTTCGACTTCGACTTCCCCGGGTAGGCCCGGGCCAGCCCGACCCGTTCGAGCACGGTCGGGTGCGAGCCGAACCAGAAGTGTGACCACGTCGGAGGAGTGGGGTCGGCGTGGGCACGCAGGGCCAGACGGCGCTGGAGCGCGACGAACGACTCGGGGTCGTCCGTCTGCTCCAGCGCCGTCTGGTCCGCCCGGGTCTCCAGGGCCCGGCTGATCCCGTTCTGGACCGGGGACGTCACCAGCCCGGCCAGCGCCACCACGGCCAGCAGGAGGGGCACCGCCCCCGCGCTGCGCAGGTCGCGGCGCTGCACTCCCCCGGTGAGCACCAGGCCGAGCAGGCCGACCCCCACCAGCGCCCCGGCCGCCCCGAGGGCCGTGCCGGTCACCACGTCGCCGTGCTCGGCGTGGGCCAGCTCGTGGGCGACGACCGAGAGCACCTCGTCGCGCGGGGTGCCGTCGACCAGGTTGTCGTAGAGCACGACCCGCCGGGTGTGGCCGAAGCCGGACACCCAGGCGTTCAGCGTCGTCGTACGACGTGAGGCGTCGGCCACCAGCACGTCGTCCACCTCGACGCCCTGGCGCTCGGCCAGCGCCAGCACCTCGGTGCGCAGCGGCCCGTCGGCCAGCGACTCGAAGCGGTTGAAGACCGGCTCGACCAGCAGCGGGTAGACGAACGAGCCGAGCACCACCAGCCCGGCGGCCACGACGCCCGCGACCGCCGGCCAGGCCCGCGGCAGCAACCGCACGCAGCCGACCAGCGCGACCACCGCCAGGGACGTGAGCACGACCGAGACGCCCACGCTCTTCGCCACGTCGGCCGACCACGCGGCCCAGGTGCCCGTCGCGAGGCCCTCGTCGAGGGCGAGCCGGCGCAGCGCGACCGAGAACGGCAGCGTGGCCACCCGGCCGACCACGGCCAGTCCGGCGACGACCAGCACGATGCGGACCCACCACCAGCCGGGCACCCGCTCGGCCCACTCCCGGCCGCGGCGGCCGAAGCCGAGCCAGCAGGCGACGGCGAGCGAGACCGCCAGCGAGGACCAGCTCCACGTGCGCGCCCAGCGCGCGTAGTGCTCCCCGCGCTCGATCTCGGAGAAGGTGAACACCGAGTCCGCGTCGGCCGGGGGCGGCATGCCGCCCGGCACCGGCTCCCACGGCACCCGGGTGGCGGCGAGCAGCACGAAGGCCGCCACGCCGAGCAGGACGGTGCCGAGCGCGACCCGTCGCGTCGCCCGTGCCTCCTCCACGGCCCTACTCTGGCACGCCGGCCAGCGCCGCCAGGCGGGAACGCCACGCAGCCAGCAGGTCGTCCTCCGACCACCCGAAGCCCCGGCGCAGCGCGTCCGCCGTCCCGGCACCGTCGAGCACCTCGCGGTAGAGCGTCGCCAGCGCGTCGTCCCCGCCGCGGTCGGCCAGGGTCTCGGCGACCTGCCACGCGCCCTCGTAGAGGGTGCCCAGGTGCCCGGCGCCCGGGGAGAAGTCGCTGTCGGCGGGCAGCCGGTCGGGCAGCCCGTCGCGCTTGACCTGGCGGATCACCTGCGCGGCGGTGCGGGACTCCGGCAGGTCGACGTCGCGCAGGGCGACGTGGTCGGCGAAGCCCTCGACGAGCCACAGCGGCGCGTTCCTCGCCCCGACCGCCCCGGTCACCGCGTGCACGGCCTCGTGCGTCATCACGACCTGCGCGGCGACCCGGTCGAGGCCGTCGAGGACGGCGCGGTTGACGAACACGTGGACCGGGCTCCGCGGAGCCGTGGTGCCGTCGACCGGCGCGGTCACCGCGGCGATGGAGTCGTAGGCGCCCCGGTCGGCACCGAGCACGCGGTGCAGCTGCTCGCCGTCCTCCGGCACCTCGACGACAAGGCCGTCACCGCGGCCGAGCAGCGGCCGGGTGGCGGCGACGGCACGGGCTGCGCGCTCGGCGTAGCGGTCCGCGACCTCCGGCTCGCCCGCCGCCATGACCAGCGCCCCCGGCACGCGCCGTACGACGAGGGGCCCGGTCAGCCACAGCGGCAGCCGCCGCTCGGCCGCGGCCACGCCGGCGATCGTGCGCCCCCCGTCGTCGAAGGACACCGCGACCTCGGTGCGCGCCGCGGCGCGGTCGAAGCCGTCGACGCGCCAGGAGACCGACACCAGGCCGTCCCAGCCGTCGTCGCCGTCGGTCGCGCCGGTCTCGGTCACGTAGCCGAGGCTGACGTCCTCGAGCCGCAGCGCGGTGGCGTTGCGGGCCAGCGCCGCGAGCAGGTCGGCGGACTCGTCGTCGGCGCCGAGGTCGGCAGCGGCGCCGGGGTCGTCGAGCGCGTCGCGCAGTGCGGCGAGGGTCGCCGTGGCGACCGTCGGGTCAGCGGCGTCGCTGCGGGTGGCCGGCGGCGGGGCGACGTACTCGTCGCCCGAGCAGCCCCCGGCCAGCAGGGCCCCGACGGAGAGCACCCCCGTCAGGGCGGAGGTGACGACCCGCCGGGTCACCCAGGCCGGACCGCTCCGGCGTAGGGCATCTCGTCGACGCTGGAGACCTTCACGCCCGCACCGGGGTTGGCCGCGTGGACGATCATGCCGTTGCCGAGGTAGATCCCGACGTGGCTGACCGGGCTGTAGTAGAAGACGAGGTCGCCCGGCTGCAGGTCGCTGCGCGAGACCGGCGTGCCGGAGCCCATCTGGGCGCGCGAGGAGTGCGGCAGGCTGACGCCGGCCTGGGCCCAGGCCATCATCGTGAGGCCGGAGCAGTCGAAGGCGTTGGGGCCGGCCGCACCGTAGACGTAGGCGTCGCCGACCTGCGCGAGTGCGTAAGCGATGGCGGCCTTGGCCCGGCCCGAGGCGGGGATGGAGCCCGCGGCTGGGACCCGGCCGCTGCCGCGGGACAGGATCTCGGCGCGCTCCTCCTCCTCGAGCTTCGAGAGGAGCTCCTTCGCCTTCGCGAGCTTCGCGTCGGCGCTCTCCTTCTCCTTGCGCAGGGTCCTCTTGAGCGACTTGACGTCGTCGCGCCGCTCCTCGGTCTGCTCGAGCCGGATGGCGTAGGCCTCGAGCTCGTTGTCGTAGTCCGACAGGAGCGAGTCCTGGATGCCGTCGACGGTGGAGAGCGTGGCGAGCTCGTCGAGGAAGCCCTGGGAGTCAGAGGTCATCAGCTCACCGGCCGGACCGAAGCCGCGGTCACGGGAGCTCTCGATGACGGCGTCGCGCACGTCGGCGCGGACGCCGTCCAGGGCGTCGCCCTGGCGGGTCTGGTCGGCCTCGAGGGAGTCGAGGTCGCGGTTGAGCTCGCGGAGCTCGAGGCGGGCGTCGTTGAAGCGCTCCGAGGCCTGCTCGGCCTGGTGCAGCAGCTTCTCGACGCGGTCGCGGACGGTCTCGATGTCCGGCTCGGCCTGCGCGGGGTTGGTCGGGGCGCTCACCGAGAACGCGATCGATCCGGTCAGGGCCAGTGCGGCGAGTGAAGCGGTGGTTCGTTTCCGGCCGTTCAGCACGTGCTGGCGGTCCCCTCTGTGGTGTCGTACGCCTACCGGGTGAGCTGTCGGGTTCGGGCACGACTTGCCCTACCCGCGCTCCCTGCTCCCCGGCCGCCCGTGGGTGGCCTGGTCGCCCCTTGCGCGGGACTCACCCCAGATGTGGTTGGGTCCCCGGCTCCGGGACCGCGGACGGCCCCGGACTCAGCGCGGTGCCCGCGCGGATCGTCGACCCACTTCCACGGACACCTGAGCGAGCAGCCTAATCGCGGGCCACGGCGCGACCAAACCCCGTCGTGCGTGTTGTGGACACGTGGCGCGAGACACAGGTCACACCTGTATCACCAGTCACTCCACCCCCACCTGTCCCACCCGGTCCGGGCCCGGGCCGGGCGTTTCCGGTCAGGCGGACTCCACCTCGGGCGCGGACACCGGGCGGACCAGCCGCAGCGGTGGCACCAGGCCGCCCTCCGCGAGCGCGTCCAGCGCACGCAGCTCCTCGTCGTCGATCACCAGCTCGGGCGGGGGGCCGAGCAGCACGGTCACCACGCAGTCGTGGCACGCCAGCCCCCGCACCACGCAGGTGTCGCAGTCGATCCTCGTCGTCATGGGGCGAACGTGGCAGGAGGGGCCGACACAACCCCCGCAAGCCACCACCTGCACGATTGCGTCGGCGGTCCCGCCTACCGTCGGGGCATGACCTCGACCGCCACCGCAGCGCACCGGTGGGAGGAACAACGCTCGTTCGAGGAGCTCGGCCGCCCGCTGCACGACGTCACGTTCTGCGTGGTGGACCTGGAGACGACCGGCGGCTCGTTCGCCGACGGCGACATGATCACCGAGATCGGTGCGGTGAAGGTCCGCGGCGGCGAGGTGCTCGGCGAGTTCCAGACGCTGGTCAACCCGCACACCTCGATCCCCGCCTTCATCGCCGTGCTGACCGGGATCACCAACCGCATGGTCGCCGACGCGCCGTCGATCCGCTCGGCCCTGCCCGCCTTCCTGGAGTTCGCCGCCGGCAGCGTGCTCGTCGCCCACAACGCCCGCTTCGATGTCGGCTTCCTGCGCCACTTCGCCCGCGAGATGGACCTGGCCTGGCCCGACTTCGAGGTGCTCGACACGGTCAAGCTCGCCCGGCACGTGGTGACCCGCGACGAGGCGCCCAACCACAAGCTCTCCTCGCTCGCGCGGGTCTTCCGCGCCTCCACCACGCCCAACCACCGCGCGCTCGAGGACGCCCGGGCCACCGTCGACGTGCTGCACGGCCTGATGGAGCGCCTCGGCGGGCTGGGCGTGCACACCCTCGAGGAGCTGCAGGGCTACTCCGCACGCGTCGCCACCGCCTCGCGGCGCAAGCGCCACCTGGCCGACGCCCTCCCCCACGCGCCGGGGGTCTACCTCTTCCGTGACGAGCGGGAGCGCGTGCTCTACGTCGGCACCTCGCGCGACCTGCGCCGCCGCGTGCGCTCCTACTTCACCGCCTCCGAGAAGCGCAGCCGGATGGGCCAGATGGTCCAGCTCGCCGCGTCGGTGACCGGGATCGAGTGCGCCACCCCGCTGGAGGCGCAGGTGCGGGAGCTGCGCCTGATCGCGGAGCACAAGCCGCCCTACAACCGGCGCTCGCGACACCCCGAGAAGGTCACCTGGCTCAAGCTGACCCGCGAGCCGTGGCCCCGGCTGTCGCTGGTCAAGAGGGTCCTCGACGACGACGCCGACTATGTCGGCCCGTTCTCCTCGCGCGCCAGCGCGGAGAGCTCGCTGCAGGCGCTGCACGAGGTCTTCCCGATCCGCCAGTGCAACGACCGGCTCGCCCGCCGTCCGTCCCGCTCGCCCTGCGTGCTGGCCGAGATGCACCGCTGCCTGTCCCCGTGCGACGGCAGCGTCGACGAGCAGTCCTACGCCGCCGTCGTCCGCCAGCTGCAGGACACCCTCCTGCGTCGCCCCGACGACGTCGTCGACCTCGTGCAGGCACGGATGACCGCCCTCGCCGAGGAGGAGCGCTTCGAGGAGGCAGCCCGGCACCGCGACCGGCTCGCCGACTTCATCCGCGGCGCCGCGCGCAACCAGCGGCTCCGGGCGCTCACCGGCTGCCCCGAGGTGGTCGCCGCGCGCCGCGAGGAGGACGGCCGCTGGGCGGTCCACGTCGTGCGCCACGGCCGGCTCGCCGCCGCCGGCACCATCCCGCCCGGTGCCGACGCGCTGGCCTGGGTCGAGGCGCTGCGCCAGACCGCCGAGACCGTGCTTCCCCAGGTCGGGCCGACACCGGCTGCGACCGCCGAGGAGACCGAGCGGATCCTCCGCTGGCTGGAGTCCCCCGGCGTGCGCCTGGTCGACGTCGTGGGCGAGTGGACCTGCCCGGTGCAGGGCGCAGCCCGGCACGTCGGGCTGACCGTGCGCACCACGCTCCCTAGGCTGGACCCATGATCACCGCCATCGTGTTCGTCCAGGCCGAGACCGCGCGGATCCCGGAGGTGGCCAGCGCCATCGCGGCCCTGGACGGCGTCAGCGAGGTCTACTCCGTCACCGGCCAGATCGACCTCATCGCGCTGGTGCGGGTCCGCAACCACGAGGACATCGCCGCCGTGGTGTCCGACAAGCTCAACAAGGTCGAGGGCGTCGTCGACACCGAGACCCACATCGCCTACCGCGCGTACTCCCGCCACGACCTCGAGGCGGCCTTCTCCATCGGCCTGGACTGAGCTGCCTCAGGCGGACGCGGCAGCGACCCAGCGCTCCAGCGTCGACTGGGCGGCGCCGGAGTCGATCGCCTCGCCCGCGCGGCGGATGCCGTCGGCGAGCGCCTCCTCCACGGGGGCCCCGGGCGCGTCGTAGACCGCGAGCGCGGCGCCCGCGTTGAGCAGCACCGCCTCCCGGACCGGGCCGGGCTCCCCCGCCAGCAGGCGTCGTACGACGTCGGCGTTGTGTGCCGCGTCACCGCCCCGGAGGTCCTCGGTGGTCGCGGGGCTGAGCCCGAACGCCGCCGGGTCGACCTTCGCGGTGCTCACGGTGCCGCCGTGGACGACCCACAGCGAGGACGTGGTGGTCGTCGTCAGCTCGTCGAGCCCGTCGTCGCCGCGGAACACCCACGCGTCGACGCCGCGCGCGGCGAACACGCCGGCCATCACCGGGGCGAGCCGCGCGTCGGCGCAGCCGATCGCCTGGGCGGCGGGCCGGGTCGGGTTGGCCAGCGGCCCGAGCACGTTGAACGCGGTGCCGATGCCCAGCTCCTTGCGCGGGACCGCGGCGTGCCGCATCGCAGGGTGGAAGGCGGCGGCGAAGCAGAAGGTGATCCCCGCCTCGGTCGCCACCCGGGCCACCCGGTCGGCCGGCAGGTCGAGCCGGACCCCGAGCGCCTCGAGCACGTCGGCGGTGCCGGCCTTCGACGAGGCGGAGCGGTTGCCGTGCTTGACCACGCGGGCGCCCGCGCCCGCGGCCACGATGGCCGACATCGTCGAGATGTTCACCGAGAACGAGCGGTCCCCGCCGGTGCCGACCACGTCGAGCAGGCGCCCGGGCACCGAGATCGGCGTCATCACGTCGTACATCGCGTCGACGAGGCCGGTCAGCTCCTCGATCGTCTCGCCCTTGGCGCGCAGCGCGACCACGAAGCCGGCGATCTGCGCCGGGGTCGCCTCGCCGGCGAGGATCTCCCCCATCGCCCACGCCGCCTGGGCAGGCGTCAGGTCCTCCCCGGCCACGAGCGAGCCGAGGACGTCAGGCCACGTCATCCCGTGGAGCCCCTGCTCAGGCGGGGACGCGGGCGCGCAGCAGCGACACGACCGCCTCGGCCAGCTGGATCGGGTCGATCGGGTGCGGCACCGCGGCGTCGGCACGCGACCAGGTCGCCAGCCACGCGTCCTGCGGGCGGCCGGTCAGCACGAGCAGCGGCGGACAGTCGTAGATCTCGTCCTTGAGCTGCTTGGCGACGCCCATGCCGCCGGCGGGCACGGCCTCGCCGTCGAGGATCGCGAGGGCGAGGTGCCCGGCGTCCATGTGCTGGATCACCACGGGCTCGGTGGCCACCTCGACGTACTCCAGCTCCGGCAGGTCCGGGTGCGGGCGCCGGCCGAGGGCCAGGATCACCTGCTCGCGGGTGTGCACGTCATCGCTGTAGACAAGCACCTTCAGAGGCTTCGGAGAGCTCACCCTCGCGATGCTACTCGGCCTCGGGCCCCGCCGGGGGCCGGGTCTCGGCCGCGGCGAGCCGCTCGCGCCGCTCGAGGCGGTCCAGCCGGCGGTCCTCCCGCTCGGCCTCCTTCATCGACGAGCGCACCCACTGGATGAACAGGACGACGAAGAAGATCACGCCCACCAGGTCGCCCGCGCCCCACAGGATCCCGCCGGCGAGGTGCTGGTCGTCGTACGGGTCGGGCAGCCACGCGCCCATCGGTCCGTCGTGCAACGCGGGGTACCAGTCGCCGCCCAGCAGCTCCTTCTGCCCCATGATCGTGACGCCGAGGAAGGCGTGGAAGGGCAGCGTCATCACCGTGAGCAGCACCCGGAAGGGGTGCGCCACGCGGCCGGGCAGCGGGTCCACGCCCACGATCGGCCAGAAGAAGATGGCGCCCACCAGCACCAGGTGGACGTGCATCATCTCGTGCACGTAGGTCGAGCGCAGGGACGCCTCGTACCAGTCGGTGAAGTAGAGCGCCCACGGCGAGATCACGTAGAGGCCGAACGCCAGCGGCGGGAACCCGAGCACCTTCGCCAGGCGCGAGTGCAGCACGGCGAGCAGCCAGCCGCGCAGGAGGCGAGGCAGCGTGCGCAGCGCGAGCGTGACCGGGGCGCCGAGCGCCAGGGAGAGCGGCACCACCATCGACAGCACCATGTGCTGGACCATGTGCGCGCTCAGCAGGACGGTGTCGTACGCCGCGAGGCCGGACGACGTCGCGACGTAGAACGACAGCATGCCGATCAGCCAGGCGATGGTCCGCCCGACGGGCCAGGAGTCGCCGCGCCGGCGCAGCGCCATCACGCCCACCAGGTAGAGACCGGTCCCCCAGACGGTGACGACCAGCGGGAGCGGGGCCATGCCCCACTCGGACAGCATCGCGCCCGCGTCGAACGGCGGGAGGTCCTCGACGGCGGCGGCGGCCGTCACCACCAGCCCCACGGGCACCCCCTCGCGTCAGTCACGGCCGGATCCCGGGCGGGAAAACCGGCCTCCACGAGCGTAGGTGGGGGGTGGTGACCGCTCATAACGGGGGGTCGGGATGCCCGGGCGGAGCGATACCGCCATAATGGCGCTCGTGGCGATCTCAGCTTCGGCATCTCTTCCTGCTTCGCGCCTGCACGGCCAGCACGACCGACCCTCCATGGTGGCGGTCGGCACGATCATCTGGCTGTCCAGCGAGCTCATGTTCTTCGCTGCCCTCTTCGCGGCGTACTTCACGATCCGGTCGGTCTCGCCGGAGATGTGGGCGGAGAACACCGAGCTGCTCAACGTGCCGTTCGCGAGCGTCAACACGACGATCCTCGTGCTGTCGTCGTTCACCTGCCAGTTCGGCGTGTTCGCCGCCGAGCGTGGCCAGGTCGGGCGCACCGGCGGGCTGCTCCAGATGAACAAGTGGGGACTGCGCGAGTGGTTCATCCTCACCTACGTGATGGGCGCCATCTTCATCGGCGGCCAGGCGCTGGAGTACGCCGAGCTGATCCACCACGGCGTGACCATCCCGAACGACGGCTACGGCACGATGTTCTACCTGACCACCGGCTTCCACGGGATCCACGTGACCGGCGGCCTCATCGCGTTCCTCTTCGTGCTCGGGCGCACCTACGTCGCCCGGAAGTTCACCCACGAGCAGGCGGTCAGCGCGATCGTCGTCTCCTACTACTGGCACTTCGTCGACGTGGTCTGGATCGGACTGTTCGCGGCGATCTACCTGATCCAGTGACAGCCCGCGTCCTGATGACGACCCACACCCCCAGCCCGACCCGGACCAAGGACTGATTGTGCGCCTTCTGAACCGCTCCGCCGGTCGCCTCTCCAGGCACCGCCGCGGCCCGCTCGCCGGCCTCGTCGTGCTCGTGCTGGGCCTGCTGCTGACGGGCGGCCTCTACGCCGCCCTCGCGCCGGCCCAGGCCGACACCGACGCCGACCAGGAGGCGCTGGTCCAGGAGGGCCGCGAGCTCTTCCTCATCGGCTGCGCGTTCTGCCACGGCCAGAACGGCGAGGGCGTCCTGACCCAGGGCGGCTCGCAGTACGGCCCCGCCCTCACCGACGTCGGTGCCGCCGCGGTCGACTTCCAGGTCGGCACCGGCCGCATGCCGATGGCCCAGCCCGGCGCCCAGGCGCCGCGCAAGGAGGTCGTCTACACCCAGGACGAGATCGCCGCCCTCTCGGCGTACGTCGCGTCCCTCGGCACCGGCCCGGCCATCCCGGACGCCGACCTCTACGACACCGACAAGCCCGGTGACCTCAACGGTGACGGCAAGCAGGACGACAAGGACAAGGAGCTCCTCGTCGTCCGCGGTGGCCAGATCTTCCTGGCCAACTGCACCGCCTGCCACAACTTCGAGGGTTCCGGCGGCGCCATGCCGCGCGGCGGCTTCGCCCCCAAGATCCGCGGCGTCGACTCCAAGCACATCTACGAGGCGATGCTGACCGGACCGCAGTCGATGGACACCTTCTCCGACGGCAACATCCCGCCGGAGGACAAGAAGGCCGTCATCGCCTACCTCGAGACCCTCGACGAGGCCCCGAGCTACAGCGGTTTCACGCTGGGCAGCCTCGGTCCCGTCAGCGAGGGCATCATCGCGTGGGTCGGCGGCATCGGAGTCCTCGTCGGCTTCGCGGTCTGGATCGCGGCCCACACCACCCGCTCGAGCAAGAAGAAGGACGAGGCGGCAGCGTGAGCGACGCACACACCCCTGACGAGCACGGCGGCGAGCTGGCGACCGTCGGACCGATCGCCGACCCGGGCCTGCCCGAGCACCAGTGGCGACCGACCGACGTCGACCCCGCCTCGGAGAAGCGCGCGGAGCGCCAGGTCGCGGCACTCTTCGGCCTCTCGGCCGTCTGCGTGATCCTGTTCCTGGTCGCCTACTTCACCCTCGACATCGGTGACAACTGGCACGTGATCGGCGGCTTCGGCGCGTCGAACATGGCGCTGGGCGCGAGCCTCGGCTTCGCGCTGCTGTTCATCGGCGTCGGCATCATCCACTGGGCCCGCAAGCTCATGGGTGACCACGAGATGGTGGAGATGCGCCACTCGGCCCGCTCCACCGACGAGGACCGCGAGGTCACGCTCAAGGCGCTGGACGACGGCATCGCCGAGTCCGGCATCGGCCGCCGCCCGCTGATCCGCAACTCGCTGCTCGGCGCGCTCGGCCTGGTCGGCATCGCGCCGGTCGTCATGCTGCGCGACCTCGGTCCCCTGCCGGGCAAGAAGCTCTACAGCACCATCTGGGGCGAGGGCACCCCGGACCGCCCGATGCGCATCGTGCGCGACGGCATCTGGACCCCGATCCTGGCCTCGGACCTGGAGATCGGCGACCTGGTCAACTGCCAGCCGGACGCCCTGTTCAACCCGGAGCGCTACGACATCGACCCGACCGAGGTCGAGGGCGTCAACCTCCAGATCCACAAGTCCAAGGCGTCGCTGATCCTGCTGCGCATGAAGCCCGAGGACATCAAGCCGGGCAAGGACGCCAACGGCAACAGCCGTGAGAACTGGGACGTCAACGGCATCGTGGCGTACTCCAAGATCTGCACCCACGTCGGCTGCCCGATCTCGCTGAACGAGCGGACGACCCACCACCTGCTCTGCCCCTGCCACCAGTCGACCTTCGACCTCGCCGACTCCGGCAAGGTGGTGTTCGGCCCCGCCGGCCGTCCGCTGCCGCAGCTGCCGATCACGGTCGATGCCGAGGGCTACCTCGTGGCGCAGAGTGACTTCGACGAGCCGGTCGGCCCGAGCTTCTGGGAGCGTGACTACTATGAGCGTTGATGTGAGCAAGGTCGCCACGACCAACGGCACGCAACCTGCCACCGGCGCCAAGGGCCCCAAGGCCGCCGGCGCCATCGCGAACTGGGCGGACGAGCGCCTGGGCCTCGGCACGGCCATGAAGAAGAACCTGCGCAAGGTCTTCCCGGACCACTGGTCCTTCATGCTCGGCGAGATCGCCCTGTGGAGCTTCGTCGTCCTGCTGCTGACCGGTGTCTTCCTGACCCTCTGGTTCGACCCGAGCATGACGGAGATCCAGTACGACGGCTCCTACGACCCGCTGCGCGGCGTCCACATGTCGTCGGCGATGGCCTCGACGCTGGAGATCTCCTTCGACGTCCGCGGTGGCCTGCTCATGCGGCAGATGCACCACTGGGCCGCGATGATCTTCATCGCCTCGATGATGATCCACATGATGCGCGTCTACTTCACCGGCGCGTTCCGCAAGCCGCGCGAGCTCAACTGGGTCATCGGCTGCCTGCTCCTGCTGCTGGGCACGATCGAGGGCTTCACCGGCTACTCGCTCCCCGACGACCTGCTCTCGGGCACCGGCGTCCGGGCTGCGGACGGCTTCATGAAGGCCTCCCCCGTGGTCGGCACCTACATGTCGTTCTTCCTCTTCGGCGGCGAGTTCCCGGGTGACTCGATCATCCCGCGGTTCTACGCGATGCACATCCTGCTGATCCCGGCGATCCTGCTGGCCCTGGTCGCCGCCCACATGCTGCTGCTCGTCTACCACAAGCACACGCAGTGGCCTGGTCCCGGCCGCACGGAGGAGAACGTCGTCGGCTACCCGATGCTCCCCGTCTACGCCGCCAAGGCCGGTGGCTTCTTCTTCATCGTGTTCGGCGTGATCACCCTCCTGGGTGGCCTGTTCTCGCTCAACGCGGTCTGGAAGTACGGCCCGTACGACCCGTCGAAGGTGACCGCGGGCTCGCAGCCTGACTGGTACATGGGCTGGCCCGACGGCCTGCTGCGCATCATCCCGCCGTGGGAGACGCACATCTGGGGCGTCACCTTCTCGTGGAACGTGATCATCCCGATCCTCGTGATGCCGCCGCTGATGCTCATGGTCCTGATGGCGCTGCCGTTCATCGAGTCCTGGGTCACCGGCGACAAGCGGGAGCACCACCTGCTGCAGCGTCCGCGCAACGCCCCGACCCGTACGGCGATCATGGTCGCGCTGATGACCTTCTACGGCCTCTCGTGGGCCGCCGGCGGCAACGACATCATCGCGATCAAGATGGACCTGTCCATCAACCAGATCACCTACTTCCTGCGGGCAGCGGTGTTCATCGGTCCGGTGATCGCCTACATCGTCACCAAGCGCTGGTGCATCTCGCTGCAGCGTCACGACGAGGAGAAGCTGCTCCACGGCTACGAGTCGGGTGTGCTGGTCCGCTCCCCCGAGGGCGGCTACGCCGAGAAGCACCTGCCGCTCCCGGAGGGCAAGGCCTACACGCTCACCGCTCGCGACGACGACCCGAAGCCGGAGACCGTCGACGAGGTCGAGGCGTCCGGCCTCCAGGGCCGCAAGCTCCGCATCCGCAAGCTGCGGGCGCGCCTGCAGGCTGCCTTCTTCGCCGACAACGTGCAGAAGCCGACGGCCGAGGAGCTGCACGAGGCGCAGCACCACGCCGAGCACGAGCTGCACGAGCTCGAGTCGCAGATCGCCGCCGGCCCGAACCGGCACGGTCCCTCCGAGGACCACTGACCGGCAGCCGGTCGCGCTGAACCAGAGGGCGCTGCTCCCCCACCGGGAGCAGCGCCCTCTGGCATTTCTCGTTACCGTGACCGCGTGCCCGTGCTCCGCCCCGCCCGCGCCACCGACGTCGCACGCATCGCGGCGATCTGGCACGCCGTCTGACACGACGCCCACGACGGCAACGTCCCCGACGAGCTCACCGCCGCCCGACCACGGGAGTCGTTCGACGAGCGCGCGGCACAGCGGGTGGCGGACACGATCGTCGCGGTGACCGATGCCGACACCGGCGCTCCCGGCGCTGCGGTCATGGGCTTCGTGATGGTCGCCGGCGGCGAGGTCGACCAGGTGTACGTCGCGGCCGAGCACCGCGGCGCCGGCGTCGCTGCTCCCCTGCTCGCCGCCGCCGAGCGCCGCATCGCGGAGTCCGGCCACCGCACGGCATGGCTGGCCGTCGTCCCCGGCAACGAACGGGCCCGCCGCTTCTACGAGCGCCAGGGCTGGCGCGACGAGGGCTGGTTCGAGCACGACGCCCCGGGGCCCGACGGTCCGATCCGGGTTCCCTGCCACCGCTACGTCAAGGACGTGCGGCGGAACTCCTGAGCAGCGGTTTACGTTGTACAGTGTACGACGTACACCACATCTCGAAGGAGCTCCATGACCCTTTCCGACCAGCTGCAGCGCCTCGTCGACCTCGGCCTGCCCGCCCTCGCCGACGTCACGCCGGCCGACCTCGCCACGGCGACAGCGGGGCTCGACGTCGGGCCCGGCGACGTCCTGGCCGTGCATCCCGCACTGGCGCCACCGAGCGCCCTCGCTCCCCTGCTCAGCAGGCAGGGCAAGCAGGGCTTCGTCGTCCACGACATGACCGACCTCGACGACTTCCACCCCACGCCGGACGTCGTGGTCCCGGACCGGCCGCTCTACGTGGTGTCCGGGGTCGACCGCGGTGACGACATGGCGAACTGGAGCCCGGAGGAGGCGGCTCCCGCGATCGCCCGGCGCGGGCGGACCCCGTTGACGATCAGCGAGGGCATCAGCTGGCTGCTCCAGCAGCCGGAGGTCCTCGAGCCCAACCGGTGCTTCATGTGCATCGGATCGAGGAAGCCCAGGCCGAACGGCTACGACGCCCGCACGCCGGCCCTGTGGATCAGCGGCGGCACCGGGCACGACGGCCCGGCCCGCAGGAACGCGCCGAAGGTGGGCTGGTGCTGGTGGCGCAACCGGCACACCTGGCTGGGTTTCGCATCCGCCGCCGGGAGGCACTGATCCACGCGTCGACGAACCCCGCCGACGACGACAGAGAGGTGCACCCCGTGACCGAGCGGATCTCCGCACAGCGAACCGTGCCCGCGCCACCACAGGCGATCTTCGACGTCCTCACCGATCCCGACGGCCACGTCGCCATCGACTCCAGCGGGATGCTGCAGGCCGCCTCGGGCAGCGCCGTGGCGCAGGTGGGTGACGCCTTCGTCGCCCACATGGACCGCGAGGCCCTCGGCGACGTGCCCCTGGGCACCTACGACGTCCGCGTCGTCATCACGCGGCTCCGGGCGCCCGAGCACGTCGAGTGGACGATCGAGGGGACGGTCAAGCCGCCCATCGGCCACGTGTACGGCTACGAGTTGGCACCCCACCCCGACGGGACCACCGTCACGTCGTACTGCGACTGGTCCGGCGCGGCCGAGGAGTGGAAGCCGATCTTCCCGGTGATCGACGAGAAGGCGCTGCGGGCCTCCCTGGGCCTGCTCGAGCGAGCCGTCCGGCGCGGCTACCCCACGCCGGCGAGCGACGTCAGGGCTTGAGGGCCCGGCTGAGCTGTTCGAGCGTGCCGTCGACGAGGCGGTAGAAGGCCCAGCGGCCCCGCTGCTCACGGACCACGAGGCCGGCGTCGACGAGCTGCTTCATGTGGTGCGACACCGTGGGCTGCGACAGGCCGACCGGCTCGGTGAGGTCGCAGACGCACGCCTCACCCTCGGGCTGCGCAGCGATCATCGACAGCAGCCGGACCCGGGTGGGGTCCCCGAGGGCCTTGAACATCCGGGCCAGCAGCTGTGCCTGGTCAGCGTCCAGCGCACCGCCGGTCACGCTCGAGCAGCACGCCTGCGACGCATCCAGCAGGGGCAGCTCGGAGGTGGTCACGGATCCAGTGTGCCAGATCCATTGACATCCGTCGATACATCGACGAACCTCGATCAATCGAAGTCCTTCGATGAATCCTTCGACCCAAGGAGCACCCCCGTGACCGCGACCAACCACCCCACCCCGGGACCCTCCGGCGACGCCGTTCGCGAGCAGGTCCGCCAGCGGTACGCGCAGGCCGCCACCGCCGTCGGGCGAGGCAGCAGCAACACCGAGCTCAACGACGCCCTGCAGGTCGTCGACTCCTGCGGCAGCTCGGACACCTCGTGCTGCGGCGGCGCCACCGGCACCATCGACGACGCCTTCGGGGCCGCGCTCTACGCCACCGACGACCAGGACGCCCTCCCCGCCGAGGCCGTGGCGGCGAGTCTGGGGTGCGGCAACCCGACCGCGGTTGCCGACCTCCGTCCCGGTGAGCGGGTCCTCGACCTCGGCTCCGGCGGCGGCATCGACGTCCTGCTCTCCGCCCGTCGCGTCGGGGAGACCGGGTTCGCCTACGGCGTCGACATGACCGACGAGATGCTCGACCTCGCCCGCGCCAACGCCGCCAGGGCGGGCGCGACCAACGTCGAGTTCCTCAAGGGCACCATCGAGGACGTCCCCCTGCCCGACGCCTCGGTCGACGTGGTCATCTCCAACTGCGTCATCAACCTCTCGACCGACAAGCCGAAGGTCATCGCCGAGATGTTCCGTGTGCTCACCCCGGGCGGGCGGATCGGCATCTCCGACGTCGTCGCCGAGGACCACCTCTCCCCCACCGACCGCGCCGAGCGTGGCTCGTACGTCGGCTGCATCGCCGGCGCCCTGTCCCGCGCCGAGTACCTCGCGGGCCTGGCCGCAGCCGGGTTCGTCGACGCCGAGGTCGAGTTCACCCACGAGGCCGTCCCCGGCATGCACGGTGCGATCATCCGGGCGACCAGGCCGGAGCAGCCGGTCGCGTGAGGCTCGGGCTGGCTACAGGTCAGCCTTGCGGTCGCGCAGGGCGGTGACGGCGAGCGCGACCGCGGCGCCGACCACCGCCCACACGGCGATGAGGACGACCGGTCCGCTCGCACCGTTGCCGTCGAAGTAGATGATCTCGCGCAGCGCGGTCGTGCCGGCGCCGTTCGGGAGCCACTGGCCGACCGTCCGCCACAGGCCCGGCAGCAGCTCGGTCTGGTACGCACCGCCCGCGCTCGGGTTGCCGAGCACGACGAAGATCAGCACGGTGAGGCCGATGCCCAGCGTCCCGGCCAGCACCTGCAGCGCCATCGTGACCGTGGCCGAGGAGAGGACGAGCAGGGTGCCGACCGCCGCGACCTCCCAGAAGCTGCCCTCGATCGCGCCGATCACCGGACCGACGACCAGCGCACCCAGCAGGCCCGAGAGCACGGCGTACGGCACCATCGCCGCCAGCCGGATCGCCGCCCGGTTGCGGTTCGCCGGACGTGCACCCTTCGCGACGCCGAGCAGGGCCGCGACGAGGTAGCCACCGACGAGCCAGCCGATGACGAGGTAGAAGCCGCTCATGCCGCGGGCATCGCCGTCCTGGAGCGGTACGACGTCGCTGAGCTCGATCGTCCGCCCCTGCTGCGCCTCCGCCGCGGTCAGGACCTGCTGCACCGCACCCTTGAGCGACTCTCCGCGGGCGCTGGCCACCAGCAACGTGTCCTCGGTGCCGGACGGGTCGACGACGAGCGCGGCGACCAGGTCGCCCTCCTCGATCTCGGCCCGCGCCTCGTCCGCCGACGCCACGACCCGGACGTCGAGCGGCTCACCGTCGATGCCGTTGAGCTGCTCGGCGAGGGCGTCGGCCTGACCCGCCGGTGCGACGACACCGACCTCGATCCCGCGGGGGTCCTGGTGGTGGAAGGCCCCGACGTAGGAGGCGATGAACGCGACCTGCACGAGCAGCACGCCGGCGATCAGCGCGACGGTTCGCAGGGAGATGGCGTCCTTGACCTCGTCGAGCAGGCCGGGTGCGTTCGTTGGCATGCTGGAAATCTACGGCTGCCGGTGCGCCGGGCCGCACCCGGCTCGCGTCCCATCCACGTCGACTCCCCGACGTACCGCTCGGGTTGACGATCAGGACCTGCTGGTGCGCCCTGCTCGCGAGGGGCCGCCTGAGTGGCAGGATCACCGTGTGCGCACCGTCCTCGCCGCAGTCACCATCTGCGCCCTTGCCATCACGGCCGCGTGCTCAGGTCGTGAGGAGGCCGAGCATGAAGACCCGGAGGCGGCAAGCACGGGGGAGCGCCCGCAACGCTTCACCATCGCACCTGACGACTACCACGTGCCCTACGCCGGCACGGCGGAGGACGGACGAAAGTTCTTCCTGAGCGACGAGCTCTTCGACATCGGTGCCGACGCCGGGGAGCCGGCAGGCTACGTCGGGCTGTTCCTCTGGAATGCGGACGGCTCGTTCGACGAGGTACTCGTGGACCGGGTCGGCAGGGCGGCGGGGGTGCCGCCGGGACAGGCATCCAGCGCAGGCGCCGACGATCTCGTTGCCGAACGACTGCGGCAGCTGGGCACGTACGAGCTGGAGCCGATCACGGTCGAGCCGTTCCTCACCGTCGTCGACGGGGTGACCTTCGGCTGGGAGGTCGACCAGTACGACGACGGCACCTACTACATCGGCATCCGCCCCGGCGACTTCATCGTCTACTACGAGCCGTGGGACGGGTCCGGGTACGACACCTGAGCCGGGAACGGCCCACGCGAGATGGCAGGCTGCCGGCATGAGGGCTGAGCAGCTCGCGGACGTCGAAGGCGTGCGGTGGGTCCCTGACCATCCGACCGGCACGGCTGTCCTGGTGCTGGCGGGCTCCAGCGGGCGCGTCGACTCGTCTCGCGCCGAGCTGCTGGCTCGCCACGGCGTCGTCGCGGAGTCCGTGCGCTGGTTCGGCGGACCGGGCCAGAACGAAGGGCCCTGGGACGTCCCCCTCGAGCTGTTCCTCGACCGGGTCACCGGGCTCAGCGCGATTGCCGATCGCGTGGTCGTGCTCGGCACCTCCTTCGGTGCCGAGGCGGCGCTCCTGACCGGCGCCCACAGCCCCGTGGTCGGTGCGGTCGTCGCGTTCGCGCCGACCGACGTCGTGTGGGCCGGGATCCGACCTGACGGCAGCGTGACGTCGCACTGGACCCTCGGGGGGAGCGCGCTGCCGTACGTCGGCTTCGCGGAGGACTGGGAACCCGACACCGATCCGCCGGCGTACGTGGGTCTCTACGAGCAGTCCCGACGGCAGTCAGCCGAAGCGGTGCCGGCTGCCACGATCCCGGTCGAGAAGATTCCAGAGGTGCTGCTGGTCGCCGGCGCCGACGACCAGGTGTGGCCGGCGCTCGCGATGGCCGAGGCGGTGGTACGCCGACGCGCCAGCCACGGCCTCGCGACGACCCTGGTGTCCGATCCCGACGCCGGCCACCGGACGGTCCTGCCCGGCGAGCCCCGTGTTGCCGGCGGGATCCGCATGCGACGAGGCGGGACCGACGAGGCCGACCGCCGCCTGGGCGCCGCAGCATGGAGCGAGCTCGAGACCATCCTGTAGGTGGTCAGCGCCGGCGAGTCAGAGCCGACGACCCCGAAGACGACGAGCGATCTGGGGCGGGCTGTGGATTGGGCTTCCGAGGAGGGGTTTGTGTCGGACCTCTGGTGTTGGGTGGGGTCATGGTCACCGATCGGGCGGTGGCGGAGATGACCGCCAACCAGGTCCTCGAGTTCGTCGAGGACCAGCACGCGGTGCGCCAGCAGGCCGAGCGCGACATCCTCCGCGCCGCCTACCAGTGGGCCGTCCTGCACAACCCCGACACCCTGCCGCGCCGTGACAAGCGCGGCCGCGACCGCGCCAGGCCCGCCGGGGACGAGGGCACACCCAGGATCACCGAGTACGCCGCCGCCACCTTCGGCGCCCGCATCCAGACCAGCCCCTTCGGTGCCAAACGACTCATCGCCGACGCCGTCGACCTGCACCACCGACTCCCCAAGCTGCAGGCCGGCATCGACGCCGGCACCGTCCGCGTCCGGCAAGCACGCCACGTCGCCGAAGCCACCCGCGACCTCACCGCCGACGAAGCCGCCTGGGTCGACAACGAAGTCGCAGACTCAGCCGACGGCAGGCTGCCCTGGGCACGGTTCGAGACCCTCGTCGAGGCCAGGGTCGCCGCCGCAGCCCCCGAGCTCGCCCGCGCCCGCGAGGAAGCAGCCGAGAAGGACCGCTTCGTGCGCATGTCCCGCGTCAACCGCCACGGCATCGCCACCCTCACCATCCGCGACCACGCCACCACCATCCTCGCCGCCGACGCGGCGTTGAACGCCGTCGCCCGGCAGCTCGAAGACACCCTGCCCGACGTCAGCAAGCCCGAGCGCAAGCTCGCCGCCTTCGCACTCCTCGTCAACCCCGACACCCACCCCGACCTGGCGGTCGGGCCGGTGCGACCGAAGGTGCGCATCCACCTCCACCTCACCCCCGACTCCCCCATCGCCAGGTTCGAAGGCCACGGACCGGTCACGGTCGAGTGGGTCCGCCGCATGGTCGCCCACATCGCCGGCACGTGCAGGTCCTGCCGGTTATCGACCTCAACCAGACCATGGCCGTCGACGCCTACGAGATCCCCCGCCGCCTGCGCGAGATGGTCCACCTCATCCACCCCGCCGACGTCTTCCCCTACGCCGTCAACACCTCGCGCAACGTCGACATCGATCACCAGGAACCCCACAGCGAAGGCGGAGAGACGAGCAGCGACAACCTCGCCCCACTCACCCGCACCCACCACCGCATCAAGACCCACGCCGGCTGGCAAGCCCGACAACCCTTCCCCGGGATCACCATCTGGCGCGATCCCCACGGGGCCCACTACCTGGTCGACCCGACCGGAACACGACACATCACCCCCACCACGGGTGACGACACCCCCACGCCCTTCGAGATCTACGCGACGCAGCTCGTGCTCGAGTACGCCGCCTGAACCGTCGACTACGTCGCATGCGCGCGTTCTCGGTGGCCGTGGCCGTTGCCCTCTTCCTGACCGCCTGTGGCGGGGCCGACGACGACGGGGACGGGGAGCCGAGCGACGCACGAAGATCCGTCACCTCGGGCAGCCCGACGGTGGAGCAGGACGTCGCCGCGGACCAGGCGATCGCCGAGGCCGCGGTGCTGACCCTCGACGACATGCCACCCGGCTGGACGTCCGAGGCGGCGGGCGAGGACGACGCGTCGGAGGAGCGGGAGTCCCGGACGCGGATGGCGCGCTGCGTGGGGGACTACGAGACGCTGTACGTCGACGCGCACCCGGACGCCGAGTCGGACGACTTCACCTCGCCCGACGACGCCGAGGTCTCGGTCGACGTCCGTGTCGCGCACTCCGAGGAGTGGCTGGTCGAGGCGTGCGAGGTGTTCTCGACCGACCGCTTCCGGGAGTGTGCGCTCGAGGAGCTCCAGAACGAGCTCGGCGGGGAGATGCAGGAGGTCACCGTCGGCGACATCAGCCTCGATCCCCTGTCGTTCGCGCCGGTCGGCGACGAGGTGACGGTCTACCGCATGACGATCCCGATCTCCGCTGACGGCTTCGACGTCGAGATGGTCGGCGACGTCGTCGCCGCGCGGGTGGGGCGCGGGATGGTGTGGCTCTCCGCCTTCAGCCTCCCCGCCCAGCGGCCACTCGGCGTGGAGGAGCTGCGCGGCTCGCTGGAGATCGCCGCTGACCGGCTCTCACGCGGTCTGGCGTCCGCCTCCTGAGGGCAGGCCAGAGGGCAGGTCAGAGGGCCGAGGCGGCCCGGTAGTCCGGCCAGGAGATGTTCCAGTCGCCGTAGCCGTTGTCGGGCTCCATCGGGCGGTCGGTACCGACGTACTCGACGACGTCGCCGCGGCGGGACATGGAGTAGAGCCAGCCGGCGTTCTCGGTGCTCAGGCCGGTGCAGCCGTGCGAGACGTTGGCACGGCCCTGGGAGCCGACCGACCACGGGGCGGCGTGGATGAACTCTCCGGAGTTGGTCAGGCGCATCGCCCAGCGGACGTTGTCGATGTCGTAGGCCTCGGCCGAGCCGGCGGGGATGCCGACGGTCTCGGAGTTCATCCGGCGGCTCTCGAACTTCTCCATGATCACCTTGACGCCGGAGCGGGTGGTGAACCCCTCCTTGCCGGTGGTGATCGGCAGGGTGCGGAGCAGCTTGCCGTTCTCGAAGACCTTCATCTGGTGGGTGCGCGCGTTGACCTTGTAGATGTGCGCGTCACCGACCTGGAAGTCGACCTCGCGGTCCTCCTGGCCGTAGATGCCGTTGCCGGCCGGGACGCCGTTGACGTCGACGTCGACGCTGACCTTGGTGCCGGCCTTCCAGTACGTCCGAGGCCGCCAGTGCGCCTCGGTGTCGCTCACCCAGCGCCACGAGCCCGCCTGCTTCGGCGTGGACGTCACCTTCATGTTCTTCTCGAACGACGCCTTGTCGGAAACCGGCAGGTCGAAGTGGACCACGACCGGCATGCCCACGCCGACGGTCTCGCCCTGGAGCGGGGCGACCGAGGGGTAGGTCTGCTGGTCGAGGGTCAGCGCCTCGGTGCGGAACGGGGTGACGCTCTCGACCGTCGAGCCGTCGCCGCTCTCGGCGACAGCGCGGATCCGGTAGCGCACGCCGGGCTCGAGCCGCTCGCTCGCCACCCACCGGGTGCCGTCGACGATGCGACCGGGGACGTTGCCCGCCTTGGACCGCACCGCGACCGAGGTCAGCGTGCCGTCGGTCGCGGCGACCCGCAGCACGGTGCTGACCGGGACGTCCTTCGCGCCGGGCTCGACGTTGGCCGTCACCGACGCCTTGGTGACGGCGGCGGCCGTGGTCTGCGGCGCGTCGTCACCGCCGCCCGCGCCGGGCGTGAAGCCGGAGCCGTCGCACCCGGTCGCCGTGACGACGAGCAGGGTCAGGACAGCGAGGCCGCGCGCGGTGCGGGAGCGTCGGGTCGTCGAGAACACCGCGAAATCGTAACCGCCGGCACCCACGAATCCGGTTTCCACGCCGCCAGCCGGAAGTCACGTCGGTGTGACTCCCGCGACCCGGCCCCGGAAATGCCGCAAGGGCGAGGTGGACACCCGTGGTCGGGTTGGGTCCCCCTCGCCCTTGACAGGCGACGCGCTCNCGCAGCCCGGGCCCCCCACCCTGGGCTTGCCGCCAGGCGGACGTGGGCCCTGCGCAAGCCAACTGCGTGCGCGGCAGCGCGGCGCTGGCGTCGAAGACGCGTCAAGNGCGAGGGCGGGCCCGGAGGGTCCCCCTCGCCCTTGACAGGCGACGCGCTCGCGCAGCCCGGGCCCCCCACCCTGGGCTTGCCGCCAGGCGGACGTGGGCCCTGCGCAAGCCAACTGCGTGCGCGGCAGCGCGGCGCTGGCGTCGAAGACGCGTCAAGNGCGAGGGCGGGCCCGGAGGGTCCCCCTCGCCCTTGACAGGCGACGCGCTCGCGCAGTCAGCTCAGCTCAGTGGGCGAATTCGCCTCGGTAGTACTCGAAGATCCAGCCGACGAGGGCCAGGGCGCCGAGGACGATCCCGATGATGAACAGCCACCAGGCGAGCATCGCCAGGGCGAACACGATGATGCCCAGGGTGGCGCCGCACCACAGCGGCCACCAGGAGTACGGCGGGAAGAAGCCGAGCTCGCCGGCACCCTCCGCGATCTCGCCGTCCTTGCGGTCCTCGGGGCGCGCGTCCATCCGCCCGGCGTGGAAGCCGAGGTAGAGGGTCACCATGGCGCACAGCAGCGTGGTCATGACGAGCGCGGAGGTGCCGGTCCAGTCGGCGCCGGAGTCACCGGCGTCGGTGATGAACCAGTAGGCGGGGCTGACCAGGACCAGGAAGACCGTGGTCACGCCGAAGATCCATGCCTCGATCTTCATCAGGCGTCAGCTCCCTTCTTGTCCAGCTCGCCGGCCGGCTCGTCGTCGTACATCTCGATCGCGGCGATCTCCGGGTGGTGGAGGTCGAACGCGGGCGACTCCGAGCGGATGCGCGGGATCGTGTGGAAGTTGTGGCGCGGCGGCGGGCAGCTCGTGGCCCACTCCAGCGACCGGCCCCAGCCCCACGGGTCGTCGCTGTTGACCAGCGGGCCCTTGCGGGAGACATAGACGTTGTAGAAGAACGGCAGCATCGAGGACGCGAGCACGAAGGCACCGATCGTCGAGACCTGGTTCATGAACTCCCAGTCGTCACCCGGCAGGTAGTCGGCGTACCGGCGCGGCATGCCCTCGACGCCCAGCCAGTGCTGGATGAGGAAGGTGGTGTGGAAGCCGATGAACAGCAGCCAGAAGTGGATCTTGCCGAGGCGCTCGTCGAGCATCCGACCGGTGAACTTGGGCCACCAGAAGTAGAAGCCGGCGAACATCGCGAACACGACCGTGCCGAACACCGTGTAGTGGAAGTGCGCCACCACGAAGTAGGAGTCGGAGACGTGGAAGTCGAGCGGCGGGCTGGCCAGGATGATGCCGGTCAGGCCACCGAAGAGGAAGGTCGTGAGGAAGCCGATCGACCAGAGCATGGGGGTGTCCATGCGCACTGATCCGCCCCACATCGTCCCGATCCAGTTGAAGAACTTCACGCCTGTCGGGACGGCGATGAGGAAGGTCATGCCGGAGAAGAACGCGAGGTTGACCGCGCCCGTCACGAACATGTGGTGCGCCCACACCGCCACCGAGAGGATCGCGATGCCGAGGGTCGCGCCGACCAGGCCGACGTAGCCGAAGATCGGCTTGCGGCTGAAGACCGGCAGGATCTCGGAGATGATGCCGAAGAACGGCAGCGCGATGATGTAGACCTCGGGGTGGCCGAAGAACCAGAACAGGTGCTGCCACAGGATGGCGCCACCGGTCGCGGTGTCGAACACGTGTGCCCCGAGCTGGCGGTCGGCCTCGAGCGAGAGCAGCGCGCCGGCGAGGATCGGGAACGCGATCAGGACGAGGATCGCGGTGATCAGCACGGTCCAGGTGAAGATCGGCATCCGGAACATCGTCATGCCGGGGACCCGCATGCAGATGATCGTGGTGATGAAGTTGACCGCACCGAGGATGGTACCGAGACCGGCCATCCACAGACCCATGATCCACAGGTCGCCACCGACGCCGGGGCTGTTCACCGAGTCGGAGAGCGGCGTGTAGGCGAACCAGCCGAACGAGGCGGCGCCGTCACGGGTGAGGAAGCCGGAGGCCGCGATGAGGCCGCCGAACAGGTACAGCCAGTAGCTGAACATGTTCAGGCGCGGGAACGCGACGTCGGGCGCACCGATCTGCAGCGGCATGATCGCGTTGCCGAAGCCGAAGAACAGCGGCGTCGCGAACAGCAGCAGCATGATCGTGCCGTGCATCGTGAAGAGCTGGTTGTACAGCTCCTCGTTGACGAGCTGGCTGCCCGGGTAGGCGAGCTCGGAGCGGATGAGCAGCGCCATGATGCCGCCGGCCATGAACCAGAACATCGCGGTGAAGAAGTACAGGTTGCCGATCAGCTTGTGATCGGTCGTCGTCATGATCCGGACGAGCTGCTTCCCGAGCGTCTTGCGCTCGGGCACGTCCGCGTTGCGGGCGAGCGCGGTCACTCGTGGCCCTCCTCGTCGTGGTTGATGAGGTTCTCGGAGTAGAGGCCACCCTTGACCGGCTCGTCGGAGACGTTGTCCGGGTTGGCTGCCAGCTGCTCGAGGTACGCCTCGTACTCGGCCTCGGTCACGACCTCGACGGTGAAGAGCATCCGCGAGTGGTAGGCACCGCAGAGCTCGTAGCACTTGCCGGCGTAGGTGCCGGTCTCGGTCGGCTTGACCTGGTAGGCGTTGTCGTTGCCGGGGACGACGTCCATGCGCATCGCGAAGGCCGGGATGCCGAAGTTGTGGATGACGTCGGGGCTGTAGAGCTGGAACTCGATGGTCTTGTCGACCGGGATGACCAGCGTCGGGATGTTGTCACCCGTGCCGGAGACGAAGACGTTCTTGCCGTCGGCCGCCTCGGTCTCGGGGTAGTTGAACGTCCACTGCCACTTCTGGCCGACGACCTCGACGATGACGTCGGGGTTCTCGTCCAGCTCCAGGGCGAGGTTCTGCACCCGCACGGTGTGCGAGAAGAACGCGATCACCATGATGACCGGGAAGACCGTGTAGAAGATCTCGATCGGCAGGTTGTAGCGGGTCTGCACCGGGACCTCGTCGTCGCTGCGACGACGGAACCAGATCGGGACGCCGATGATCAGGGCCCACGTGACCACACCCGTGATCAGGGCCGCCACCCAGGCGCCCTGCCAGAGCTGGAGGATGTGCTCACCCTGCTCCGACTTGATCTCCGGCATGCCGAACCGCTCCCACTGGGAGTCGGTGGAGCAGCCGCTCAGCGCAGCTGCAAGAACGACGAATCCGGCGAACGGGATCGCACGACGGAGTCGTCGCTGCGCCCGTGAACGCTCGGGGTGCCACCAGCCCACGAACGAGCCTTCCTCTCGAGGGTCAGAACACTGCGAACACTAGCGGAGGACCGCCCCGGCATGGTCGCCGGGTAGGTCCTTTCGGACCGGCGGCCCGCTTGGTGAGCGTGGTTCTATGGTCAGGTTGTGAGCCGGACAACCGAGGTCTACCTCGACAGCGCGTCGTCGGCGCGCCTGCACCCCGCCGCCCGCGACACCTTGCTGGCCGCCCTCGAGCGGGGGTACGCCGACCCGCGGCGCCTCCACGGCCCCGGCCGCGACGCCCGCCTGCTCCTCGACAACGCCCGTGCGGTGGTGGCCGAGTGCCTGGGCGTGCGCCCCGACGAGGTCGGCTTCACCTCCTCTGGCACCGAGGGCGTCCACCGGGGCCTGCTGGGCCTCACCACGGCCACGGGTCGGGACGGGATCGTCCACGGAGCGGTCGAGCACTCCTCCGTGCTGCACGTGGTGCAGTGGCGGGACTCCCCCGCCCACGCCAGCATCCCGGTCGACGCCGACGGGGTGGTCGACGTCGACGCGCTCGCCGCAGCCGCGCGAGCCGCCGGCGTGGGCGCCGTCGCCCTCCAGGCGGCCAACCAGGAGGTCGGGACGCTGCAGCCGGTGGACGCGCTGGACCTGCCGGCCGGCGTACCGCTGCTGGTGGACGCCGCCGCCGCGGTCGGCCACGTCGACCTGCCGCGGCGCTGGGACGCACTGACGGCGTCGGCGCACAAGTGGGGCGGCCCGGCCGGCGTCGGGGTCCTCGTGGTGCGTCGCGGCACCCGGTGGACCAACCCGTTCCCCGGCGACGACGGGCTGGACCAGGTGGGCGGCTTCCCCGACGTCCCCGCGGCGCTCGCGGCGGCTGCCGCCCTCCAGGCGGTGCTCTGCGAGCGCGAGGAGGTCGCCGCCCGGCAGTTCGCGCAGGTGGAGCGGGTGCGGAGCGCGGCGGCCGCGCTGCCGGACGTGGAGGTCGTCGGCCACCCCGTGCAGCGGCTCCCCCACCTGGTGACGTTCTCGGTCCTCTACGCCGGCGGCGACGAGATCGTCGCGGCCCTGGCGCGCGAGGGGTACGGCGTCGCGAGCGGCTCCGCCTGCACCGCCTCCACGCTGGAGCCGAGCCACGTGCTGGCGGCGATGGGGGCGCTCACCCACGGCAACGTGCGGGTCTCCCTGTCCCGCGACACCACCGACGAGGAGGTCGACGGCTTCTGTGCGGCGCTCGCCCGCGTCGTCGGGGAGATCCGGGCGGGGGCCGGCCTGTGAGCGCCGACGTCGAGCTCGACTGCCGCGACCTGCCCTGCCCGCGCCCGATCATCGAGCTCGCGAAGGCGCTCCCCGGCGTGCCGGTGGGCGGCCTGCTCGCGGTCGTCGCCCGCGACCCGGCCGCCCGCTACGACGTGCCGGCGTGGTGCCGCATGCGCGGGCAGGAGTACGTCGGCGAGGAGGCCGCCGACGACGGCGCTCCCCGCTACGTGGTCAAGCGCCTCAGCTGAGGTGCTTCTGCACCTCGACGGCGGCCTCGTCGCCGTACGAGACGCGGACCCGCTCGACGAACTGCTCGGTGGTGAAGTCGTACTCCTGCGTGCCGACCGTCTCCACGACGTAGGCCGCGAGGACGCAGCCGACCTGGGCCGCGCGCTCGAGGGAGGTGCCCCATGACAGGGCGGCGAGGAAGCCGGCACGGAAGGCGTCGCCGACACCGGTCGGCTCGACCGCCTCGACGCCGGTGGCGGCCGCCACCTCGAACGACGTGCCGTCCTTCGACGTCACCCGGACGCCGTCCTTGCCGAGGGTGGTGACCTGGAAGCCGACCCGGTCCAGCACCTCCTGGGCGCTCCAGCCGGTCTTCTTCTCGATGACGTGCGACTCGTACTCGTTGGAGAACAGGATCGCGGCGCCGTCGATCAGGTCGCGGATCAGGTCGCCCTCGGCGAAGGCGAGCTGCTGGGAGCAGTCGGCGATGAACGGGTAGCCGCGCTGGCGGCACTCCTCGGTGTGCCGCTTCATCGCGGCCGGGTCGTCGGCGCCGATGAGGACGTACGCCGGCGTGCCGACGCGCTCCACGATCGGGGCGAGCTCGATGAGGCTGGCCTCGCTCATCGCGCCGGGGTAGAAGGAGGCGAACTGGGCCATCGTGGAGTCGGTGGTGCACACGAAGCGGGCGGTGTGCCGGCTCTCGGAGATGTGCACCGAGTCGCAGTCGACGCCATGGCGCTCGAGCCACGAGCGGTAGTCGGTGAAGTCCTCGCCGGCGGCGCCGACGAGCACCGGACGCAGGCCGAGCCGGGCCAGGCCGAAGCACATGTTCGGCGCGACCCCTCCCCGCCGGATCTCGAGGTCGTTCACGAGGAACGACACCGAGAGCTTGTCCAGCTGGTCGACGACCAGGGAGTCGGCGAACTTGCCGCCGAACGTCATGAGGTGGTCGGTCGCGATCGAGCCGGCGATGAGGAGGGAGCCCGTGGGTGAAGTCACGACACGGAACATTAACCGAGCCGTAGCCGCGCACTGCTGGGTCTACCCCCCGGTAACGCCTAGCGTCGATCACATGACGCCGTACGACGAGATCGCCACCCCTACCGAGATGCGCGCTGACTGCGAGGCCGTGAGCCGCCGCCTCGAGCAGGCCGCGGTCCGCGCCACCCGCCCCGCGCCCAGCCTGCACTTCGACGAGCAGCCCCGGGAGAGCGGCAAGCGGGAGATCCAGATCTCCGAGGCCGCGCAGCGCCTGGCGAACGCGCTGCACCTGCACCTCGACTGACCCGGGCAGCAGCCGGACGCGTCCCGGGAGCGGCCGCAGCAGCAGTCCGGGCAGCAGGCCGAGCAGCAGGAGAGACACGAGAGGCCCCCACCGTGCGGTGGGGGCCTCTCGTGGTCCTGCTTCAGGTGCGACTCAGCAGCTCAGTGGAAGCTGTCGCCGCAGGCGCAGGAACCCGTCGCGTTGGGGTTGTCGATCGTGAAGCCCTGCTTCTCGATCGTGTCGACGAAGTCGATGACGGCGCCGTTGAGGTAGGGGACGCTCATCCGGTCGACGACGACGGCCACGCCGTCGAAGTCGGTCACGACGTCGCCGTCGAGGCTGCGCTCGTCGAAGAACAGCTGGTAGCGCAGGCCCGAGCAGCCGCCCGGCTGGACCGAGATGCGCAGGGACAGGTCGTCGCGGCCCTCCTGCTCGAGCAGGCTCTTGACCTTCGCGGCCGCCACCGGGCTCAGGTTGATCTGGTCCTCGCGGCGCTCGAAGTCGACCGGCGTGGCGACCGTCGTGGTCGCGCCGGGGGCCTCGTGGCTGTGGCCGCCTCCGCAGCAGCTGTCGCTCATGCTCACTCCAGGGTGTGTCAGTTCTGGGGGTCGATCCCGTTGTCTCGACTACCCCAATGGTCGCACAAAGGTGGTTATTCCCCCCAGACGAGAACGGGCTTGACCACCGCGCCCGCCTTCGAGTCGGCCACCGCGTCCGCGATCTTCTCGAACGGGTACGTCGCCACGAGGTGGTCGACGTCGAGCTTCCCGGCCTCCCGCAGCGCGATCAGCTCGGGGATGGTGACCAGCGGGTCCGCCTCGCCCTCGATCGAGGAACGGACGACCTTGCCGGACTGCAGCAGGTCGATGGCGTCGATGGTGTACTCCGCCGCACCGAGCCCCAGCGCGACGAGCAGGCCGCGCGAGCGCAGGGCGTGCTGGGCCTGGAGCACGACCGCCGGCAGCGCCGTGGTGTCGATGGCGTACGCCGCTCCCCCGCCCGTGGCCTCCCTGACCCGCTCCTCCACCGGCGCGGCACCCGGCTCGGTCGGGTCGAGCGCGGTGGCGCCGTACCCCTCGGCGACGGCGCGGCGCGGCGCAGCCGGGTCGACGACCACGACGGTCTCCACGCCGCGCCCCCGCGCCGCAGCGACGGCAGCCAGGCCGACGGCCCCGGCGCCGAACACGACCAGCGGCTCGTCGGGGGCCGGGTCGAGCACGTTGAGCACCGTCCCGGCGCCGGTCTGGTAGCCGCAGGCGAAGGGGGCGAGCCGGGTGAGGTCGAGGGACTTGTCGACGACGACGCAGTTGTCGGCGTACGCGATCGCGTGCCGGGCGAAGCTGGACTGGCCGAAGAAGCTGCCGAACACGGTCTGCTGCTGGCCGTCGGCGCCGGTGCGGCTCATCGTGGTCGAGCCGTCGGCGCGCATGCCCATGTAGTTGAGGAGCAGCGACTGCTCGCAGTAGCCGACATCGCCGGCCGTGCAGGGCCCGCAGGACCGGCAGGAGCGGAAGCTCATCACCACGTGGTCGCCGACCTCGATGCCGCTCACCGCCGCCCCGACCCGCTCCACCACGCCGGTGCCCTCGTGGCCGACGACGGTCGGCAGCATCTCCGGGGGCAGCATCGTCGGCACGGTCAGGTCGGTGTGGCACAGGCCGGTGGCCACGACCCGGACGAGGACCTCGTCCTCCCGGGGGTCGTCCAGCTCGACCTCGGTCTGCACGAAGTCGCCGCCCGGCTCCTCCACCACGAACACCGTCGTCCTCATCGCTCACGCTCCAGCCAGAAGTAGTAGGGGTCCGTCACGCCGAAGGCGGCCTCGAGCTTGCCGTTCATGACGCCCATGAGGGTGTCGTCGTCGACCTTCTTGAAGTGGTCGACGACGGGGAGCCGGTCGTAGACCATGCTGGCGGTGACCTCGCCACGGAAGGCGACCTCCCACAGCGACGCCTCGCCGCCGCCGGCGGCCTCGGTGTTGGAGTAGAGCTCGCCGTCCTCGCCGCGGCAGACCAGGGGTACCGCCGCCAGCGGGCCGTCGAAGCGCTTGCCGTGCCACCGGACCTTCTGCAGCACCCGGCTGGCGACGTGGCCGGTCGCGAAGTCGCCCCCGCGCCACGAGCCGAGCACCTCCTCGACGGTCACGGTCGCGAGCCCGGCCCACAGGGCCTCGAGCTCCGCGACGTCGGCCTGGTCTGCCTGCCGGAGCGCGTCGAAGCGCTGCCTCGTGTCGGTCACGCGGTCAATCTAGAACAGGTTCTCGTTCGAGGACAGGACTGCTCGGGACTTGCTCACGATTGAACACGAACTGCAGCCGCGAACGGCGTGTCGCCTGCAGTTCCTACCCAAACGACGCGGCGGCGGCCGCCTGCGGCGGCGCGGGCGGAGCCCGTGCCGGCTCCGCGCCGACAGCCGACCGACCGGGACCCGGGGTCAGGGACGCCGGAGGCGCCGCGCAGCGGCGGAGCGCAGCGACGTCCTTGACGCCGGGGGCCGGTCGGCTACGCGCGGCCGCCGACCACCGACGACGTCAAGGCCTTCAGGCTGACCAGGTCCGCGCCACCCGGGCGGCGAGCTCGGCGAGCGCACCCTCGGGGTCACGGAAGGCGCGCTCCTCCCCCACGGCGTCGACGAGGGAGTAGGCCGCGTCCATGCCGAGCGCGCGCATCTCGCGCGAGCCGACCAGCACCTGCCCGGCGAGGGCCACGCAGGGGCGCAGGGCGGCGGAGGCCACCGCGGCGACGCCGGCCGGGACCTTGCCGGCGCGGCTGCTGAAGTCGAAGGCACCCTCGCCGGTGATCACCAGGTCCACCTCGCGGGCGCGCTCGGCCAGGCCGACGGCCTCGGCGACCAGCTCGATCCCGGAGACCCGCTGGGCGCCGAGGAGCAACAGGGCGAACCCGAGGCCCCCGGCGGCGCCCGCGCCGGCCTCGAGGGCGAGGCGCCGGTCGGTCGCGGCGGCCCACTGCTCGAGGAAGCCGTCGAGCAGGACCTGCGACTCCTCGTCGAGGCCCTTCTGGGGGCCGAAGGTCTTGCTCGCTCCGAACAGGCCGGTGAGCGGGTTGTCGACGTCGGTGGCCGCGACGAGCTCGACACCGTCGACGTACGCACGGGGGATGCTGAGGTCGACCCGGCTCACCCCGTCGAGGAAGATCCCGCCCACGTCGAGGGAGACGTCGGCGTCGGCACCGAGCGCGGCCAGCAGGCCGGCTCCCCCGTCGTTCGTCCCGGACCCGCCGAGACCGACCACGACCTTCGTCGCGCCGGCGTTGATCGCCTCGAGGACCATCTGCCCCACCCCGACCGTGGTGTGGAACTCCCCGCCCTCCCCCTTCGTCAGGTGGAGGCCGCAGGCCTGGGCGCTCTCGACGTACGCCGTCTCGCCGACCAGCAAGATGGTGGTCGGCACGTCGTGGCCCTGCGCGGACTGGGCGATGACGGCGAGCAGGTCGCCGCCGAGGCTGGCGTGGAGGACGTCGACGAAGCCCGGCCCGCCGTCCGACATCGGCGCGAGCAGCACCTCGTCGTCGGGAGCCTGGCGCCGCCAGCCCGCCGCGATGGCCTCCGCGGCCTCGACGGCGGTGAGGGTGCCCGCGAACTTGTCCGGGGCCACGAGGACGCGCATGCGGCCATCATGGCGGAGACCTCGCTGATCGGGCAGCGGACCGCGATCACGGGGCAGCAGCGCGCCCAAACTAGGATGGACGCATGACCACCGTGGACCTCCCGCTGCTGCCGCTCGGCCGCGGCTCCGACCCGCTCTCGGAGCGGGGTGTCGAGTGCCCCGGGGACCTGCCGCCGGCCTCCGACCCGGACCTGGTCGCCCGCGCCCGTGCCGCGAAGGAGGCGCTCGGTGACCGCCTCTTCGTTCTCGGGCACCACTACCAGCGCGACGAGGTCATCCAGTTCGCCGACGTCACCGGCGACTCCTTCAAGCTCGCCCGCGACGCCGCGGCCCGGCCCGACGCCGAGTTCATCGTCTTCTGCGGCGTGCACTTCATGGCGGAGTCGGCCGACATCCTGACCAGCGCCCAGCAGAAGGTCGTCCTGCCCGACCTCGCGGCGGGCTGCTCGATGGCCGACATGGCGCGCATCGCGCAGGTCGAGAAGGCGTGGGACGCGCTCGCAGCGGCCGGAGTGCAGGACTCGGTCGTCCCGGTGACCTACATGAATTCCAGCGCCGCGATCAAGGCGTTCTGCGGCCGCAACGGTGGCGTGGTGTGCACCTCGTCCAACGCCGAGGTCGCCCTCGACTGGGCGTTCCAGCAGAAGGGCGAGGACACCAAGGTCCTGTTCCTGCCCGACCAGCACCTCGGTCGCAACACCGCCGTCCTCAAGCTGGGCTACTCCCTCGACGACTGCGTCGTGTGGAACCCGCACAAGCCCGACGGCGGCCTCACGCCCGAGGAGCTCGCAGCGGCGAAGATCATCCTCTGGAAGGGCCACTGCTCCGTGCACGGCCGCTTCTCCGCCGACGTCATCGACGAGCTGCGCGCCAAGGTGCCGGACCTCAACGTCCTGGTCCACCCCGAGTGCCAGCACGAGGTCGTCGTGAAGGCCGACCTGGTCGGCTCCACCGAGTTCATCATCAAGACGATCGAGGCGGCCCCGGCCGGCTCGAGCTGGGCGATCGGCACCGAGCTCAACCTCGTGCAGCGCCTCAAGAACGCCCACCCGGACAAGAACATCATGTTCCTCGACCGGAACGTCTGCTACTGCTCGACGATGAACCGGATCGACCTCCCCCACCTGGTGTGGGCGCTGGAGAACCTCGCCGAGGGCAACCTCGTCAACCAGATCGAGGTCGACCCGCAGACCGAGGCCGACGCCCTGACCGCCCTCCAGCGGATGCTGGACCTGCCCGGGAAGACCCACCGTGACTGACGGCCTGCCTGCCTGCCCGGAGTGCTCGGGCGAGTACACCTACGAGATGGGCGAGCTGATGGTCTGCCCGGAGTGCGGCCACGAGTGGTCGCCCGCCGAGGCCGCGGCAGCCGCCGAGGAGCAAGCCGCCGCCGGCGTCGTCCGTGACGCCAACGGGAACCCGCTCGCCGACGGCGACGACGTCATCGTCGTCAAGGACCTGCCGGTCAAGGGCGCCCCCAAGCCGATCAAGTCCGGCACGAAGGTCCGCAGCATCCGCCTCGTCGACGGTGTGGGTGACCACGACATCGACTGCAAGGTCGACGGCTTCGGGCCGATGCAACTCAAGTCCAGCGTGGTCAGGAAGGCCTGAGCGTGTTCAAGCGCACCAAGTCCGCAGCGGTTCCCGAGACGCCCCAGGCGCCCGCCAAGCCCGGCGGCAAGGGTCGCCCGACGCCGACCCGCAAGGAGGCCGAGGCCGCCGCGCGTGCCCGGGCCCGGGCGCCGCGCGACAAGAAGGAGCTGGCCCGACGGCAGCGCGAGTTCCGCGCCGAGGAGAGCCGCAAGATCCGCCAGGGCATGAAGAGCGGCGACGAGCGTTACTTCCTGCCCCGGGACAAGGGGCCGGTGCGCCGGTTCATCCGCGACTACGTCGACCGCCGCTTCTCCATCGTGGAGATGGTCATCCCGCTGATGATCATCGGCCTGATCCTCGGCTACACCGGCAACACCGCGCTCGTGCAGGCCAGCAGCCTGATCCTGCTCGCCACCGTGCTCTTCGTGGTCACGGACATGTTCGTGCTGCGCTTCCGGATCCGCCGCGAGCTCCGCAAGCGCTTCCCCGAGGAGTCGCTGAAGGGCACGACCTACTACGCGATCACGCGCTCGATGCAGATGAAGTTCATGCGGCTGCCGAAGGCACGAATCAAGATCGGCCAGGCGCTGCCCGAGGACTACGACCGCTGAGGTCCCTCGCCCCGCGCCCGTGAGGGCGTAGGTTGCGCGGCGTGAAGATGATCGCCGCCCTGCACGACCCCGCCGTCGGACCGCGCCTGCTCGACCCCGCGCTGCACACCGACCTGGCCTCGGCCGGGGCGACCCGGCTGCAGGTCAACGTCGACGACGAGGCGGTCCGCCCGGCGATGCGGCTCGGGCCCGGCACGCCGATCACGGCGGTGCTGGCACTGTGGACCGACGTCGACGCTGCCGACCTGCTGGCCGACCTGCTGGCCGTCGTACGGCAGGTGGACGCGTCGGCCGACGCGTGGCTCGTCGAGGAGCGCGAGCCGCTGGTGCCGCCGTCCGTCCCGGACGGCGAACGCGCCGACGCCCTGGCCAACATCGCCTTCCTGCGCCGGCCGGCGGAGATGTCGCCCGAGGACTGGCGCGCCGACTGGCTCGGCCGGCACACCCAGGTCGCCATCGACACCCAGGGCACCTTCGGCTACGTGCAGAACCCGGTCCTGGCGGCCCTCACGCCCGGCGGGCAGGACGTCGCCGGCATCGTCGAGGAGCTCTTCCCCATGGCGGCGATGGCGGACCCGCACGCGTTCCACGGCAGCGGCGGGGACGACGCCGAGCTGCAACGCCGCTTCACCACGCTCATGGAGAGCTGTGCGCGGTTCGGTGCGGCGGACGGGCTCGACCTCGTGCCCACCAGCCGCTACCGGTTCACCCTGGCCTGACCGAACCGGGTCAGCCGAACATCTCCGAGCGCCGCGGCGACACGGTCTTCGCCGGGTCGGTGGTGACCACGCCGTCGAGGACCCGGTCGATCGCCGCCATCGTCTCGGCGTCGAGCTTCACGCCCGCGGCCTTGACGTTCTCGGTGACCTGCTCGGGGCGGCTGGCGCCGATGATCGCGGCCGAGACGTTGCCGTTCTGCAGCACCCAGGCGACCGCGAGCTGCGCCAGGCTGAGGTCCACCGACTCGGCGATCGGCCGGAGCTGCTGGACCCGCTCGAGGACGTCGTCCTGCAGCCAGCGGGCGACCATGTCGGCGCCGCCCTTGTCGTCGGTGGCCCGCGAGCCGGCCGGCGGCGGCTGGCCGGGGAGGTACTTGCCGGTGAGCACGCCCTGCGCGATCGGGGACCAGACGACCTGGCCGATGCCGAGCTCCTTCGAGGTCGGGACGACCTCGGACTCGATGACTCGCCAGAGCATGGAGTACTGCGGCTGGTTGGAGACCAGCGGCACCCGCAGCTCGCGGGCGAGCTCGGCAGCGGCGCGGATCTCCTCCGCGCGCCACTCCGAGACGCCGATGTAGAGCGCCTTGCCGGCCCGGACGACGTCGGCGAAGGCGAGCATCGTCTCCTCCAGCGGCGTCTCGTGGTCGAAGCGGTGCGCCTGGTAGAGGTCCACGTAGTCGGTGCCGAGCCGGCGCAGCGAGCCGTCGATCGACTCCATGATGTGCTTGCGCGACAGCCCGTGGTCGTTGTGCTTGCCGGGACCGGTCGGCCAGAAGACCTTCGTGAAGATCTCCAGGCCCTCGCGCCGCTCCCCCGCCAGCGCCTTGCCGAGGACGGTCTCCGCCGCGGTGTTGGCGTAGACGTCGGCGGTGTCGAAGGTGGTGATGCCCTCCTCGAGGGCCTGGCGGACGCACGCCAGCGCGGCGTCCTCCTCGACCTGGGAGCCGTGGGTGAGCCAGTTGCCGTAGGCGATGGCCGAGATCCTCAGGCCGCTCGCACCGAGGTTGCGAATCTCCATGGACCCGACCCTAGTGTCCGCGGCAAGGGCGGAGCCGGTGCCGGGCGTCGGATCTTCCGATGGCAGTATCGAGCCGTGGTCGCCGCTGACGTCTCCGTCCGGGTCGGGTGGCCGGCCGACGCGGCCGGCATCGCCGGCGTGCAGCTGCGCGCCTGGCAGGAGCGGTACGACGGCCGGCTGGCCGCACAGCTCACCGACCAGGGCCTCGGGGTCGACGACCTCGCCGAGGCCTGGCGCGGCACGCTGTCCCGTCCCCCCGAGGCCCGGCGCCGCGCGCTCGTCGCGCTCGCCCACGACCGGGTGGTCGGCTTCGCGCTGACCGGCCCCAACGCCGATCCCGACGCGGACCCCGCCGCCGACGGCGAGATCGGCGAGTTCACCGTCGATCCCGCCGAGACCCGCGGCGGGCACGGCTCCCGCCTGCTCCAGGCCTGCGTGGACACCCTCGTCGCCGACCGGTTCACCCGCGCGGTGTGCTGGGTCGACGCCGGCGACGACACGTTCCGCGCGTTCCTGACCAGCGCCGGCTGGGCCCCCGACGGCGCCAGCCGGGAGCTCGCCGACGACGCGGGCTCGGCGGTCAAGCAGGTCCGGCTCCACACCGCGCTGTCGTAGGCGATGACGACGCAGCACGACCAGCGCGCCGTCGTACGCGACAGCCTGGGGGTGGCCATCGCGACCGGCACCTACGGTCTCAGCTTCGGCGCCGTCGGGGTCGCGTCCGGCCTCGACGTCGCGCAGACCTGCGTCCTGTCGCTGCTGATGTTCACCGGCGCCTCGCAGTTTGCTCTGGCGGGCGTGCTGGGCGCCGGGGGCTCGGCGGTCTCGGGTGCGCTGACCGCGCTGCTGCTGGGGACCCGCAACACGCTCTACGGCCTGCGGATGGCGCCCCTGCTCGGCTACCGCGGCTGGCGCCGGGTCGCCGCCGCGCACGTGCTCATCGACGAGTCCACGGCGATGGCCGTCAACCGCCCCGACCGCGAGCAGGCGCGCACCGGCTTCTGGACGACCGGGCTGACCATCTTCGTGCTGTGGAACCTCACCACGCTGGTCGGCGCGGTCGCCGGCGAGCAGATCGGCGATCCCCGCGACCTCGGCCTCGACGCCGCGGTCGGCGCCGCCTTCCTCGCCCTGCTGTGGCCGAGGCTGTCGACCCCGCTGGCGCGGGTCACGGCGCTGCTCGCGGCGCTGGTGGCCGCCGGTGCGGTCACGCTCACGCCTGCCGGCGTGCCCGTGCTCGTCGCCGCCGGCGTGGCCGTCCTGGTGGGAGCGCTGGCGCGATGACCTGGTGGGCCGTCCTCGCTGCCGGCATCGGCTGCTACCTGCTCAAGCTGGCCGGGCTCTCCGTCCCCCCGCGGGTGCTGGAGAGGCCGGTGGTCGCGCGGATCGCCGACCTGATCCCGGCCGCCCTGCTCGCCGCGCTGGTCACCGTGCAGGTCCTCGCCGCCCCCGAGGGCCGGGCGCTGGCCCTGGACGCCCGTGCCGCCGCCCTGGGCGTCGCGGTCCTGCTGCTCCTGGCCCGCGCCCCCTTCCTGGTGGTCGTCTTCGGCTCCGCGGCCGTCGCCGCCCTGCTGCGGCTCCTGTAACGCGGCAGCGCGGCGCGAGGCACGAGCGACGCGCTCGCGCCATCCAGGTGCCGAGGCGGCTGACCGCGCGGTCCCGCCGGCCCGGAGCCGCAGGGAGCGAGGAACGAGCGACCGGAGGCGGAGGGAGGCGGGACTGCGCGTGCCGCCCGTCTTGCCGCCAGGCGGACGTCACCATCCACCGGAGGCAACCCCGGCGCGGCAGCGCGGCGCGAGGCACGAGCGACGCGCTCGCGCCATCCAGGTGCCGAGGCGGCTGACCGCGCGGTCCCGCCGGCCCGGAGCCGCAGGGAGCGAGGAACGAGCGACCGGAGGCGGAGGGAGGCGGGACNGCGCGTGCCGCCCGTCTTGCCGCCAGGCGGACGTCACCATCCACCGGAGGCAACCGCGGCGCGGCAGCGCGGCGCGAGGCACGAGCGACGCGCTCGCGCCATCCAGCTCAGCCCAGGGGCAGGAAATGCTCCAGGCCGACGGTGAGGCCGGGGAAGTCCGCGATGCGGCGCACGCCGGTGAGGACGCCGGGGGTGAAGGAGACCCGGTCGATGGAGTCGTGGCGGATGGTGAGGGTCTCCCCCAGGCCACCGAGCAGGACCTCCTGGTGGGCCACGAGGCCGCGCAGGCGGACGCTGTGGACGGGGATGCCGTCGACGTCCGCGCCCCGGGCGCCCTCGAGGCCGGTGCTGGTCGCGTCCGGGACCGGCGGGCAGTCGGCGTCGCGCCGGGCCGCGGCGATCATCTCGGCGGTACGACGGGCGGTGCCGCTCGGCGCGTCGGCCTTGGTCGGGTGGTGCAGCTCGACGACCTCGACGGACTCGAAGAACGGGGCGGCGATCGAGGCGAAGCGCATCATCAGGATCGCGCCGATGGAGAAGTTCGGGGCGATGAGCACGCCGGTGCCGGGGCTGTCGGCGAGCCAGCCGCGCAGCGCCTCGAGCCGCTCCTCGTCGAAGCCGGTGGTGCCGACGACGGCGTGGATGCCGTTCTCGATGCAGAAGCGGAGGTTGTCCATCACCACGTCGGGGTGGGTGAAGTCGACGACGACCTGCGTGCCGCTGTCGACGAGCGAGGAGACGTCGTCACCCTGGTCGACGCCGGCGCTGAGCTCGAGGTCGTCGGCCGACTCGACGGCCTTGACCACCTCCGCGCCGACCTTCCCGCGGGCGCCGAGGACGCCGACCCGGAGCCTCGTGGCGTCCGTCGACGTCGGCGCCGATGCGTCCGTGGGGGCTGTGTTCTCCGCGACACGACTGCTCACGGGACCAAGGTAGTGCGTCGTCCGCGCAGGCGTTCTGGCAGGCTGGACCCCATGGTGACCAAGATCCCGGCCCGGATCCGCTGGGCGGTGGACTTCATGGACGTCCAGCCCAACGACCACGTGCTGGAGATCGGCTGCGGCAACGGCGCAGCCGCCGACCTCATCTGCAGCCGTCTCGAGGGCAAGGGCAAGATGTTCGCGATCGACCGCTCCGAGGCGGGCGTCGACCGCACGAAGCAGCGCTGCGCGGCCCACATCGAGGCCGGCCGGCTGACGGTCCGCCAGATCGACCTGGCCACGCTGCGGGTCCCGGTCAAGCGGCTCACCAAGGTGTTCGCGTTCGACGTCAACCTGTTCTGGGTCCGTGACGCGTCCGAGGAGATCGCGCTGCTGCACGAGCGGCTGATGCCGGGCGGCTCGGTCAACCTGTTCTTCGACACCACCCGCCCCGAGCAGGTGCCGGACATCCTCGCCAAGGCCTCCGCGCAGCTGCGCGACGGCGGCTTCCGCGTCTACATCGTCGACTCGAAGACCCCGCCGGTCATCGGCATCATCGGCCGCCGCTGAAAGACGCACCGCGCCCCGACACCTCGTGGAGGTGCCGGGGCGCGTTGGCGTGTGGCGTCAGCCTGCGGGCGGTGCCGGCGGACCGTCACCGGCCTCGCCGGCCGGGGCCTTGCGCAGCGACGCGCCGCCGGACGAGCCGGCCGGCGCCGTCGACTCGTCCGACGCAGCGATCTCGGCCGCCACCTGCTCGGCGAGCCACTGCCGCTGGCGACGCACCCGCAGCCGGTTCTCGGCCAGCAGCGACTTGGCCGTGGCGATGGCCAGGCCCAGCATCACGATGCTGAACGGCAGCGCCAGCAGGATCGCCATCGTCTGCAGCGCGCCGAGCGGATTCACGTCCGGGTCGGTCTTCTGCGCCTCGAGACCGACGTAGAGCAGCACAGCGGCGACGGCGCCCTCCATGAGGGCCCAGAACGCCCGGCTCCACACCGGCGGGTTCTGGTCGCCGCCCGAGGAGAGCATGTCGACCACGAAGGAGCCCGAGTCCGAGCTGGTGACGAAGAAGACCACGATGAGGAAGATCGCCACGCCGCTGACCAGGCCGGCGGCGGGCAGCAGGTCGAGCATCTGGAAGAGCGCGGTGTTGGTGTCGACGCCGCCGTCGGCACCGACCACGCCACCGTCGCCGAAGAGCTCCTCGTAGAGGGCGGTGCCGCCCAGCGCGGAGAACCACAGGAAGGTGACCAGGGTGGGCACGAGCAGCACGCCGACGATGAACTCACGCACGGTGCGCCCCCGCGAGATGCGGGCGATGAAGACGCCGACGAAGGGCGCCCAGCTCATCCACCAGCCCCAGTAGAAGGTCGTCCAGCCGCCGAGCCACTCCTTGCCGTCGTCCTGGAACGGGCGGGCGTTGAACGACATCTGGAAGAAGTTCTGGATGTACGACCCGATCTGGGTGACGAAGTCGCTGAGGATGAACACCGTGGGACCGGCGACGAGGACGAAGCAGACGAGCGCGACGGCGACGACCATGTTGATGTTCGACAGCCACTTGATGCCCTTGTCGACGCCGGTGACGACGGAGGTCAGGGCGATGGCGGTGATGCCGATGACGAGGGCGATCAGCAGCCACGTCGTCGGCTCGTCGATCACCTCGAGGTAGCCGAGGCCGGCGCCGATCTGGCTGACGCCGAGGCCGAGCGAGGTCGCGACGCCGAAGAGGGTGCCCAGGACGGCGATGACGTCGATGACGTCACCCCAGAAACCACGGATCCGGTCACCGAGGAGCGGCTGGAGCGCCCAGCGGATGGAGATCGGGTTGCCGCGGCGGTGCACCGAGTAGGCGATCGCCAGGCCGACGACGACGTAGATCGCCCAGGCGTGCAGGCCCCAGTGCAGGAAGGTGGTGTCCATGGCGGTGCGCGCCGCTTGCGCGTCGGTGGCTGCGGCGGCACCCGGCGGCGGGGCGACGTAGTGGTTGAGCGGCTCGGCGACGCCCCAGAAGACGAGGCCGATGCCCATGCCGGCCGCGAAGAGCATCGCGAACCAGGAACCGAGCCCGAACTCGGGCTCCTCGTCGTCCTTGCCCAGGACGATGTTGCCCATGTGGGACGTCGCGAGCCAGATCGAGAAGAACACGAAGCCGGTGACGAGGGCGATGTACCACCACCCGAGGTCCTGGACGACGGTGCTGTTGAGGTCACCGAGGACCTCCCCCGTCTTGCCCGGCGCGATGGCGGTGACCGCGACGAACAGGACGAGCAGGCTGGCAGCCGGGACGAACACCCGCGGCGCGGCGATGAGGCGGCTGCCGGTGGGAGGGGTCCGCTCCTCGGGTGGGGTCTCGGGGTCGGACTGGTGCACGGCAGTCATTCAGTTCTCCTGTGTCGACAGAATTCCTTTGACACGGTGCCCAGAAAACCTGCAGGTAACCCCTCAGGGTCCGACGAGCGCCAGCAGCTCGGGTCGCCCGAAGACCTCGGCTGCGACCTCGCGGACCTCGTCGAGGGTGACCGCCTCGATCCGGTCGATGACCTCGTCGATGCCGAGCACCTCGCCGTGGACGAGCTCGTTCTTGCCCAGGCGCATCATCCGCGAGCCGGAGTCCTCGAGCCCGAGGATCATGCCGCCGACGAGCTGGCCCTTGCCGCGGGCGAGCTCCTCACCGGTGATCCCCTCCGCCGCGATGGCGTCGAGCTGCTCCCGGACCACGGCGAGCACCTCGTCGGTGCGGTCGGGCAGGCAGCCCACAGCCACGCCGACGATGCCGGAGTCGGCGTACTGGCTGGCGAAGGAGTAGACCGAGTAGGCCAGGCCGCGCACCTCGCGGACCTCCTGGAACAGGCGGCTCGACGTGCCGCCGCCGAGAGCGGTGTTGAGCACGCCCAGCGCGAACCGGCGGTCGTCGTCGCGGGTGACGCCCTCACGGCCGATGACGAGGTTGACCTGCTCGAACGGCCGGCTCACCTCGGCGCTGCCCGCGGTGACCTTCGGCCGGCGCCGCGCGCTCGACGGCCGCGGGGCGACCGGCGCGGCCGCGCCGTCGAGCCAGCCGTGGCGGGCGAACGCCTTGCGCACGGCCTTGACCGCGGCGGCGTGGTCGACGGCGCCGGCGATGGAGATGACCGTGTTGGCGGGCACGTAGTGCCGCCGGTAGAAACGCCGGATCTGGGCCGGGGTCATCGCCTCGATCGACTGCTCGGTGCCGGCGATGGGGCGGCCCAGCGGCGTGCCGGCGCCCCAGGCGAGCTCGGCGAGGAGGTTCTGGACGACGTCGTCGGGGTCGTCGTCGTGCATCGCGATCTCGTCGAGGATCACGTAGCGCTCGGCCTCGACGTCGTGGGCGTCGATCCGCGAGCCGGTGACCATGTCACCGAGCACGTCGATCGCCAGTGGCAGGTCGTCGGAGAGCACCCGCGCGTGGAAGCAGGTGTACTCCTTCGCGGTGAACGCGTTGAACTCGCCCCCGACCGCGTCCAGCGCGATCGAGATGTCCAGCGCGGAGCGCTCGTCGGTGCCCTTGAAGAGCAGGTGCTCGAGGAAGTGCGAGGCGCCGTGGGTCGCAGCGGCCTCGTCGCGGGAGCCGACGCCGACCCACACGCCGACGGAGGACGACCGGGCGCCGGCCATCTCCTCGGTGACGATGCGCAGGCCCGAGGCGAGCTGGGTGCGTCGTACGACGGAGGTGACCCGGCCCGCGTCGTCGCGGACCGTCTCCAGCGTCCGCGTGGAGGTGCGGGAAACGGCCGACGGCCGGTCAGCGCTGGGCTGACCGGCCGTCGTCGTGCGAGCTCGGCTCACGCGTCCTCAGACTCCTGGGCGGAGTCAGCGGCGCCGTCCTCGGCGTCCTCGACGACCGGGACGAGCGAGAGCTTGCCGCGGTCGTCGATCTCGGCGATCTCGACCTGGATCTTCTGGCCGACGGCCACGACGTCCTCGACGTTCTCCACGCGCTTGCCACCGGCGAGGGCGCGGAGCTTGCTGATGTGCAGCAGCCCGTCCTTGCCCGGCATCAGGGCGATGAAGGCACCGAAGTTCGTGGTCTTGACGACCGTGCCCAGGTAGCGCTCGCCGACCTCCGGCATGGTCGGGTTCGCGATCGCGTTGATCGCGGCCCGGGCAGCCTCGGCCGCCTCGCCGTTGGTCGCACCGATGTAGACGGTGCCGTCGTCCTCGATGGAGACGCTCGCGCCGGTGTCGTCCTGGATCTGGTTGATCACCTTGCCCTTGGGCCCGATGACCTCGCCGATCTTGTCGACCGGCACCTTCACGGTGATGATCCGCGGGGCGTGGATCGACATCTCCTCGGGGGCGTCGATGGCCTCGGCCATGACGTCGAGGATGGTCATCCGGGCGTCGCGGGCCTGCTGGAGGGCCTGCGCGAGGACCTCGGCCGGGATGCCGTCCAGCTTGGTGTCGAGCTGGAGCGCGGTGACGAACTCACGCGTGCCGGCCACCTTGAAGTCCATGTCGCCGAAGGCGTCCTCGGCGCCGAGGATGTCGGTCAACGCGACGTACTCGGTCTTGCCGTCGATCTCGCCGGATACCAGGCCCATGGCGATGCCGGCGACCGGCGCCTTCAGCGGGACACCGGCCTGCAGCAGCGACAGGGTCGAGGCGCAGACCGAGCCCATCGAGGTGGAGCCGTTGGAGCCCAGGGCCTCGGAGAGCTGGCGGATGGCGTACGGGAACTCCTCGCGGCTCGGGAGCACCGGCAGCAGCGCACGACGCGCGAGCGCGCCGTGGCCGACCTCGCGACGCTTCGGCGAGCCCACGCGGCCGGTCTCGCCGGTGGAGAACGGCGGGAAGATGTACTTGTGCATGTAGCGCCGGCTGGTCTCCGGCGACAGGGTGTCGAGCTGCTGCTCCATCTTGAGCATGTCGAGGGTGGTGACGCCCAGGATCTGGGTCTCGCCACGCTCGAAGAGCGCCGAGCCGTGGACCCGCGGGATCACGTCGACCTCGGCGTGCAGCGGACGGATGTCGGCGAGGCCGCGGCCGTCGATGCGCACCTTGTCGCGCAGGATGCTCTCGCGCACAACCTGCTTGTTGACCGAGCGGAACGCGGCGCCGATCTCCTTCTCGCGGCCCTCGAACTGGGGCGCGAGGTCGGTGAGGACGCGGTCCTTGAGCTCGTCGGTGCGGTCGTTGCGCTCCTGCTTGTCGGCGATCTTCATCGCGGCGGCGAGGTCGGCCTTGACGGCGGACTCGACGGCGGCGAAGACGTCGTCCTCGTAGTCGAGGAAGATCGGGAACTCCTGGACCGGCTTGGCCGCCACGTTGGCGAGCTCGACCTGGGCCTCGACCAGCTGCTTGATGAACGGCTTGGCGGCATCGAGGCCACCCGCCACGACGTCCTCGGTCGGCGCCTGGGCGCCGCCGCGGACGAGCTCGATGGTCTCCTCGGTGGCCTCGGCCTCGACCATCATGATCGCGACGTCGCCGGTCTCGGTGACGCGGCCGGCGACGACCATGTCGAAGACGGCCTTCTCGAGCTGGCTGTGGGTCGGGAACGCGACCCACTGGCCCTCGATGAGCGCGACGCGGGTGGCGCCGACGGGGCCGCTGAACGGCAGGCCGGAGAGCTGGGTCGACAGCGACGCGGCGTTGATCGCGAGCACGTCGTACGGCGTGTCCGGGTTGAGCGCCATGACGGTGATGACGACCTGGACCTCGTTGCGCAGGCCCTTCTTGAAGGTCGGGCGCAGCGGGCGGTCGATGAGGCGGCAGGCGAGGATCGCGTCCTCGCCCGGGCGGCCCTCGGAGCGGAAGAACGAGCCGGGGATCCGACCCGCGGCGTACATCCGCTCCTCGACGTCGATCGTCAGCGGGAAGAAGTCGAAGTGGTCCTTGGGGTGCTTGCCGGCGGTGGTCGCCGACAGGAGCATCGTGTCGTCGTCGAGGTAGGCGCTCACCGATCCGGCGGCCTGGCGGGCGAAGACGCCCGTCTCGAACTTGACGGTGCGGGTGCCGAACTTGCCGTTGTCCAGAACGGTCTCGACGGCAGAGATGACGGGTTCAGTCAAGTGTTTTCTCTTATTCGTACGTGCGGGACGCGCTGCCCCGCGGGCGTGGACATGTGTTGTCACTGGCCAGCCTAACGACAGGTCGCGGAAATGCAGAACGGGCGACCCCCGAAAGGGTCACCCGTTCTCATGATCTTGTCCGGATCCGGTGTCACGGATCCGGGCCGTCCAGTGCGTGCCTGACAAGGCGCGGCCGCGAAGGCGACCTTGGGGCGGAGCGGTCGTCGAGCGGCCGCAACGCCGTCAGGCGCGTGCTGGACGGTTCGATCAGCGACGAAGGCCGAGGCGCTCGACGATGGAGCGGTAGCGCTCGATCTCGGTCTTCTTGAGGTAGTTGAGGAGACGACGGCGCTGGCCGACGAGCAGGAGCAGGCCACGACGGCTGTGGTGGTCGTGCTTGTGCTGCTTGAGGTGCTCGGTGAGGTGGGCGATGCGGTGGCTCAGCAGCGCGATCTGCACCTCCGGCGAACCGGTGTCGCCCTCGGTCGTGGCGTACTCGGCGATGATCTTCTTCTTGGTCTCAGCGTCGGTTCCGACAGCCATGGGTTCTCCTCGGTTCACTCGTTGCGCGGCGCCCCAGCCTGACTACCTGGAGCACTCTCGATCCGCGGCCGATCTGACGGCGGTGGGTGCGCCCTCCGGGGTCCCGGGGGCAACCGGTCAAGGCTAACAGCGCGCCGCTCCCCCGACCGAATCGCTGGGCCCCGGACGGCGGGCGCGGTCGTGGCGCCGGGCGGGTCCGGCGTGTGACGATGCCAGTGTGCCCCAGCAACACATCGGCGTGTGCAACCTGTGCGAGGCGACCTGCGGCCTGCTCCTGACGGTCGACGACGGCCGGGTGACCGGCGTCCGCGGCAACCCCGACGACCCGCTGTCCCGCGGCCACATCTGCCCGAAGGGCGTGGCGATCGGCGACATCCACGCCGACCCCGACCGGCTGCGGCGGCCGGTGCGCCGGATCGGCCGCGGCGCCGACGCCCGGTGGGAGGAGATCTCGTGGGACGAGGCTCTCGACCTGGTCGCGGACGGCATCGCGCGCACGATCAACGAGCACGGCGACGACGCGTTCGCGCTCTACCTCGGCAACCCCAACGCGCACAGCCTCGGCGCGCTGACCCACGGCATCGCGCTCGCGCAGGTGTTCCGCACCCGCAACAAGTTCAGCGCGACGTCGGTGGACCAGCTCCCCCACCAGATGATCGGTCGCCTGCTCTACGGGCACCAGCTGCTGCTGCCGGTGCCCGACATCGACCGCACGAGCTACTTCCTCGTCCTCGGCGCCAACCCGATGGCCTCGAACGGCTCGTTGATGACGGTGCCGGACTTCCCGGGGCGGTTGCGCGAGCTGCAGGCGCGCGGCGGCCGGATGGTGGTGCTCGACCCGCGCCGGACCGAGACCGCCCGGGTCGCCGACGAGCACCACTTCGTGCGGCCGGGCACGGACGCGTGGGTGCTGCTGGCACTGCTCAACACGCTGTTCACCGAGGGGCTGACCAGCCCGCCGTCGTACGTCGACGGGCTGGACGCCGTCCGGGACGCGGTCGCCGACTTCACCCCCGAGGCGGCGGAACGGGCGAGCGGGGTCCCGGCCGAGGTGGTCGTGCGGATCGCGCGCGAGCTCGCCGCCGCGGACGGCGCGGCGGTCTACGGGCGGATGGGCGTGTCGACGCAGGAGTTCGGGCTGGTGTGCCAGTGGGCCGTGCAGCTGCTCAACCTGGTGACCGGCAACACCGACCGGGTGGGCGGGGCGATGCTCACCTCACCGGCGATCGACGCCGTCGGCCGCGGGATGATCGGCCGCGGCCACCACGACCGGTTCCGGTCCCGGGTCCGGCAGGCTCCGGAGTTCGGGGGCGAGCTGCCGGTGGCCGTGCTGCGCGAGGAGATCGAGACACCCGGCGATGGGCAGGTGCGGGCGCTGCTGACGGTCGCCGGCAACCCGGTCCTCTCGACGCCCGACGGCGCGGGACTGGACGCGGCGATGGAGGGCCTCGACTTCTGCGCGGCGATCGACATCTACGTCAACGAGACGACCCGGCACGCCGACGTGATCCTCCCGCCGACCACGCTGCTCGAGCGTGACCACTACGACCTGCCGTTCCACGTGCTGGCGGTGCGCGACACGGCGCGCTTCACCCCAGCGGTGTTCCCGAAGGGGCGCGACCAGCGGCACGACTGGGAGATCTTCCGCGACCTGCACGCGCGCGTCACGAAGCGCCTGGACCGCAAGCCGCCGCTGAAACGGCACCTGGTGACCCGTGCGCGGCTGCGGATGAGCCCGGCGTTCATCATCGGGATGCTGCTGCGCACGGGCAGGTCGGGCGTCACCATCACCGACCTGCGCAAGCACCCGGAGGGCGTCGACCTCGGACCGCTCAAGCCCGGCCAGCTCCCCGGCCGGCTGTTCACGAAGGACAAGCGGGTCCGGGCGCTGCCCGACATCGTCGCCGGCGACCTGGACCGGCTGCGCGCCCAGGAGCTGCCGACCGGTGACGAGCTGCTCCTCATCGGGCGGCGCCACCAGCGCGACTGCAACTCGTGGATGCACAACACCGACCGGCTCACGAAGGGCAAGCCGCGCCACCACCTGCTGATGCACCCGGCTGACCTCGCCGCGCGGGGCATCGCGGACGGCGCGATGGTGACGGTGACGTCGCGGGTCGGCAAGGTCGCCGTCGAGGTCAGGGCGACCGAGGACGTGATGCCGGGGGTGGTCTCGCTCCCCCACGGCTACGGCCACCAGCGCGACGGTGTGCGCCTCGGCGTCGCGAGCGGTGTCCCCGGGGTCTCGATCAACGACCTGACCGACCCCGAGCGCCTCGACGTCTCCGGCAACGCCGCCCTGTCGGGCGTCCCGGTCACGGTCGCGTAGCCCCGTGGACCTCACCGTCCCACCGGGCCCCGGCCTGCCGCAGGGCCTGGTCGTCCCGGACACCGAGCTCGTGGAGCGGTTCTCGCGCTCCCCCGGTCCGGGCGGGCAGTCCGTGAACACCACCGACTCCCGGGTCGAGCTGGTGTGGGACCCGGCTGCCTCGAGCGTGCTCGACGAGCGGCAGCGGGCCCGGCTGCTGGCCCGCACCGACGGCCCGATCACCGTGGTCGCGCACGAGCACCGCTCCCAGCACCGCAACCGCACCGCCGCTCGTGAGCGCCTCGCCCAGCGGGTCAGGGAGCTGCTGGCTCCCCCGCCTCCGCAGCGCCGGGCCACGAAGCCCACGCGCGGGTCGAAGGAGCGTCGCCTCGAGGCCAAGCGCCAGCGCGGCCAGACCAAGCAGCTGCGCGGACGGGTCCGGGACTGACGGACCAGGCGGTCAGACCACGACGACGGGGTGGCGCACCACTGCGTCGAAGAAGTAACCGTTCGGGTTGAAGGCCGCGACGTCGGGTTGCGTGCGACCGTGCAGGTCGGTCGCCCGGGCGAGCAGCTCGTGGCGGCCGGCGCGCGGGGCGTGCCAGGTGAAGTCCCAGCGGGTCCAGCCGTGGCCCTCGGTGCGCGGTCCGGGGTCCGGGCGCAACCGGGCAGGCGACCACGACGTGCCTGTCGAGGGCCTTGGCGATGGGGAAGGGGCGGCGCACGCGGCCGTGGTTCTCGCCCTTGTCGACGTACTCGTCGTCGAGCCCGACACCCTGCACGGACACGGCCTCGGGACGCACACCGGCCCAGCGCAGCACGTCGCGCAGGCGCGCGCCGCGCCAGGTGACGGTGCCGACGGCGCCGAGCGTCCACGCCGTGCCCGACGCCTTCTTGCCCTGCTGGGTGTCGAAGAAGCTGCGCCCGTTGCCGGTGCACTCGTGCACGGAGGTGACCTCGACGGCGCGGAAGCGCCGCCGGAGGTCAGCGAGCCCGATGCTCATCCCGGCCGGGTCGGCGAGGCCGTCGCCGTGGATCCGCAGCCGGTACGACAACGGGTCGATCTGCGGCGTCCGGGTGTGGTTGCGCACGAAGAGCCGCGACTGCGGCGTGCGGTAGCGGTGGTTCTCCACCGACTCCCAGCGGGTCTCGGCGTTGGTGCCGTGGTCGATGAACCAGGTCGGCGGCAGCGGCTTCTCGATGGCCGGCGCGCCGGCAGGGGCCCCGGGCGGGGGCCCGACGAGGGTGCCGAGGGCGGAGCCGGCCCCGGCGACAGCGAGTCCCGCAACCGGGAGACCGAGGACGGAGCGACGACGCAGCGTGGAGTCCACCATTTCCAGAGACTAACACTAGCGACTTACTCTAGTTAAGGCCCCAACGTGTCGCAGAGCAGGTCGACGTACCGGTCGTGGTCGGCCCGGACCGCGACCCGGAGCCGGCCGCGCCGCTCGTCGGGCTCGGCCGTGAACCTCGTGGCGCCGTAGCGCACCGGGTCGCGCCGCTCCACCTCGACCGAGGCGCGCAGCGTGGTCAGCAGGTCCGGGGCCACGAGCGCGGCGACCGCGAGCGGGTCGTGCACGGGTGCTCTCCCGCCGGCGACCTCGACACCTGCACGCCGGTGCCACGCCACCCGCTCCTCGACCAGGTCGGCGGCGACGCGGCCGGCAGCGGTGCCGAGGCCGCGCAGCCGGGCCGCGTCGGCCCGGGTCAGCGGGGCCGAGCAGGTCGCGTCCATGGTCACCAGCCACACGTCGCGGAACGGCGCGGCGAGCACGTCGGCGGCCGCCTCCGGGTCGCACCACGTGTTGCGCTCGGCGTACGGCGTGACGCCGGTCTGGCGGTGCGTGCCGCCGAGGACCACGAGGCGGCCCACGGAGCCGGTGATCGACCGGTCCGCGGCCAGGGCAGCGGCCAGGTTGGTCAGCGGCCCGGTCGCGACGAGTGCGACCGGGGTGGCCGCCGCGCGCAGCGTGCCCACCAGCCACTCGACGGCCTCCTCGCCAGCAGTCGAGACCGGGTCCGGCAGAGGCAGGGTCGGCGGCAGGTCGGCGCGCCCGCTCGGGATCGCCTCGATCCGCGGCCGGAACGGCTCGTCGCGGCCCGGGTGCACGCCCACGTCGCCGCGGCCGACGGCGTCGAGGACGCGCAGGGTGTTCTCGGTGGTGCGGGCCACGTCGTGGTTGCCCCACACGGTGGTGACGCCGAGGAGGTCGAGGTCCGGGTGCAGGGCGGCGAGCAGGATCGCGACGGCGTCGTCGGTGCCGGTGTCGCAGTCGAGGACCACAGGTTGGCGCGGCCGGCGGGACTGGCGGGGCTGGCCGGTCACGCCGGCTCCTCCCCCACCGCGTCGCGCAGCGACCGGTAGGCGACCCGGGCGCTGACCGCCCGCTCGAGCTCGCGGATCACCACCGAGAAGAACTGCTTGCGGTAGAGCTCGTCGGTGACGGCGTACACCGTGAAGTAGAGGCCGCTGAAGGCCGCGAGGAAGGTCGAGACGCGCAGCAGCTCGAGGCTGACCCGTTCGCCGAGCCACTCCCCGACCACGCCGTCGACCACGTGCAGCGGCCCGCCGGTCCAGCTGCTGACCACGTCCGGCGCCATCGCCACCGCCCCGAAGAGGATGAAGAACGCGAACACCGCGACGGCGAGCAGCAGGACCTGCACGGTCTGCGCGACCAGCAGCACCAACACGAGGTTGGCCCGCTGCAGCCCGGAGACCTGGGCGTCGACGGCGCCGACCCGTTCGACGCGGTCGGCCAGCCCGCGCGCGGCCGCCTCGAGCGGCGTGCCGGTGCAGGCGGTGACCAGCTGGGCGGACTCGACCGTCTGGTCGACGTCGTCGAGCTCCTCCGGCAGCCGGGTGAGCAGGAACAGGACGGCGATGCCGGCGAAGAGCAGCACCGCCACCCACAGCACGCCGCCGTCCAGGCTCGCCGCGACCTGCCAGACCTCGGCGTTGATGAACAGGAAGGTGATGAAGAGCAGGAGCAGGGGCAGGGCCCGCGTGACGAGGGGCAGGACCAGGCCGAATGAGCGCAGCGTGCGCCGCACCGCCCAGCCGACGATCAGCCAGGCCCGCAGCGTCGCCACGGCGTAGGTCGCGACCACGACGCCGGCGACGGTCATCCCCGCGCCGAGGCCCGCGGAGGCTCCGAGGACGGCGCCGGCACCGGTGCCGGCCGCCGCGCCGACGACGGCCGCGACGGTGAAGACCACGACCAGCCGGGAGCGTCGCAGCCCGCGCGCGACGGCCGCGCGCTGGTCGTCGACGAAGTAGGGCAGGCCGTGGTCGACGAACCAGCGCTCGGCGGCCCTGACGGCACTGGACTGGTCGCGGACCATGTCGCTCAGCGCTCCCGGTCCGTCAGTCGGTGAGGACCGTCCGGGCCCGCACCACGTCGTCGGCCATCGCCGTCAGCAGGGCGTCGACGGAGTCGAAGCGGACCATGCCGCGCAGGCGCTCGACGAACTCCACCTCGACCTCGCGGCCGTAGAGCTGGAGGTCGGTGCGGTCGAGCACGTAGGACTCGACCCGGCGCTCCCGCTCGCCCGCGAAGGTCGGGTTGGTGCCGACGCTGATGGCGGCGGGGTACGTCGAACCGGCGTCCGGGCCGTCGAGGACGGTCAGCCGGCCGGCGTACACGCCGTCGGCGGGCGCGGCCGCGCCCGGGCGGACCCCGACGTTGGCGGTCGGGTAGCCGAGCTCGCGCCCACGCTTGTCGCCCTCGATGACCTCGCCGCGGGTCGTGAACGGGCGGCCCAGCGCCTCGGCGGCGCCGGCCACGTCGCCGGCCGCGAGGCAGGTGCGCACGTAGGTGGACGACCAGACCTGGGGCCCGCCGTCGAGGGTGACCTCCTCGAGGACGAAGTCGTGCTCGGCGCCGACCGCCCGCAGCAGGTTGCAGTCACCGGCGGCGCGGTTGCCGAAGCGGAAGTTCGCGCCGACGACGACCGCACGCACGTGCAGCGTGTCGAGCAGGATCCGGTCGATGAACTCGTGCGGCGTCCACGCCGCGATGTCGCGGGAGAACGGGATGACGAGCACGTCGTCGACGCCGGCCTCGTGGAGCAGCTGCAGCCGCTCCTCGATGGTCGTCAGCGTGGGCGGGGCGTGCTCGGGCCGCAGCACCGCGATCGGGTGCGGGTCGAAGGTCACGGCCACCACGTGGTCGACGCCGACCTCGCCGGCCACCTCGCGCGCGCGTCGTACGACGTGCTGGTGGCCCAGGTGCATGCCGTCGAAGTTGCCGATGGTCACCGCCGTGCGGCCGAGATCGCTCGGCACCTCGGAGAAGTCGCGCCACACTCGCACGGCGGCAACTCTTGCACATGCGGCCCTCCCCGTTGAACCGAGGCGGGCCGCACCGTCGCCCGGACCGGTCAACGCACCTCGCCCCGGGCGACGTGGAAGGTGCACGTGTCGGCGTCCTCCGGGACGGACGCCGAGACCTCGAAGTCCTCCGACGCGCCGGCCGCGAGGTCCTCCAGGACTGCCACCCCGCGGGCGAGCACGTCGTAGGTCTCGTTGATCCAGCTCACGGTGACGACGTAGTCGGTCGCCTGCCGCGTCGAGTTCGTCACCGTGCCGCTGACCTTCTGCTCACCGGGGGCGGCCGTGCACTGCCCGAAGCTGGCGTCGGCGACCGCGCCCTTCGAGCCCTTCAGCTCGGGGACCTCGGGCAGGTCGGTCGGCGAGACCCGCGAGGGGTCGACCGACGCGGTGTCCTCGCCCTTCGACGTCGACCCGCCCTTCGGCTCGTCGTCGCCGCACGCGCCGAGCGCGAGCAGCGCCACGAGGGCCGTGGCTGCGGCTGGCAGGGTCTTCATGGTTCTCCTCGGTGTCGCTCGTCGGTCTGGTCGGCCCCGTCGGGGTCCGCCGGCCGTCACGCCCGCCGCCGGGCGCTGAGGACCAGCCCGGCACCGCCGAGCATGGCCAGGATGCCGAGCAGGAGCAACCAGCGGGCCGGGCCGCCGGTGTCGGGCAGGCCCGCGTCGGTGGTCGGGCCACCGGGGCCGTCCGGGCCGTCCGGGACGGCGGTGAGTACGGCGGTGTCCTCGCCGCTGGTCACCGGCGACACCACGCTCTCACCCACGGCCTGGGCCGTGTTGGTGACCCGGCCGTCGACGATGTCCTGGGCCCGCACCACGTGCACGGCGCGGCAGGTCATCATCTTCCCGGGCTCGAGCACCGTCTGCGGGCAGGTGACGCCGCCCTGGATCATCGGGTCGACAACGTGGATGTCGCGCACCCGCAGGCTGCCGGTGTTCGTGACCTCGAAGAGGTAGGTGATCTTCTCCCCCACGTCCACCCGGCCGTCGCCGCAACGATCCTGACAACCGGCATCGACGACGTCAAACAACCCGCCACTTGACGCCTGATCCCCAATAGGGAATCAGCCGACGAAGACGGCGACCGGCTTCGCGTGGCTGCCGTGGGGCTGGTAGAGCGCGAGGAACTCCCCGCCGGGAGCGAAGACCGCGGTCAGCTCGTCGATCGGCAGCGGCAGGGGTCGGCCGAACCGGACAGCCTGTGCCTGGGCGGCGTCGAGGTCGAGGGCGGGGAAGCTGCGCCGGGCCGCGTCGGCCAGCGGCGTGACGACGAGGTGCTCGAGGTCGGTGCTCGCCTCGTCGAGGCCGAACTCCCCCACCGAGTGGCGCCGCAGCGCGGTCAGGTGGCCGCCGACGCCGAGCGCGGCGCCGAGGTCGCGGGCGATGGCCCGGATGTAGGTGCCGCTGGAGCAGCGCACCCGGATGTCGACGTCGACGGCGCCGCCCTCGCGGCGGACGTCGCCGCAGGCGATCTCGTGGATGGTCACCGGCCTGGCCTTCAGCTCGACCTCCTCGCCGGCGCGGGCGCGCGCGTAGGCGCGCTTGCCGTCGACCTTGATGGCCGACACGGTCGAGGGCACCTGCTCGATGTCGCCCTCGAAGGCGGAGAGCGCGGAGCGCACGGCGTCCTCGGTGAGGTGCGCCGCGGGCGCGGTGGCAGTGACCTCGCCCTCGGCGTCGTCGGTCGTGGTGGAGACACCGAGCCGCACGGTCGCCGAGTAGGTCTTCTCGGTCAGCATGAGGTGGCCGAGCAGCCGGGTGGCGCGCTCGACGCCGAGGACCAGCACGCCGGTCGCCATCGGGTCGAGGGTGCCGGCGTGGCCGACCTTGCGCGTGCCGAGGGTACGACGCACCCGCGCCACGACGGCGTGGGACGTCAGGCCGGCGGGCTTGTCGACGACGACCAGCCCGGACTCCGCCATCAGTCCTCGTTCTCCTCGTCCTCGGCGGCCTCGCGCGGCTTCTTGTACGGGTCCGGGTCGCCGGCGGGCTGGGCGCCCTCGCGGGCAGCCGCGACCGCGGCGTCGGCCTCGCGGGCGCGGGCGAGCACCTCGTCGAGGTGGCGCGCGTTCTCCGGGACGCCGTCGAACTCGAAGGCCAGCGTGGGCACGTGCCGCATGCCGAGCTGCTTGCCGACCTCGGAGCGGAGCAGGCCCTTCGCCGACTCCAGCGCGCGGGCGGTGGCCTGCTGGTCGGCGTCCTCGCCGAGCACGGTGTAGTAGATGGTGGCGTTCTGCGCGTCACCGGTGAGCCGCACCTCGGTCACCGTCACGAACCCCAGGCGGGGGTCCTTGATCCGGCGCTCGAGCATCTCCGCGACGATCACCTGGATGCGGTCGGCGATCTTGCGCACGCGGGGGCTGGCCATGGTCAGTTTCCTATCACTAGAACGGCCGCGCCGCCCGCCCCGGTGACGGGACGGGCGGCACAGCACGGTGCTTGCCGAGGGCTGCCGGGACGGCAGCGGTGCCTCAGGCGCGCGGGATCTCCCGCATCTCGAAGGCCTCGACGATGTCGCCCTCCTTGATGTCCTGGAAGTTCTTGAGCACGAGACCGCACTCGAAGCCCTCCCGGACCTCCGACGCGTCGTCCTTCTCCCGCTTGAGCGAGGCGAGGTCGAGGTTGTCGGCCACGACGGCACCGTCGCGGAGCAGGCGCACCTTGGCGTTGCGTCGGATGACGCCCCCGGTGACCATGCAACCGGCGATGTTGCCGATCTTGGAGGAGCGGAAGATCGCACGGATCTCGGCCTGGCCGAGCGTGTTCTCCTCGTACTCCGGCTTGAGCATGCCCTTGAGGGCCGCCTCGATCTCCTCGATCGCCTGGTAGATGACCGAGTAGTAGCGGATCTCGACGCCTTCCTTCTCGGCCATCTGCGCCGCCTTGCCCTGCGGGCGGACGTTGAAGCCGATGATGATGGCGTCGGAGGCGGCGGCCAGGTCGACGTTGGTCTCGGTGATCGCACCGACACCGCGGTCGATGACCCGGAGGCTGACCTCCTCGCCCACGTCGATCTGCGCGAGGGCGTCCTCGAGGGCCTCGACCGAACCGGACACGTCGCCCTTGAGGATGAGGTTGAGCTCCTGGCTCTCGCCCTTCTCCATGGAGGCCATGAAGTCCTCGAGGGTACGGCGGACGCGGCGCTTCGCCTGCATGGCGGCACGCTCGCGCGCCTCCCGCTTCTCGGCGATCTGGCGCGCCATCCGGTCGTCCTCGACCACGATGAAGTTCTGGCCGGCGCCGGGCACGGCCGAGAGGCCGAGCACCATCGCGGGCCGGGCCGGGTCGGCCTCGGTCAGCTCGTTGCCGTGCTCGTCGAGCATCGCGCGGACCCGGCCGTGGGCCGGACCGGCGACGATCGAGTCACCGACGCGCAGCGTGCCGCGCTGGACCAGGATCGTGGCGACCGGACCGCGACCGCGGTCGAGGTGCGCCTCGATGACGAGGCCCTGGGCGTCCTGGACCGGGTTGGCCCGCAGGTCGAGCGACGCGTCGGCGGTCAGCACGATCGCCTCGAGCAGCTTGTCGAGGTTCAGGCCGGCCTTGGCCGAGACGTCGACGAACATCGCGTCGCCGCCGTACTCCTCGGGCACGAGGCCGTACTCGGAGAGCTGGCCGCGGACCTTCGTCGGGTCGGCGGTCTCCTTGTCGATCTTGTTGACCGCGACCACGATCGGCACGTCGGCCGCCTTGGCGTGGTTGAGCGCCTCGATCGTCTGCGGCATCACGCCGTCGTCGGCCGCGACCACCAGGACGGCGATGTCGGTCGCCTGCGCACCACGGGCACGCATCGAGGTGAACGCCTCGTGACCCGGGGTGTCGATGAAGGTGATCCGGCGGTCCTCGCCGTCGACGTCGGTGTGCACCTGGTAGGCACCGATGTGCTGGGTGATGCCACCGGCCTCGCCCTCGACGACGTTCGCGTTGCGCAGCGCGTCGAGGAGCTTGGTCTTTCCGTGGTCGACGTGACCCATGACGGTGACGACCGGCGGACGGACGACCAGGTCGTCCTCGCCGCCCTCGTCGGCGCCGAACTCGATGTCGAAGGACTCGAGCAGCTCGCGGTCCTCGTCCTCCGGGGAGACGACCTCGACCTTGTAGTTGAGCTCGTCACCGAGCAGCTCGAGGGTCTCGTCGCCCACCGACTGGGTGGCCGTGACCATCTCGCCGAGGTGGAAGAGCATCTGCACGAGCGACGCGGCGTCGACGCCGATCTTCTCGGCGAAGTCGGTCAGCGAGGAGCCGCGCGCCAGGCGGACGGTCTCGCCGTTGCCCTTGCGGACCCGCATGCCGCCGATCGTCGGGGCCTCCATGGCCTCGAACTCCTGGCGACGCGCCCGCTTCGACTTGCGACCGCGACGGGCCGGACCACCGGGACGCCCGAAGGCACCCTGCGTCTGGCCGCGCTGGCCGGGACGACCGCCACCGGGACGACCGCCGCCGCCGGGGCCGAAGCCGCCGGGACCACGACCGCCGGGCGCACCCGCCCCCGCACCGCCACGGCCGGGGGCACCGGCACGACCCGGACCACCGGGGCCACGGCCACCGGGGCGACCCGGACCGCCGGGGCCACGGCCACCGGGGCCGGTGCCGAACGCGGCCGGGGACTTCGGCATCATCGCCGGGTTCGGGCGCGGCATGCCCGGACGCCCGCCACCGGCACCAGCCGGGGGACGCGGGCCGCCGGGACCGGCCTCGCCGTCGCGCGCCGGCGGCGCGGGACGACGGCCCATGCCCTGGCTGGGCGCGAACGGGTTGTTGCCCGGACGCGGCGTGCCGCCGGGCTTGCCGACGGGACGCGGGGCCGGGGCCTTGGGCTTCGGGGCGCCGGGCTTGCCGGGCGCCGGGGCGGCCGGGGCCGACGGCGCAGCAGCGGCCGGGGCCGCGGGGGCCTCGGGCGCCTTCGGCTCGGCCGCAGGGGCCTTCGGGCCGGGTCGCGGGCCGGGCCTGGGGCCGGACGGCTTCTCGGCAGCCGGGGCCGGGTCAGCCGGGGCAGCCGGAGCAGCCTCGGCCGCGGGGGCCTCGGGCTTCGCGGCGGCCTTCCTGGCCGGGCCGGGCTTGGGGGCGGCCTTGTCGGCAGCCTTCTCGGAGGTCTCAGCAGCCTTGGCGTCGCCCTTGGCGGCCTTGGCGGTGTCGGCGGCCGGCTCGGCGGGCTTCATCTTCGCCAGCAGCTCGGCGCCATAGGTGTCCTCGAACTTCTTCACAGCCGGAAGCTCGATGCTGGAGGACGCCGTCTTGGCGAACTCTCCGATGTCACTGAGCATCTTGAGCGCCTCGGCGCTCTTGATGCCGTACTTCTTCGCGAGTTCGGAAACTCGGGTCTTGGCCACGGTTCTCCTTCTGGCCTGGACCCGTGCTTCCGGGATCTCAGACCGTTGGTGGGTGGTGCAGAACGAACTGGCTCATCGCGAGGTACTCATCGAGTGCTCATGAGCTGTTGCTCCAGTTTCTGTCGGTCGGATCGGTCCGCGAGGCGACGTACTCCCCCACCGGCACGCTGGAGAGCCCACCCGCGTCCGGGGCGACCCGGAGCGCACGGGAGAAGGCTTTCCGCCGTACCGCGAGGTCGTAGCAACCGGAGGTGGGGTGCAGGTGCGCTCCACGTCCCGGCGCGGTGCCGTCGGGATCGGGCACGACAGCCGGTCGGCCGTCGGGACCCGAGCCGGCGGTCACCCGCAACAACTCGCGTTTGGTGGCCCGCTGCCGGCATCCGACGCACGTCCGGACGGGTCCCTCGAGGGGGAGGTCGTCAGGTCGTGCAGGGGATTTCAGTCGGTGAGCCACCAAGGCTCAACTCTACCGCTCCTGCGGTCAGGATCACGAACCGGCACGGTCCGACCCTCGCCTCGGGAGCGTGCGGCTCGTCACTCCTCGTCGGAGTGGATGTCGATGCGCCAGCCGGTGAGGCGGGCGGCGAGGCGGGCGTTCTGCCCCTCCTTGCCGATCGCGAGCGACAGCTGGAAGTCCGGCACGACGACGCGCGCGGACTTCGTGTCCGGGTCGACGACGGTCACCGACTGCACCTGGGCCGGCGAGAGCGCGTTGGCGACCAGGGTGGCCGGGTCGTCGGACCAGTCGACGATGTCGATCTTCTCGCCGTGCAGCTCGGCCATCACGTTGCGCACCCGCTGGCCCATCGGGCCGATGCAGGCGCCCTTGGCGTTGACGCCGGAGACGGTGGAGCGGACCGCGATCTTGGTGCGGTGCCCCGCCTCGCGCGCGATCGCCGCGATCTCGACGGTGCCGTCGGCGATCTCGGGGACCTCGAGCGCGAAGAGCTTCTTCACCAGGCTCGGGTGCGAGCGCGACAGCGTGACCTGCGGGCCGCGCATGCCCTTGCGGACCGACACCACCAGTGCCTTGATCCGGGTGCCGTGGCTGTAGTCCTCCCCCGGCACCCGCTCGCTCGACGGCAGCTGCGCCTCGATCCGGCCGAGGTCGACGAGCACGTCGTCGGGGTTGCGACCCTGCTGGATGATGCCGGAGATGATGTCGCCCTCCTTGCCGGAGAACTCACCGAACTTGATCTCGTCCTCGGCGTCGCGCAGACGCTGCAGCATGATCTGCTTCGCCGTGGTCGCCGCGATCCGGCCGAAGTCGGCGGGGGTGTCGTCGTACTCGCCGATCTTGTTGCCCTCGTCGTCGAGCTCCGCCGCGAGGACGCTGACGTGACCGGTCTTGCGGTCGAGCTCGACCCGCGCCTGGGCCACCGACCCCTCGGTCTTGTGGTAGGCGGTGAGGAGCGCCTGCTCGATCGCCTCGACGAGGACGTCGAACTTGATCTCCTTCTCCCGCTCCAGCGTGCGCAGGATGCTGAGGTCGATGTCCATCAGTCGGCGTCCTTCTCGTTCTCGTCACGGTTCTTGCGGTTGAACTCGACCTGCACCAGGGCCTTGCGCACGTCGGAGTAGGGGATGCGGCGCTCGGTGCCGTCGACGTCGACGGTGACCGCCTCGTCGTCGGAGCTGCCGATGCGCCCGGTGACGGTGCTGTCGTCGGCGAGGTCGATCTTCACCAGCCGGGTCTCGTTGCGCCGCCAGTGCCGCGGCAGCGTCAGCGGCCGGTCGACGCCACGCGAGGTCACCTCGAGGGTGTACGGCAGCTCGCCCATCACCTCGGCGGCGCCGTCGGGACCGTCGGACTCGAGGACCCGGTCGATGACCTTGGTGGCCGCGGCCACGTCGTCGAGCGTCGGGCCGCCGTCGGTGTCGACCGCGACCCGCAGCACCCGCCGCTTGCCTGCCGGAGTGATCTCGACCGCCTCGACGTCGAGGCCGAGCTCAGCGAGGGGTCCGGTGAGAACCTCCTCGATCCGCTCGGCTGTGGCGCGCTTCGCGCCCTGGCCGGAACCCATGACGAGTCCTCCCGTGTCCTGTTGTGGCTGTGCCCGTCAACGATAGCGGGTGTCCGCGTGGCGGTAGGGTTCCCCGGTGCCCGCTCGACCGATCCCGATCTCGCGGCGCGCGCTGGTGACCGGCGCCGTGGCGGGCTCCGCGCTCGCCCTCACCGGCTGCGACAGCGTCGCCGACCTCCTCGAGGGCGACGACGAGCCGGGCGTGTCGGGCGCCGTCACGCCCACCGCGCCTGCCGTCGACGCCGACAGCGACCTCGTCGCCGGCGTGCTGGACGCCGTGGCCGCGGCCGCGGCGCTCGCCACCGCCGTGGGTACGACGGTCCCGGCCCTGGCCCCCGTGGCCACGCGCTTCGCCCGGCTCCACGCAGCGCACGTCGAGGAGCTCGGGGGCACCGAACCCGCCGACTCCCCCGTGGTGCCGTCGGCGCGTCCCACCGCCCTGCGCCGGCTCGCCCGCACCGAGCGGCGCCTCCAGGACCGACTGGTCCAGGCCGCCGGGGAGGCGGAGAGCGGCGCGCTGGCCCAGGTGCTGGCCGCCATGGCCGCCGCCGTCGCCCAGCTGCGGGTGGGCCTGGCATGACCGACCCCGCCCCCACCACCCCGGACAGCGCCACCACCCCAGACAGTCCCGCCAGCCCGGGCACCACGACGCCCCGCGCGGCCGGCCCCGACGGCGGCACCGAGGCGCTGCAGACCGCCCTCGCCGCCGAGCACGCCGCGGTGTTCGTCTACGGCGCCCTCGGCGCCCAGGCGTCGCGCTCTGCGCAGCCGGCGCTCTTCGGCCGGCTCACCGCTGCGTACCGCCTGCACCGCACCCGGCGCGACGAGCTGGTCGCGATGATCCGCGACGCCGGAGCCGAGCCGGTCGCGGCCGAGCCCGGCTACCAGCTGCCCCGCGACCTGGGCACCGCCGCCGCGCTGGAGGCCCGGGCCCGCCGCCTGGAGCAGGACGCCGCGCGCACCTACGCCTGGGTGGTGGCGAGCACGACCGGCGAGCCCCGCGCGTGGGCGGTGGAGGCCCTCCTCGACGCCGCCGTGCGCGGGCTGGGCTTCGGCGCGAAGCCGCAGTCGCTGCCCGGGCTCCAGGCACCCTGACCGATCGTTAGGCACCTGACCGGTCGCTGGGCACCGCCCGGTCACTGGGCACCGCGGGCCAAAACGCCAGTGGTTCGCGGCCTCTGAGTCTTCGGGGAACTCCCGAGACGTCCCCCGAAGACGGGGCCGCGAACCACTGGTGACCGGGGACAACGGTCATCTGGGTGACGGGAGAGGTGGGGCTCACCGATCACCTGTGCACAATCATGCAACACAAGCAGGTCGGGGTCTCTAGGTAGCGATCCTCATAAATATGCACTGCACAAACCTGCAGTACGGAACCCGCCGACCGGGGTCCGGTCAGCGCCAGGGCGCGATCAGGTCCGGGATGTCGGAGAGGCGCTGGGCCACCGCGTCGGGCTCCCCGTTCGTGTGGCCGTGCTGCTCGGCGGGGATGGTGCTGTGCGGGACGTGGATGGCCCGCATCCCGGCCTGCTGGGCGCCCCAGACGTCGTCGTAGAGCCGGTCGCCGACGTACACGCACGCAGCCGGGTCGCTCGCGCCGACCACCTCCATCGCGGCGCGGAAGGCGTGCGGCGACGGCTTCGTCCACGGGACCTCGCTGGTGTAGACGTCGCCGTCGATGAGGTCCAGCACGCCGTCGCGCTCGAAGAATCCGCGGTGCCAGGCGCGCGGCCAGATGGTGTTCGACAGCACGCCGACCTTGATGCCCTGCTCGCGCAGCCAGCTGAAGAGCGGCGCGACCTCCGGGTCGGTGAGCGTGTGCGGTTCCCAGAAGCCGTAGTAGGCGTCGAGCAGGTCCGGGTCGTGGTCGAGCCCGGCCTCGGTGAACAGGTCGGCGATCGTCGCGCTCTGCTGGTGGTCGCGGCTGCGGCCCCAGATCACGCTGCCGGCCTGGTGCAGCCGGGTGGCGTGGGCGTGGTGGTCGTCGGAGGTGTCCGGCGTGGTGAGCACGGCCTGCGCGAGCGCCAGCGACTCGGCGTGGAAGTCGATGTCGTGCCAGGCGGTCAGGGTGCCACCCCAGTCGAAGATCACTGCGTCGACGGCCATGGTCACATCCTGCCGTCGCGCAGGTACGACGCGTGCCAGCTCAGCGCCTCCTCCAGCAGGTGCGGCGTGTGCTGGGCGTCCGGGCGGGCCCGGCGCGCGCGGGCCACGTAGTCGTGGAGCCGGTCCCGGAAGTCGGGGTGGGCGCAGTTGTCGATGACCCGCTCGGCGCGGTCGGTCGGCGACAGGCCGCGCAGGTCGGCCAGGCCCTGCTCGGTGATCAGCACGTGCACGTCGTGCTCGGTGTGGTCGACGTGGCTGACCATCGGGACGATCGAGGAGATCGCGCCGCCCTTGGCGAGCGAGGGCGAGACGAAGAAGTTGAGGTAGGCGTTGCGGGCGAAGTCGCCCGAGCCGCCGATGCCGTTCATGATCGCCGAGCCCATGACGTGCGTGGAGTTCACGTTGCCGTAGATGTCGGCCTCGATCATCCCGTTGATCGCGATCAGGCCGAGCCGCCGGACCAGCTCGGGGTGGTTGGAGATCTCCTGGCTGCGCAGCAGGATGCGGCCCTTGTAGGAGCCGACGTTGTCGAGGAAGCGCTGCTGGCCCGCCGGGGACAGCCCGAACGCCGTCGACGACAGCGAGGTCAGCTTGCCCGCGTCGAGCAGGTCGAGCAGGCCGTCCTGGATGACCTCCGTGTAGGCCGTGAGCCCCTCGAACTCGGCGTCGAGGAGCCCCTCCATCACCGCGTTGGCGGTGCTGCCGACCCCGGACTGCAGCGGGAGCAGGCTCGCTGGGAGCCGGCCGGCGCGCACCTCGTGGCGCAGGAAGTCGACGAGCTGGTCGGCCATCGCCCGCGACGCATCGTCGGGCTGGGCCAGCGGCGAGTTGCGGTCCGGCGCGTGGGTCTCGACGACGGCGACGACCTTGGCCGGGTCGACCCGCAGGTAGGGGTCGCCGATGCGCTGCATCGGGTGGGTGAGCTGGATCGGGATCCGGTGCGGCGGCAGGGCGGCGCCGTAGTAGACGTCGTGGAAGCCCTCGAGCTCGCGCGGCAGCCAGCTGTTGACCTCGAGGACCACCTTCTCGGCGCGGTCGAGCCAGGTCTTGTTGTTGCCGATCGAGGTGCCCGGCACGAGCAACCCGTTCGGCAGGATCGCCGCGACCTCGACGACGGCGACGTCGAGGTCGCCGTAGAAGCCGAACCACGCCTGCTGCGCGGAGTGCGAGAGGTGGGCGTCGACGTAGTCGACCTCGCCGGCGTTGATCCGTCGCCGCATCACCGGGTCGGAGTTGTAGGGCAGGCGCTTGTCGACGCCGTCGACCTCGGCGAGCCGGCCGTCGACCTCGGGCCCGGTCGACGCCCCGGACCAGAGGCCGATCCGGAACTCCTCCCCGCGGGCGCGGGCGTCCTCCATGCGGCGGGCCAGGGCGCCCGGCACCGCCTTCGGGAAGCCGGCCCCGGTGAAGCCGCTGATCCCGACGGTGTCGCCGGGCCGGATCACCTCAGCCGCCTCGTCGGCGGTCGTGATCCGCTGCCCGAGCTCCGGGCAGGTCACGCGTGGGCTGGCCGGCATCGGCACGCCCCTCCCCTCAGTCCCGGACCAGCGCCCGGATCTGCTCGACGGCGGAGACCAGGGGGAGCTCCTGCTTCTCGCCGGTACGACGGTCCTTGACCTCGATCACCTGGTTGTCGGGGTCGGCGACGCCGCGCCCGACGGTGACGATCGTGGGCACGCCGATCAGCTCGGCGTCCTTGAACTTCACGCCCGGGCTCACCTTGCCGGCCCGGTCGTCGTAGAGCACGTCGATCCCGGCCTCGTCGAGCCCGGCGACGAGCTGCTCGGCCGCGGCGAACACGGCCTGGTCCTTGCCGGCGGCCACGACGTGCACGTCGGCGGGCGCGACCTGGCGCGGCCAGCACAGCCCGATCTCGTCGAGGGTGCCCTCGGCGATCGCGGCGACGGCGCGCGAGACGCCCACGCCGTAGGAGCCCATGGTGACGGTCACGAGCTTGCCGTTCTCGTCGAGCACCTTGAGGTCGAGCGCCTCGGCGTACTTGCGGCCGAGCTGGAAGACGTGGCCCATCTCGATGCCGCGCGCGGACTCGAGCACGCCGTCCTCGCAGCTCGGGCAGGCGTCGCCGTCGCGCACCTCGGCGGCCTCGATCGTGCCGTCGCCGGTGAAGTCGCGGCCGGCGACGAGGTCGATGGCGTGGCGGCCGTCCTCGTTGGCGCCGGAGACCCAGCGGGTGCCCTCGCTGACCCGGGGGTCGAGCAGGTAGCGGATGCCGCTGGCGGACTCCTCGCCCAGCACGCTGGGACCGATGTAGCCCTTGACCAGCGCGGGGTGCTTCGCGAGCTCGGCCTCGTCCATGGGTTCGACCTCGATCGGCTCCAGCTGGCCCTCGAGCCGCTTCTGGTCGACCTCGCGGTCGCCGGGCACGCCGATGGCGAGCGGCTCGCGGGTCCCGTCGGGGTGCTTCAGCACGACCATCACGTTCTTGAGGGTGTCGCCGGCGTGCCAGGGCCGGTCCTCGCGCGGGAACGCCGCGTTGAGGTGGTCGACCAGCGTCTCGATGGTCGGCGTGCCCGGGGTGTCCTCGGCGTGGGCGGCGGGCACGTCGTCGTACGCGACGGGGGTGGGCTGGCGCACCTCGACGGCCTCGACGTTCGCGGCGTAGTCGCACTTCGTGCAGCGCACGTAGGTGTCCTCGCCGACGGCCGCGTTGGCGAGGAACTCCTCCGACTTCGACCCGCCCATCGCGCCGGCGGTCGCCTTGACGATGACGTAGTCGAAGCCGAGCCGGTCGAAGATCCGCACGTAGGCGTCGCGGTGCTTCTGGTAGGACGCCTCCAGGCCCGCGTCGTCGACGTCGAAGGAGTAGGAGTCCTTCATGATGAACTCGCGGCCGCGCAGCAGGCCGGCGCGGGGGCGCGCCTCGTCGCGGTACTTGGTCTGGACCTGGTAGATGCTCAGCGGCAGGTCCTTGTACGACGAGTACAGGTCCTTGACCAGGAGCGTGAACATCTCCTCGTGGGTGGGGCCGAGCAGGTAGTCGGCGTCCTTGCGGTCCTTGAGCCGGAAGATGTTGTCGCCGTACTCGGTCCAGCGGTTGGTCGCCTCGTAGGGCTCGCGGGGCAGCAGCGCGGGGAAGGTGACCTCCTGGGCGCCGATGGCGTCCATCTCCTCGCGGATGATGCCCTCGACCTTGCGCAGCACCTTCAGGCCGAGCGGCAGCCAGGTGTAGATGCCCGGCGCGGCGCGGCGGATGTAGCCGGCCCGCACGAGCAGCCGGTGGCTCGGGACCTCGGCGTCGGAGGGGTCCTCGCGCAGGGTCCGTACGAACAGGGTCGACATCCGCATCAGCACGGTGGAAGCCTACGGCGCCTCGAGGACGCGGGGCGAACCAGTGACCCCGGCGGACCGGCCGGGGTCGTCCAGGTCACCCCGGTGGCTCCCCGCCGGCTCAGCCCAGGTCGAGCACGTTGCGCATGCCGAGCTTGTAGAGCAGCCGGTCGGTGGCCTTGAGCGCGGCGAACTCCGGCGGGTCGTAGAGCGTGAAGGTCCGCACCCGCGGCGCCGTGGAGCGGGACTCGTCGAGGATCGCGTTCACGGCATGCCGCGCCGCCTCGTTGGCGCCCTCCATCGTCGCGAGGTCGATGTCGGTCTGCACGAAGTCCCCGCTCATCAGCAGGTTGGGGATCTTCGTCCGGGCGGTGGGGCGGCTGCTCCACGAGTCGACGGTGTTGACCAGCAGCGGGGTCTCGTTGGAGTTGCGCCGGTTCGCCGCGTCCCACTGCACGCCGGGGTCGAGGAACCACGAGTGCACGATCTCGTCGGGCAGCTGGTCGCCGGCGGTGTGGTGCTCCTTGATCTGCGCCCAGACCTCGGCGGCGATCTCGTCGGCGGTGCACTCCTTGGCCGTCTTGCCGTAGAGGATGCCCTTCGCGTCCCAGTTGGAGATGTCGACGGAGAGGATGTCGACGACCTCCCCGTCGCCGTAGTCGCGGGCGACGACGCGGTCGGCCCAGAACTGGCCCTGGGTCAGCGCGGTCAGCGACCACGGCGAGTCGATGAAGGTGATGTGGCCCTTGGTGATGTCGACGTGCTCGCGCAGGAAGTACTGGATGCCCACCATCCAGTCGGTCTTGAGCGCGGACATCTTCGCCAGGCCCGGGTCGAGGGCGAGCACGTTCGAGGTGAGGGTGGGGACGACCCGCTCGACGGGCATCGCGCTGACGAACCAGTCCGCCTCGACCCTGCTGGTGGCGCCCGTGACCGTGTCGCGCAGCACGGCGGCGGTGACCCGGCCGCCGGCGGTCTCGTAGCGGACCAGGGCCTGGCCGCTGACGAAGCGCACACCCAGCCCGCGCAGGTGGATCATCCACGGGTCGATCCACGCCTCGTTGGTCGGCAGGTCGAGCACGCGGTCGAGCGCTCCGTCGTTGCCGCGGCCCATGATGTTGTAGACGAACGCCTCGCCCATGTTGCCGATCGTGCGCGTGCTGGCGATGGTCTCCTTGGCCGCGACGAGGTTGCGGGTGAGCCCGGCAGCGAGGATCTTCTGGTAGGGCTGCGAGCGCTTCCCCGCGCCGACGAAGTCCCACCAGCTCACCTTCTCCCACTGCCCCATCCGGCGTTCGTCGCAGCTGGTGAGGAAGACGAGCAGCCGCTCGACGAAGTAGACGAGCTCGTGGGCCGGCACGGCGTGGCCGCCGAGGTTGTCCACCAGGAAGCGGCGCAGGCCGTCGACGGTGAGCAGCTGCACCGGGTCGGGCCCGATGCCGAAGACGAAGGCGTCGCCGCGGTCCCCGGCCCGCAGGAACTTGCCGCCCGTGGCGGCGACCAGGTTGTCGCCGACGGTGCCGGAGCCGAACGGGATGCGTCGCATCGTGTCGGGGACGTGGTGGTAGAAGCCGGGGAAGAACCGGAAGCCGTGCTCGCCCGGCAGGTCGGCGCGGCCGCCGGACCCGGTGCCGGGGACCGGGATCGACCGGGCCTTGCCGCCCCAGGCCGACGGCTCGAACACGGTGACCGAGAAGCCGCGCTCGACGAGCTCGTGCGCGGCGGTGAGCCCGGCCATCCCGCCGCCGAGGACGACGGCGTCCTTGCCGGGCGTGGCGGCGAACGCCGGCGCCAGGCCGGTGCTCGCCAGGGCGGCCCCGGCGCCGGCGGCGACCGACGAGCTCAGGAGGGTACGGCGGTCGAGGCGGTGCGTCATCTGTTCTCCCCATGGACGCCAACCGACACAGGTGTCGGTTGCTGTTGGGCACCGAGTATCGTGACTGCCGTTGCACCGGTCAAGGCCCGCCGCCGCACGAGCCGACACCGGTGTGGGAAGCGGACCCAGCGAGGAGGTGACGTGGCGACCACCGACACCGTGCGCCGCCGGCTGCGCGGCCCCGACCGCCGGCAGCGGATCGTGGCCTCGGCCGTCGAGGTCTTCGCCGAGCGCGGGTACGACGCCACGTCGGTCGGCGAGGTCGCGGCCGCCGCCGGCGTCACCCGCACCGTCCTCTACGACCACTTCCGCTCCAAGCGCGAGCTCTACCTGCACGTGCTCGAGGTCGAGAACGCCGCGATGCTCGCCGAGGTCGGCTCGGGCATCACCGGCTCGGGCCTCGCCGGGTCCGGCGCCGGGGAGGACCGGCTGCGGGCGACCGTCGCCGCCTACCTGACGTTCGCGCACGAGCGCCCGGCCGCCCGCCGGCTGCTCGTCGACCCGGTGCCGACCGGCGACGCCCAGCTCGACCAGGTGATCGCGGCCTACCGCTCCGCGCGGGTCCAGGCGGTGACCGCCATGCTCGCCCCCGACCTGACCCGCGCCGGCGTCGTCGCCGGGTCGACGACCGCGGCCGTGGTCGTCGAGCTGCTCATCGCCGGCGTCGACGGCGTCGCCCGCTGGTGGCAGGAGCACCCGTCGAGCACGCTCGAGGAGGTCACCGACACCGCCTCGCGGCTGATCTGGAAGGGCCTCCCCCGCGTCGAGCCCCGGGTCGAGCGGCCCTAGCGGGTCAGAACATCACGGTCGCGAAGCGACAGGTCTCCACGAAGCCGACCCGCTCGTAGACCGCGCGCGCGGCGTGGTTCCAGTCGTTGACGTAGAGCGAGACCGTCGGCGCGATCCGGGCGCGGACCTGGTGCACCACGGCCGCCATGCCCGCCGACGCCAGCCCCTCGCCGCGGCGGTGCGGCGGCACCCACACGCCCTGCACCTGCGCGGCGTGCTCGGTGGCGCAGGCGACCTCGGCCTTGAAGACGAGCTCGTCGCCGTCGTACCGGACGAAGGACCAGCCGCGGCCGATCAGCTGGGCGACCCGGGCGCGGTAGAGGTCTCCCCCGCCGTGCGCCTCGGGCGAGACCCCGACCTCCTCGGTGTACATCGCGACGCAGGCCGGGTAGAGCGAACCGATGTCGGACTGCACGCCGGCGCGGACCCCCGGGTCGGGGGCGACCAGCGGCGGTCCGGAGATCTCCATGTGCCGCTGGTCCCAGCGGGCGTCCCGCGGCTCGCCCCAGGCCGGGGCGACCTCGTCCCAGAACGGACGCACGGCGCTCTGCGGGCCGACGATCGTCGAGGCGGTACGGCGCCGCGCCAGCGCCCGCTCGGCGAAGGCGGCAGCGTCCTCGGGGCTGGCCTGGACCGGCACCAGGTTGGCGGCGACGTGGCACGCGGCGACGAGCCGGCCGGCCTCGAACCGCCCCCACATCTCGCCACCGAGCCAGCGCGGCTCGAGGTTCGTCGTGTGCGCGCGGTGGAGGGCGAACACGTTGACGACGGGGTCCTGGTTGGCCAGGTCCAGGAAGGCGGGCAGGTCGGCGCTCGCCAGGACGCGCACGCCGTGCCGGGTCGTCAACACGTAGGGAGCCTATGCCCTCGGCGGCCCGGAATTGATGACGGGACACGGTGCCGGTCCGCGACACACACTGGACGCTCCCCCAGCGACACCCAGCGACCTGTCCGAGGGGGGTGCCTCGATGGTGGCACGACACGTGACCGACGGAGGTCTGGAGACCGACCTCATCTTCCTGCGCGGGCCAACCCCGACCACGCCGCGCTCCTCGGGTACGACGCCGCGGCGCTCGACCGGGTCAACCGCCAGTCCGTCGAGTTCCTGGCCGACGTGGCCGGCGAGCGTTCCGACGAGCTGGTCGGCTGGGAGGTCGGCGGCATGCTCGGCCCGCGCGGCGACGGCTACGCGACAGCCGGGCCGGTCGACCTGGACGTGGCAGCGGACTACCACCGCCCGCAGCTGGAGTCCTTCCGGGCGGCCGGGGCGAGCCGCGCGACCGTGCTCACCCTCACCGAGGTCGGGGAGGCGATCGGCGTCGCCCGCGCAGCCGCCGACGTGGGCATCCCGGCCGCGATCGGCTTCACCGTCGAGACCGACGGCCGGCTGCCCGACGGCACCAGCCTCGCCTCGGCGATCGAGCAGGTCGACGCGGTCGCCCCGCCGGCGTACTTCCTCGTCAACTGCGCACACCCCAGCCACGTGCTGCGCGGGCTCGACGAGGGGCCGTGGCGCGACCGGGTCGGTGGCCTGCGGTGCAACGCCTCGACGATGAGCCACGCCGAGCTGGACGCGGCCGAGGAGCTCGACGGCGGCGACCCGGTGGCGCTCGCCGCCGACCAGCAGCCGCTGCTCGACGCCTTCGGCGACCTGGAGGTGCTCGGCGGCTGCTGCGGCACCGACGCGCGGCACGTGGCCGCGATGTGAGGCGTCAGCTGACCGAGACGCTGGGCTCCGCGCCCTCGACCGGCTCCATCGACTCGGCGATCTTCATCGCCTCCTCGATCAGGGTCTCGACGATCTCGGCCTCGGGGACGGTCTTGATGACCTCGCCCTTGACGAAGATCTGGCCCTTGCCGTTGCCCGACGCGACGCCGAGGTCGGCCTCGCGGGCCTCGCCCGGGCCGTTGACGACGCAGCCCATGACGGCCACGCGCAGCGGCACCTCGAGCCCGTCGAGGCCGGCGGTCACGCGCTCGGCGAGCGTGTAGACGTCGACCTGGGCGCGGCCGCAGGAGGGGCAGGAGACGATCTCGAGCTTGCGCGGGCGCAGGTTGAGCGACTGGAGGATCTGGATGCCGACCTTGACCTCCTCGACCGGCGGCGCGGACAGCGAGACGCGGATGGTGTCGCCGATGCCGCGCGAGAGGAGGGCACCGAAGGCGGTGGCCGACTTGATCGTGCCCTGGAAGGCGGGGCCGGCCTCGGTGACGCCGAGGTGCAGCGGCCAGTCGCCCTGCTCGGCGAGCAGCTCGTAGGCGTGCACCATCACGACGGGGTCGTTGTGCTTGACCGAGATCTTGAAGTCGCGGAAGCCGTGCTCCTCGAAGAGGCTGGCCTCCCACACGGCGGACTCCACGAGGGCCTCGGGCGTGGCCTTGCCGTACTTCTCCAGCAGCCGCTTGTCGAGGGAGCCGGCGTTGACGCCGATCCGGATCGACGTGCCGTGGTCCTGGGCCGCCTTCGCGATCTCCTTGACCTGGTCGTCGAACTTCTTGATGTTGCCGGGGTTGACCCGCACCGCCGCGCAGCCGGCCTCGATGGCCTGGAAGACGTACTTCGGCTGGAAGTGGATGTCGGCGATGACCGGGATCTGGCTGTGCTGGGCGATCTCGGCGAGCGCGTCGGCGTCGTCCTGGCTCGGGCAGGCGACCCGGACGATGTCGCAGCCGGCGGCGGTGAGCTCGGCGATCTGCTGCAGCGTGCTGTTGACGTCGGCGGTGAGCGTCGTCGTCATCGACTGCACCGAGATCGGGTGGTCGCTGCCGACGCCGACCTTGCCCACCCGGATCTGGCGGGTCTGGCGGCGGGGAGCGAGCACCGGCGGCGGCGCGGCCGGCATGCCCAGGCTGATCGACGTCATGGCCTCAAGGTTAGTCCGCGGGGCCTCGAGATCAGGATTCGAGGTGGAGCGGCACCACGAGGTCGCCGACGATCAGCACCACGCCCATGACCAGCAGCGCCGACGCCACGACGTACGCGACGGGGAGCAGCTTGGCGGCGTCGACGTAGCCCGGGTCGGGGCGACGGCGCAGGCGGGCCAGCCCGCGCCGCGCGGCCTCCCACAGGGCGCTGGCGATGTGACCGCCGTCGAGGGGCAGCAGCGGCACGAAGTTGAACATGCCGATGAAGAAGTTGAAGCCGGCGATGAGCATCAGCAGCGAGACGAGCTTGTCGTTGACGCTGATCTCGTCGTGCGAGGCGACCTCGCCCGCGAGGCGGCCACCACCGACGACGCTGACCGGGCCCAGCGGGTCGCGCTCCTCGAGCCCGACGATGGCCTGCGCGACGTCCCAGACCTTGGCCGGGAGCGTGGCCAGCGCCTCGACGACGTCGACGGTCATGTGGCCCATCTGGCCGACCGTGTAGAACACCCCGCCCGTGGTCGGCTCGATGCGCGGGCTGACGCCGAGGAAGCCGATCTCCTCGTCGACGACCTGGCCGGCCTCGTCGGGCGGGCGGACGGTCGTCTTCGTCGCGATGGTCACCCGCTCGCCGTCACGCTCGACGACGACGGTGGCCTGCTTCGTGCCGTTGGCGCGGACCAGGTCCTGCATCTGGTCCCAGCTGGTGATCGCGGTGCCGTTGAAGGAGACCATCCGGTCGCCCGGCTCGATGCCCGCGGCGTACGCCGGGGTGGGCTGGTCGCGGATCTCCTCCTCGGTGCAGACCTCGCCGGACTCGTCGGCGGGCTTCACGCAGGCGTGCACGACCTCGACGGTGGTCTCGACCTTCGGGTCGCCAGCGTTGCCGTAGGTCGCGAACACCGCGGCGAACACGCCGAACGCGATGAGGATGTTCACCGTGGGCCCACCGGCCATCACGACGACCTTCTTCCACCACGGCAGCTTGTAGAACAGCCGCTCGGAGTCCTCCGGGCCGACCAGCTCCCACTCGGCCGCGCGGGCGTCGGAGATCAGCTGGGTGAACATCCCGGTGTTGGACTTGCGCACCCGGAAGACCTGGTTGCCGTCGGCGTCGCGCTCGACCTCCTCGACGAGGTCCTCCGCCGCCGGGGGCAGCATGCCGACGATCTTGACGTAGCCGCCGAGCGGGATCGCCTTGACGCCGTACTCGGTCTCGCCGACCTGCTTGCTCCACACGGTGGGGCCGAAGCCGATGAAGTACTGGGTGACCTTCCCGCCGAACTTCTTGGCGGGGATCATGTGGCCGAGCTCGTGCAGGCCGATGGACGCCAGGATCGCCACCGCGAAGATGACGACGCCGAGGGTGTAGAGAAGTACGGAGATCACGGTCGGTTGGCTGTCCTCGGTGCGATGGTGCGGGCAGCAGCCTCGCGCGCCCACGCGTCGGCCGCGAGGACGTCGTCGAGCGAGACCTGCTGCTCCGAGGGTACGTCGTGGGCGGCAACCACGTCCCCGACTACGTCGACAATGCCGGTGAAGGCCAGCTCACCGCGCCGGAAGGCGTCGACGGCGACCTCGTTGGCCGCGTTGTAGACGGCGGGCGCGGTGCCGCCGCGCTCCCCCGCGGCCCGGGCCAGGGCGACGGCCGGGAAGGCCTCGTCGTCGAGCGGGAGGAACTCCCACGTCTCGCGGCGGGTCCAGTCGACGGCCGGCGCCGCGTCAGGCACCCGGTCGGGCCAGGCCAGGCCGAGCGCGATCGGGATCAGCATGGTCGGCGGGCTGGCCTGGACCAGCGTCGAGCCGTCGACGAACTCGACCATCGAGTGCACCACGCTCGTGGGGTGCACCACGACCTCGATCCGGTCGTAGGGGATGCCGAAGAGCAGGTGTGCCTCGATCACCTCCAGGCCCTTGTTGACCAGGGTCGCGGAGTTGATGGTGATGACCGGGCCCATGTCCCAGGTCGGGTGGGCGAGCGCCTGGCCGGGCGTCACCCCGGCCAGCTCGTCGCGGCTGCGGCCGCGGAAGGGCCCGCCGCTGGCGGTGAGCACCAGCCGGCGCACCTCCTCCGGCGTGCCACCGCGCAGGCACTGGGCGAGCGCGCTGTGCTCGGAGTCGACCGGGACGATCTGGCCGGGTCGCGCCCGCTCCAGCACGAGCGGGCCCCCCATCACCAGCGACTCCTTGTTGGCCAGGGCCAGGGTGGCGCCGGCGTCGAGTGCGGCGAGGGTGGGCCGCAGCCCGACCGCGCCGGTGATCCCGTTGAGGACGACGTCACACTCCTGCTGCGCCGCCTCGACGCTCGCCTCCTCCCCCAGGCCGTGGAAGCGCGGGGAGAGCTCCGCGACCTGCTGCTCGAACAGGTCGGGGTTGCTGCCACCCGCGGTCAGGCCGACCACGCGGAACCGGTCGGGGTTGGCCCGCACCAGGTCGAGCGCCTGCGTGCCGATCGAACCGGTGGACCCGAGGATGACGACGTCCTTCACACCGGCATCCTCTCAGCGGGACCCGGCCAGACACACTTCGGGACGTCCCACGAAGAGGGCCCACCAACCTTCATAGTTGCTCCGTGCTTCCACCCCGTGCCCGCACGGAGGTCACGGGACGGAGACTCGGTTCCGCCTGTGCCGCCGCCGTGCTGCTCCCCCTGGTCCTGGCCCTCGGCCTCGGTACGACGCCGGTGCCGCCCTCGTCGTCCGCCGAGCCGGGCGCCTCGACCGAGGGCGCGGTCCTCGCCGCGGGGTCGCCGGCCGCCGCGGGCTCGACGGGGTCCACGACCACCCGGCGCCGGGCGGCCACCCGCCGCTGCAAGGGGCGGGTCGCCCTGACCTTCGACGACGGTCCTGTGCCCGGCACCACCACGCGCCTGCTGCGGGTCCTGCGCCGCCACGACGTCCCCGCGACCTTCTTCGTGGTCGGCCGGCGCGTGCGCGAGCACCCGGAGCTGGTCCGCGCGATCGAGCGCAACGGGCACCTCGTCGCCAACCACACCTGGGCGCACGAGCAGCTCACCGCCCGCTCGGACCGCGAGGTCCGCGCGACGGTCCACGGCACGCGGCGCGCGCTGCAGCGCGCCGGCGTGGCGCCGACCCGGCTGGTGCGTCCGCCGTACGGCTCGATCAACCCGCGAGTGCGCCGGGTGCTGGTGCGGGCCGGCTTCGTCCCCGTGCTGTGGAGCATCGACTCCAACGACTGGGCGAACGGGTCGGCCGACCAGATCGCCGGGCGCATCCTGCGCGGCCTTCGCCCGGGGCCGAACGTGGTGCTGCAGCACGACGGCGTGAACCGCTCGCCCATCTCCGTCGACGCGGTGGCCACGGTGGTCCGCCGCGCGAAGCGCCGCGGCTACTGCTTCACCGCGCTGGACGAGAAGGGTCGTCCGGGCTTCCACACGCCGGACGTGTCGGTGACGGTGACCCCGGTCGTCGAGGGCCGCACCGCCGTCGCCACCGTCCGCCTGGCCGGCGAGGCCGGTCGGGACACCTCGGTCCGACTGACGGTGCGCTCCGGCACGGCCCGGGTCGGCACCGACCTGCCGGCACGCACCACCCGCGTGGCCATCCCCGCCGGGCGGCGCTACGCACGGGTGAAGATCCCGACGACCGCCGACGGCACCGTGGAGCCGGTCGAGCGCGCCAGCGTCGAGATCGACGCCCCGCAGGGCGTGCGCATCGCGGGCGGCACGGCGAGCCTCGAGATCCTGCCGCCGGGCACGACCCGCACCGAGCGGGTCTCGCGCGGCGCCGCACCGGACCGCGTCTGGGAGCCGGCCGTCAGGCGGTGAGCACCTCCGCGGCGGAGTGCGGGTCGGTCTCGCCAGCCACCACGGCCGCAGCCAGCTCCTCGAGCCGGTCCCCCTCGCCGACGCCGCCCCAGCGACGGCGCAGCACGGTGAGCGCGAGGGTCTCGATCTCGTTGCGCGCCCGGCGCAGCCGCCGGCGGTGCAGCTCGCCGCTCTCCCGCAGCCAGGCGCCGTGCTCCTCCAGCGCGTCGACGACGTCGGCGACCCCGTCGCCCGTGGACGCCACGGTCTTCAGCACCGGCGGGCGCCACGCGCCCTCACGCCGCTCGGCGAGGCCGAGCATCGAGCGCAGGTCGCGCCGCACCTTGTCCGCCCCCTCGCGGTCGGACTTGTTGACGACGTAGAGGTCGCCGATCTCGAGGATCCCCGCCTTCGCGGCCTGGATGCCGTCGCCCATGCCGGGCGCGAGCAGGACGACCGTGGAGTCGGCCTGGCCGGCCACCTCGACCTCGCTCTGGCCGACCCCGACGGTCTCGACCAGCACGTAGTCGAAGCCCGCGGCGTCGAGGACCCGCAGCACCTGCGGCGTGGTCCACGCGAGGCCGCCGAGGTGGCCGCGCGCCGCCATCGAGCGGATGAAGACGCCGGGGTCGAGCACGTGGTCGCCCATCCGGATCCGGTCGCCGAGCAGGGCACCGCCGGAGAACGGCGACGACGGGTCGACGGCCAGCACCGCGACCCGCTGGTCGCGGCGGCGCAGCTCCCCGATCAGCGCGTTGGTGGACGTGGACTTCCCCACGCCGGGGGCGCCGGTCAGCCCGACGATCCGCGCGTGGCCGGTGTGCGGCGCCAGGGCGCGCATCAGCTCCGGCAGCAGCGGTGACTCGTCCTCGACCTGGGACACCAGGCGTCCGACCGAGCGCGGGTCGCCGGCCCGCGCCTTCTCCACGAGTGCAGGAACGGCCGCCGCGGTGATCCCGCGACGGCCGCCCTGGTTGCCTGCTCCGGGCAAGTCGTTCCCGTCGATCAGCTGGCGGGGACCCGGATGACGAGCGCGTCGCCCTGGCCGCCACCGCCGCAGAGGGCGGCCGCGCCGAGGCCGCCGCCGCGGCGCTTGAGCTCGAGGGCGAGGTGCAGCGTGATGCGCGCACCCGAGGCGCCGAGCGGGTGGCCGATGGCGATGGCGCCGCCGTTGACGTTGACCTTCTCGTCGTCGAGGCCGAGCGCACGGGCCGACTCGATGCCGACGGCGGCGAAGGCCTCGTTGAACTCGACCAGGTCGAGGTCCTCGGCGCTCAGGCCGGCCTTGTCGAGCGCCTTCTTCGTGGCGTTCGCGGGCTGCATCTGCAGCGTCGAGTCCGGACCGGCCACCTGGCCGTGGCTGACGATCTCGGCGAGGATCGGCAGGCCGAGCTCCTCGGCCTTCTTCTTGCTCGTGACGACGACCGCGGCCGCGCCGTCGGAGATCTGCGAGGCCGAGCCGGCGGTGATCGTGCCGTTCTTGGAGAACGCCGGGCGCAGGCCCGCGAGCGACTCGGCGGTGGTGTCGCCGCGCACACCCTCGTCCTGGGTGATGACGATCGGGTCGCCCTTGCGCTGCGGGATGCTGACCGGGACGATCTCCTCGTCGAAGACGCCGTTCTTCTGCGCGGCCGCGGCACGCTGGTGCGAGCGGGCCGAGAACTCGTCCTGCTCCTCGCGGGTCAGCGGCGTGGTGCTGTCGGCGTTGTAGGCCTCGGTCAGGTTGCCCATGGCCTGCTGGGTGGCCTGGTCGTAGAGGGCGTCGTAGGCCATCGAGTCGACAAGCGCGGTGTCGCCGTACTTGAAGCCCTCGCGGCTCTTCGGCAGCAGGTGCGGGGCGTTGGTCATCGACTCGGTGCCGCCGGCGACCACGATGTCGGCCTCGCCGGCACGGATCAGCTGGTCGGCCTGGGCGATCGCGTTGATGCCCGAGAGGCACACCTTGTTGATGGTGATCGACGGGACGCTGGCCGGCAGGCCCGCCTTGAGGCCCGCGGTGCGGGCGGGGTTCTGGCCGCAACCGGCCTGGAGGACCTGTCCGACGATGAGGTAGTCGACCTGGTCACCGGAGACACCGGCCTTCTCCAGCGCGCCCTTGATCGCGACGCTGGCGAGGTCCGCGGCCGACAGGCTCTTGAGGCCGCCGAGGAGGCGACCGATGGGCGTACGGGCGCCGGCGACGATGACGCTGGGGTTGTCGGACATGCTTCCTCCGTGAGTGGAACGGGTCTGAACCTCTGCGACTCTACTCGCGGGTCACGAAGCGGGGCAGGGGGTCCAGCGTGCGGTCCGGTGAGTCCCTCGTCACAGCGGCGACACCTCCGCGAAACGGCACAATGGCGCGCATGAGCATCACTGACGGCGTCCCCACCCACCTCTTCACCGCCATCGACCACGTCGGCATCGCGGTGCCCGACCTCGACGAGGCGATCGCGTTCTACCGCGACAACTTCGGCATGCACGTCGCGCACGAGGAGACCAACGAGGAGCAGGGAGTCCGGGAGGCGATGGTCGCCGTCGGTGACACCGACTCGAAGATCCAGCTCCTCGCCCCGCTCAACGCCGAGTCGACGATCGCGAAGTTCATCGACCGCAGCGGCCCGGGCCTCCAGCAGCTCGCCTACCGCGTCACGGACCTCGACCAGGTCTCCGCGATCCTGCGCGAGCGCGGCCTGCGCCTGCTCTACCCGGAGGCCAGGCGCGGCACGGCCAACAGCCGGATCAACTTCGTGCACCCCAAGGACGCCGGCGGCGTCCTCGTCGAGCTGGTCGAGCCGGCCGCCGACGCCGCCCACTGACCCCCGGCCGACGCGCTGCCGCTGGTCACGCCCAGCGGAGGCGGACCTCCTCGCCCGGCCGCAGCTGGGCGAGGCGGTCCGCGTCGGCGTCCACGACCACCCCCACGACCGGGTAGCCACCGGTGACCGGGTGGTCGGGGCCGAACACCACGGGGTGACCGTCCGGCGGGAGCTGGACCGCCCCCCGCAGCGCGCCCTCGCTGGGCAGCTCCCCCTTCCCCGGCACGACGGCCAGCGGGTCGCCCTCGAGCCGCAGCCCGACCCGGTCGCTGGCCGCGCCGACCCGCCACGTGCGGGAGACGAGGGCGTCCGGGTCGACCGCCCAGTCGTCGCGGGGGCCTCGCACGACCCGCACCACCGGCCGGTCGTCGTACGACGCGGGCGGGACGGCATCGACCAGCATGTCCCCCGCGACCGCGTCCCCCACCGGCAGCCGGTCGCCCGGCCGCACCGGCTCCGGGCCCAGCCCTGCGAGGGTGTCGCGCGAGCGCGACCCCAGCAGCGGCGGCACGTCGATCCCGCCGCGCACGGACAGGTAGCTGCGCAGCCCCGACGGCGGCGTCCCCAGGCGCAGCCGCTGCCCGGGCCGCAGCGCGACGACCGCACCCGTCGGCTCCGCCCGCCCGTCGACGGTCAACGGGGCCGGCGCCCCGGTGACGCAGGCCCAGACCACGCCGGTCGCCTCGACCTCGAGCCCGCCGAGCACCACCTCCAGGGCCGCCGCGTCGTCGGCGTTGCCGAGCAACCGCCTCCCCAGCGCGTACGACGACCGGTCGGCCGCGCCCGCGACGCCGACACCGATCGCGGCGTGGCCGGGCCGGCCGGCGTCCTGCACGAGGCAGGGTCCCCCGACGGCGTGGACCACCAGCGCGCTCACCGGGCCTCGAACCTCACCCTCAGGCCGGCCGCGAGCAGTGCCGGCGGGTCGCGGTCGAGGTCCCACAGCACGACGTCGGTGCGCCCCACCAGCTGCCAGCCGCCGGGCGAGGCGCGCGGGTAGACCCCGCTGAACTCCCCGGCGAGGCCGACCGACCCCGCGGGCACGGTGGTGCGAGGCCGGCCCCGACGCGGCACCCGCAGCCGCGGGTCGCCGCCGACGAGGTAGGCGAAGCCCGGCGCGAAGCCGCCGAACGCCACCGTCCACGGCGTCCCGGTGTGCGCGGCCACCACCCCGTCCTCCCCCAGCCCGGTCAGCTCCCCGACCTCGGCCAGGTCCGGGCCGTCGTACACGACCGGGATGGTGACCTCCTGATGCACCGGCTGCTGCGTCGGCTGCTGCGTCGACTGCGGTAGTCCCTGACGAAAAGCACCGTCCGCCGGCGTGTCGCGGTGCTTCTCGTCAGGGACTACCGCCCGAAGCCGCTCGAGGGGCACCCCGCGGCGGGCGACCAGCAGGACGGTGCGGGCGCCGGGAACGACGTCGTCGAGCAGGGCGGTGGCGGCGGGGTCGGCGCGGAGGGCGGCCGCGGTGGCCACCGCCTCGCTGGTGTCGGCGAGCTCGAGCAGGAGCCCGCGGTCGCCGTACGGGAGGACCCTCATCCGAACGCCGCGACCGGGACCGAGGCGGCCTCCAGCGCGGCCCGCACCGCGGCCGCGAGGGCGGGCGCGCCGGGCGAGTCGCCGTGGACGCACAGCGACCGGACCTCGCCGGAGGTGGCGAGCCGGACGGCCTGCTCGGCGGCCGCGGCCGGGTCGGTGAGCACCGCGCCCGGCTCCGAGCGCGGCACCAGGCCGCCGTCGGGGAGGTAGGCCCGGTCGGCGAAGCCCTCGCCGACGGCCTCGAGGCCTGCGGCGCGGACGGTGTCGAGGAAGGGCGAGCCGGCCAGCCCGAGCACCGGCAGTCCGCCGAAGGCCTGCACCGCGCGGACCACCGCCTCCGCCTGGGCCGGGTGCTGCGACACCGCGTGGTAGAGCGCGCCGTGCGGCTTGAGGTAGGCGACCCGGGTGCCGGCCGCACGGGCGATCGCGTCGAGCGCGCCGAGCTGGTAGAGCACGTCGGCCTCGAGCTCGGCGGGCGGCACGTCGACGAAGCGGCGGCCGAACCCCGCGAGGTCGCGGTAGCCGACCTGGGCCCCGACCACGACGCCGTGGGTGGAGGCGAGCTCGCAGGTGCGGCGCAGCGCGAGGGGGTCCCCGGCGTGGAAGCCGCACGCGACGTTGGCGCTGCTCAGGTGCGGCAGGAGGGCCTCGTCGTCGCCGAGCTGCCAGCGCCCGAACGACTCCCCCACGTCGGCGTTGAGGTCCACGCCGCTCGATGGCGTGCCAGACGTGGACGGGCGACCCGGATGCGACGTCACGGCCCTATGGTGGCCCATCAGGAGCGCCGCCGAGCCCAGGACGGTGCAGGCGCCGCGGTGAGATGCCCGTCACGGAACCGCCATGAGGTGGTTACCGATGGGTAATGTTCGCGGCGGCCGTATTGCCACCTGAGCCGCCCCGTTCCGGGGCCGCCACCAGATCCCAGGGAGACGACGACCGTGCAGCACATCCTCGATGCGATCCAGGCCGAAGACACCTCGTCGGAGGACTTCGCCAACCTCGAGCTTCCCGAGTCCTACCGCGCCGTGACGGTGCACAAGGACGAGGTCGACATGTTCGAGGGCGTTCCCTCGAAGGAGAAGGACCCGCGCAAGTCCCTGCACGTCGACGAGGTAGCGCTGCCCGAGCTCGGCCCGGGCGAGGCGTTCGTGGCCGTCATGGCCTCCGCGATCAACTACAACACCGTGTGGACCTCGATCTTCGAGCCCGTCTCCACCTTCGGCTTCCTCGAGCGCTACGGCCGCGAGTCCGAGCTCGGCGCCCGGCACAACCTGCCCTACCACGTCGTCGGCTCCGACCTGTCCGGCGTCGTGCTCAAGGTCGGCCCCGGCGTGACCAAGTGGAAGCCGGGCGACCGCGTCGTCGCCCACTGCCTCTCCGTCGAGCTCGAGGCCCCCGACGGCCACAACGACACGATGCTCGACCCCTCGCAGCGCATCTGGGGCTTCGAGACCAACTTCGGCGGCCTCGCCGACGTCGCGATGGTCAAGGCCAACCAGCTCATGCCCAAGCCCGAGCACCTCACCTGGGAGGAGGCCGCCTCCCCCGGCCTGGTGAACTGCACCGCCTACCGCCAGCTCGTCTCGGCCAACGGCGGCAACATGAAGCAGGGCGACAACGTCCTGATCTGGGGCGCCTCCGGCGGCCTCGGGGGCTTCGCCACCCAGTACGCCCTCAACGGCGGCGCGAACCCGATCTGCGTGGTCTCCAACGAGGAGAAGGCCCAGATCGTGCGCAACATGGGCGCCGACAAGGTGATCAACCGCTCCGAGATGGACTTCAAGTTCTGGAACGAGGACGGCACCAAGCAGAACCCCAAGGAGTGGCAGCGCCTGGGCAAGGCGATCCGCGAGCTCACCGGCGGCGAGGACATCGACATCGTCTTCGAGCACCCGGGCCGTGAGACCTTCGGCGCCTCGGTCTACGTCACCCGCAAGGGCGGCACGATCACCACCTGTGCGTCGACCTCGGGCTACATGCACGAGTACGACAACCGCTACCTGTGGATGAACCTCAAGAAGATCATCTCCAGCCACTTCGCCAACTACCGCGAGTCGTGGGAGGCCAACCGCCTCATCGCGCAGGGCAAGATCCACCCGACCCTGTCGAAGACCTACACCCTCGAGGAGACCGGCCAGGCCGCCCTCGACGTGCACCACAACAAGCACCAGGGCAAGGTCGGCGTCCTGTGCCTGGCCCCGCAGGAGGGCCTCGGCGTGAAGGACACCGAGCTCCGCGAGCAGCACATCGACAAGATCAACCTGTTCCGCGGCATCTGAGTCCACCGCCGCAGGACGACCCGGGAGGCCGGCGCAGCACGCGCCGGCCTCCCGCGATTTTTGCCGCTCCCCCGGGCGGGCCGGGCTGGGAAACCTCAGGTCCATCGGGGATCATGGGGGCCGAGCATCCCCCCACCACCACGCACCACGAGCCAGGAGGCTCCGTCCCCATGAGCGACCAGGGTCTGTCCATCTTCGACGACGAGCCCAGCACCCCCGAGGAGTCCACGCCTGTGACGACCAAGTCCGCCGACGAGGAGCCGACCCAGGTCATCCCGGCGACCCGTGAGACGCCGGCAGCCCGCCCCCAGGCCGCCGCCTCCGACCGACCGACCCCCAGCCAGCCCGACCGCGCCGCCGCGACCTCGCCCCGGCCGGCGAGCTCGCGCAGCGCGCACGCAGCGTCCCCGCGCCCGGTCGGCTTCACCGCGCCGGCCGGCGGCCTGCCGATCGTGCGCAAGGGCGGTTACGACCGCGACGCCGTCGACGCCCAGATCCGCCAGCTCTCCTCGGAGAAGGCGACCCTGGGCGCCAGCCTCGCCGAGTCCGAGCAGCGCGTGATCGAGCTCGAGCAGGAGCTGGCCAAGGTCAAGGCCGAGCTCGCCGAGATGGACAACCCGTCGTACGCCGGCCTCGGCGGCCGCGCCAGCGCGATGCTGCGCCTCGCCGAGGAGGAGGCCGCGGAGATCCGCGCCACCGCGGAGGCCGACGCCACCGAGATCCGCGAGCAGGCGACCCGCGACGCCAAGGCGATCCGCGCCGAGGCGACCCGCGAGGCCGACGACATGCGTGCCGTCCAGCTGCGCGAGCTGGAGGAGAACCGCACCCGCCTGCTCGCCGACGCCGAGCAGGAGCGCACCCTGGCCCGCGCCGAGTCCGAGGACACCCTCGCCGCGGCGAAGCGCGAGGCCGACCAGGTCCGCCTCGCCGCCCAGCAGGAGGCCTCGGAGCTGCGCAGCCAGGCCCAGCGCGAGATCGAGCAGGCCCGCGCGGCCGTCGACCGCGAGGTCCAGGAGGCCCGCCGGGCCCTGGCCGTGGAGAAGGAGCGCCTCGCCCGCGAGGCCACCGACCACCACAACAGCGCCGTCGCCGAGACCCGCCGCCTCGTCGAGGAGGCCGAGCAGCGCGCCGCGGCCGCCGAGGCCCGCCGCACCGAGGCCAGCAAGCAGGCCGCCGAGACGCGTGCGGCCGCGCAGTCGGAGTCCGAGGGCGTGCTCGCGCGGGCCCGCCGCGAGGCCGAGCAGATCGTCGCGTCGGCCAAGGCCCAGGCCGAGGCGATCACCGCGTCGAGCAACTCCGAGGTCGAGCGTGAGATCGCCGCCCGCCGCGCCGAGCTCGACCGGCTCACCAAGCGCCGGGCCTCCATCACCGCCCAGCTCTCCTCGCTCGCCGACCTGGTCGCCGGCTTCGGCGAGGACGAGAGTTGAGCCACCCCGACGACACTGCGACCGGCCACCCCGACGACCTCGACACCGAGGTCGACGGGGTGGCCGAGCACGGTGGGGTCGATCCCGCCGCGCCGACCGCCGGCGACGGCGAGGAGGCGACGTACGGCCAGATCGGCGAGCCCTTCGACCGGCGCTCGCCCTTCTACTACGGCTTCGTCGGGGCGCTCGGCGCGCTGAGCGCGTGGTGGCTCTTCCAGGCCGTCGCAGGCATCGGCTCGGTGCTGATGCTCGTCGTCGTCTCGTTCTTCCTCGCTGCGGGCCTCAACCCCGCGGTGGAGTTCCTCCAGCGCCGCGGCCTGCGCCGCTCGATCGCGGTCACCACGGTGATCGTGATGGCGCTGGGCACGGTCGCGCTGTTCGTGGTCGCGATCGTGCCGGTGATCACCGACCAGGTGCAGTCGATCACCAGCAACGCGCCCGGCTGGCTGGACCAGCTCCAGGAGAACAAGCGGATCCAGGAGCTGAACCGCGAGTACGACATCATCGACAAGCTCAAGGAGAAGATCACCGACGAGAACTTCGTCACCGCGCTCTTCGGTGGCGCCCTCGGCTTCGGGCTGAAGATCGTCTCGGCGCTCTTCAACCTCTTCGTGATCGTCGTCCTGACGCTCTACTTCCTCGCGTCGCTGAAGACCACCACTCACGCGATCTACCGCCTCGCGCCGGCCTCGCGCCGCGACCGGGTCACCCGGCTCGGCGACAAGGTGATCAGCAACATCGGCGGCTACGTCTCCGGGGCGTTCATCGTGGCCCTCTGCGCCGGCCTGACGTCGCTGGTGTTCTTGTGGTTCACCCCGATCGGGGAGTACGCCGTCGCCCTGGCCTTCGTCGTCGCGGTGCTCGACGTGATCCCGATGATCGGTGCCACCCTGGGCGCCGTCGTGGTGAGCGCGATCGCGTTCGCCACCGACTTCAAGACCGGCATCGCCTGCGTCATCTTCTACGTGGTCTACCAGCAGTTCGAGAACTACGTGATCTACCCGCGGGTGATGAGCAAGTCGGTCGACCTGCCGGGCGCGGTCATCGTGATCGCTGCCCTGGTCGGCACCGCCCTGCTCGGGGTGGTCGGCGCCCTGCTCGCGATCCCCGCTGCGGCGGCGGTGCTGCTGGTCGTGCGCGAGGTCGTGGTGAAGCGGCAGGACCTGCGCTAGCCGGTCAGGCGGCCGGTCAGGTGAGCACCGGCTCCTCGTGCTCGACCGTGCGCTCGCCCAGCTTCACGCCGACGACACCGGCGAGGATGAGCACGCCGCCCAGCAGCTGCACGACGCCGGGGAGCTGGCCGAGCAGCACCCACGCCCACAGCACGGCCAGCACGACCTCGCTCAGCGCGACGAACGACGCCAGGCGCGAGCCGAGGCGCCGGATCGCGGCGATGCCGGTGCCGTAGGCCAGCGCGGCGGTGACCAGGCCGAGGGCGAGGACGGCCACCCACGGCGCGACCTCGACGCCGGCGTACTCCACGTGGGTGGAGGCCGACGCGACCGGCATCAGGCCCACCAGTCCCAGCAGGCCCAGGAAGAGGCCGCCCACGACGAGGCCGCCCGTGGCCAGCGCCATCGGCGGCAGCCCGCTGCGGTCGTCGGCGGAGATGATGAAGTACGCCGCCGCCCCGACCATCGCGCCCAGCGCCCACGCCGCACCGACCAGGTCGAAGTCGGCGCCCGAGAACAGGTCGAGGACCAGCAGCAGGCCGATGGCCGCGACGACCGCACCGCCGATCGTCAGCGCGCCGGGGCGCTCGCCGTGGGCCAGCCACATCCACAGCACGACGGCCGCGGGGGCGGTGTACTCGATGAGCAGCGCCGGCCCGACCTCCATGGTCCGCACCGCGGAGAAGTAGCAGAACTGGGCGCCGGCGACGGCCAGGACGCCGTAGAGGACGACGGTCGGCAGCGCCGGCCGGAGCAGGCCCCACCGCCCGCGCATCGCGCGCAGTCCGAGCGGCAGCACGGCGAGGGCACCGACGGCGATGCGCAGCAGGACGATGCCACCCGCGCTCCAGCCGCTGTCGAGGAGCGGCCGGGCGAAGGCGCCGGAGAGCCCAAAGGTGGCGGCGGAGACGAGCGCCAGGGCCAGTCCGGCTCCGGCGCCCCGGCGGCCCAGCCCCGAGGTGTCACGAGTCAACGTCGCCATGACTCATGACGATAGGCGGCGGTACAGTAACCTGTCAAAGTGGTCTTCACCCATGACACCGCCGTGTCCCTCCAGGCAGCCGTCACGCTGGTCAACTCCGACCTCGAGCCGGTCGGCCTGACCACGCCCGCCGAGCTCGGCGACTTCTACGCCGACTTCGGCTACACCGGCCGCCACGACGGCGACCAGGCCGAGGTCGACCAGGTCCGCGCCGTGATCCCCCGGCTGCGCGCGCTGCTCACCGCCGACCGCGACGAGGCGGTGCGGCTCCTCAACGAGATGCTCCGCGAGGCCCGCGCCCTCCCCCAGCTCCGGCGGCACGACGGCCTCGACTGGCACCTGCACGCGATCGACGCCGACCGGCCGCTGGCGGAGCGGATCGTGGTGGAGACCGCGATGGCGATGATCGACGTGGTCCGCGCCCACGAGATGTCCCGGCTGTCGACCTGCGCCGACGCGACCTGCGAGGGCATCGTCCTCGACCTGTCGCGCAACCGTTCCCGCCGGTTCTGCTCCACGACCTGCGGCAACCGCAACGCCGTCGCGGCCTACCGGGCCCGCCAGGCCGAGGAGGCTGCCGAGGGCTGACCTCTGGCGGTGCGGGCCGCGGCGGGTGGAGGATCCCTGTCATGACTCGCATGCTCGGGATGCGACGTCGCCGCACCGGCGCGCTCGCCCTCACCCTCGTCGCCCTCCCGCTCGCCCTCGCGCTGCTCGTCGCGCCCCGACCAGCGGTGTCGACCGCGGCGGCACCGATCAGCGTCAGCCAGGCCGTCGCCCGGCAGGACGGCTCGGTCGCCACCGTGCGCGGGTACGTCGTCGGGCAGCCGACCGCGACCACGACCGTCGTCACCAGCGGCTTCCCCAGCGACTACGCGATCGCGCTGGCCGACTCCCCCGGCACCACCGCGACCAGCCAGATGGTCTACGTGCAGGTCCCCTCGGCCTTCCGCTCCGGCTTCGGCCTGCGGTCGAACCCGTCGCTGCTCGGCAAGCAGGTCGACGTGACCGGCCGGCTCACGGCGTACTTCTCCCACGCCGGCCTCAAGGACGGCACCGCGTTCAGCGTGGTCGGCGGACCCGGGGGCGGCACCACCGACCCGGGCGTCCCCGCGGGCTACTACGACGCCGCCGCCGGCAAGACCGGCAGCGCCCTGGCCGCCGCGCTGCACGACATCATCGACGGCCACACCACGCTCAGCTACAGCCAGGTCTGGGAGGCGCTCGAGGTGACCGACGCCGACCCGGCGAGCTCCGTGAACGTCATCGAGTTCTACTCGGGGCGCTCGGTGCCGAAGAGCTCGAACGGCGGCGACCCCGACGACTGGAACCGCGAGCACACCTGGCCGCAGGGCCACGGCGGCTTCGGGACCAGCGCCGGCCCCGGCACCGACCTGCACCACCTGCGCCCCGAGGACGTGACGGTCAACTCCACCCGCGGCAACAAGGACTTCGACAACGGCGGGTCCGCGGTCGCGCAGTGCCCGGGGTGCTTCACCGACGCCGACTCCTTCGAGCCGCGCGACGCCGTCAAGGGCGACGTGGCACGCGGCCTGATGTACATGGCGGTGCGCTACGAGGGCGGCGACGGCTTCGCCGACCTCGAGCTCAACAACAGCACCAACGGCTCCACGCCCTACCTCGGCAAGATCTCGGTGCTGTTGGCCTGGCACGCAGCCGACCCCGTGTCGGCGGCCGAGCGCGCCCGCAACGACCGCATCCACGCCGACTACCAGGGCAACCGCAACCCGTTCGTCGACCACCCAGAGTACGCCGAGGCGATCTGGTAGGCCGCCGGGCGCGGCGCTCAGTCGCCGAGGAAGCGGCGCAGCACCTCGAGGAAGAGCTCGGGGCGCTCGGAGTGCAGCCAGTGGCCGGTGTCCTTGAGGGTGACCTTCCGGTTCCGCGGGAACCAGCGGTCCATCGCCTCGTCGTACTCCGGCCGGACGTAGCCGGACCGGGCGCCGGCCAGCCACAGCACCGGGCCGTCGTACGGCGGCAGGTCGGCCAGCTGCTCCTCGGGCCACGTGCTGATGACGTCGAGGTCGCGCTGCAGCACCTCGAGGTTGACCTGCCAGCTCCAGCCCTGGGGTGCCTCGGGGTCGCGGCGGAGGTTCTGCAGCAGAAAGGAGCGCACGGTCGCGTCCGGGACTGCCGGTTCGAGCAGCCGGTCGGCGTCGGAGCGGCGCTGGACCCGGCCCAGGTCCATGCCGCGCATCGCGTCGAAGTAGCCGGGGAACTCCCGGCCCTCGGGGTAGGTCACCGGCGAGATGTCGGCGACGCACAGCCGCTCGACCAGGTCGGGCCGGCGCAGCGCGAGGACCATGGCGACCTTGCCGCCCAGCGAGTGCCCGACGAGGGTGACGGGGTCGCCGCCGTCCGCGAGGACCTCGGCGACCTGGTCGGCCGCCTCGAGGAAGTCGAAGCGCTCCGACCACGGCGACCGGCCGTGGTGGGGCAGGTCGACGAGCTGCACCCGGTGCTGCCCGGCGAGCTGCTTGGCGACCTGGGTCCAGTTCTTGCCCTGGCCGAAGAGGCCGTGCAGGAACACCACACGGCTCCCGGCAGAGCCGAGAGCCGTGTGGTGAAGAGTCACGCGGGCACCCTATCGGGCACCACGGCGGGCCTCAGTAGGTGTGGAAGCCCTTGCCGGTCTTGCGGCCGAGCTCGCCGGCGGTGACCTTGTCCTCGAGGGTCTTCGCGGGGGCGAAGCCGGGCTCGCCGAACTCGCCGTGCAGCTCCTTCTGGATCGCCAGCGACACGTCGTTGCCGACCACGTCGAGCAGCTCGAAGGGACCCATCGGGAAGCCGGCGGTCTCCTTGATGGCGGCGTCGATGGTCGCCAGCTCCTCGCCGGACTCCGCCAGCTTCACGGCGTCGTTGAGGTAGGGGAAGAGCAGCAGGTTCACGATGAAGCCCGCGCGGTCGCCGGCGGAGACGCCGACCTTGCCGACCTTGGCGGTCAGCGCGCGGACGGTCTCGTCGACCTCGGCGGACGTCGCGGACGTGGTGATCACCTCGACCAGCTTCATGACCGGGGCCGGGTTGAAGAAGTGCATGCCGATGACGTCCTGCGGGCGGCCGGTGGCCTCGCCCAGCTTCGTGATCGGCAGCGACGAGGTCGTCGTGGCCAGGATGGCGCCCGGCTTGACGATCTTGTCCAGGTCCCGGAAGAGCTCGAGCTTGACCTCGAGGTCCTCGGCGATCGCCTCGACGACGATGTCGACGTCGGCGAGCGCGTCGCGCTCGAGGGCGCCGGTCAGGCGGCCGAGCAGGGCCTCCTTGTCGGCCTCGGTGCCCTTGCCCTTGGCGATCGCGCGGTCGAGGTTCTTGGTGATGTAGCCGACGACCCCGTCGAGCTTGTCCTGGCTGCGGCCGACGAAGACCACGTCGTAGCCGGCCTGCGCGAAGACCTGGACGATGCCCGAGGCCATCGTGCCGGTGCCGACCACGCCGACCCGGGTGATGTCGTGCTTGAGCTCGGGCGCGGCGCCGGCGCCGGCGGCCGCGGCCTCGTCGGCGAAGGTGCGGCCGTCGGCCGCCAGCTTCTCGAGCAGGTCCGCGGGCTGGTGCAGGTGGTCACCGGTCTCCGCGTAGCGGGCGGCGAGGCGGTCCCGGACCTCCGCGGCGCCGATCTCGTCCACGACGGTCAGCGGGCCCTTGGGGTAGCCGCAGCCGAAGCGCATGGCGGCGTCGATGTCGGCCACCGAGGCGTAGCCCGACTCGTAGGTGCGCACCGCATGGTTGAGGTACGGCAGCACCAGCGTGTTGAAGATCTGCTCGTTCGAGGTCATGCGCCGGATTCTGGCAGTCACCGGGGTCCAGTTCTACCCGTCGGTAACAATGTGGACACATCGAGACAGAGGTCACACCGCCGGCGCGCGCCTGCCCGCCGCCCGGCTCAGCGCCGGCGCTGCGAGGTGTCGACCCGGAGCAGCTTGGACCGCGAGGCCTGGCCCCGGACCAGCTCGACGGCCGAGCGGGGCACGCCCAGCTCCTTCGCCAGCCAGCGCACCAGCTCGTCGTTGGCGCGACCGTCCACGGGCGGCGAGGCCAGGCGGACCTTCAGCTCGGCACCGTCGGGCCCGGTCGGACCTGCCGCGCCGGTGCGCGAGGCGCCGGGCTGCACCCGCACCGAGAGCAGCCAGGTCGTCGTACCGGCGGGGTCGGCACCGGGGTGGGCACCGGGGTCGGCACCGGGTTCGGCACCGTCAGGACGCCACCACGGCTGCTGGGGCTCGATCTCCACGGGGCTGAGGGTATGTTGCTGCCCCGTGAGACTCGTCGTGGCGCGCTGCCAGGTGGACTACGCAGGGCGGTTGACCGCCCACCTGCCGATGGCGACGCGGGTCCTGATGCTCAAGGCCGACGGCTCGGTGCTGGTGCACTCCGACGGCGGCTCCTACAAGCCGCTGAACTGGATGTCGCCGCCGTGCACGGTGCGCGAGGGCACCACCGAGGACGGCAAGGTCGAGTGGACGGTCACCGCGCGGGCGCCGAAGGGACAGACCCCCGACACCCTGCGGATCCTCGTCGACGAGATCCTCCACGACAGCGAGCACGACCTCGGCATCGACCCGGGCCTGCAGAAGGACGGCGTCGAGAAGCACCTGCAGGAGCTTCTGGCCGAGCACCCCGCGACCCTCGCCGCCGGCCTGACCCTCGTCCGCCGCGAGTTCCCGACCGCGATCGGGCCGGTCGACCTGATGTGCCGCGACGGCGACGGGCTCAGCGTGGCGGTCGAGATCAAGCGGCGCGGCGAGATCGACGGCGTCGAGCAGCTCACCCGCTACCTCGAGCTGCTCAACCGCGACCCGCTGCTCACCAGCAAGGGACAGGTTCGCGGGATCTTCGCCGCCCAGGAGATCAAGCCGCAGGCCCGCGTCCTCGCCGAGGACCGTGGCATCACCTGCGCCGTCGTGGACTACGACGCGCTGCGCGGCATCGACAACGTCGAGGACCGGCTGTTCTGAACACCTGCAGGATCAACAGAGGCCGGGCGAGGCGGGCGGCTCGTCTGGCGTCCGGCTGTCCCCGCCGTCGGCGCCTGCTGGCCCTGAGGCGTCCGGGGTCCGGCTCGCGCCCCCGGAGGCGTCCGCACCCGACCCGGGAGTGCCGGCTGCGCGGCCACCGGCCGCACTGATCGCCTCGTCGAGGAACTCCGGCGTCAGCCGCTGGTCGTTGCGCACCAGCTCCCACAGCCGGTCGACGGCGTCGGTCCACTCCACGCGACCCTCCTGGGTCGTGGAGTACTCCCAGGGCGTGGTGACGAAGGAGATGTTGCCCAGCCCGATGCCCTGGAAGGAGCGGGCCAGGTCGGCGATCTGGGCGACGTTCTCGAAGTTGGTCGTCAGCGAGTCGGTGGTCGCGTTGACGAAGCCGACCAGCCGGTCCGGGCGGGCCAGCATCTGCGCTCGCATGGCCTCCTCGACCATCGAGGCCATGAACGCCTGCTGGCGCTTGATCCGCTGCGGGTCGGTGCCGTCGCCGCCGACGACGCCCTTGCGGACCCGGACGTAGCTGAGCGCCTCGTTGCCGCGGATCTCCCGGGTCCCGGCACGCAGGGTGATGCCGGCCTCCTCGTCCACGATGTCCTCGGGGATGCAGACCTCCACGCCGTCGAGCGCGTCCACCATCCCCTTGAAGCCGGCGAAGTCGACCACGACGTACTTGTGCGTGCGGATGCCGGTCACCTGCTCGAACTGCTGGATGGTGCACGCCGGTCCGCCGACCGCGTAGGCCTCGTTCCACATCGCGCCCGGCTTCGCCGACAGCACGGTGCCGTCGTCGAGCGTGCACTCGGGCCGGTCGACGAGCGTGTCGCGCGGGATGGAGATGCCGTAGGCGAAGCTGCGATCCGCCGAGAGGTGGAACAGCACGGTCGTGTCCGACCCGCCGCCACCCTCGCCGTCGATCCGGTTGCCCTTGCCGTCGCGGGTGTCGTCACCCATCACCAGGATGTTGACCTGCCCCTCGACGGCGTCGTCGGGCCGGTCGGAGAGCAGCGCGTCGAGGTCGCGGACATCGAGGTTGCCGTTCCAGTTCGCGTAGACCCACACCACCCCCACGCCGGTGAGCAGCCCGAGCGCGGCCAGCGTCGCCACGATCACCCGCGCGACCGTGCGACCGGGCTGGGCGGCCTTGCGCCTGCCGCGGCCCGCGCCTGCCGCACCGGAGCTCATGCCCACCACCGTAGGGAACATGGCAAGGGGCTGCTGGCAAGATCGCCGTCATGGCCACGATCTTCCACATCGCGCTCGCCTCGGAGTGGGCCGCAGCCCGGGAGGCCGGCGTCTACACGACGTCGACGCTCGGGCGGTCGCTGGCCGAGGAGGGATTCATCCACGCCAGCCGCGCGGACCAGTGGACGGGGGTGCGCGACCGGTTCTACGCCGACGTGTCCGAGCCGCTGGTGCTGCTGCAGGTCGACACCGACCTGCTCGACGTACCCGTCGTCGACGAGCCGCCGGCCCCCGGCGTCGAGGAGACCATCCCGCACATCTACGGCCGGTTGCCCGTCACGGCGGTGGTCCGGGCGATCCCGCTCTCCCCGGGCGCGCCCGCGGCTGCGCCGGAACCGGCTGCGCCCGCGCGTCCTGCCGCCCAGTCGGGCCCGGCTGCCGGCGGCGACAGCTTCTCGAAGGTGTTCCTGCTCGAGATGTACTTCAACGCTGCCGTGGCGAGCGTGGCGATCCTGCTCAGCGCGCTGGGGATTGCGATCGGCGTGGCGATCGGCGGCGACCGGGCGCCGGGCATCGGCGGGCTGGTCGGCCTCGCGGTCGGCGTGCTGGTGGCGGTCCGGGTCTACCGGCGCCGCCACCCGCGGGTGGCCTGACTCAGGCGCCGGCGACCGGCGGGGCGGTCGGGTCCTCGCCCTCGCCGCCCTGCTCGCGCGCGACCCACTCCTCGATCGCGTTGATGTCGTCCTTGCTGCGCGTCACCACGGCGAGCAGGTCGTTCATCGTCGCGACCTCCTCGACCTGCTCCTTGATGAACCACTGCATGAACTGCTCGGAGGCGAAGTCGCACTCCTCGCGCGCGATGCGCAGCAGGCCGTAGATCTGCTCGGTGACCCGCTTCTCCTGCTCCAGCGCCAGGGCGATCGGTGCGACGACGTCCTCGAACGACGAGACCGGCGCCTCCACACCGGGGATGGCGACCTCGGCGTCGGTGTCGAGCAGGTACTTGACCATCATCATCGCGTGCTCGCGCTCCTCGAGCGCCTGCGCGTAGAAGAAGCCCGCCATCTGCGGCATGGTCAGGGAGTCGTAGTAGACGGCGCACGCGAGGTACTGGTTGTGCGCGGCGAACTCGTTGCCGATCTGGACGTTGAGCTGGTCGGCGAAGCGGGTGGCGGCCATGGCCGTCACCCTATCGAGGCGGGTGCGGCGGCCCGCAGCGGGACCGCACGCGGTCAGGCAGCCTTCTGCAGCTGCTTCTTGGTCACCTTCTTGCCGCTGGTCGTGACCAGGACCCGGCGCTTGACGGTGAAGCCCTCCGGCAGCGTGCCCTCCTTGAGCATCCGCAGCGGGCAGCGCTTGCACCTCTCCTTCGAGACGCAGCACTCGATCTTGGGCAGCCTGGCCTTCGACGCGGCCTTCGCCGACGTGCCCTTGGCGTACTTGTCCCTGGCGGGCTTGTCCTTGGCGGGCTTGACCTTGCCGGGCTTGTCCTTGGCGGGCTTGACCTTCGCGGGCTTGACCTTCGCCGGCGTGGCCCCGGGCAGGTCAGTCTCGGAGAGACTCGCCCCGGCGAGCTTCTTCTTCGACTTCTTCCCGGCCTTCGCGGCGGACTTCTTGCCCACGGGTACGAGGGTAGGCGATCAGGCAAGGCGCGCCTAACCAATGTGACGCCCACCACGGGAAGGCTGCCGCCGGTGCGGTCGCTAGGGTGCGGTGCGTGATCGAGATCTGGCTGAACCCCGCCTGCTCCAAGTGCCGCACCGCGCAGACCGAGCTCGACGCGGCCGGCGTCGAGTACACGGTGCGCCGCTACCTCGAGGAGCCGCCGACGGTGGCCGAGCTCGAGGACGTGCTCGGCCGGCTCGGCCTGGAGCCGTGGGACATCACCCGGACCGGCGACGCGCGCAAGCTCGAGGTGACGCTGCCGGCGAAGGACCCCGCCCAGCGAGCGGCCTGGCTGCAGGTGCTCGCCGACCACCCGCGCCTGGTCCAGCGCCCGATCATCACCGCCTCGGACGGCACCACGGTGGTCGGCCGCGACCCGGAGTCGGTGGCCCGGGTCATCGAGGCGGGCTGAGACGCCGACGGCCGCCGCGGGAGGTCCCGGGGCGGCCGTCGTACGTCGCGGTCAGGCGGTCGGTCCAGGCCCTCAGGCCAGGCCGTTGGCCTTGCGGATCACCTGGACGATGCCGCCCATGATCTCGGTGAGGCCGAAGTCCTTCGGGGTGTAGACCGCGGCGACGCCGAGGTCCACCAGCGCGCGGCCGTCGGACTCCGGGATGATCCCGCCGACGATCACCGGGACGTCGTCCATGCCGGCCGCCTTGAGGCCGTCGAGGACGGCGGGCACCAGCTCCATGTGCGAGCCGGAGAGGATCGACAGGCCGACGCAGTGCACGTCCTCGGCCACCGCGGCCGCGACGATCTGCTCCGGGGTGAGCCGGATGCCCTGGTAGATCACCTCGAAGCCGGCGTCGCGGGCCCGCACGGCGACCTGCTCGGCACCGTTGGAGTGGCCGTCGAGGCCGGGCTTGCCGACGAGAAGGCGCAGGCGGCCGCCGAGCTCGTCCCCGGTCTTCTGCACCGCCTCGCGCACCGCGGTCAGCTCGGCGCCGGCCTCCGCGACACCGACGGCGCCGGAGACGCCGGTCGGGGCGCGGAACTCGCCGAAGACCTCGCGCAGGGTGCCGGCCCACTCCCCCGTGGTTGCGCCCGCACGGGCGGCCGCGAGGGTCGCGGCCACGAGGTTGGTGCCGCTCTTGGCGTCCTCGGCCAGCCTGGCCAGCGCTGCGTCCACCTCGGCCTGGTCGCGCTGCGCCTTCCACGCCTCGACCGAGGCGAGGGCCGCCTTCTCGGCCTCCGGGTCCGCGACCATGATCGCGCCGTCGAGGTCGGCGGTGAGCGGGCTGGGCTCGGTGGTGTCGAACTTGTTGACGCCGACGATGACCTCGTCGCCGGCCTCGATCGCTGCGCGGCGGCGGGCGTGCGAGGAGACCAGCTCCTGCTTCATGTAGCCGGAGTCGACGGCGGCGATGGCCCCACCCATGGCCTGGACCCGGTCGATCTCCGCCTTCGCGCCGGCGACCAGCTCGTCGACCTTCGCCTGGATGACCGGCGAGCCGTCGAAGATGTCGTCGTACTCGAGCAGGTCGGACTCGAAGGCCAGCACCTGCTGCAGGCGCAGCGACCACTGCTGGTCCCACGGCCGCGGCAGGCCGAGTGCCTCGTTCCACGCCGGCAGCTGCACCGCGCGGGCCCGGGCGTTCTTCGACAGCGTGACCGCGAGCATCTCCAGCACGATGCGCTGGACGTTGTTCTCCGGCTGGGCCTCGGTCAGGCCGAGGCTGTTGACCTGCACGCCGTAGCGGAAGCGGCGCATCTTCGGGTCCTTGACGCCGTAGCGCTCACGGGTGATCTCGTCCCACAGCTCGACGAAGGCGCGCATCTTGCACATCTCCTCGACGAAGCGGACGCCCGCGTTGACGAAGAAGGAGATCCGGCCGACGACCTTCTCGAAGTCCTCCTCCGAGACCTGGCCGGAGTCCTTGACCTGGTCGAGGACCGCGATCGCCGTGCACATCGCGTAGGCGATCTCCTGCACCGGCGTCGCGCCGGCCTCCTGCAGGTGGTAGCTGCAGATGTTGATCGGGTTCCACTTCGGGATCTCGTGGACCGTGTAGGCGATCATGTCGGCGATCAGCCGCAGGGAGTGCTCCGGCGGGAACACGTAGGTCCCGCGCGAGAGGTACTCCTTGATGATGTCGTTCTGCGTCGTGCCGGCCAGCTGGTGGGCGACCTCCGACGGCGACAGGTCGGGGTTCTGCTCCTCCGCCACGACCTGGTAGAGCGCGAGCAGCCACATGGCCGTCGCGTTGATCGTCATCGAGGTGTTCATCTCGGTGAGCGGGATCTGGTCGAAGAGCTTGCGCATCTCGCCCAGGTGCGGCACCGGTACGCCGACCTTGCCGACCTCGCCGCGCGAGAGCGGGCTGTCCGGGTCGTAGCCCGTCTGCGTCGGCAGGTCGAAGGCCACCGACAGGCCGGTCTGGCCCTTGGCCAGGTTGGTGCGGTAGAGCGCGTTGGACGCCTCGGCGGTCGAGTGCCCGGCGTAGGTGCGCATCACCCAGGGGCGGTCCTTGGGGCGCGAGGCCTTCTCGGGCGTGGCGTCGGCGTCAGGCGTGGTGCTCATAGAGCGAAGACTAGGCCGATTGCTACCAGTTGGTAACGCCCGTTCGCTGTGTGGTTCTGCACAGCATCCGGTCCGGAACCGGCAGGTATGGATCCCGCTCAGGCGGGGATCGGCAGGCGCTCGAGCTCGAAGAGCCGGGCCAGGTGGGTGAGGTGCAGCATCCGCCGCACGGCCGGACCGCCGCCGCGGAGCACGATCACGCCACCGCGCAGGCGCACCCGGCGGCTGGCCGCTGCCAGGACCTTGAGCGCGGTCTCGTCGATGCTGGTGACGTCGTCGAGGTCGACCAGCACGCGGCCGTCGCCGGCGGAGCCGTGCTCGTCGAGGTGCCGGTAGAGCGCCGAGCGGAGCTCCGCCGTGCTGCGGACGTCGAGCTCGCCGCCCAGCACGAGGACGGCAGACGTGGTGCCCAGGTCGGTCCTGATCGTCGCGCCCATCCGTGCCTCCCGAGTCGTTGCGGGCCATCCGTCCGTGCCCTCTTACCCACCTTGACGCTCGGGTACCCCATTCGGTTGCACCGAGCCCCGGAAATTTTTCGCGCGTGTCGCCAGTAGGCTCGCGCCCATGGTCAACCTCACCCGCATCTACACCCGGACCGGCGACGCGGGCGAGACCCGCCTGGGCGACATGAGCGTGACCACGAAGACCGACCTCCGGCTCCTCGCCTACGCCGACGTGGACGAGGCGAACGCCCACCTCGGCGTCGCGATCGCGACCGGGGAGCTCGAGGACGACGTGGTCGCCGTGCTCACCCACGTCCAGAACGACCTGTTCGACGTCGGCGCCGACCTGTGCACCCCGGTCGTGCCCGACCCGGAGTACCCGCCGCTGCGCATCGAGCAGGACTACGTCGACCGCCTCGAGGGCTGGTGCGACCACTACAACGACCACCTGGAGAAGCTGCGCTCGTTCATCCTCAACGGCGGCACCCCGGCCGCTGCGCACCTGCACGTCGCCCGGACCGTGGTCCGCCGCGCGGAGCGGGGCGCCTGGGCGGCGTACGAGGTGCACGGCGAGACGATGAACAAGCTCGCGATCACCTACCTCAACCGGCTCTCCGACCTGGTCTTCATCCTCGCCCGCTACGCGAACCGCGAGCGCGGCGACGTGCTGTGGGTGCCGGGCGGCGAGCGCGCGAAGGGCTGAGCCGCTGCCAGCCTGTCGCCCCCTGCCGCCGCCGGTCGCCCCGCCGTAAACCGGTTGTCCGCCCTCCCGCCCGCAGGTGAGGCTGGGACCGATGGACGTCACCTTCACGAAGCTGCGCGGTCGCTACGAGGTCCGGGTCGACCGGACGGTCGGGCCTGCCCTCGCGCCCCGCAACGGGCCGGGCTGGCACGACGCGGTGCCCCACGACGTCGCCCATCTCATCTCCGAGTCCGAGGCCGGGCTGCGCGGCGCGGTGTTCGGCCGGCTGGCCGCCGCGGACGGTGACGACGGGATGTTCTGGCCGGCGGACCCGGCCGCGCGGAGGAAGTCGCTGCGGAACCGGCGGGCGCCGACCCCCGAGGAGTCCGCGGACATGGAGCTCTCCGAGCGGCTGGCGTCGCTGACCGTCGCGTTCTGGGAGGTCGCCCGTGGCCGGCGCACGCCGGACCCGGCGTGGCCCGGCAGCATCGAGGACGGCGGGGTCGACCGGGACCTGCTGGACCGCATCTTCGCGCGGTACGACGAGTTCGCGGCCCGCTGGGAGGCCCTGCCCGCCGGTGGGTCGGTCACCATCCCGTGGCCCTTCCCCGAGGGCTCCGGGCGGCGGCGGCGCCGCTGACCCGACCGGGTGTGGATGGATGCGGGGGACGTCGGACCTCCGTGCCAGCATGGAGGGATCGTGAACGTCCTCGCCGAGCTCACCGACGCCTTCCTGGCCCGTCACTTCGACCCCGGGACGCTCGAGCGCGCCCGCGAGGTGGTCGAGCGCGGAGCCGTGCGCCGCCCGGAGATCGGGATGCTGTCCGCGGCGTCGGTCACCGCGACCGCTGAGGTGCAGGGCACCCGCGAGGCGCCCTACCAGGTCCAGCTGCACGCGGAGGCACCGAAGGACGACTACGAGGGCTGGCTGTTCACCGTCTGCTCGTGCCCCGTGCGCTCGGTGTGCAAGCACGGAGCCGCGCTCGCGCTGACCCTGCGCCAGTCCTTCACCCCGACCCCCGCGCCCTCCCCCGCGGCGTCGACGTGGCGGCGCACCCTCGAACGGGTCGTCACCGAGCTGGACCGGCAGCGCCGCGAGCCGGTCGACGAGCTACCCCTCGCGCTGGAGGTCAGCCTGCAGGAGCCGCGGCGCGGCTACACCGGCGTCGGGGCGACGCTGCACGTGCGGCCGCTGCGCCGCGGCCGCAACAAGCCCTGGGTCAAGACCGGCGCCGACTGGGCCGACGTCGCGGCGTCCGGGCTGACCGGCGGCTTCCCCCGGGCGCAGGCCGAGGCGGTCACCGCCCTGCACAACCTCTGGCTGGCCCACCGGCCCTACTACTACGCCGGCGCGGCCCCGTCGCTGGAGGAGTTCGGCGACCAGGTGGTGCACGCGCTGCGCACCGCCCGCGACGCCGGGGTCACCCTGCTCGGCACCGGCGGCATCCACGTCGTCGAGGTCGCGGACGACCCGGCCGAGGTGGTCGTCCGGCTCACCGACGCGGCGAACGGCGGCGGCACCGACGTGCAGGCCGTGGTGGCGCTCGGTGAGCAGTCCTGGCGTGGCGACGCCGTCGTCCCCATCGGCAACCCGGCCACCACCGTCGGCCTGGTCGACGACGCCGGCCGCCTGGTGCTGGCGACCCTCGCCTCCCCCATGCCGCTCTCGGTGCGTCACCTCGTGGACGGTCCGGGCCTCACCGTGCCCCCGGCCGAGGCAGAGGAGCTGCGCGCGGAGCTGCCGGTGCTGATGCGCCACCTGAGCGTGGTCAGCGAGACCCCGGCGATCGAGCTGCCCGAGCCGCTCACCCCGACGCTGGTGCTGACCGTCACCTGGCACAGCGCGACGAAGGCGTCCCTGGACTGGACCTGGGAGTACGGCGAGGACGGCAGCCGCAGCTGCGCGGTCGGCAGCCGCAACCCCCTCGGCGGGGTGCGCGACCACGACGCCGAGCGCGCGATCGTCGCGCAGGTGCCGCCCGAGCTGCTGGGCACGACGACGGCCACCGACGGTGAGGCGCTGCTGCTCGCCATCCACGAGCTGCCGCACCTGCGCACCCTCGACGGGGTCCGCGTGGTCGAGCAGGAGCGCCCGGACTTCCGCGAGGTCGACGTCGCGCCGGAGATCAGCTTCGACGTGGTGGAGCCCGACGCCGACTCCCCCAGCACCGACTGGTTCGACCTCGCCGTCAGCGTCCGCGTCGACGGGGAGGCGATCCCGCTGCCCGACGTGCTGGCCGCACTCACCGTCGGCCTGGACTACCTCGTCCTGCCCAGCGGCACCTACGTCACCACCGACCGCCCGGAGTTCGACCGGTTGCGCGAGGTCGTCGCCGCGGCGGCCGAGCTGCACGAGCGCGAGGGCGAGCGGATCACCGTCGGCCGGCAGGACCTCGGCCTGTGGGCCCAGCTCGCCGAGACCGGCGTCGTCGACAGCCAGGTCGCGGCCTGGGTGCAGCGCGCCGAGGCCCTGCGCGACCTGACCGAGATCCCGCGGCCGGAGCCGCGGGGCCTGGTCACCGCGCTGCGCAGCTACCAGCGCGAGGGCTTCTGGTGGCTGGCCTTCCTGTGGCAGCACGGGCTCGGCGGGATCCTCGCCGACGACATGGGCCTCGGCAAGACCCTGCAGGTGCTGGCGCTGGTGGCGCACGCGCGCGCCGAGCGGCCGGACGAGGGCCCCTTCCTCGTCGTCGCGCCGACCAGCGTCGTCACCGCCTGGGCCGACGAGGCCGCGCGCCACGCGCCCGACCTGCGGGTCGGGGTCGCGGGGCGCCGCGACGACGACGTGGCCGCCCTCGCCGCCGACAACGACGTCGTGGTGACGACCTACACCCTGCTGCGGCTGGCCCAGGCGGAGTACGCCGCGGTCGGCTGGGCCGGCGTCGTGCTGGACGAGGCGCAGCAGGTGAAGAACCACCAGAGCAAGACCTACACCGCCGTGCGTACCCTCGACGCGCCCTTCCGCCTCGCGGTGACCGGCACGCCGTTCGAGAACCGGCTGATGGAGCTGTGGTCGTTGCTGTCGGTGACCGTGCCCGGCCTCTACCCGTGGCCGCGCCGGTTCAACGAGCGCGTCGTGCGCCCGATCGAGCGCGACGGCGACCAGGTGGCGCTGGAGCGGTTCCGCGCCCGGGTGCGTCCCTTCCTGCTGCGCCGCACCAAGGAGCTCGTCGCCGACGACCTCCCGCCGAAGCAGGAGCAGGTCCTCGCCGTCGACCTGTCACCGAAGCACCGCAAGATCTACGACACCCACCTGGCCCGGGAGCGGCAGCGGATCCTCGGCCTCGTCGAGGACTTCGACCGCAACCGGGTCGCCATCTTCAGTGCGCTGACCACGCTGCGCCAGCTCGCCCTCGACCCCGCACTGGTCGACCCCGACCACGACCGGGTCGGTTCGGCGAAGCTCGACGTCCTGGTCGACCACCTGCTGGAGATCACCGCCGAGGGCCACCGGGCCCTGGTGTTCAGCCAGTTCACCTCGTTCCTCGCCCGGGTGCGCTCCCGCCTCGGCGAGGCCGGCATCGCCACGACCTACCTCGACGGCTCCACCCGCGACCGGGCCGGTGTGATCGACGAGTTCCGCTCGGGCGAGGCGCCGGTGTTCCTGATCTCCCTCAAGGCCGGCGGCACCGGGCTCACCCTCACCGAGGCCGACTACGTGTTCGTCCTCGACCCGTGGTGGAACCCCGCCGCCGAGGCGCAGGCCGTCGACCGGGCGCACCGGATCGGCCAGACGCAGCACGTCCACGTCTACCGCCTCGTCGCGAGCGACACCATCGAGGAGAAGGTGATGGAGCTCAAGGCGCGCAAGGCCGAGCTGTTCAGCCAGGTGATCGACGGCGACGGCGCGATGAGCACCTCGATCGGCGCCGAGGACATCCGGGGCCTGTTCGAGGACTGAGCGGCTTCAGCCGGACCGCGCGACCTCCGGGTTGCGGATCGTCAGCCACGAGAACAGCCCGCTCGCCGCGAGCAGGCCGGCGCACCACAGCATCGCGTCGCGATAGCCCTCGGTGAACGCCGACGGCACCTGGTAGTCCTCGCCGGACAGCCCGACGAGCAGCGGCAGTGCTGCGACGGCGAGCAGCGAACCGGCCCGCGCGACCGCGTTGTTGACACCCGAGGCCACCCCGGCGTGGTGGGCCGGGGCTGCGTCGAGGACGGTCGCGGTCAGCGGCGCGACCATCGTGGCGAGCCCGAGACCGAAGACGGTGAGCGGCAGCGCGACGTCGAGCCAGTAGTGGACGTCGTCGTCCACCCGGGCCAGCAGCAGGCTGCCGGTGCCGCACAGCAGCGGGCCGACCGTCATCGGGGCACGGGGTCCGACCCGGGCACCGAGCGCACCACCCCGCCCGGCGAGCAGGACCATCACGACCGTGATCGGCAGCGTGGCGAGCCCGGCCCGCAGGGCGTCGTACCCAGCAACGGTCTGCAGCTGCAGCACGAGGAAGAACAGGATGCCGCCGAGCGCGGCGTAGGTCAGCAACGTCATCACGTTCGCGGCCGAGAACTGCCGGGAGCCGAAGAGCGAGAGAGGCAGCATGGGGTGGGCGCTGCGACGTTCGGCCGCGACGAACGCACCGCCGGCCAGCAGGCCCACCGCCAGCGCCACGGCCGCGCCGGTCGGCGTGGTGCTCCACTGGATGAGGGCGTAGGTGATGCCCCCGAGGCCGAGGGCACCGAGGACGGCGCCCGCCGCGTCGAAGCCGGTCACCGCGTCGGGGTCGCGGGTCTCAGGTGCCGCGCGCACCGCGAGCAGCGCCAACGCCGCGACGGGCAGGTTGATGAGGAAGACCCAGCGCCAGCTCGCGACGTCGACGAGCCAGCCGCCCACGAAGGGCCCGACGGCGGCGGCGACGCTGCCGAGCCCGGTCCAGGTGCCGATGGCGCGGGCCCGGTCGGCCGGCGCGAAGGCTCCCTGGATCATTGCGAGGCTGCCCGGCACCAGCAGCGCCGCGGCGACGCCCTGGGCGATCCGGGCGACGACGAGGAACGAGGCGCCCGGCGCCAGCCCGCAGGCCGCCGAGGTGAGGGCGAAGCCGGTGACACCGAGCACGAAGACCCGGCGCCGGCCGAACCGGTCGCCGAGCGAGCCGCCGAGCAGGGTCAGGGCGGCGAGCGTCAGCAGGTACCCGTTGGCGACCCACTGGAGGTCACCGAGGCTGGCGTCGAGGTCCTCCCCGACCTGGCGCAGCGCGACGTTGACGACGGTGCTGTCGAGCAGCGCCATCGCGCTGCCGAGGGTGGCCGCAGCGAGGACCGCCCGGCCGGCGGGCGAGGCGAGGGCGACCTCCGCCGAGGGCGTTGCCACCCCCGACGCCCTAGGGGTTGCCCTTGGCGCGGTTCCAGTCGGTGCCCGGGGGCATCGCCTCGAGCCAGGCCTGGAAGCCGGTCAGCGAGGACACGCTCATCGCCAGCTCGACCAGGCCCGAGGGGGACTGGCACTGGATGACCAGGTGGTCGGGGTAGAGCGAGGCCTGCTCGGCGCCGAGCGGCGCCCGGCGACCGTCGTACGCCAGCTCCTCGCGGCTCCACGACTTCTTGGGTCGCGGCGAGAGCGAGAAGACGCGGAACCACTCCAGCGTCTCACCCGAGTAGCGGCCCAGGCCCAGCACCCAGCCCCGCTCGGGACGGTCGGTGCGGCACCGGTGGCTCAGCTCGAAGGTGCCTCCGTGCCGGGACAGCAGACGGCGCCGGACGATGAGTCCGGCGCCGTACAGCACACACAGCAGCAGGAGGGCGCCACAGACGTCGAGCAGCCACTCCCACCATGCCATCCGTGCTAGCTGACCTTCTCTGCCGCGCGGATGCGCGCCTCGGCGTGCCGGACGCGCTGCTCCGCCTCGTCATTGGAGTCGAGGAGGCGGCGGGCCTCCTCGAGGTCCACGCGAGCCTGGTCCACCTCGATGTCCTCGGCACGCTCGACGCGCTCCGCCAGGATCGAGACCCGGTCGTTGGCCACCGACAGGAAGCCGCCGTCCACGGCCGCGACCACGAGCTGGTTCGTGTCCGCGACCTGGATCTCGATCACCGACGGCGACAGCAGCGAGAGGGTCGGCGCGTGCCCACGCAGCACGCCGATGTCACCCTCGAGCGTGCGCGCGATGATCATCGCTGCCTCGCCGGACCACACGGTCCGGTCGGCGGCGACGAGCTCGACGTGCAGGTGCTCGACTGCGGTCTCAGCCATGATCAGAGGCTCTTCTGGATCTCGGCCCAGTTGCGCTCGACGTCGTCGAGGCCGCCGCACATGAAGAACGCCTGCTCGGCCACGTGGTCGTACTCACCGTCGGCGATCTTGTTGAACGCCTCGATGGTGTCGGCCACGGGGACGGTCGAGCCCTCGATGCCGGTGAACTGCTTGGCGACGTAGGTGTTCTGCGACAGGAACCGCTGGATACGACGCGCACGGGACACGATGATCTTGTCCTCCTCGGAGAGCTCGTCGACACCGAGGATCGCGATGATGTCCTGGAGCTCCTTGTTGCGCTGCAAGATCTGCTTGACGCGGATCGCGCAGTCGTAGTGCGCCTGACCGATGTACTGCGGGTCGAGGATCCGCGAGGTCGAGGTCAGCGGGTCCACGGCCGGGTAGATACCGAGCGAGGCGATCTCGCGCGAGAGCTCGGTCGTCGCGTCGAGGTGCGCGAACGTGGTGGCCGGGGCCGGGTCGGTGTAGTCGTCCGCGGGGACGTAGATCGCCTGCATCGAGGTGATCGAGCGACCACGGGTCGAGGTGATGCGCTCCTGGAGCACACCCATCTCGTCGGCCAGGTTCGGCTGGTAGCCCACGGCGGAGGGCATGCGGCCGAGCAGGGTCGACACCTCGGAACCGGCCTGGGTGAACCGGAAGATGTTGTCGATGAACAGCAGCACGTCCTGGTTCTGGACGTCGCGGAAGTACTCCGCCATCGTCAGCGCGGACAGCGCGACGCGCAGACGCGTGCCCGGCGGCTCGTCCATCTGGCCGAAGACCAGGGCGACCTTGTCGAAGACGCCCGCGTCCTTCATCTCCTCGATGAGGTCGTTGCCCTCACGGGTGCGCTCGCCGACGCCGGCGAACACCGACACACCACCGTGGTTCTTGGCGACGCGCGCGATCATCTCCTGGATGAGCACGGTCTTGCCGACGCCGGCGCCACCGAACAGGCCGATCTTTCCACCGGTCACGTACGGCGTGAGCAGGTCGATGACCTTGATGCCGGTCTCGAACATCTGGGTCTTCGACTCGAGCTGGTCGAAGGCCGGAGCCTTGCGGTGGATGCCCCAGCGCTCGTTGACCTCGACCCGCTCGCCCTCCTCGAGGTTGAGGAAGTCGCCGGTGGCGTTGAAGACCTTGCCGAGGGTCACGTCGCCGACGGGGACCGTGATCGGGCCGCCGGTGTCGGTGACGCTCTGGCCGCGGACCAGGCCGTCGGTCGGCTTCAGCGAGATGGCGCGGACCATGCCGTCACCGATGTGCTGGGCGACCTCGAGGGGCAGCGTGGTGGTCTCGTCGCCGAGGGTGATGTCGGCCTCGAGCTTGTTGTAGATCTCGGGCATCGAGTCGGTCGGGAACTCGATGTCGACGACCGGGCCGATGACCCGTGCGATCCGACCCACCGAGGCCGCACCGCTGGCGGTGGTCTCTTCAACCGTTGCAGTCATGTCTTACTCCGTTTGGTGTTGTCTCTGGTGGGGTCAGTCGTTCGCGGCCTGGGCGTCGGCGAGGGCGTTCACGCCGCCGACGATCTCGCTGATCTCCTGGGTGATGCCCGCCTGGCGCGCCTGGTTGGCGATCCGGGTGAGCTTCTTGATCAGCTCCTCGGCGTTGTCCGTGGCGGACTTCATCGCCTTCTGGCGGGCCGCGAGCTCGGAGGCCGCGGCCTGCAGGAGGCAGTAGAAGATCCGGCTCTGGACGTACTGCGGAAGCAGGCCGTCGAGGACCTCGGCGGCCGACGGCTCGAACTCGTAGAGCGGCAGCAGCTCGGACTCGTCCGGAGCCTCCTCGCCCTCCACGACCTCGAGGGGCAGCAGCCGGATCGCGGTCGGCTCCTGGGTGAGCATCGAGCGGAAGCGGGTGTAGACGACGTGGACCTCGTCCACGTCACCGTCCTCGCCCTGCTCCTTCAGGAACGCCTCGATCAGGGCCGCGCCGATCTCGGCGGCCTTGTCGTAGGTCGGCTGGTCGGAGAAGCCGGTCCATGCCTTGACGAACGGGCGGTTGCGGAACCGGAAGTACGCCTCCGCCTTGCGACCGGCCAGGTAGAAGTCGATCTCCTTGCCCTCGGCACGAAGCCGCTCGGCGAGGCGCTCGGTCTCCTTGATGACGCTCGAGGAGTAGGCACCCGCCAGGCCGCGGTCGCTGGTGATGACCAGGACCGCTGCCTTCTTCGGGTTCTCCTCCTCCCGCGTCAGCGGGTGGTCGACGTTGGAGAACGTCGCCACCGCTGACACGGCGCGCGTCAGCTCCCGGGCGTACGGCGCTGCCGCCTGTGCCCGCTGCTGCGCCTTGATGATCCGGGACGCAGCGATGAGCTCCATGGCGCGCGTGATCTTCTTCATCGACTCCGTCGACTTGATCCGCGCGCGGTACTCACGCAGCGATACGGCCATGCTCAGGCTCGCTTCTGCTTGACGATCTGCTCCTGCTCGAGCTCGTCGTCGGCGAGCGCCTCGGCCTCGGGCTCGTGCCCGACCTTGATGCTGCCCCCGTCGGAGGTCTCGAACTGGTTCAGGAAGGAGTCGTACGCCGCCGCGAGGTCGTCCTCGACCTCGAACTTCTGCGACTCACGGATCTGCGCGAGCAGGCCGTCGTGGGAACGACGCAGGTAGTCGAGGAACTCGCCCTCGAAGCGGAGGACGTCGTTGGTGTCGACCGCGTCCAGGCGACCCGAGGTGCCGAGCCAGAGCGAGACGGTCATCTCCTCGAGCGGGTACGGCGAGTACGCCGGCTGCTTGAGCAGCGCCATCAGCCGCTGGCCGCGGGCCAGCTGCTGCTTCGACGCGGCGTCGAGGTCCGAGGCGAACATCGCGAAGGCCTCCATGGCGCGGTACTGCGCCAGGTCGACCTTGAGCGAGCCGGTGACGGCCTTCATCGCCTTCGTCATCGCGGCACCACCCACGCGGGAGACCGAGATACCGACGTCGATGGCCGGGCGCTGGTTGGCCGCGAACAGGTCCGACTGCAGGAAGATCTGGCCGTCGGTGATCGAGATGACGTTGGTCGGGATGAACGCCGAGACGTCGTTGGCCTTGGTCTCGATGATCGGCAGGCCGGTCATCGAGCCCGCGCCGAGCGAGTCGGAGAGCTTCGCGCACCGCTCCAGCAGGCGGGAGTGCAGGTAGAAGACGTCACCGGGGTACGCCTCGCGGCCCGGCGGACGACGCAGCAGCAGCGACACGGCACGGTAGGCCTCGGCCTGCTTGGTCAGGTCGTCGAACACGATGAGGACGTGCTTGCCGTCGTACATCCAGTGCTGGCCGATGGCCGAGCCGGTGTACGGCGCGAGGTACTTGAAGCCCGCGCTGTCGGACGCCGGGGCGGCGACGATCGTGGTGTACTCGAGCGCGCCGGCCTCCTCGAGCGCGCCACGCACGGAGGCGATGGTCGAGCCCTTCTGGCCGATGGCGACGTAGATGCAGCGGACCTGCTTGGTCGGGTCGCCCGACTCCCAGTTCTGCTTCTGGTTGATGATCGTGTCGATGGCGACCGTGGTCTTGCCGGTCGCGCGGTCGCCGATGATCAGCTGGCGCTGGCCACGGCCGATCGGGGTCATCGAGTCGATGGCCTTGATGCCGGTCGCGAGCGGCTCGTGGACCGACTTGCGCATCATGACGCCCGGAGCCTGCAGCTCCAGGGCGCGGCGGCCCTCGGTGGCGATGTCGCCGAGGCCGTCGATCGGGCGGCCGAGCGGGTCGACCACGCGGCCGAGGTAGCCCTCGCCCACGGGGACCGAGAGGATCTCGCCGGTCCGGCGGACCGTCTGGCCCTCCTCGATCTTGTCGAAGTCACCGAGGATGACGACACCGATCTCGCGGTCCTCGAGGTTCAGCGCGAGGCCGAGCGTGCCGTCCTCGAACTCGAGGAGCTCGTTGGCCATGGCCGAGGGGAGGCCCGACACGCGGGCGATGCCGTCAGCGGCGGAGGCGACGGTGCCGACCTCCTCCTTGCTCGCGGCAGCGGGCTGGAAGTCCGCGACGTACTTGGCGAGGGCGTCGCGGATCTCGTCCGGGCGGATGGAGAGTTCCGTCATCTCTGGTGCCTTCTCTCTTCTCTACAGCTGTGAAGTCGTGGGTGTGGTGCGGCGTCAGCCGGCGATCTTGCGGCGCGCGTCGTCGAGCCGGGCGGCGACGGTGCCGTCGATGACATCGTCGCCGATCTCCACACGGAGGCCTCCGAGGACCTCCGGGTCGATGACGACGTTGAGGTGGACCGGCCGGCCGTACTGCCGCGTGAGCGCGGCCTGGAGGCGCTGCTGGTCGGCGTCGGACAGCGCACGGGCGACGTGGACGGTGGCCACGCCCTCCCCCTGCACCTCGGCGGCGGTGCGCTCGTAGTCCTCGAGCGCGGCCACCACGGTCCGGTAGGAGCCGGAGAGCGCCTGCTTGGTCAGCTGCAGCGTCGCGGGCAGCACCTTGCCGGCGAGGATGCCCTCGAGGAGGGCCTCCTTGTCGGCGGCGGAGCGGACCGGGTCCGACAGCGCGTTGCGCAGGTCGCTGTTGGCGGTGACCAGCTGGCGGACGCCGAACAGCTCGTCGACCAGGGTGCCGCCCTGGATGCCGACGGAGCGTACGGCGGCCACGACGCCCAGCTGCTCGAGCGCGTCCGCGAGGTCACGGGTGCGCGTCCAGCGGCGACCGGCTGCCTCACGGAGCAGGCCGAGCGTCGCCGCGTCGACCTTGCCCGTGAACACGTCGCCGACCAGGCCCGCGCGGGCCTCGGCCGGGACCGACTGGTCGGTGACCACGCGGCGCAGCGCCGCCTCGGACCGGAAGGCACCAGCGACGGAGAACAGGTCGCCCGCCACCGTGGCGGCGGACGCCTCAGCCACCCCACCGACCAGGTCGGTGAGGGCGGCCACGGCGTCGGCGGAGGCCCCGCGGAAGGACACCATCACGCGTCCTTGCCGGCGTCGGAGGCGTTGGCCGTCTCCAGGTCGGCGAGGAACCGCTCGACGACGCGCGACTGGCGCGCCTCGTCCTCGAGCGACTCACCCACGATCCGGCCGGCGAGGCCGGTCGCGAGCGTGCCGACCTCGGCGCGGAGCGAGGTGACCGCCTGCTGGCGCTCGGCCTCGATCTGGGCCTTGCCGTGCTCGACGATGCGGGCAGCCTCGGCCTGGGCCTGCTCCCGCATCTCGGCCACGATCTGGGCACCCTGCTCACGAGCCTCCTCGCGGATGCGGGCAGCCTCGTGCCGCGCCTCGCTCAGCTGCTGCTCGAGCTCGGCCAGCTTGGCGTCGGCCTCGGCCTGCTTCGACTCAGCCGCAGCGATGCCGCCCTCGATCGCCGCCGAGCGCTCAGCGAACGTCTTCTCGAAGTTCGGGGCGACGAACTTCTTGATGGCGAAGAAGAGGATGCCGAACACAACGAGTGCGATCGCCACCTCCTCCCACAGCGGGACGAGCGGGTTGTGCTCTTCGCCCTCCGCTGCGGCGAGGATCACCAGTGATTTCATGGACCTGACCTATCTGGGTCGAGCTTGCTGACGGTGCTCAGCGATCGTCTTGCGACGATCGTCACTCAGTGCTGGAGCCGGTGAGGACGAACGCGAGGGCGATACCGATGATGGCGAGCGCCTCGGCGAGCGCGAAGCCGAGGATCGCGATCGACTGGAGGCGGCTCTGCGCCTCGGGCTGGCGGGCGACGCCGTTGATGTACGCGGCGAAGATGAGACCGATGCCGATACCCGGGCCGATGGCGGCCAGGCCGTAACCGATCATGTTGAGAGAGCCACCCATGGCTTCTTTCCTTTCGGGTTGTTTTCTCGTGCGAGAACTGTGGGGTTGTGGTTCGGGAACTGCTGGACTGCGCAGATCCGGTGGATCTGGTGGATCTGGTGGATCAGTGCTCGTCGGCGAGCGCGCCCTGGATGTACATCGCGTTCAGCAGGACGAAGACGTAGGCCTGCAGGAACTGGACCAGGATCTCGAGGAAGCTGACGAGGATCGCGAGCACCCAGGCGAGCGGGCCGGCGACGTAGCCGATGCCGCCGACGTGCTCGATGAGGTACAGACCACCGGTGGCGAAGAGCACCAGCAGGATGTGGCCGGCGAACATGTTGCAGAACAGTCGGAGGGCCAGCGTGACCGGGCGGACCAGGATGTTCGAGAAGAACTCCAGCGGCACCAGCAGCGGGTACATGAAGGGGCTGACACCCGACGGGACGCTCTGCAGCTTCAGGTAGCCGATGACGCCGTGCTTGGCCATGCCGACGCCGTTGTAGATCAGCCAGGACATCCCCGCCAGCGCGTAGGCCATGCCTGCGCGGCTGAAGGTCGGGAACTGGAAGAACGGGATGCTGGCGAAGAGGTTGTTCACCAGGATGAAGAAGAACAGCGCGACCAGGTAGGGCACGAACTTCTGGAAGTCGCGGCTGCCGATGATGTCGCGGGCGACGCTGTTGCGCACGAAGTTGTAGGCGCCCTCACCGGCGAACTGCATCCGGCCGGGGACGAGCTGGCGGGAGCGCGACGCGGCGTACAGCAGGCCGAAGACGACGATCGCGGCGATCACGAGCTGCAGCATCGGCTTCGTCACGCCGAACCCGGCGATCTCGAAGACCGGCGGCAGGTCGAAGATGCTCGGGCCGGGAGCGTGGAACGACTCCCCCTCGGCGGCGATGGTGGCACTGGCTGCGGTGATCACCAGGTCTCCTCTGCGTTCACTGCTCGTCTGTGGATTCGGGCTTCGGGCGTTCGGGCTGCTCGGAGGCAACCATGCGGAAGCGCCTCGTGGTCAGGTAGATCCCCAGCGCGGCACCCACGAGGATGCCGACCGCTACGAGGAACGTGGTGTCCAGCCAACGGTCCGCGAGCCAACCGAGGAAGCCGTAGAACACGACCCCGGCCACCAGGTAGCCGAACGCATGCCACGGATCGCCCTGGGGCTTCTCCTCGGGCTGACTCATTGCGCCCCGGACAATAGCAGTCGCCACGGGTCATCGCGCACCGCCCTCGGACGGGGTGGACGGCCGGGTCTCGAAGGCCGGGATCCGGGCCGTCGTCGCCAGCACGATCTGCACGCCCATCCACACGAACGCGCCGAGGATGATCGCTCCCCCGACCCAGTTCCGGTCCAGCTCGTCGTCGAGCAGGCCGGAGGTGTTGAGCGCGACGAAGACCAGCGCCATGAGGGCCACCTGGAAGGTGTAGGTCACCATCGCGAAGAGCAGCGACGCCGAGGGCAGCAGGCGGGCGACCGCCTCCACGGCGAAGGAGCCGAAGGCGAAGACGCCGACCGCGATCAGTCCCCCGACGGCGGCGCCGGCCGCGGCCGGCCCGCCGGAGACGAGGGCCGCGACGCCGACCAGCACGACCGCGGACGCCGTGGCCGCGAGGGCCGCACGGGCCACCACGCGGTGGGTCCGGCTGTCGGTCGTCATCATCGGCGGCCGTTCTTCTCGAGGCGGTCGTCGGGCTGTGGGAGGGCTCCGTAACCGGGGCGACGGAACTTCGTGAAAGTTATCACAAGGTCTCGGGGGCGTCGGAATCGGGGGTGCTCCCCTGCGCCTCGGCGGGCTCGGGCAGCGGTGCGTCGGAGGTCTCCAGCGCCTGGTCGATGACCTGCTCGACAAGGGGGGTGTTGACCAGCGGCAGCGCGAAGGTCAGCGCCACCGTGAGCACGAACCCCGCGCCCAGCGCGCCCCACACCGCCGGACCGGTGAACAGGCTGGCCACGACGACGCTGAAGGCGATCAGCCCGGCCCACAGCCACATGATGATGACCGCGCGGCGGTGGGAGTGCCCGATCTCGAGCAGCCGGTGGTGGAGGTGCTGCTTGTCGGGGGCGAACGGCGAGCGCCCGGCCCGGGTCCGTCGTACGACGGCCAGGACCAGGTCGGCGAGCGGCACCAGCAGGATCAGGATCGGCAGCAGCACCGGCAGCAGGACCGGCAGCAGGCTGGCGCGGGTCCCGTCGGCGCCCTGGGTGAGGTCGCCCGGCGCGAACTGGGTGGTGATCGTGATCGCGGTCGCCGAGAGGACCAGGCCGATCAGCATCGAGCCGCTGTCGCCCATGAACAGCCGGGCCGGGTGGAAGTTGTGCACCAGGAAGCCCAGGCAGGCCCCGGCCAGCGCGGCCGAGAGCAGCGCACCCGTCGTCGCACGGGTGACGTCGTTGAGCACCGAGAGGGAGTAGCAGAAGAGGAAGAACGCGGCCGAGCTGATCCCGATGACGCCGGCGGCCAGCCCGTCGAGGCCGTCGATGAAGTTGACGGCGTTCACGGTGGCGACGACGGCGAAGGCGGTCAGCAGCGCCCCCTGCCCCGGGTCGAGCGAGAAGACCTCGCCCTGCGACTGGTAGAAGTAGCGGAACTGGATGCCGGAGTAGACGAGGATCCCGACGGCCAGCACCTGGCCGCCGAACTTGGTCAGGGCGTCGAGGTCGATGATGTCGTCGACCACGCCGACCGCGCAGACCAGCGTGCCGGCCAGCAGCACCGCGAGCGCGTCGTCGAAGACGAACGCACGCTCGCCGCCCAGGAAGGGCAGCCCCTTCGCGACGACGTAGGCCGCCCACAGGCCGCCGAGCATCGCCAGCCCGCCCAGGTAGGGGATCGGCTCGGCGTGCACGTCGCGGTCGCGCACCCTGGCGACCGCCCCGGTGCGCACGGCGATCTCCCGCGCGACGACCGTCAGCAGGTAGGTGACGACGGCCGCGACGAGGAAAACGACGAGGTACTCACGCATCGGACGGCTCGGTCGGCTCCGTCGGGTCGGTCTCCACCGTCAGCCCGAGGTCGACCAGGACCGCGTCGATGTCCTCGACCGGGATCGCCCCGGCGCGCAGCAGGCGCGGGCGCGGACCGGTCGCGTCGATGATGGTCGACGCCACGCCGCCCGGGGCCGGGCCACCGTCGACCACGACCGCGACGGCCTCGCCGAGCATCGCGACCGCCTCGTCGGCGTCGAGCGCCGCCGGCTGGCCGGAGACGTTGGCCGAGCTGACGGCCAGCGGGCCGGTGCGGTCGAGCAGGGCGCGGGCGACGTCGTGGTCGGGCATCCGGACCGCGACCGTGCCGCGGGTCTCCCCCAAATCCCACTGCAGCGACGGCTGCTGGTGGCACACGATGGTCAGCGCGCCGGGCCAGAACTTCTCGACCAGCGGCGCGACGTACGGCGGCACCCGGGTCGCGAGCGCCTCGAGCGTCCCCTTCGTGCCGACCAGCACCGGCGGGGGCATCTCCCGCCCGCGGCCCTTGGCCCCGAGCAGGCGGGTCACGGCGGAGGGGTCGAACGCGTCGGCGCCGACGCCGTAGACGGTGTCGGTGGGCAGCACGACGAGGCGGCCCAGGCGCACGGCCTGGCCGGCGGCCTCCAGCGCCGCCTCGCGCTGCTCGTCGGTCTCGGTCGGGAACCGCTCGGCACTCACGACCCCCATCCTCGCATCCGTCCGCCCGCTCACCGGGGGCGGCGTGCCGTCACGAACCGCGGCCGGCCGGCGAGGTCGCGGTGGTCGCGGACCTCCTCCCAGCGCCCTCCCTCGCTGAACACCGCCGGGGCCGCCTCGCCCTGCACGTCGGCGTGCTCGACGCCGACCACTCCCCCGGGCCGCACCAGGTGCAGCCCGCGCACGGCGATGATCCGGATCGCGTCGAGCCCGTCGTCGCCGGAGAAGAGGGCGAGGTGCGGGTCGTGGTCGCGCGCCTCGACCGCGACCGACTCCCACGCCTCGAGCGGGACGTAGGGCGGGTTGCTGACCAGCACGTCCACCTCTCCCGCGAGCTCGTCGAAGGCGGTGGCCAGGTCGCCCAGGCGCAGGTCGACGCCGGTGCCGGCCAGGTTGCGCTCGGCCCACGCGTGCGCGGCCGGGTCGAGCTCGACGGCGTGCACCTGCGCCTGGGGCACCTCGTCGGCGATGCTGCGGGCGATCACGCCGGAGCCCGTGCACAGGTCGACGACCACCGGGGTGCGGCCGGCGGCCGCCACCTCCCGGGCCCGGTCGACCGCCCACCCGGCGAGCAGCTCGGTCTCGGGGCGCGGGACGAAGACGCCCGGTCCGACCTCGACCTCGACGTGGCGGAACCCGGCGGTGCCGGTCAGGTGCTGCAGCGGCTCCCGGGCCGCGCGCCGCGCGAGCAGCTCGTCGAAGCGCCGGCGGGCGTCGTCGTCGACCCTGTCGAGGAGGAACAGCGCCCCGCGGGTGGTGCCGAGAACGTGGGCGAGCAGCTCGGCGGCGTCGTGCTCGGGGCTGGCGACCCCGGCCTCGGCGAGCCGCTCGGCGGCGGCCCGGACCAGCCGCCTGGCGTCGCTCATTCCTCGAGCGCCGCGAGCCGGGCGGCCATGTCGGCCTCGACGCAGGAGTCGAGGACCGGCTGGAGGTCGCCGTCGAGGACCTGGTCGAGGTTGTAGGACTTGTAGCCGGTGCGGTGGTCGGAGATCCGGTTCTCCGGGAAGTTGTAGGTGCGGATCCGCTCGGACCGGTCGACGGTGCGGACCTGGCTGCGCCGGGCGTCGCTGGCCTCGGCGTCGGCCGCGTCCTGCGCCGCCTGCAGCAGCCGGGCGCGCAGGATGCGCAGTGCCTGCTCCTTGTTCTGCAGCTGCGACTTCTCGTTCTGGCAGCTGACCACGATGCCGGTCGGCAGGTGCGTGATCCGCACCGCGGAGTCGGTGGTGTTGACGCTCTGTCCGCCGGGGCCCGAGGAGCGGAAGACGTCGATGCGCAGGTCGTTGTCGTGGATCTCGACGTCGACCTGCTCGGCCTCCGGCATCACCAGCACGCCGGCGGCGCTGGTGTGGATCCGGCCCTGGGACTCGGTCACCGGCACCCGCTGGACCCGGTGCACGCCGCCCTCGAACTTGAGCAGCGCGTACGGCGCCTGGCCCGGCTCCGTCGTACCCGTCGCCTTGACCGCGACGGTCACGGACTTGTAGCCGCCGAGGTCGGACTCGGTGGCGTCGAGGACCTCGGTCTTCCAGCCGCGCCGCTCCGCGTAGCGGGTGTACATCCGCAGCAGGTCACCGGCGAACAGGGCGCTCTCCTCGCCGCCCTCGCCGGACTTCACCTCGAGCAGCGCGTCCTTGTCGTCAGCCGGGTCGCGGGGCACCAGGAGCCGGCGCAGCCGCTCGGCCGCCTCCTCCTGCTGGGCGAGCAGGCCCTCGACCTCCTCGGCGAACGCCGGGTCGTCGGCCCCGAGCTCGCGGGCCGCCTCGGCGTCCTCGCCGGCCTGCCGCCACTCGCGCCAGGTCGCGATGATCGCGTTCAGCTCGGCGTAGCGGCGGTTGAGGGTCCGGGCCAGCCGGGCGTCCGCGTGCGTCTCGGGCAGCGCGAGCCGGCCCTCCAGCTCGGCGTGCTCGGCGAGCATGCCCTCGACGGCTTCGAACAACGGGGGACTCCTCGGGGAGGTGGCTGTCGGGAGGTGCTGCGGTCGGAAATGACGAACGCCGGTCCACCCCCGCAGGGACGGACCGGCGCTCGGAGGCAGCTACTTCTTGGCAGCCTTGGCGTAGCGGGCCTCGAAGCGGGCGACGCGGCCGCCGGTGTCGAGGATCTTCTGCTTGCCGGTGTAGAACGGGTGGCACTGCGAGCACACGTCGGCGTGGATCGAGCCGGAGGTCGCGGTGCTGCGGGTCGTGAAGCTGTTGCCGCAGGTGCAGGTCACCTGGGTCACGACGTACTCGGGGTGGATGTCCTTCTTCATGGTGTCCTCTCAACGGGGGTCCGGGTCGCCTCGCGGGATACGGGCGTGAACCGGAGCCAACGGGAGATCCTACGGCGGGATCCCTCACCTCCCCAAACCGCGGGGCGGGCGGGGATGTTCCCCCGCGTCGGCCCGGTGCGCCCGACTGTGCCGGGCACAGCCCGCCACGAAGGCCCGGAGGTTTCGAGGCTCCTCGCTGGCGCTCGTCGCACCTCAACCACCGGGAGTCCGGCGAAGTACCCGAGGCTTGCCGCCAGGCGGGGGCTGGACCTACGCAAGGCAACCGCGCGCGCGGCAGCGCGGCGCTGGTGGTCGAGGACCGAGAACCCCAGCGCCTACCGTCCGCCGCTGGTTGAGGTGCGAGGCGCCCC
>NZ_JAER01000081.1 GCF_000519005.1 Nocardioides sp. J54 | reverse complement strand
GCGACGAGTCGACGGCCACCCCCACCGCTCAGCAAGTGCGCGGGGTCGGTGAGCTCGTCGCGGCGTCGCTCCCATGCCGCCGAGGAGCTGCGCTGACCGCCCTTGAGGGCGTCCCTGTCGTCGCGCCACTTGTCGAAGGCGTCGAGGCCAGCGAGGCTGATTCCGAGGGCCGTCAGCGCGGCGACGTTGGCCGGGATCACGCCACCCTTGGGGCCACCCGTTCCGGGCTTGCCGGTCCCGGGCGCCCCGCCGCCGTTGACCACCCACACGTAAGCGGGGTTGGCAGCCGAGGAGCCCTTGCCGCCGAAGAGGCCCGCAGGACCGCCTCCGGCGCCCTTGCGGCCGGGCTTGAGCTTCGACCCCACCCCGAGGCCCACGGCGCCCAGAACGGCGGCGTCACGGGCCCACGCGGGCATGTCGTTGAACGCACCCACGAGATCCTTCGCGTAGGGCAGGGCGGTCTCGAGGGCGCCCTTGACGGTGTCGAGTGCGCTACCGACCGCGGGCAGGATCTCCTCGGCGAGCGGCTTGGCACTCTCGGCGAAATCCTTGACGGCCGGGATGCCATCCTCGTTGAACCAGTCGGCGAACTTCTGGAACGCGGGCACACCTTCCTTGAGCAGGAACTCCGAGGCGTCGGCAACGATCGGCAGAAGGGCCGTACCGATCTCGGTCTTGGTGTCCTCCAGCGACGCCTTGAGCCGCTGCTGCTTGCCGGAGAGAGTGTCGGCCTCGCGGGCGAAGTTGCCGTGTGCGTCGGCGGTCTGGCGCATGATCAGCGAGAGGGTCGCGGCCTGGTTCGCCTGGGAGGACAGCGAGCCGTCGACCTTCTCGAAGCCGAGCGCGGCGGCCTCGGCGTCGATCTTGGCCTGGGACAGCGAGACGCCGTAACGCTCGATCGGGTCACGCTCGCCCTTGAGGGCCGAGGAGAGTGCTTCCACAGCCTCGGAGGTCGTGCCGCCGAACATCGACGAGAGATCGGCGCCCAGCGTGATCAGCTTGTTGGTCTTGGGCGCGAGCTTGTCCATCGCCGTGCCGCCGTTCTTGAGCTGCGCACCGATGATGGTGCCCAGCTCGTTGAACTCGTTGCG
>NZ_JAER01000080.1 GCF_000519005.1 Nocardioides sp. J54 | reverse complement strand
GCGACGAGTCGACGGCCACCCCCACCGCTCAGCAAGTGCGCGGGGTCGGTGAGCTCGTCGCGGCGTCGCTCCCATGCCGCCGAGGAGCTGCGCTGTCCACCCTTGAGGGCGTCCCTGTCGTCGCGCCACTTGTCGAAGGCGTCGAGGCCAGCGAGGCTGATCCCGAGGGCCGTCAGCGCGGCGACGTTAGCCGGGATCACGCCGCCCTTGGGGCCGCCCGTTCCGGGCTTGCCGGTTCCGGGTGCGCCGCCGCCGTTGACGACCCAGACGTAGGCGGGGTTGGCGGCCGAGGAGCCCTTGCCACCGAAGAGGCCCGCAGGACCGCCTCCGGCGCCCTTGCGGCCGGGCTTGAGCTTCGACCCCACCCCGAGCCCCACGGCGCCCAGCACGGCGGCGTCACGGGCCCATGCGGGCATGTCGTTGAACGCGCCGACGAGATCCTTGGCGTAGGGCAGGGCGGTCTCGAGGGCGCCCTTGACGGTGTCGAGTGCGCTACCGACCGCGGGCAGGATCTCGTTGGCGAGCGGCTTGGCGCCCTCGGCGAAGTCCTTGACGGCCGGGATGCCGTCCTCGTTGAACCAGTCGGCGAACTTCTGGAAGGCGGGCACGCCTTCCTTGAGCAGGAACTCCGAGGCGTCGGCGACGATGGGGAGGAGGGCGGTGCCGATCTCGGTCTTGGTGTCCTCCAGCGACGCCTTGAGGCGCTGCTGCTTGCCGGAGAGGGTGTCGGCCTCGCGGGCGAAGTTGCCGTGTGCGTCGGCGGTCTGGCGCATGATCAGCGAGAGGGTCGCGGCCTGGTTCGCCTGAGAGGACAGCGAGCCGTCGACCCTCTCGAAGCCGAGCGCGGCGGCCTCGGCGTCGATCTTGGCCTGGCTGAGGCTGACGCCGTAGCGCTCGATCGGGTCGCGCTCGCCCTTGAGGGCCGAGGAGAGTGCTTCCACGGCCTCGGAGGTCGTGCCGCCGAACATCGACGAGAGATCGGCGCCCAGCGTGATGAGCTTGTTGGTCTTGGGCGCGAGCTTGTCCATCGCCGTGCCGCCGTTCTTGAGCTGCGCACCGATGATGGTGCCCAGCTCGTTGAACTCGTTGCG
>NZ_JAER01000079.1 GCF_000519005.1 Nocardioides sp. J54 | reverse complement strand
GGCGCGCCGTACCCCCGCCTCACCATCACCCACAACTACCTGCGCACCGGCACCTACCGCCCCACACTGGCCACCACCTACACCGGCCGCTTCCGCGTCGGCAACGGCCCCTGGCGCCAGATCCCCGGCACCGTCACCATCGACGGCACCGGCCAACCGCTCCGCGCCATCGAGGCCGAGCCCAAGCTGGTCAGCTACTGACCCCGGAGGCCCCATGCGTCCGCTCCGCACCCTGGCCGCGACCGCCCTCGCGCTGGCCGCGCTCTCCGGATGCTCGGACGAGAGCACCAGCCCCACCGAGACCTCGTCGACGCCGACCGAGAGCCGCTCGCCCACCGCCTCCCCCACCCCGGAGACTCCCGAGGAGCCCGCCCTGCCCGACGCGGCGACCAAGGCAACCAAGGCCGGCGCGCGGGCGTTCATCACCTACTACTGGGACGTCGTCAACTACGCGCAGGCGACAGGCGACGTCAGCACACTCAAGAAACTCAGCGCACCGACGTGCGACACCTGCAAGGGATTCGTGGCCAACGTCCAGGAGCACTATGCGGCAGGCGGCGTCATCGTCGGCGGGGAGAACCGGGCTCGGATCACCCAGGTGGCGAAAGTGTCGACGTCGACTGGCTCCGCGTTCGGCTTCCGCGTGGAGCAAGTGGTGACGCACGAACCACAGGTCATCGTCGACTCACAAGGAGCCGAGGACCGGCGCAGCAAGGGCAGCGATGATTTCACGGCCTACTTGCTCTGGACGGACCGAAACCGGTGGCGGCTCGACGTGATGGAGTTGCGATGAGAGCCATCGCCTGGGTGTTCCTTCTAGCCGCCACCTTCCTCGCAGCGCCAGCCTCAGCGGACGACCGTGCCGGTGCCAGCGATGACAGCTTCTATGTCGACTCCGCCGAGGAAGTACAGTCAGAACGTTCGCCAGATGGTCAGGTGAAGCACGGGCCCAGTCCGAGCTCGCCGGCCTTCATTCTCGGCACCACAGGTTGCGCGGCGGCCGACGGAGTCGCCGACGCTGCCGCGGGCGGCCTGTCCGATGTCAGTTTCTGCGCGGGCGAGGAGACACCTGCCCCCGTCGTGACGCTCGGAGCCATTCGCCGCGCCTTCGTCGAGCTCAAGCTCCCCGCCGGCGAGATGGTGGTCCAGCCGCCCGACGGCCTGACCCTGGTCAACTTCGACACGAACTTCTACACGACGACAATCGAGCCGAT
>NZ_JAER01000078.1 GCF_000519005.1 Nocardioides sp. J54 | reverse complement strand
CCGCCGCTACGCGGTCGCTTCGCGATCCTTGACCCCGGGGCCCTGCCGGTCGGCTGGTCGGCGCGGTTGTCGGCACGGACTGCGTCCGCGCCGCCGCTGCGCGGCCGCCGCCTTCGTGGGAGGTCATACGAATCGTGGGCTCCAGGCCACGACCTGCATGACGGTTTGGAGCGTTCCTCCCGGTGGTTGAGGTGCGACGAGCGCCAGCGAGGAGCCTCGCGGTTCTGATGGCGCGAGCGTGTCGCCTGTCGAGGGCTGCGCGCGGACGCTCGCAAGCTCGGCCCGCACTTGCCCTCGACGCGCCTTCGGCGCGGGCGCCGCGCTGCCGCGCGCCGTTGGCTCCGGTAGGTGGCTGCGTCAGCCTGGCGGCAAGCCTTCTCCCGGTGGTTGAGGTGCGACGAGCGCCAGCGAGGAGCCTCGATACCTCCGGGCCGGCGAGGCGGGCTGTGGCGGGAACAGTCCGGTGGCCCGGGCCACTGGTTTCGAGGCTCGGCGCTGGGGCGCCTCGCACCTCAACCAGCGGCGGTCGGTCGTCCCTAGTGGGGGCGACCTCAGCCGGCGACAGTTTGGGTGGGCGGACATGCCGACGACCCCGCCGGTGGGCGGGGTGTGGGGCGTGGTGGCTAGTAGTCGTCGGGGTCGAGGCGGCGCGGGGTGTCGAGGACCTTGGTGCCTGTCGGTCCGACGAGGACGTGGCGTCCGTTGGGGGAGAGCCAGAGGTAGTGGCTGGGCTTGATGGTGACGTAGCGCCAGAGCGAGAAGGTCTTGGCGCGGTGGTGCCTCCGGCAGAGCGGGACGAGGTTGCACGGGCACGTCGGGCCGCCGCGAGCATGCTCGACCGAGTGGTCGAGGTCGCAACGGGTCGCTGTGACGGTGCAGCCGGGGAACCTGCAGGTGTGGTCACGCAGCTGGACCCGGGCGCGGTGACGGTCGGGGATCTCCCAGGAGTCGACGGGGATGCAGTCGGCCAGGTCGACGACGGGTCTGACGATCACGGTGGTGCGCGGTGCCTGCAGCCACTCCTTCACCTGCGCGGCCGATACCGGAGCACCGGTCTCCTCGCAGCGGGCGACGGGGTTGTCGCCGGTGAGGGTGGTGTCGGTGACGTGGATGTTGAGCGTGACCCGCCGGCCGGGGGAGGTGGCGATGACCTCGCCGGTGTCGGGGTCGGCGAAGAGAAGGTCGAGGGAGAGGTCCTGCCGTGCCAGCTCAGCGGCGGCCTTGGAACGGCGGACGTCCAACGATGAATCGTCGCCGCACTTGCCGAGGAGGATCGCTCGGCGGGT
>NZ_JAER01000077.1 GCF_000519005.1 Nocardioides sp. J54 | reverse complement strand
TCGGCTGATTCCCTATTGGGGATCAGGCGTCAAGTGGCGGGTTGTTTGACGTCGTCGATGCCGGTTGTCAGGATCGTTGGTGGGGAAGGTCGCCTCGTGTGCCGACGCCGTTGGGTGTCTGGCTTTGCATGCCCCGCTGGGGCTTGGTGAGGGGCCTTCCCCGCCTTCTTGCTGCGGCGGCGCGAGCGCACCTCGGGTGGGACGGTCCACTGCTGGGCGATGATCTGCTTGGCCTGCGCTGCGGTGACGGGGGTGCCGTCGGTGTCGCAGATGACGTAGGGCATGCCGCGGCGCATGACGGCCCAGAAGCGTTCGGCGAGGTGGCCGGCAACGACGCAGTTGGCCTTGAGGTGGTCAGCGCCGCGTTCGACCATCTGCTGGTAGTAGACCCGTGCCAGCTGGGGGTCGTGTTTGCGGGCGTGATCGGCGGCACGGATCAAGGTGACGCGTAGCAGGCTCGAGCCGGCCTTGCTCATCGGCTGGCCCTTGCGGTCGGTCTCTCCGGTCTCGCTGGCCTTGGGTGCGAGTCCGGCGAAGGACTTGAAGTGCCTGCCGCTGGGGAACCGCCGTGGGTCGCCGATCGCTGCGGCCAACACGGGTCCGCTGACCTCGGCGACACCGGGCAGGGTGCGGGCGAGCTGTCCGACGTCGACCCATCGGTAGGCCTCCTCGCAAGCGGCCGCGTGCTGGGCGAGCTGGGTCTGAACCGCGCGCAGCAGGGCGACCTCGGTGACGACTTCGGCGGCCAGGTCGGACCATGCGATCGCGGGATGGTCGCCGTAGAGCTCGACCGCGGCAGCCGCAGCTTCGCGCCACTGTTCGGCACGAGCGACGCCCAGGTGGTTGTTGGACGCCTTCACGATGACCGCCGTCAGCCGAGCCCGCCCGGCCTTGAGCAGTGCGCGGGGGTCGGCCCACCGTTCCAAGACCGCCAGATCGGCTGCACCCAAGTCGCCGGTCAGCGGCGTCATCGGCATCAGCTGCCGGACCAGGTCCTTGATCCGGACCTTGTGCTCGGACGCGAGCCGGGTGAGCCGGTCGACGGCACGGACCCGTCGATCCAGCGCAGCAACCTCGACATCCGGCAGCTGCAGCGGGCGCACCGCGTCCGGTGCGACCAGCGGCAGCCGGGCCAGAGTGTCGGCGTCGATGCCGTTGCTCTTCGCGTGCCGGGACAAGAACCGGCGCAGGTCCGCGGCTTTGGCCGAGGACACCCGGAACACCAGATGGCCCCGAGCGGTGAAGAACACCGCGATCGGTAGCCAGGCCGGCCCGGTCGGCTCGAAGACCACCTCC
>NZ_JAER01000076.1 GCF_000519005.1 Nocardioides sp. J54 | reverse complement strand
GGGGGTGTCAGATGGTCTGTGTAAGCGGTCGGTCTCAGCAAAGGAACGATGATGACTGCTGTGACCGAAGGAACCGGGCGACCGGACTACAAGAAGGCCGCCGCTGCTCGACGGGCTGACCGTGCGGACATGCCGGGCGCGAAAGCTGCGGCCGAGTTCGCAGCGTCGGGTGCGATGGACGAGCTGTTCGCCAAGATCGACGCCGGCGAGATCGAGCTGACCGGCGATGGCGGGTTCATCCCCGGCCTGATCAAGGCCACCCTCGAACGCGGGCTGCAGGCCGAGCTGACCTCGCATCTGGGCTACGAGAAGGGCGCCCCGGAGGCGTCGGCGGTGTCGAACAGCCGCAACGGCACGACCCCGAAGACAGTCGCCACTCAGACCGGCGACCTCGAACTGGCGATCCCGCGCGATCGCGACGGGACGTTCACCCCGGTCCTGGTCCCGAAGGGCTCACGCCGGCTGTCCGGTCTGGACGAGATGATCATCAGCCTCTACGCCGGCGGGATGACCGTCAGGGACATCGCGCACCACCTGTCCTCGACGATCGGGACCGAGCTGTCGCACGAGACGATCAGCAACATCACCGACGCGATCGCCGAGGAGATCCTGGAGTGGCAAGCCCGGCCGCTGGAGGCGTTCTACCCGGTGGTCTACCTGGACGCGATTGTGGTCAAGGTCCGCGACGGCGCGCACGTGATCAACAAGTCCGCCCACATCGCCGTCGGCGTCGACATGGACGGCGTCAAGCACGTCCTGGGGATCTGGATCCAGACGTCCGAGGGCGCGAAGTTCTGGGCCGGCGTGTGCGCCGAGCTCGCCAACCGCGGCGTGCGTGACGTACTCATCGTGTGCTGCGACGGCCTGACCGGGCTGCCCGAGGCGATCGAAGCGACGTGGAAGCACGCGACCGTGCAGACCTGCGTGGTGCACCTGATCCGCGCGTCGATGCGGTTCGTGAACTACAAGGACCGCAAGCAAGTGGCGAAGGCACTCAAGCCGATCTACACCGCCACCAACGACAAGTCCGCGAAGGACGCGTTCGCAGCGTTTCAGGACTCGAACTGGGGCAAGAAGTACCCGCACGCCGTCGCGACCTGGGAGTCGGCGTGGGAACGGTTCATCCCGTTCCTGGCGTTCCCGCCAGAGCTGCGGCGGGTGATCTACACGACCAACTCGATCGAGTCGCTGAACTACCAGCTGCGCAAGGTCACCAAGAACCGCGGGCACTTCCCGTCCGACGAGGCCGTGGTGAAGTTGCTGTGGCTGGCGATCTGCAACATCGAGGACAAGCGAGCCCGTGAACGGGCCAAGGAACGCGGAAGGCCATCCGCGGACCGCAAGGCGCCCGGGCGGCTCGTCGAGGGTCAGGTCGTGACGAACTGGAAGCAGGCACTCGGCCAGCTCGCGATCGCCTACCCCGACCGCATCAACCCCTACCTGTAAGAGAGAAACCAACCACGAGGGACCGATCGCTTACACAGGAA
>NZ_JAER01000075.1 GCF_000519005.1 Nocardioides sp. J54 | reverse complement strand
CCGAACCGCCGGTGGTTGAGGCGCGAGGCGCCCCAGCGCCGAGCCTCGAAACCAGCGGCCCCGGTGCACCCGACTGTGCCCACCACAGCCCGCCACCAAGGCCCGGAGGACGTTCCTATATCGCGTCAAGGGCTTGTAGGTCGGCTTTGAGGGCTCCGAAGAGTTCGCGGGCGATGAGGCGTTTCATGGCTCGGATGGTGTCTTTCTTCGACAGGCCTTGGGTGGTGCGGCGTGCGAGGTAGTCGATGGCTGGCTGGTGGTAGCGCAGCCGGCCGATCGCGACGAGGTGGATCGCACTGTTTGCGGCGCGGTCCCCACCTCGGTGCAGCCGCATCCGGTGTGTCTGGCCGGACGAGGCAGGGATCGGGGCGATCCCGGCCAGCCGAGCGAACTTCGCATCGGTGCCGATCCGGTCGATGTTCTGCCCGGCGGTGATCAACAGCTGTGCTGCGATGGCGGTGCCCACGCCGGGGCGTGCCAGCAACCGTGGTGCTGCCTTCGCCACGAGCGTGTCGAGTGCCCGGTCGAGCTCGGCGATCTCCTCGTCGAGTGCCTCGATGCGGCGCGCCAGGTGACGCAACCCGTGCTTCGCCGCCTGGACCGGGTCATCAAGACGGGTCAGGTCAGCGCGCAGCCGGGCCGCGGTGGTGGCGATCTGGCGGCTCGTGGTGCCGAGCCGGTCACGCAACGCAGCGGGAGTGGTGATGGCTTCGGCGCTGATCTGGGTCAGTGCCGCGGCGCGGGCCTTGACCGCGGAACGGCGTACCGAGTGCAGGCGGGCGATGGCGGCGATGATGCCGGTGGTGTCCTTGGGGATCGTGACCGCGCGCCCGGTCCGGGCTGCCTGGGCAGCCGCAGTCGCGTCGATGGGGTCGGACTTGCCGTGGCGGGCGCGGGTCCACACGTCGGGGCGGTCGACCTCGAGGACCTGCAGGGATTGTGCCTGCAGGATGCGGGTGAGCTCGGCGCCGTAGGTGCCGGTCTGCTCGACCCCCACCCGGGACAGGGGCCACTGGGCCAGCCAGGACCGGATCGCTTCGCAACCGGCTGCGGTGGTGGCGAAACCACGCTCGGCGACGAGGTGGCCGTGGTGGTCGATCACCGCGACCTGGTGGGTGGCCTTGTGGGTGTCGACGCCGGCGAAGAACCCGCCCGGGTTTGGCTGTGCCTGTTGTTCGGTCGGGGTGGGGGTGGTCATGCTGGTCACGCGATCTGTCTCCTTCACTTTGTGGAGGATGACTTCATCGGGCCGGGCGGCGGACACAACGGTGAAGAGCCAACGCTTTGATCGCAGCAGGTTCCTATCAAGTCACAGTCGCCCGGTCCGATCCCTCCTCACGGCGCCCTTATGGCTAGGTCACGCGCCCCGGGGACAGGCCGACACGTCCAATTCAAGACAGACCAGAGCCGTCAGTTTCGAGGCAAGTCAGAACCCACCCCGGAGCACTCCCCACATCCTCACCGTTTCGAGGCTCCTCGCTGGCGCTCGCCGCACCTCAACCACCGGGAGAAGGGCGTGCCGCCAGGCGGACTGTGCCACCCACTCAAGGCAACTGCGGCGCGGCAGCGCGGCGCACCGAACCGC
>NZ_JAER01000074.1 GCF_000519005.1 Nocardioides sp. J54 | reverse complement strand
TTCTTGTAGTCCGGTCGCCCGGTTCCTTCGGTCACAGCAGTCATCATCGTTCCTTTGCTGAGACCGACCGCTTACACAGACCATCTGACACCCCCCAAGATTGTGGCTCCACCTACGACGTAGAGGCCACGACGTCGCACGGTGCACCATCGAGCGGCTCTACGCCGAACAGGGCTGGGTCGGAGCGCTGCGGCAGAAGAAGGTCCGCACGACGATCCCCGACGAGTCCGCTGACCGGCCCAGCGACCTGGTCGACCGGCAGTTCTTCGCCACCCGCCCGAACCAGCTGTGGGTCGCCGACTTCACCTACGTAGCGACATGGTCGGGCACGGTCTACGTTGCTTTCATCTTCGACGTCTTCTCGCGCCGCATCGTCGGCTGGCGGGCGGCCACCCGGATGACCACCGACCTCGTCCTAGACACCCTCGAGCACGCGATCTGGACCCGACGCCAAGCCGGCGTCGAGAACCTCTCCGGGCTCATCCACCACACGGATGCCGGGTCGCAATACGTCAGTTTTGCCTTCACCCAACGGCTCATCGATGAGGGTGTCGACCCGTCGGTCGGCTCCATCGGGGATGCCTACGACAACGCGCTGGCCGAGTCGCAGATCGGGCTCTACAAGGCCGAGCTCATCCGGCCCGAGGGTCCCTGGCGCGGCGTTGAGCACGTCGAACTCGAGACCCTGAACTGGGTCGACTTCTTCAACAACGACCGCCCCCACGAAGCCCTCGACGACCTCACCCCAGTGACTGCTGAGGAACTTCACTACGCTGCACGAAACGAGCTCCAGCCGACCGGCTGAGCCACCAAACCCGGCCTCCGGACTCGCCGGGGCGGTTCAGTGTCGGGATCGGCGATGAGGAGGTCGAGGGAGAGGTCCTGGCGGGCGAGCTCGCCGGCCGCTTTCGACCGGCGGACGTCGAGGGAGTCGGTGTCGCCGAGCTGACCGAGGAGGTGGGCACGTCGGGTGATGGTCTGGTTGAGGTCGTGGCCGTCGGCTGCGTCCATCAACGCGTCGACGTAGACCAGGCCGTTGTCGGCACCCGTGATGGTGAACCGACGCTGGTCGGCCCGCTTGCGCCGTTCGGCTTCGGCTCGTTCCGGGTCGAAGCGGGCGATGGCTTCGGTGACGAGGCGGTCGATCTGTGCCCAGGTCACCGACTCCACGGCGATCGCGAGCTGGTGGTCCACCCACGCCGCAGCCCGCTGGGTGAGGGGGTGGGTGAGCTCGGCGATCCGCATGGCCCGCCAGGGTGCGAGCTTGTTGTCGAGGACCGCGGTGTAGAGCTCGGGGAGCCGCCAGGCGCACTCGAGGATCTTGCCGACGTAGAGCCGACCACCGTCGGGTGTGCGGCCCAGCACGGCGATGAGCTCCATCAGCGCGAACTCCGACACCAGCGGTGCGCCGGGGCCGGCGATGGGGATGCCGGTGTCGAGGAAGCCGTCCCGGACCGTGGCTGCTTCGTCGGGCTGGTCGACGGTGTTGGCGTGGGCCCATGCCACGATGTGCTTCCACTCGCGGATCTCGAGGTGGGCCCGGGCCTCGGCATCGTCGGCGATCCACGACAGCAGCGATGCTGTCGAGACCTTCGACGAAGGGCTGGTTCCGAGCTCCATGACGGGATTCTCCCAGAGACCACCGACACTTCGATTCGCCGGAAACCCGCCTGTGGACGGCTCTCCTGACACATGTGTGGGTCAACAGGACCGCCCTGGGAGCGCGGGACGGTAGCCACCGAGGCTGAGCATTGCGATAGCGATGAGGGCGTCTGGCGAGGCGAAT
>NZ_JAER01000073.1 GCF_000519005.1 Nocardioides sp. J54 | reverse complement strand
CGCCAGATCTACGACCAGATGGCCGAGCCCAAGTGGGTGCTCGCGATGGGCGTGTGCGCCAGCAGCGGCGGCATGTTCAACAACTACGCGATCGTCCAGGGGGTCGACCACGTCGTGCCCGTCGACATGTACCTCCCGGGCTGCCCGCCGCGTCCGGAGATGCTCATCGACGCGATCCTCGACGTCGTGATGACGAGTGAGCGGGAGTGGGGGTGCTACCCGCAGGTGCCGGGGCTCTCTATCGCCCAGCTCTCCCGAGTCGAAGGAGTCGATGCAGTCGGTGTCACCCGCTGGCAGTGGAACGGCACCCGCCGCACCAGACTTGCCGAGGTCGAAGGAGCTGCTCGTGCCGGCGATGCGCACGATTCGACAGCGGCGGACGACGCGTTGTTCGGATGACGATGGATTCGAAGATCGCGAGCGGTGACCGGGCTGCGCTGGAGCGACTCCTCGGCGTCCCGGAGATGGCCTGGTTGCTGGCCCGGGTGCGCTCCCGGATCGCTGCATCCCGCGGATCGAGCCTCACCGGTGTCGTACAGCTCGACGAGCCGACCGACGCGCAGCGGTCCGCGGCGGTGCGGCTGGTCGGGCGGCCACGACGCCCGGGGGCGACCCTGCGGCTGGACCTCGCCGACGTCGAGGCGATCCTGCGCAGGGGACCATGGCCAGCGGGGCTCGCCGACGCCGTCGAGACGCTGATCGGACCCGTCGTCGACCCGGCTGTAGAGCGCCAGCGCACCGCCACCGACTGGGCCCGCGCTGCGGACGGCCTTCGCGACGCTGTTGCCGACCACCCGGGGCTCGGGGACTGGTGGGACGGATTCTGCTCGACGGGTGGCCTCAAGCGAGCAGCGCGGGCGGAGGCTGCGCGGACCGGGGTTGCCCACGGGCCCGACGTCGGTGCTCGTCTCGTGGAACTGGTGGCATCGGTCGTGGCGGCTCTCCCATCGGCAGGGGAGCCGTTGTCTGTGTTCGCGCGACGGCTCACTGGCGACGCGCATGCTCTCGACATGTCGCGTCCACTCGGCCGCTTGGCTGCCGCCGCTGTCGAGGCTGCGTTCGCGCCGGGCGCTCACTCGAGCCGCGATGCTTGGGCAGCGGTTGGCGTCGTACTGTCCAACGTCGCGTCGACGGTTCTGTGCCTGGGGGTTCCGGGTGCGACTGGTCCGGCTGGGGCGGCGGCGCAGGCGAGCGCGGCGGCGCTGGAAGCCATGCGCACGGCCCGGATGCCTCTGGTTCTGACGCTCGACCAGGTCCGCTCCGGCGGTGTCGCGGCGTTGGCAACCGAGCAGGTCGTCCACGTCTGCGAGAACCCGACGATCGTCGAGGTTGCCGCCACGGCCTGGGCGTGCTCGCATGCGCGCGGGTCTGCGCCGGTGCTGATCTGCACGTGGGGCCAGCCCAGCACCGCGGTGGTGGAACTCATTGCCATCCTGACCGGACGCGGAGCCGGGTGTCGCTACCACGGTGACTTCGACTGGCCAGGTTTGCAGATAGCGCAGGCCCTCCGCCGGCGGGTTCACTGGACGCCGTGGAGATACACCTCCACGGACTACCTGGCCGTTGTCGAGGGCGACCTGCCATCACTTGCCCTCGAGGGACGCCCGGTCCCCTCGCCATGGGACCCGAGGCTTGCCGAGGTGATGGCCGCGCACGGGCTTGCGATCGAGGAGGAGGCGATGGCGGAGACGCTCGCCAACGATCTGATCGCCGCATCCCGACCGACGGGCTCGCCAGGGTGAGCGACGAATCCCTGCCACTCCTGCAGGGTATCGCCGGTACGCTTGAAACGGAGGTGCATCGAGATGACCGCAGCAGCGATCGAGCCAGAGCCGGTTCCGCTGACCAGGGACGCCGCTGGTCGGCTCATCGTGATCGGCACCCGAGTTCCGCTGGACACCCTCGTCGCAGCCTTCGAACGAGGGGACTCGCCCGAAGCAATCCACGAGTCGTATCCGACCGTCTCGCTCGGGGACATCTATGCCATCTTCACCTACTGCGTGCGTCATCGTGACGACGTCAATGACTACCTGGCGGGGCGAGCCGACGAGCGCGCCGCGCAGCGCTCTGCGATCGAGACAAGGTTCCCGCCCGAGGGCCTCCGCGCAAAGCTCCTCGCCCGGCCGGACGCATGACGGTCAAGTTCCTGGCTGACGAGAACTTCGATCACAAGACACTGGCAGGGCTGAAGCGACGCGAGCCCGATCTCGACATCGTGCCCGTGCAAGAGGTTGGTCTACGCGAGGTCGATGACCCGCAGGTGCTGGAGTGGGCCGCCCGCGAGGAGCGCATCGTAGTGACTCACGATGTCTCGACCTTCGCCGACTTCGCCTATGAGCGCGTTGCGGCCGGACTGCCCATGCCGGGGGTCATCGAGATCCCGGAGTCCGTCCCCCGGTCTGTGATCATCGACGAGCTCATCCTGATCGCTGGCGCGGGCGAGCCAGACGACTGGGAGAACCGGGTCGTCTACCTCCCGCTCCGCTGACACGCCGACTGGTCCCGCGAGCAGGATTCGATCGCGGCCACAAACCAGCCACTTATGGCTCCGTCCTGGCCCGGGCAGCTCCGTTACACTCCGATGTGGGCAGCAAGGTCCTCCCGCGCAAACCCGAGGAGATCCATTCTCCTCCGAGCCAATCCGTAGTGGTCGACCTCATCCAGAGGTCGCAGGTTCAAATCCTGCCCCCGCTACAAAGGCAAGTTCGCGAAACTTGTCGCAGAAGTTAGTGAAACTGGCTGGTCCTGAGTCATCGGGGCCAGCCAGTTTCGTTTGCGAGCCAGGTTTCGGCACGGTTCTTGCGAGACAGGTCGCGCCCGCGACCCCGCGATGGGTAAGAGTCCCCGGGAGTGGTGGGGTTTGAGGGACCACGGCGAGGCTGCCTGACGTAGACGGCCATCGGCGGGATCTTCGGTGTGAAACGACCAA
>NZ_JAER01000072.1 GCF_000519005.1 Nocardioides sp. J54 | reverse complement strand
CCCGGCCGGCGCGGTACCGCCGGTGGTTGAGGTGCGAGGCGCCCCAGCGCCGAGCCTCGAAACCACCGGCACCGGCACACCCGACTGTGCCCACCACAGCCCGCCACCCAGGCCCGGAGGTTTCGAGGCTCCTCGCTAGCGCTCGTCACACCTCAACCACCGGGAGTCCGACGAAGCGAACCAGCGTGACGCCGTCGGCCGACAGCACACCCCAGCCACCAGGAACTTCGCGCGGCCTACCGGGGGTTCGACCTCACCAGCCGCCGGTGGTTGAGGTGCGAGGCGCCCCAGCGCCGAGCCTCGAAACCAGCGGCACCGCTGCACCCGACTGGGCCCACCACAGCCCGCCACCAGGCCCGGAGGTTTCGAGGCTCCTCGCTGGCGCTCGTCGCACCTCAACCACCGGGAGTACGGCGTCGCGAACCCAAGGCCTGCCGCCAGGCGGAGGCAGGACCTACGCAAGGCAACCGCGCGCGCGGCAGCGTGGCGCCCGCGCCGCAGGCGCGTCGGCGACAAGCGTGGGCCGAGCGAAGCGAGTGCCTGCGCGCGGTCGTCGACAGGCGACACGCTCGCGCAATCAAGCACGAGCGTGGCGCCCGCGCCGAAGGCGCGTCGAGGAGGGCAAGTGCAGGCCGAGCGCAGCGAGTGCCTGCGCGCAGCCCTCGACAGGCGACACGCTCGCGCAATCAAGCACGGGTCCCCATCCCAGCCGCCCAACCAACAGGTCGCTAATCTCACCGGGTGGCTGATGCGCGTCGGGGGTTCCTGCTCGGCGTCGCGGCGTACGCGATGTGGGGGGCGTTCCCGCTCTACTGGCCGCTGCTCGAGCCGAGCGGGCCGGTCGAGATCCTCGCCCACCGGATCGTCTGGTCCCTGGTGATCATGGCGGTGCTGGTCGTCGTCATGCGACGGCGCAGCCAGCTCCGCGACGTCCTGCGCAGCCGTCGTACGACGCTGCTGCTGGTCGTCGCCGCGGTGACGATCACCTCGAACTGGGGCACCTACATCTACGGCGTGGTCAACGACCGGGTGGTGGAGACGTCGCTCGGCTACTTCATCAACCCGCTGGTGACGGTGCTGATGGGCGTGCTCGTGCTGGGCGAGCGGCTGCGCCCGCTGCAGTGGTGGGCACTGGGCCTGGGGTTCCTCGCCGTCGTCGTGCTCAGCATCGACTACGGCCGGCCGCCGGTCATCGCGCTCGTGCTGGCGTTCTCCTTCGGCACCTACGGCCTGGCGAAGAAGTCAGCCGATGTCGGGGCCGTGGAGAGCCTGACCTTCGAGACCGCGGTCATCGCGCCGTTCGCCGTGGTCTGGCTGCTGTGGCTCAGCAGCGCCGGCGAGGCCCGGTTCACGGACGAGGGCGTCGGCCACGTGGCCCTGCTGGTCACCAGCGGCCTGGTCACCGCGGTGCCGCTGCTCTGCTTCGGGGCAGCCGCGACGCGGGTGTCGATGACGACCCTGGGCCTGCTGCAGTACCTCGCGCCGATGATCCAGTTCGTGCTGGGCATCACGGTCGTCGGCGAGCACATGCCGCCGGGGCGCTGGGCCGGCTTCGTGCTGGTGTGGGTCGCGCTGGCGGTCTTCACCGTCGAGGCCCTGCAGCACCGGCGGCGGTCCCTGGCCCTCGCCGCCGAGGCGTCGGCCGTCTGAACCAGCCCCGGAGGCCGGTGCCGGGAGCCCCGTGCGCCAGCGGCGGGGTGCACGCCGCTGGCGCACGGGCGTTTCGGGGGGTGGTCAGGCAGTCCGCTCCAGGCGACCGAAGCCGCTGCGGTGGAAGACCAGGGGGTGGCCGGCGGCGTCGTTGGCCCCGCGGTCGACGGCCAGGACCTGCAGCAGCACGATGACGTGGTCGCCGGCCTCGACCTCGCGGTAGAGCGAGCAGGAGAAGCGGACCAGGCCCTCGTCGAGCGTGACGGCACCCTCGGGCGAGGTGGTCAGGTCGATGCCCGTGAACCGGTCGGCGACCGGGCCGGAGAGCTGGCGGCACACCGCGCCGTGGTGGTCGGCCAGCACGGTCACCCCGAAGTGGCGGGCACGGCGCAGGTCCGGCCACGTCTTCGAGGTCCGGGCGACCGAGACGGAGACCAGCGGCGGGTCCAGGCTGACCGAGGTGAACGAGCTCGCAGCGAGGCCCACCGGCTCACCGTCGATCTCCGCAGCCAGGGCGACCACGCCGGTCGGGAAGACGCCGAACGCCTGCCGCAGCGCAGCGGGGTCGAGGTCCTGGTTGGTGGTCAGGGTGCTCATGCACCCAAAGTTAACTGACCTACTAGAGATTAACGAGGCGGGGTCGCCACGGAACGGCCGACCCCGTGCAAGGCGGAGCCGATCACCGTGCGGCGAAGGTCATGCCGAGCGGACGGCGACCACGTCGGCGAAGGCCTCCAGCGCGGACCTGACGGCGCCCTCGGGCAGCGCGGTGAGCAGCCGCTTCGCCTCCTGGGCGCGGTCGACGACGTAGGCCTGTGCCTCGGCCATCGCCGGGTGCTTGCGGAGCAGGTCGAGCGCCTCGGCGTGCAGCTGGGCGTCGGCCGCGAGGTCGGTGCGCCCGGGGTCGAGCAGCTCGAGCAGCCGGGCGTCGGCGGGGTCCGTGGACGCGCGCGCCATGAGCACCGGCAGCGTCGGGACGCCCTCCTTGAGGTCGGTGCCCGGCGTCTTGCCGGACTCCTCGCTCTCGGAGGCGATGTCGAGGATGTCGTCGGAGAGCTGGAAGGCGGTGCCGACGAGCTCGCCGTACGCCGTCAGCGCGGTGACGACCTCCGGGTCGGCGCCCGAGAAGAGGGCGCCGTAGTGCGCGGAGGTGGCGATCAGCGAGCCGGTCTTGCCGGCCACGACGTCGAGGTAGTGCGCGAGCGGGTCGTCGCCCGGCGCGGGCGGCACGGTCTCGAGGATCTGGCCCTCGACCAGGCGGGTGAAGGTCTCGGCCTGGATCCGGACCGCCTCCGGCCCGAGCCGGGCGGTGAGCTCCGAGGACTTCGCGAACAGCCAGTCGCCGGTCAGGATCGCGACCAGGTTGTCGTAGCGGGCGTTGGCGGAGTCCTCGCCGCGGCGCAGCGCGGCCTCGTCCATGACGTCGTCGTGGTAGAGCGAGCCGACGTGGGTGATCTCCACGACGCAGGCGGCGGTGAGCACCTCCTCGGCGTCCGGGCGCGGCCCGGCCTCAGCGGCGAGCAGCACGAGCAGCGGGCGGAACCGCTTGCCCCCGGCGGCGAGCAGGTGGCGGGCCGCCTCGGTGACGTACGGCGCCCGGCTGGACGCGTGGCCGTAGAGCGCCTCCTCGACCGCCGCCATGCGACCGCGGAGCCGGTCCGCGAGCGCGTCGTCGAGGATGGGCAGTGCCAGCTCGGCCGGGGATGCTCCGTTCGTCACCTGATGAAGTCTCCCGTATGGGTGACCAGATCGAGAACCGGGCCCGGCACCACGCCGAGGACGAGGGTCGCCGCGACGCACACGGCCACCGTGGCCGTGGTGAGCACCGACGGGCGCGAGACCGCCGCGGCGCCGTCCGGGTGGGCGTCGGTGAAGAACATCAGCCGGATGTGGCGCACGTAGAACGTGATCGCGACGATGCTGGACGCGATCGCCACGAGCACCACCGGCCACGCCCCGGCGGACATCGCGGAGGTGAAGACCGCCCACTTGCCGATGAACCCGGCGGTCAGCGGGATGCCGGCCATCGACAGCAGCAGGAAGGCGAAGGCGCCGGCCACCAGCGGCGAGCGCCGGCCCAGGCCGGCCCACCGGTCGTAGTGGGTCGCCTCGCCACCCGCGTCGCGCACCAGCGTCACGATCGCGAAGGAGCCGATCATCGCAAAACCGTAGGTGGTGAGGTAGAAGAGCACGCCTTCGAGCGAGGTGTACTGGCCCTCGGCGAGCTCGCTGGCGCCCTGGGCTCCGAGCACGCCGACCAGCAGGAAGCCGGTGTGGGCGACCGAGGAGTAGGCGAGCATCCGCTTGACGTCGTTCTGTACGACGGCCAGGGCGGCACCGAGCACCATCGACGCGATCGCGACGACCCAGAGCATCGGCTGCCAGCTCCAGCGCTCGCCGCCGAAGGCGACGTGGAGGAGCCGCAGGAGGGCGCCGAAGGCGGCGACCTTGGTGCCGG
>NZ_JAER01000008.1 GCF_000519005.1 Nocardioides sp. J54 | reverse complement strand
GCGGCGGGGTTCATCGCGACCAGCACGTCGGGACGGTCGCCGGCGGTGAGGATGTCGTGGTCGGCGAAGTGGACCTGGAACGAGGAGACGCCCGGGATCGTGCCCTGGGGGGCNCGGATCTCTGCGGGGAAGTTCGGCAGCGTGACCAGGTCGTTGCCGAACACCGCCGACTCCTGGGTGAACCGGTCACCCGTCAGCTGCATGCCGTCACCGGAGTCACCCGCGAACCGGATGATCACCCGGTCCAGCTGCTTGACCTGCTTGTCGCCGTGGACCGTGGTCGTCGTCATGAGGGCCTCGTCTCCTGGAGGGTGGTGGTCGGTGTCGGGGCGGCGGTCCGGTCGCCGAGGTGCTCGACGGCGTCGGGCAGGGTCCGGCCCTGCTCGATCACGGACCGCGCCTTCATCAGGTGGGGGACGTGGTTGCACGCAGCCGCGCCGACGACGACGCCGTCCTCGGCGAACAGGGCGAGGAACCTCCGGTCCTCGAAGCTGCCGCGGACCAGGGTCGGCGGGCCGCTGACCCGGCCGAGGGTCTGCACCTTGCAGCCCCACTGGTCGCTCCAGGCGTACGGCAGCGCCGTGGTCGCCACGTGGTCGGCGGGGTCGAGGAAGAGGTTGGTCGCCGCGGTCGCGGCGGAGTCACCGGCGTAGGTCCAGTGCTCGTGGCGCATCGGCCGGCCGTCGTCGGCACCGTCTCGGAGCACGGCGACGTCGCCGACGGCGAACACGTCCGGGAGGCTGGTCGCCTGCGTGGCGGAGACGACGACCCCGCCGTCCAGCTCGAGGCCGGCACCGTCCAGCCAGCCGAGGTCGGGCGCCGCGCCGACCGCGACCACCACGGCGTCGGGGCGGAGGGCGACCCCGTCGTCGAGGGTGACCACCGGGCCACCGTCGAAGTCGGCCAGGTCGGCCACGTGCCGCCCCAGGTGCAGCAGGGTGCCCTGCTCGTGGTGCAGCCCGGCGACGAAGCGCCCCACCTCAGGGCCCAGCATCCGCAGCATCGGCTGGTCGGCGGCGTCGACGAGGTCGACGGACAACCCGCGCTGCCGTGCCGCAGCTGCGACCTCGCAGCCGAGCACGCCGGCTCCGACGATGACAGCTGAACGGGCCCGGGTGAAGGCGTCGCGGAGGGCGCCGAGGTCCGCGAACGTGCGCAGGGTGAGGACACCGGGCACGTCCCGCCAGGCTGCCGGGACGGCTGCCCGGACACCGGTCGCGATGACCAGCCGGTCCCACGACAGCGACGAGCCGTCGTCGAGGGTAACGGTGCGCGCCGCGGGATCCAGCGCCGTCGCCCGGACCCCGAGGCGCCGCACCACCAGCGGGTCGTCGGCGTCGAGGGCCTGGTTGAGCGGGACCGGCTCCGCAGGGTCGTCGACCCGGGTGAGCAGCTCCTTGGACAGCGGCGGCCGCTGGTACGGCGCCCAGGGCTCCTCCCCGACCAGGGTCACCCGCACGTCGGGGTGGTGGCGGCGCGTCGCCTCAGCGGCGCGGAGCCCGGCGACCCCGGCCCCCACGATGACCACGTGACGGCTCATCACACTCCCTCAAACGATGATAATGATCCGGGATGTTATGTGGGGCCCGTCACTTCGTCAACGCTTTCTCGTGAACTGCATCACCCTGTTGACGTCCATGTGAATGGTATGCATGATTGCGCCAGATTGTGACGCAGGCCACCCGCTCTCGGAGGTGGCCGCGGGAGCCGGCACGCCCGCTCCACGCACAGGTCCGCTCGTGCGGCCGCCGCTGATCGATCGTCCCGAACCGAAGGAGCAGTCCGGAGATGCAGCAGTTGTGGATGGGCGGCCGGTGGCAGTCGGCACGCGACGGTGGCACCACCACGGTGGTGAACCCCGCGGACCTCACCGAGCTGGCCGAGATCCAGGTCGCCGGGGTCGGCGACATGGAGCGCGCGATCGGCATGGCCCGGTCGACGTTCGACGACGGCGTCTGGCGGAACCAGCCCCCGGAGAAGCGCGCAGCGGTGCTGCGCGGCGCGGCCGACCACATCGAGGCCCGCATCCCCGAGCTCGCCCGGCTGCTCACCTCCGAGCTCGGCTGCCCCATCTGGTTCTCCGAGAAGGCGCACGTGCCGAACCCGGTGCGCCACCTGCGCTACTACGCCGACCTCATCGAGAACACGCCGCTGGAGGAGGCCCGCACCGACGGGGTGAACCGGTCCCTCGTCGTGGACGAGCCGGTCGGTGTCGTCGGCGCCATCACCCCGTGGAACGGCCCGCTGAGCTCGCCGACCATCAAGGTCGCGCCGGCCCTGGCCGCCGGGTGCTCGGTGGTCGTGAAGCCCGCGACCCTGACCCCAATGACGATCATGGCGCTCGGCGAGGCCTTCGCCGAAGCCGGCCTCCCGGAGGGTGTGCTCTCCATCCTGCCTGCCGACCGCGAGGCCGGGAACCTGCTGATCCGGCACCCCGAGGTCGACAAGATCGGCTTCACCGGCAGCACCGAGGTCGGCAAGATGATCGCCCGTACGGCGGCCGACCGGGTCGGTCGCGTCACCCTCGAGCTCGGCGGCAAGTCCGCCGCCATCGTGCTGCGCGGCGCCGACGTCGACGCGATGGTCACGGCGCTGCTGCCGATGGCGTTCAGCGTCAACGGACAGCTGTGCATCTCCCAGTCCCGGGTGCTCGTCCCCCGCGACATGGAGGACGACGTGCGCGACGCCCTCGCCGCCGCCATCGCCGCCCTGAAGGTGGGCGACCCGCTCGACCCCGCCACCTTCATCGGCCCGCTGGTCAGCCAGCAGCAGCGCGACACCGTGCTCGGCTACCTCGACGTCGCCCGCGCCGAGGGCGCCGACGTCGCGGTCGGGGGCGGCGCCGCCCCCGCTGCCGGGCCGGGCTGGTACGTCGAGCCGACGCTCCTGGCGGGCGTCACCAATGCCATGCGCGTGGCCCAGGAGGAGATCTTCGGCCCCGTGATGTCCCTGATCACCTATGACGACGTGGAGGACGCCGTGAAGATCGCGAACGACAGTCCGTACGGCCTGTCCGGCTCCGTGTGGGGCTCGGACCCGGAGGTGGCGCTCGGCGTCGCCCGCCAGGTGCGCACCGGGATGGTGAGCATCAACGGTGCCCCGCAGTCGTGGGGCACCCCGTTCGGCGGCTTCAAGCAGTCGGGCATCGGCCGCGAGATGGGCCCCGAGGGCCTGCAGTCGTACCTCGAGAAGAAGTCGATCGCCCTGCCCGCCGGGACGGTGGTCGCATGAGCCGCACCGTTGCCGCTCCGCTCGACTCCAAGCGCTGCCTGGTCACCGGCGCCGCCCAGGGCATCGGCCGCTCCGTCGCCGTGACCCTCGCCGAGCAGGGGGCGGAGCACGTCGTGGTCACCGACCGCAACGTCGAGCTCGCCAAGGAGACCGCGGACCTGGTCCGCGCCGCCGGTTCGGAGGCCACGGTCATCGGCGCCGACCTGCGCAGCACGCAGGAGATCACGCAGCTCGTCGAGGACGCCGTCGCCGCGATGGGTGGCTTCGACGTGCTGGTCAACAACGCCGGCGTCATCGAGTCGGCACTGACCGACGAGTCGACGGTCGACACCCTCGCCGAGGAGTACTGGGACCTCGTCTTCGACGTGAACGTCAAGGCGATGTGGCTGCTGACCAAGCTGGCGACGCCGCACCTGCGCCGCGGCAACAACCCCGCGATCGCCAACTGCGCGTCGGTGTCGGGGCTCACCGGCTACCCGATGGGGCCGGCGTACTGCGCCAGCAAGGGCGCCGTCGTCCAGCTGACCCGTGCGTCCGCCGTCGACCTGGCGCCGGACATCCGGGTCAACGCCTACTGCCCCGGCTCGACCGACACCCCGATGCGGGACGGCTTCCTCGACGTCGCCCCCGACCGCGAGGCGGCCGAGCGGATGATGGCGGCCTCCTCGCTCATCCCGCGCGCGGGCCGCCCCGACGAGGTGGCCAACCTCGTCTCCTTCCTCGTCTCCGACGCGGCCTCGTTCGTCAACGGCGCCGTCATCACCGTCGACGGCGGCTCGCTCGCCTGGCGCGGGACCAACTGAGGAGCTGGCATGAGCAGTGACCTGAGCGCCCGGCCCGCCGGGCCTGCGACCGCGGTCGCCCCGGACGTCCCCGTCCTGGCGCTGCGCGACGTCTGCAAGACGTTCACCGGTGTCCGCGCCCTCAAGGGCGTCGACCTCGACATCGCGCCGGGCGAGATCCACGCCCTCGTCGGGGCCAACGGCTCCGGCAAGTCCACGCTGATCAAGACGCTCGCGGGCTACCACCTGCCGGACCCGGGCTCGCACGCCGAGCTGAACGGCGAGCCGTTCGTGCTCGGCCACCGCGGTGCCGAGGGGTACGAGCGGCTGCGCTTCGTGCACCAGGACCTCGGCCTGGTGCTGGAGATGTCGGCGGTGGAGAACCTCGCCCTCACGGCGGGCTTCATCACCACGCTCGGTGGTCGAGTCGACTGGAAGGCCCAGGCCCGGCGTACCCGGGAGATGCTCGCTCGGCTCGGGGTCGTCGACCTCGACGTCGACAAGCCGCTGTCCGAGGCCACCCCGGTCGAGCGCACGGTCGTCGCCATCGCGGCCGCGCTCACCAACTGGGAGGCCGACCGCGGCCTGCTCGTCCTCGACGAGCCGACCGCCGTGCTGCCGCACACCGAGGTCGACCGCCTGCTCGACATCGTGCGCGAGATCCGCGGCCTCGGCGCCTCGGTGCTCTACGTCTCCCACCGCCTCGACGAGATCTTCGCGATCGCCGACCGGGTCACCGTCCTGCGCGACGGCCTCGTCAGCGCCTGCCAGGACCTCACCGGGCTCGACACCCAGAAGCTCGCCGAGCTGATGGTCGGCGACAAGGTCGACGCCTCGTTCCGGCTGGAGCGTCCCGAGCCGGTCGGCGCGGGCACGGTGCTCGAGGTCCGGGGGCTCGCCTCGGGCGCGCTCGAGGACCTGGCGTTCAGCGTCCGTGCCGGTGAGGTCATCGGCCTCGCCGGGCTCGCGGGCTCCGGCGCCGAGACGGTGCCGTACGTGCTCGCCGGTGCCCGACCCGCCGAGGCCGGGGAGGTACGACGGGGTGCCGGTGACTGGGAGCCCGCTCGTCAGGCACTCGAGCAGGCCGGCTTCCCGCTGGTCCCGGCCGACCGGGTCGGCGAGGCGGTCGTGCCGAACTTCAGCGTCGCGGAGAACCTCACCCTGCGCGTGGTCCGCCGCTTCGGCACCCCGCTGCGCTGGACCAGCGGCAAGAAGGAGGGGTCCTTCGTCGACGACTGGATCCGGCGCCTCGAGATCAAGGTGTCCGGCCCGGACGACGCCATCACCAGCCTGAGCGGCGGCAACCAGCAGAAGGTCATCCTCGGCCGCTGCCTGGCGTCGAAGCCCGACCTGGTGATCCTCGCCGAGCCGACCGCCGGCGTCGACGTCGGCACCCGGCAGGCCATCTACGAGCTCGTCGGCGAGCTGGCGGACAACGGCCTCGCCGTCGTCGTCACCTCGACCGACACCACCGACCTGCTCGCCCTGTGCTCGCGCGTGATCGTGCTGCGCAACGGCCGGGTCGGCTCCGAACTGCGTGGCCCCGAGGTCACCGAGCAGTCCCTTCTCGCAGCCATGGAGGCAGACCAGTGACACTCACGACTTCCACCCCCGAGTCGGTGGAGATCCCGACCCCGGAGCGGCCGCCGACGTCGGGCCCGTCCGTCGGGACCCGGGTCCTCGGGATGCTCAGCCCTAACAAGGTCAGTGCGCTCTACGTCCTGGCCGTCATCGTCATCTTCTTCTCGATCCGCGTGCCGGAGACCTTCCCGAAGTCGGCGACGGTCAGCCAGGTGCTCAACGGCAACGCCGTGATCGGCCTCGCGGCCCTGTCGATCGTGATCCCGCTGTCCGCGCGCGTCTTCGACCTCTCCTTCGCCTACACGATGTCGCTGTCCGGCGTGACCGCGGCGTACTTCGTGGTCGAGCGCGAGTGGTCCACCAGCACCGCGATCGCCGCAGCGCTGGCGGTCTCGCTCGTGGTCGGCGTCATCAACGCCTTCGTCGTGGTCATCCTGCGCGTCGACTCGCTCATCGGCACACTGGCGACCGGGTCGCTCATCCAGGCGTTCATCACCTTCGTGACCAACGAGGTCCCGATCACCGGCTCGGCCCTCTACGGCTCGTTCTCCGACATCGGCCAGAAGCAGGCGCTCGGCGTGACGCTGCCGGTCATCTACATGTTCGTGCTCGCCGCGGCGCTGTGGTTCCTGATGGAGCACACCGCGATGGGTCGCCGCATCTACGCCACCGGCTTCAACACCGAGGCCGCCCGCCTGTCCGGCATCCCGACCAAGCGCATCCAGTTCTGCTCGCTGCTGGTCTCCGCGGTGCTCGCCGGCTGGGCCGGCATCACCCTGGCCGCGGTGCTGGGCTCCGGCTCGCCGACCGCGGGCACGCCGTACCTCCTGCCGGCCTTCGCCGCCGCCTTCCTCGGCGCGACCCAGCTGCGCCCGGGCCGCTTCAACGCCTGGGGCACCATGCTCGGCGTCATCACCCTCGGCGCCGGTACGACGGGCCTCGCGCTCGCCGCCTCGCCGCCGTGGGCCGCCAACATGTTCACCGGCATCGTGCTGATCGCGGCACTGGCCGTCACCACGGTCGAGCGCAGCGGCGGCCGCTCGTTCCGCCTGCGCCGCAAGGGCAAGCACACGGAGGCTGCCGCATGACCGGCACGACCGACGAGCGGATCGCGCGCGACGGCGCGAACGCCCAGGGCCGGGCGGTCGGCCGGTGCCCGGTCATCCACACCGACTACCGCGTCGAGCGCCCGGCGTTCGAGACCTGGCAGCTGCTGAACGAGGACCGTGAGGAGGCGCCCGCGGCCTGGAACGACTCGACGTCGGCGGGCTTCTGGGTCGTCAACCGGTACGACGACGTGCGCGAGGCCCTCGGCATGCACGAGGTCTTCACCAACGACGTCACCAGCGCCTTCATCACCGAGCAGGCCGCCCCGCTGCTGCCGCAGAACCTCAACCAGCCCGAGCACGCCGACCTGCGTCGGGTGTTGAACCCGTACTTCTCGCCGGCGGCGGTGAAGCGGCTGTCGGGCTTCGCCCGGGAGCGGGCGCGGGAGCTGGTCGACCAGCTCGAGGGTGCGAAGCGGATCGACATCACCGAGGGCTTCGCGATGCAGTACCCCACCGACCTCTTCCTGGCCCTGATGGGCCTGCCGGTCGAGGACGGCGAGTGGCTGCTGCCGCTGGTCGAGGACATGTTCCTCGGGTTCTTCAACGACGACGACGAGTCGGTGCGCAAGGCCGTCGCCGCGACGACCGCGATCGACGAGTACTTCGAGAAGGCGGTGGACGACCGGGTCACCAACCCGCGCGACCCCGCCGAGGACCTGATCTCCCGCCTGCTGGTCTCGAAGATCCGCGACCAGGAGATCTCGCGCCGCGACATCGTGGTCATCTGCACCACCCTCATGGCGGCCGGCCTCGACACCACCCGCTCGGCGCTCGGCTACGTCTTCCACCACCTCGCCGGTGACGAGGAGCTGCGGCACCACCTCACCGCCCACCCCGAGGACTGGCCGAAGGCGATCGAGGAGTCGATCCGGCTCTACTCCCTGCTCATCCAGGACGGCCGCAAGGTCGGCGAGGACATCACCTGGCGCGGCATGGAGATGAAGAAGGGCGACATGGTCTGGCTCGGGCTCGCGGCCGCCAACCGCGACCCGCGCAAGTTCCCCGACCCGGACCGCTTCGACATGGACCGGGAGAACCTGTCGCACCACATGGGCTTCGGCATCGGCCACCACCGCTGCATCGGCATGCACCTGGCGCGCGCCGAGATGGTCATCGCCCTCGAGGAGTGGCACGCCCGCATCCCCGACTACCGCATCGCTCCCGGCCAGGAGCTCCGCGAGCGCGGCGGCCAGCTGCGCCTCCAGTCGCTCGTCCTCGAGTGGGACTGACCCGACTCAGGTAGTCATCACGCACCAGCCGCCCGGCCCTCTGGCCGGGCGGCTTCGTGCGTTGCCTGCCGGTCCGGGGTGGCAGCATGGCCCGGATGAACCCACCCACCACCAACCCCGTCGGCCAGGCCGACGTCATGGTGCTGATGGTCGTCCTCGCTCGCTACGAGGCTGCCGTGCGCGGAGGGGACGTGGACGACCACGGCCTCCAGCGACTGGCTGACCAGTGCGCCGACGTCGGCCTGCTGGAGGGGCCCGGCCCGCACCGTCGTGCCGACGTGGCCGAGGCCCTCAGCGACATCGGTCTGCGCCTCCGGTACGCGATCGGTGAGCACTCGTCCGACCCGACTGCTGCTGGGTGAGCCCGTCGTCGGGGACCCGGCCCCGGCGCGGCCGTCGAGGGTCGTCGCAGGAACGCCGAAGGGCCCGCCACCTCGTCGAGGTGACGGGCCCTCCGTCAGGTCCCACCCTCAGGTGGGGCAGCGGTGCGTCAGTTGACGCCCCAGAGCTTGAAGTACTGGTCGGAGACGTCGGCCACGACCGGGAAGATCTCCTTGTCGGTCGGGAGCGTGTCCTTGGTGACGATCCAGTCCGGGACCTCGACGTCCGGGTCGGGCTCCACGCCGGCGAACTTGCGGGCCAGCGCGTCGACCATGGAGAACATCTCCTCGTAGTACGGGAAGGTGATGGTCGCCTCCTGGAGGCCGCCGGAGATGTACTGCAGCGTGGTCTCGTCCGGGCCGACGCCGATCACGGTGACGTCGTTGAGGCCGGCGGCCTTGAGCGCGGCCGGCAGGCCGGCACCGAGGGCACCGTCGATGCTGAGCGCGACGTACTTCGTGTTCGGGTTGGAGCGCAGGTAGGACACGATCCGGTCCGGGACGTCCTTGCCGAGCGCGGTGATCGGGATGTCGATGACGTCGTTGCCGCAGGCCTCGCAGGTCTCGTCGAAGACCTTGTCGTAGCCCTTCTTGATCGAGCCGATGATCTCGAACGCGGAGACGTTGACGAAGACCGCGTTGCCCTTGCCGTCGCTCTTGTCGACGATGTACGCCGCCATCAGCTCGCCCGGGCGCTCGGACTGCTCCGGGGTGCCGATGACGAAGTCCAGCTTCTCGCCGTCGGCCGGGTCGGTGGTGCAGCACGCGACGACCTCGATGCCCATCTCCGCGGCCTGGTCGAGCTCGTTCTTGAAGGCGGAGACCGGGGTGGCCGGGTAGAGCACGCCGTCGGGCTTGTCGCGAAGGATCTGCTGCCAGCCCTTCTTGATGCCCTCGGGGGTGCCGTCGTTGGCGATCGCGGTGAACTCCCAGCCGAGCGCGTCCGTGGCCTGCTTGATGATGTCGGCCTCGAGGTTGCAGGTCGAGGTGCCGCAGGAGAGGAAGGTGACCCGCTTGCCCTTCGGGACCGGCTTGCCGATCGGGGTGGCGTTGGGGATCCGGGTGGGCTGCTTGCTGAACTCGGCCACCAGCTCACGCGCCTGCTGGAGGCCCTCCTGGTTGACGTCCTCGTCGGAGACGCTGCTGGCCGTGCTGGAGCCACAGGCCGCGGCGGTGAGGAGGACCAGCGCGGCCAGCGCGCCGGAGGCGGCCCGGCGGGACCGGGTGAGGGGAATCGTGATCATGTGTCGACTTTCGGGGTGAGTGACGTGGGTCACGCTGATGGATCAAGGGAACCGTAAATACCATTCGCATGGTTGTCAACGAAATCACGCAGGTTTTCACTTGCGGCGAGACGTTCCGGTGTGACGCTTGACATTGATGTTCATGGTAGGCAGGGTTGCGTGACGCAGATCAACCCGTGATCTCCCTCACTGGGGGACGCACCGCCGGCGAGGCGGGACCGAAAGGACACCTGAGATGGCTCGAGTCGTCGTGGACTACGACCGCTGCACCGGACATGGCCGCTGCTACTCGGTTGCGGAGGACCTCCTCCCGTACGACGAGGAGGGCTTCGTGCAGGCCCGCCACGAGGACTTCGTGATCGCGGCCGACCAGGTTTCGCTGGCGCAGCAGGCGGCCGCCGCCTGCCCCGAGGGCGCCATGACCATCGTTGTGGAGGACTGAAGATGAGCGTGACGATCGAGGAGCTCGCCGCCCGGCTCGGGCGGCTCGAGGACGTGGAGGCGGCCCGGGGCTTCTTCCACACCTATGCCGAGACCCTGGACGTGCCGGACCCGGCCACCGTCGCCGCGTTGTTCGCCGTCGACGGCAAGCTGCACACCCCGATGGGCAGCTTCGAGGGTCGCGACGCGATCGAGAAGTTCTACGGCGAGGCCTTCGCCGCCGACACCTCGCTGAAGCGGCACTTCCTGGCCAACGCGAAGTCCGAGTCGCTGGAGCCCGGCGTGGTCCGGCTGCAGTCGTACTTCCTCTACGTCGGTCGCGGCGACGACGCCTCGATCATCGGGTGGGGCACCTACGACGACACCATCGACGTGAGCGGCGAGTCCCCGCTGTTCGTCGAGAAGACCATCGAGGTGCACATGGGCACCACGCTCGACCAGGGGTGGGCCAAGTGAGCGCCGTGCACGTCAAGCCCGTCGTCGACCGCTTCGCCGGCCGGGTCGCCGTGGTGACCGGTGGCGCTTCCGGCATCGGGGCGGCCACCATCCGCCGCTTCCACGCGGAGGGCGCGTCCGTCGTCATCGCCGACGTCCAGGAGGTGGCCGGCAAGGAGCTGGCCACCGAGCTGGGCGAGCGCGCCATCTTCGTGCGCACCGACGTCTCCGTCGAGGAGGACGTCGCCGCGCTCGTGGACGCCGCGGTGCAGGAGTTCGGCCGGATCGACGTGTTCTACGCCAACGCGGGCGTGATGGGCGCGCTCGGCCCGATCGCGAAGCTGCGCACCGAGGACGTCGACGCCACGATCGCGATCAACCTGCGCGGGGTGCTGCTCTCCTTCAAGCACGCCACCCGGGTGATGACCGAGCAGGGCAGCGGCGTGCTGCTCGCGACCTCCAGCCCGGCCGGCCTGCAGGGCGGGCCCGGCCCGCACGTCTACAGCGCGACGAAGGCCGGCATCATCGGCCTCACCCAGTCGGTGGCCGCGGAGGTGCGCCCGCTCGGCATCCGCGCCAACGTGATCGTCCCCGGCGCGATGCTGACCGCCATGAACGCGGACATCCTCACCGGCGACGCGAACGACCTGGACGGTGCCGAGAAGCTGCTCGCGGACTGGAACCTGATCGACCGTCCCGGCCTGCCCGAGGACATCGCCGGCGCCGCGGCCTTCCTGGCCAGCGACGACGGGCGCTTCATCACCGGCGTGACCCTCAACGTCGACGCCGGCATGTGCACCGCCCCCGGGCCGTCGGCCTTCGCCGGCGGCCAGTGGGAGAACCCGGTGGGCATGTTCGAGGCCGGGCGGAGGAGCTGACGATGAGCCAGACGACGAGCCAGGACAGCACCGACGTCCTCGCCGAGCTGGTGGCGCGCGAGCAGATCCGCGAGCTGGCCGCCAACTACTGCCACGGCATCGACAAGCGCGACCTCGACCGCCTCCTGGGCGTCTTCGACGAGAAGGCCGAGTGGGTCCTGGGCGAGGACGTCCGGCCGACCGGCCACGACGCCATCGCCGAGATGACCCGCGGCATCTGGGAGGCACACGAGCTGACCCACCACTGGACCGCGAACCACGTCATCGAGGTGGACGGCGACCGGGCGACCGGGCTCTGCGACGTGGACTCCACGGTCCGCCTGGCGAGCGGCGAGTGGAAGCGCGCCGCCGCGAGCTACCGCGACGAGTACCGCAACGTCGACGGCCAGTGGAAGATCACCCGCCGCGAGGCGGAGATGAGCTTCCTCGAGCCGCTGGGCTGAAGGAGCACGACATGACCTACGTGATCGCTGCCCCGTGCGTCGACACCAAGGACAAGGCGTGCGTGGACGAGTGCCCGATCGACTGCATCTACGAGGGGTCCCGGATGCTCTACATCCACCCCGACGAGTGCGTCGACTGCGGTGCGTGCGAGCCGGTCTGCCCGGTCGAGGCGATCTTCGACGACGCCTCCGTGCCGGAGCAGTGGTCGTCGTACCTCGAGGTCAACCGGCGGGCGCTCGAGCCGCTCGGCTCGCCCGGCGGTGCCCGCAACGCCCCCACCGCACCCCTCGACATCACCGAGCTCGCCTGAGCCCACCCCGGCTCACCCAGCCCACCCAGCGACACAGACCTGGCGCACCGCGCCCCCGGAGGAGGACCCATGACCAAGCGCTCGGAACTGAAGGACGTCGGCCGGTGCCCGATCACGAGCACCGACTACACCGTGGGCCGCAAGGCCTTCGAGACCTACGAGCTGCTCGACGCGGAGCGGGAGGCCCACCGCTTCAGCTGGAGCACTGCGCTCGACCACGGCTACTACATGGTGCAGAGGTACGACGACGTCGTCGACATCATGCAGCGGTACGAGGAGTTCAACTCCGACCAGCCGACCGCCTACACCGACAACCTCGCCGTGAAGTTCATGCCGCAGGGGATCAACCCGCCGCACCACACCGACGTGCGCCGGCTGCTGAACCCGTACTTCTCGCCGGCCGCGGTCAAGCGGGTCGAGGGCATCGCCCGCCAGCGCATCGCCGACATGATCACCGAGTTCGCCGGCAGCGGCGCGACCGACGTCGCCAGCGGCTTCGCGATCCTGTTCCCCACCGAGGTCTTCCTCGAGATCTTCGGCCTCCCGCTCGAGGACGGCGAGAAGCTGCTGCCGTGGATCGAGGCGATCTTCGGCGGCGTCCTCTCGGCCGGCGACGGCGCCGAGGGCATGACGGCCGAGGAGGCCACCGAGCAGCTCAACGAGTACCTCCGCCAGGCGATCCGCCAGCGCCGGGAGAACCCCGGTGACCCGACCACGGACCTGATCACCCGCCTGATCCAGGGCCAGGTGCTGGGTGCGCCCGTCCCCGAGGACGACCTGGTCACGATCTGCATGTCGACCCTCGCGGCCGGGCTCGACACCACCCGCTCGGCGCTGAGCTACATGCTCTACCACCTCGCGACCCACCCCGAGACGCGCCAGGAGTGCCTGGACGACCCGTCGCTGTGGCCGAAGTTCGTCGAGGAGGCGATCCGCCTCTACCCGCTGGTGCTGCAGGTCGGCCGCCAGGTCACCGAGGACATGGAGTACGAGGGCCTCGACCTCCGCAAGGGCGACATGATCTGGCTCGGCGTCGCTCAGGCCTGCCGCGACCCGCGCAAGTTCGAGGCCCCGGACCAGTTCGACATGCACCGGGAGAACCTCAACAACCACATCGCCTTCGGCGCCGGCCAGCACCGCTGCCTGGGCATGCACCTGGCCCGCCGCGAGCTGGTCATCGCGCTGGAGGAGTGGCACCGCCAGATCCCGCACTACCGGATCGCCCCGGACGCCGACCTGCGCGAGCGCGGCGGCCAGCTCCGCCTCGAGGCGCTGCCGCTGGAGTGGGACACCCGGGCCTGACCCGACCGGGGAGCCCCCGGACACGAAGCAGCCGCCCGGCGTCGACGAGGACGCCGGGCGGCTGTCGTGGTGACCCGTCGAATCCCATTACATACCGAACGGTATGTTAAGGTCTCCACTCTTCCTCCGCTCTCCCGGAAGGCATTCCATGGCGAACGTCCACCTCTCCGTCGATGACGGCGTGGCCACCCTGACCTTCGACAACCCCGGCCGGAAGAACGCGATCACGCCGGAGATGGCCGCTGCGGCGGTGGCGCACTGCGACGCCATCGAGCGCGACGAGTCCGTCGGCGCGGTGGTCGTCCGGGCCGAGGGTGACTACTTCTGCAGCGGCGCGGACACCCGCAGCCTCGCCGCCGCCTCGCGCAACCCCGCCTCGTCGGAGGCGGTCGCCACCATCTCCGCCGTGTACGACGTCTTCGGCCGGATCGCACAGCTGCCTGTGCCCACGGTGTCGGTCGTCGTCGGCGGTGCCGTCGGTGCGGGGATGAACCTCGCCCTGGCCGCCGACGTCCTGCTGACGACCGAGGACGCGGTGTTCGACAGCGGCTTCCTGGCCCGTCGCATCCACCCGGGCGGTGGCCACATCAGCTTGCTCGGGCGAGCCGTGGGGCGCCCCACCGCCGCCGCCATGGTCCTGCTGGGCCAGCCGCTGACCGGGCGACGCATGCACGAGCTCGGCTGGGCGTTCCGGTGCGCTCCGCGGGAGGAGCTGGACGACCTCGCGCGCGAGGTGGTCGCGGTCGCGGCCCAGGACCCGGTGCTCACCCGTCGGGTGAAGTCGAGCCTCCAGCTCGAGCTCGGCGCCCCCGTCGGCTGGGCCCAGGCCCTCGAGGTCGAGCGCGGCGCCCAGATGTGGTCGATGGCCCGCAAGGGCGAGGACGCCTGGAACAGCCGCGGCCCGGCCCGGGCTGCGACGACCGCCTGACCGACCGCCCGCCGCGCGCCCCCCGGGCACTACGTACGCACGAAGATACGTAGTCCGGTGGGGGTTTTCCGTGCTCCGCCGGCAGTGTGACCCGCGTCATGGTGAGGCATGCCCACTGCCACGAACATCGCCACGCTGGTCGGCAACCCCCGCCCGGCGAGCCGTACCTCACGGGTCGCCCATGCCGTGGCGGCCCGCGTCGCCCAGGAGCTGGGCGGGGCCGGGGTCAGCAGCGCCATCGAGCTGGCCGGGCACGCTGGTGACCTGTTCACCGCCTCCGCGCCGGCCGTGGACCGGGACCGCGCCGCGGCCGCATCGGCCGACGTCCTGGTGGTCGCGTCGCCGACGTACAAGGCGACGTACACGGGGCTGCTGAAGGCCTTCCTCGACCGGTACGAGGGCGACGGTCTCGCCGGCGTGACCGCGATCCCCGTGATGGTCGGCGCGTCGGCGCACCACGCGCTGGCGGTCGAGGTCCACCTGCGCCCGCTCCTCGTGGAGCTAGGCGCGGTGGTTCCCGGCCGCGGGTTGTTCGTCCTGGACGGCGAGGTCGACGACGCCGACGCCGTCGCCGAGCGGTGGTGGACGGCCAGCGGTGCTGCCGTCCGGGCCTCGGTCGGAGCGGCCCGCGCCACCGTCGCCGCCGGAGGCGCGGCATGACCATCTCCCAGGCCGACTTCAAGGCGGTCATGGCCAGCGCTGCTGGTCCGGCCACCGTCGTCACCGCGATGGCCGCCGACGGCACACCCCGCGGGCTGACGATGTCCGCGGTCTGCTCGGTCTCCCTCGACCCGCCGATGGTGCTGGCCTGTCTCGACCGCGGCTCGACCACCCTCGCCGCGATCCGGGAGACCGGGTCGTTCACGGTCAACTACCTGCGCCACGGCTGCGAGGACGTCGCCCTCGCATTCGCGACCAAGTCCGACGACAAGTTCACCGGGCGGGCCTGGGAGCGCTCCGCGAGCGGCGCCGGCGGACCAGTGCTGCTCGGGTGCAACGCCGCCCACGCCGTGTGCGTGGTCGCCGCCCTCGTCGAGGCCGGTGACCACGTCATCGCGGTGGGCGAGGTCGAGGAAGGGTGCGCGCGCGACGAGCACCCGGTCCTCGCCTACGCCCGCCGCCAGTTCTTCGCCGCCAGCGCCTGAGCCGCACCAGCGACCTTCGTCCGCCCTCCCGCTCAGCCCCGATCACCCCGTCCTCACCCTGCTCATCCTGCCTGCTCCCTCCACCTGACGAGAGAAGGAACCACGTGCTCACAGCCCACCTCACCGGACGCGTCGCGGCCGCGGACGGATTCGACGAGGCCCAGGTCTCGACCCACGCGCAGGTCGCGACGGCCTACTACGTCGTCGGCCTGGTCGCCATCGCGCTGGCCGTCGCCGGCGTCTTCATGTTCGACGCCGGCCTGAGCCGCAGGGGTAACGTCCTGCACACGCTCACCCAGAAGCTCGCCGCGGCAGTCGCCGGCGGCCTCGCGATGGCCTTCCTCGGCTTCGCGATCTGGGACGTCCAGTTCACCCAGGCCTTCGGCTCGGACTCGCCCGTCAAGGACGCGATCCAGTCGTGGTGGCTGTTCGGCGACAACATCAACGCCTTCTCGCACCAGCTCGACCACGAGGTCGTGCCGGACGCCGAGGCCTTCCAGGCGTTCTACGCCATCTTCATCATCTTCGGCGCCTTCTTCTCCGCGCTCCTTGCCGGCTCCGTGATCGAGCGGGTGCGCACCCGCGCCCTGGTCGCGGTCGCCGTGGTCTTCGCCGGGCTCGTGATCCCGGTCGGCGCCTACCTGGTCTACGGCCCGGTCGGCCCGCTCTCCAACGCCGGTACGCACGACTTCGGCGGCGCGTTCTTCTACATCCTGCTCGGCACCTGGTCGCTCGTCCTGGTGTGGCGCGCCAAGGCCCGGCCCGGCGCCTTCGCCACCGCGCCCGGCGCGATGCCCCTGCCGCACAACATGACGCTGGTCGTCCTCGGCATGCTGCTGTTCGTCGCCGGTCTCTGCGGCTACGTCCTGCTCAACGGCTTCATCGTCCAGGACGCCGGCTTCTTCGGCATCACCCTCAACGAGTCCGGCATCGGCGTCGTGCTGACCAACCTGATGATGACGATCATGGCCGGCGGTGTCGGTGGCCTCGTCGCGTGGCGGGCCACCGGCAACGTCTACTTCTTCCTGGTCTCGCCCATCGCGGCCTGGGTTGCCGCGTCGGCGTCGATGGACGTGGTCGACCCGTGGCAGAGCGGTCTGGTCGCGCTGTTCGCGCCCCTCGTCGTCGTCGGCACCTACCACCTGATGAAGAAGGCCCGCCTCGACGACGTCAAGATCGTCCCGATCGCCCTCGGCCCCGCGATCTACGGCGCACTCGCCACCGGGCTCGTCGCCAGCGGCACCCGGCAGGGCGGCTACCTCGGCCTCGAGGGCGACTACGCCTTCCAGCACGCCACGATCGGGATCGGCCAGCAGGCCCTCGGCGTCGTGGCGTTCATCGCCCTCGGCCTGCTCAGCGCCCTCCTCGTCGTCGGTGTCGTCGAGAAGCTCCTCGGCCTGCGCGACGAGCGCGTCGACAACGGCCTCGACACCGACCTCGACCGGGCCGTCCTCGGACTCGCCGGCTACGACGAGCCGTCCGCGGCCGGCCAGGTCGCCACCGACTGACCGCACCGACCCGACAGCAAGCCCCCAGCAAGACCTGACAGGAAAGGAACCCCTCCCATGGAGTTCGGCATCTTCATCCCGAGTGCCCGCAACGGCTACATCATCTCCGAGACGGCACCGCAGTACTCGCCCACCTACGACCACATGCGCGAGATCTGCCAGACCGGCGAGGCCAACGGCTTCTCCTTCGCCCTCTCGCTCTCGGCCCTGCGCGGTCACGGCGGCACCACCGGCTTCTGGGACGACGCCCTCGAGTCGATGACCCAGATGGCCGCCCTGGCCCGTGACACCGAGTTCATGAAGCTCATCGGGTCGGTCAACATCCTCGCGATCCACCCCGCCATCGCGGCGCGGATGGCCGTGACGATCGACCAGATCAGCGACGGGCGCTTCTCGCTCAACATCGTCCCCGGCGGCTGGCACCCGCGCGAGCTCGAGGTCATGAACGTCTGGCCCGGCTACGAGTACAACAACTACCGCTGGCAGTACGCCGGCGAGTACTGCCAGGTCGTGCGCGAGCTCTGGGAGAAGGGCGTCTCCAACTTCAAGGGCGAGCACTTCCAGTACGACGACCTGAGGATGGGCCCGCAGCCCGAGCGCCACATCAACATCGTGTGCGCCGGCGCCTCCGACGACGCCATCAAGTTCACGACCCAGTACGCCGACTACTCGTTCCGCCTCGCCTGGGGCGGTCCGGAGGCGCTGCGCGAGGTCGTGGACCGCTTCAACGCGCAGATGGACGAGGCGGGGCGCACCATCCGTCCGTACGTCGCCCTCGGCGTGGTCATGGCCGACACCGACGAGGAAGCCGAGGCGAAGCTGCAGAACTACATCGACAACCCGGACCGGGGCGTCATGGAGTACATGCTCGGCCAGGCCGCGACCGACAGCGCTGCCGGCGGCACGTCGGAGATCCTCGCCAGCGTCGACACCAAGGGCTTCGTCCAGTTCTCGACCGACTTCATCACCGGCTCGCCGGCGAGCATCGCGCGCCAGCTCGACGAGTGGGCCGAGATCGACGTCGCCGGCTACATGCTCGTGCTCACCGACTACGTCGAGGACATCAAGCGCATGGGCAGCGAGGTCTTCCCGCTGATGAAGAACTTCACCCCGCCGAACGTCGCCGCCGCGGCGCGTGCCTGAAGGAGCCGGTCATGACCATCACTTCACCCCTGCCCGACGAGCTGCGTGCTGACGTCGCCAAGGCGTCGCGGATGCTCATCGGCGCCGAGTGGGTCGAGGCCGCGTCGGGCCAGACGCTCGACGTCTTCGACCCGTCGACCGGCGCGGTCGTCGCGCAGTCGGCCGCGGGTGGCGCGGCCGAGGTGGACCGCGCGGTCGCTGCGGCCCGTGCCGCCCTGCACGGGCCGTGGAGCAAGGTGACGCCGATCCAGCGCGGCCGGATGATCACCCGCCTGGCCGAGCTGGTCGAGCAGAACGCCGAGCAGCTCGCCCGGCTGGAGTCGCTGGACGTCGGCATGCCGATCATGGAGGCGCGCTACATCGACGTGCCGTTCTCGGTCGACATCCTCCACTACTACGCGGGGTGGCCGACCAAGATCACCGGCGACACGATCCCGGTGTCGTTCCCGCACAACTTCGGCGGTCCCTACCACGCCTACACCCGGCGCGAGCCGGTCGGCGTCGTCGCGGCGATCATCCCGTGGAACCTGCCCCTGATGATGGCGGTCAAGAAGCTCGCCCCGGCCCTGGCGACGGGCAACACCATCGTCGTCAAGCCGGCCGAGCAGACGCCGCTAGTGATGGCGCGCCTCGCCGAGCTGGTGCTGGAGGCCGGCATCCCGGAAGGTGTCGTCAACTACGTGACCGGGCTCGGCGAGGCAGCCGGCGCCGCACTGGTGAACCACCCCGGCGTCAACAAGGTGACGTTCACCGGCTCCGTCGAGACCGGCAAGGCCATCGCCCGCGCCGCCACCGGCACCCTGAAGCGGGTCTCGCTCGAGCTCGGCGGCAAGTCCCCGCACATCATCTTCGACGACGCGGACCTCGAGCGATCCATCGTCTCCGCGGGGATGGCGATCTTCGCCGGCCAGGGGGAGAGCTGCATCGCGGGCTCTCGCCTCTACGCCCAGCGGGGCGTGTACGAGGAGGTGCTGGCCGGGCTCGCCGAGCGGGCCAGCAGCATCCGGCTCGGCCCCGGTCTCGACGACACCACCGAGATGGGCCCGCTCGTCTCTGCCGAGCACCGCGACAAGGTCGTGGGCTACCTCGACCTCAGCAAGCAGGAGGGACGCGTCGTCGCCGGCGGTGAGGCGTGGGGCGACCAAGGCTACTTCGTGCAGCCGACCGTCGTCACGGACCTGCGCCCGGACTCCCGGGTGCTGCGCGAGGAGATCTTCGGTCCCGTGCTGTCGGTCGTCCCCTTCGACACCGAGGAGGAGGTCACCGCGCTCGCCAACGCCACCGACTACGGCCTCGGCGCCGGCGTCTGGACAAAGGACGTCGGCCGCGCCCACCGGATGGCGGCGAGCATCGAGTCCGGCCAGGTGTGGGTGAACTGCTACCAGGCGGTCGACGCGGCGCTGCCCTTCGGCGGCTACAAGCAGTCTGGCTGGGGGCGCGAGACCTGCAAGGAGAGCCTCGACGACTTCCTAGAGCTCAAGACCGTCGTGGTCCACCTCTGACGGGGGCGTGGTGTCCACCTACGACTACGTGATCGTCGGCGGGGGGTCCGCCGGGAGCGTGCTCGCGGCGCGCCTCAGCGAGGACCCCGGCGTCGCCGTCCTGCTCCTCGAGGCAGGCGGCGACGACCGTCGCGACGACGTCACGGCCCCGGGCGCGTGGCCTGCACTGCTCGGCAGCGACGTCGACTGGGACTACGAGACCACGGTGCAGGCGGCGACCGGTCGGTCCGTGCCGGCACACCGGGGCCGTGTCCTGGGCGGCTCGGGCTCGATCAACGTGATGGCGCACCTGCGCGGCCACCGGTCGGACTTCGACCGGTGGCGCGACGAAGGCGCCGACGGCTGGGGGTACGACGACGTGCTGCCGTACTTCATGCGCTCGGAGTCCGTGCCGCACGGTGACCCGCGCTTCCGTGGCAGCGACGGGCCGTTGCGGCCCGCGCCGATCACGGACCCGCACCCGCTGAGCCTCGCGCACGTCGAGGCCGCGCGCCGGGCGGGGTACCCGCTCGCCGACGACCTCAACGACGGGGAGCTGACCGGGGCCGCGACGCACGACCTGCTCATCGTGGACGGCCGGCGGCAGAGCACGGCCACGGCGTACCTGCGTCCGGCGGCGGGGCGGGCGAACCTCACGGTGGTCACCGGCGCCCGCGCGCACCGGCTGATCGTCGACGCCGGACGGTGCCGGGGCGTCGAGTACGTCCGCGAGGGGTCGACCGAGCGCGTGTCGGCGGATCGCGAGGTCATCCTCTGCGCCGGCGCCGTGGGCTCGCCGCACCTGCTGATGCTGTCGGGCGTCGGTCCGGCAGCCGACCTCGAGCGCGCCGGGGTGAGGCCCGTGCTCGACCTGCCGGTCGGCCGCAACCTGCAGGACCACGTGATGCTCGCCGGCGTCCGGGTCCAGGCCGAGCGCCCGCTCCCCGCCCCCAGCGGGCAGTACGCCGAGTCCACGCTCTTCCTGCGCACCGACCCCGCCCAGGTGCGCCCGGAGCTGCAGGTCGTGCAGGTGCAGGTCGACTACCACCTGCCGTGGCAGCCCCCGCTCCAGAACGCCTTCACCTTCGGGATCGGGCACATGCAGCCGCGCAGCAGGGGAGAGGTCCGGCTGGTGTCGCGCGACCCCGACGTGGCACCGCTGATCGACCCCCGCTACCTCAGCGAGCAGCACGACGTCGACCAGCTGGTCGCCGGCATCGGCGTCGTCGACGAGCTGGTTCGTACGGGCGCCTTCGACGAGTGGGGCGGGAAGTCGCAGACCGACGCGTTGCTCCAGCTCGGCCGGGCAGACCTCGAGCGGGTCGTCCGGGACTCGGTGAGCAGCTTCTTCCACCTGTCGGGTACCTGCCGGATGGGGTCCGGGCCCGACGCCGTCGTCGACCCGCAGCTCCGGGTGCGTGGCCTGGCCGGCCTCCGCGTGGCCGACGCGTCGGTGATGCCGACGATCGCGTCCAGCAACACCAACGCCGCGACGGTGATGATCGCCGAGCGGGCGGCCGACCTGGCCCGGGGGCGGTGAGTGACGTGGCGGTCGACGGGGTGCTCGAAGGGGTGCGGCAGCTGGTCGCGGTCACGCTGCTGTGGCGCGGTCGCGTCGGGCTCCTCCAGCCGCCTGCTCCGGACGCTCCCGGCTGTCGCTGGACCTGCCCCAGCACCGACCTGGTGCCCGGCGAGGAACTGCTCGTGACCGCCGCGCACCTGCTGCGTCGAACCACCGGGCTCGCCGTCCCCGACCTGGTCCGGATGCAACCAGGGCCGGTGCTCCCGGTCGTCGACGCGTCCGGCCCGGCTGCCCTGCACACGGTGGTCGCCGAGACCCACCGCCGACGGCTGGTGCCCGGCGACGGGCACGTCGCGCACCGCTGGGTGCGTCCGGACCGGCTGGCCCGGTTCGACGGACAGGCCGCGTGGTTACGACGAGCCGTCGCGGCCGTGCTGGCCGAGGACCTGCAGACCTGCGAGGTGGCCACCGGTGCCGGGATCGCGAGCTGACGTCGTCGACCTCTGGGGAAGTCGCCGACCCACCCCCGTCCGGGCCGAGGTGGGGCAGACTACCCGCGTGGTCCCGACCTCGACCGGTGCACGTGGTGACGGAGATCCGCCGGGGGCGGTGCCGGTGGAGCTGACGCGCTTCATCGGCCGGCAGCGCGAGCAGGGCCTGGCCCGGGACGCGCTGCGACGCTCCCGGCTGGTGACCCTCATCGGCCTCGGCGGCGTCGGCAAGACCCGCCTCGCACTCGAGGTCGCATCCGCGGCGGAGGGTGCCTTCGACGAGGTGTGCTTCGCGCGCCTGGCCGACGTCCTCGAGCCCGCACTGCTCGGTCACACGATCAACACGGCGCTCGGCGTGCGCGAGCGCTCGGCCCGCTGGCAGCTCGAGACAGTGGTCGAATTCCTCGCTGACCGGCGCGTGCTCCTCGTCCTCGACAACTGCGAGCACCTCGTCGACGCGGTGGCGTCCCTGGCCGACAGCCTCCTGCGGTCCTGCCCCGGCCTCACCGTGCTGGCCACCAGCCGCCAGGTGCTCGGCCTCGACGGCGAGGTGGCCGTCCGGGTGCCGCCGCTGTCGATCGCCGCGAGCGCCGACCGTGACCAGGACGGCGAGAGCGACGCGGTGCTCCTGTTCCTCGATCGTGCCCAGGCTGCCGTGCCGGGCCTCGCGGTGACGCCCGAAGAGCGCGAGCAGATCGCCGAGCTGTGCCGGTTGCTGGACGGCATCCCGCTGGCGATCGAGCTCGCCGCCGTCCGCCTGCGCCTGCTGCCGCTCGGCGAGCTGGTGGCGCGCACCGCCGACCGCTTCCGGCTCCTCACCCAGGGTAGCCGCACCGCGCCGCCCCGCCACCAGTCCCTGCGCGCCTCGATCGACGGGACCTACGAGCTGTGCACCCCGCAGGAGAAGGAGCTGTGGGCGCGGCTCTCCGTCTTCTCCGGCGGCTTCACCCTCGGCGCGGCCGAGACGGTCGCGGCCGACGCCAGCGCCGCCGACAGCGTGCTCGACCTCGTCGCCGGCCTCGTCGACAAGTCCATCGTCACGCGGGTCCTGCAGGCCGGGGAGCCGCGCTACGCGATGCTCGAGACGATCCGGCAGTACGGCGCCGAGCGCCTCGACGACGAGCAGCTCGACGAGCTGCACCGACGCCACCGGGAGTGGTTCGCGGCGCTCGCCACCCGCGCGGACGAGGAGTGGTCGGGACCCGACCAGGTGGGCTGGCTGGCCCGGCTGCGCGCCGACTACCCGAACCTCCGCGTCGCCCTCCAGTCCTGCCTGGCCCACGACCCGCGCCTCGGCATGCGGCTGGCGGTGGGGATCGAGAACTTCTGGCTCGCCGCCGGCTTCCTGAGCGAGGCCCGGACCTGGCTGGACTCGCTGCTGACCGCCGACCCCGCACCGTCGGTCGAGCGGGGGCGCGCGCTCCGGTTGGGTGCGTGGCTGGCCGTGCTGCAGAACGACCATGCCGTCGTACCCGGGCTGCTGGAGGAGGCGTCGCGGATCGCCGCCGCCACCGACACCCCGGTCCTCGCCGCCTACGTCGAGCAGGCATGGGGCCTGCTCGCGATGTTCCAGGGCGACCTCGCCACCTCGACGGCACGGCTCGAGGCGGCGGTGCAGGACTTCTCCCGGCTGGACCACCTGACGGGCGAGATCCACACGATGTTCGAGCTCGGCATCGCCCACGGCTTCGCCGGCGACGTGGACCGCGCGGTGGAGTGGCAGCAGCGCTGCCAGGAGCTGGCGGGCCGGGTCGGCGAGTCCTGGTGGCGCTCCTTCTCGCTGTGGGCCTACGGCATCGACCTGTGGCGCCAGGGCGACGTCGCCGGCGCCGAGGAGGTCCAGCGCGAGACGCTCCGGGTCAAGCGGGCACTGGACGACCGGCTCGGGGTCGGGGTGTGCCTGGAGGCGATGTCCTGGATCGCGGCCGCCAGCGGCGACCCCGTCCGTGCGGGACGCCTGATGGGAGCCGCCGACACGGTGCTGCGCCAGGTCGGCATGCCGATCGAGGCCAGCCACTCGATGTTCGACTACCACCGCGAGGCCCAGGAGGTCCTGCGGCCGGACGACCGGCGCGTGGAGGCGGCCTACGGGGAGGGTGCGGCGTGGGACGTCGACACCGCCGTCCGCTTCGCACTGGGAGAGGCCGACCCGACCGCGTCCTCCGCACCGGCGTCAGCGGCGGGGGAGCGCGGCGACGCGACCCGGCTGACCCGGCGCGAGCAGGAGGTGGCCGAGCTCGTCGCGGACGGCCGTACCAACCGCGAGATCGCCGCCGAGCTCTTCATCTCGGTGCGCACGGTGGAGAAGCACGTCGACCACATCCTGGGGAAGTTCGGCCTCTCCAACCGCGTGCAGCTCGCGGCCCGGATGGCGCGGGACGGCGATGACGGGTGACCGGGGAGCACCGGTTCCCCGGCCCCCGGCCGCCCGGCCCGGCCGGGGCTCAGTCCGTGTCGTCGTGGCCCAGCAGCTCCGACGCGCGTCGGGTCGCCGCCAGCAGCCGTTCGACGTAGTCGTCGACCGCGCCGTGGGGCTTGGAGAACCCGTAGACGGTCAGGGCCATCGCCACCTCGCCACCCTTGCGGAACACCGGGGCGGCGATCACGCGGACGTCGGCCTTGGCCTCGTCGGTGAGCACCTCGGGGTCGTAGTGCAGCTGCTCCACGAGCGGCTTGAGCGCGTCACGGTCCCGGGCGTGGGGGTCGTGCTCGAGCTGGTCGAGCGCCGAGGCGAACTCGCGCTGGGCCCCGTTGATGAGGCCGACCGAGTAACCGCGCCCGCGGACCCGTCCGATGCGTCGCCGTTCCTCGGCACGGTCGGCGTCCGGCGCCTGGCCCAGGAACGCCTCGAGCCGGTCGTCGTCGAACCAGCCGGCGAAGGCTGCGCCGTACCGGGGCGCGAAGGGCAGATGCACGCCGACGAGGGTCGCGCGCCCACTGGCTTCCGGGCTGCCGGCGCTGCCCAGCACGACGAGGTCGTCGCCGTCGATGACGGTCGCCACGCACCGGGAGGACAGGTCGGCGGCGAGCGCCTCCATCTCGCTGCGGACCAGGTCGAGCTCGCGCAGCTCCTCGCCGAGGGCGCCGCGCGTCGCGTCGGCCGCCATCGACAGCGGGGCGAAGCGGCCGTAGCCGCCCTGGAAGAACAGCAACGGCAACGAGCCGGTCTCGACCTGCAGCTCACGGACCCGACCCAGCACGAACCAGTGGTCGCCGGCCTCGGACACCGACTCGATGTCGCAGTCGATCCACGCGACCGCGCCGTCGAGGATCGGGGCGCCCGTGCCGGCGGGACGGGCGTCGACGCCCTCGAACTTGTCCGGAGCCTTGGAGGAGAACTGCCGGCAGAGGTGCTCCTGGTCGGCGGAGAGGATGTTGACGCAGAAGTGCCCGGCAGCGGCGATCCGCGGCCAGGTCGACGACCTCTTGTCCGGGAAGAAGGCGACCAGGGGTGGGTCGAGCGAGACCGACGTGAACGAGCCGACGACGAAGCCGGCGTCCGGTCCGTCCCCCGACGCGGCGGTGACGACGCACACGCCGGTTGGGTACTGCCCGAGCACCTCGCGAAACTGCTGGCTGGTGATGGTGTTCATGGTCGTCCTCTCCGACGCTATACAAACCGACGGGTCGGTATGTTACGGTGGTCTCGCTCACACCGCAACCGTTGGAAGTCACCCGTGATATCGGGTTCCTTTACCACCTTGACGGCGATTGGGCACTGATGAAAGATACCGACTGGTCCGTTCGTAGATACGGGCGGAGAACTGGCCACCAGGAGTTGCGATGAAGATCGACCTGCTTTACGCGTTGACCAACCGGACCGGCGAGATGTCCTGGCAGGAGGTGCTGCAGGCCGCCCGCCAGCACGTGCAGCAGGCCGACCAGCTGGGCTTCGACCGCGTGTGGCTCGGAGAGCACCACTTCGACGTGGACGGCACCGACGCCAGCCCGAACCCGATCCTGCTCGCCGCGGACCTCGCGGCGCGCACCGAGCGGATCCGCTTCGGCATGGCCGCGGTGTCGATCACGCTGTGGCACCCGATCCGCGTCGCCGAGGACCTCGCGATGCTCGACCACTTCGCCGGTGGGCGGCTCGACGTCGCCTTCGGTCGCGGGATCCTGCCGATCGAGGTGAAGAACCTCAACCCGGAGGCCGACCGCTGGGGCGGTGCCGACAGCAGCATCGAGATCTTCGACGAGAAGTACGACATCGTCCAGAAGCTCTGGACCGAGGACGTCTTCAGCTACCAGGGCAAGCGCTACACCCTACCGACGCCGGACACCCGGTACATCCACGCTCCCGGTGCCCCGGAGCCCGAGGGCTGGCTCGACGACGAGGGCAACCTCGTGGCGTTCTCGATGTACCCCAAGTGCTTCCAGGACCCCTTCCCGCCGCTGTTCGCGGTGACCGAGTCCGAACGGGGCTTCCGCGACGCCGCCCGCAAGGGCATCGGGGCGATCACCTGGTACCCGACGGGGAAGGTGCTCGCGGGCCTCAACGAGGCCTATCAGGAGACCTACCGCCAGGCGCACGGCGAGACCCTGCCGCTCGGCGTCAACACCTCCGTCCTGCGCATGGCGTTCGTGGCCGACACCGACGAGGAGGCGCGCACCGTCACGGAGTCCGCGATCGCCGACTTCTTCCGCTTCGTGTGCCAGGTGCGCGACATCTCGGTCTGGCTCGACGCCGACGAGGACCCCGCGAGTGTCGACTGGGAGTCATTCACCGACGCCGAGGCGTGGGACTTCCTGTACGAGCGTGACCACCTCTTCATCGGCTCGCCCGAGACGGTGCGGGACCAGATGCTGCGGATGACCGAGTCGCACCAGGTGCAGAACTGGTTGCTGCAGTTCGGCGTCCCCGGCATCGACAGCAACGAGGCCCTCTCGAAGGCCATGCGCCTGTTCGCCGAGCACGTGATGCCCGCGCTGCGCGAGGCCGGCGACCAGCTGCCCGCGAGCACGCTGCACTGACCGGACCCACCGACACACCGACGGACGAGGAGCGCGACATGACGGAGTACCTGAACCCCGCGGGCCTGCCCTACCCGGAGTACGGCATGAATCCCGGGACGGCGACGCGGGACTGGGTGTTCGCCGGCGGCATGGCCTTCGACTTCGACACCATGTCCCGGCGCGAGGACGCGGTCACCGTCGCCGACGAGACGCGGCTGTGCCTGGCCGAGGTTGAGGAGATCCTGCACGCGGCGGGGGCCACGCTGCGCGACGTGGTGAAGATGACCTGCTACCTCAGCGACGATGCCTATCGGCCCGAGTTCTGGGCGGCGTACAAGGAGTTCTTCGGCGAGGGCCCGTACCCGTCGCGGGTGACCTACACCGTGGGGATCGCCGGCGGCTGCCGTGTCGAGCTCGACGCGATCGCGGTGCGGCCGCGGTCGCAGGCGGGATGAGCCCGGTGCCTGGCCCGGAGCGGCCGCTCCGCCCCTTCGTCGACTGGCACACGCACGTGTTCAAGCCCGAGCACTGCGGGCCGGTCTGGACCAACCGCGGTACCGAGCTGGTGGGCCGGCCGGCGTTCGGGGAGGCCGACCTTGCCGAGCACTCCCGCGTGATGGAGGAGGCTGGCGTCGAGCAGTTCGCCCTCATCGGCCTGCAGGTCGCCCGGATGGGGATGTTCGTCCCCAACGACTACCTCGGTGCCTACCTGGAGCAGAACAAGGGTCGTGCCATCGCAGTCGGGAGCGTCGACCCGACGCAGCCGGGCGCGGCGCAGGCGTTGCGCCAGGCGGTCCGCGAGCTCGGCCTGCACGGGGTGAAGCTCTCGCCGCCGTACCAGGGTTTCCACCCGCACGCGGAGGAGGCGTACGAGGTCTACCGGGTCGCGGCCGAGGAGGGCATCTTCCTGATGTTCCACCAGGCCAGCGTGTTCGCGCCGGACGGCTTCCTCGAGTACGCCTACCCGAGCATGCTCGACAAGGTGGCCCGGGAGTTCCGGGACACCAACATCCTGCTCGCCCACTTCGGCAAGCCGTGGATGAACGAGACCGTCGAGCTGATGATGAAGAACCGCAACGTCTTCGCCGACGTCTCGACGATGCCCGTCAAGACCTGGCAGATGTACAACGGCCTGCGCCTCGCGATCGAGGGGCACGTCACCGACCGGCTGGTGTTCGGCTCGGACTTCCCGTCCTTCCGTCCCGACGAGGCCGCTCGCGACTTGCTCGCGATCGCCGACCTCGACATGCCGCTGCCCATCCCGCGGGAGGTCGTCGAGGGCATCCTCCACGACCGCCCGTTCGACCTGATCGTCCCGAGCTGAGGAGACAACCATGACGACGCAGTACCTGAACCCCGCCGCCGTCGGCGACTACAGCGCCGTGGGGCTCTCCTCCGGCACGGCGACGGAGACGCTCGCCTTCGCCACCGGCCTGGCCATGGACCCGAAGACGCTCCGGCGTCGTGAGGACGCCGTGACGATCGCCGACGAGGTGCGGATCGCCTTCGAGAACATCGACCTGATCCTCGGGGAGGCGGGCCTCTCGCGCCGCGACATCGTCAAGACGACCTGCTACCTGCGCCACGACGAGCACCGCTTCGAGTTCATCCCGGCGTTCAAGGAGGCGTTCGGAGACGGGCCCTACCCCGCGCGCTGCACCTTCGTGGTCGGGCTCGCCTCCGACATCCGGGTCCAGGTGGACGTCATCGCGGTCCGTCCCGACGCGCGCTGAGCGCGCTGGCGACGGCGTCGTCCCGGACCCCTTGCGCCCCGGGTGCCCGGGGCCGTAGTCTCCCCTTAACAAACCGACCGGTCGGAATCTACCGGTTCGACCCAGACAGGCTGGATGAGGTCAATGCACACTGGCATCACTCTGACGTTCCAGAACCTCGATCGCGCACGAAGCGACCACGAGGTGATCCGCAGCGAGGGCAGGTACGCCCGGATGGCCGAGGCCGCCGGCTTCGACTCGCTTTGGGTCCCGGAGCACCACTTCACCGACTATGAGCTCACGCCGAACGTGCCGCAGCTGCTCACCTGGGTGGCGGCGCAGACCGAGCGGCTGCGCCTCGGCACGATGGTCACGGTGTTGCCGTGGCAGGACCCGATCCGGGTCGCCGAGAGCTTCCTCGTGCTCGACCACCTGTCCGGAGGGCGCGCCATCCTCGGCATGGGCCGGGGCCTGGGCCGGGTCGAGTTCGAGGGCTTCCGGGTGCCGATGGGCGAGTCCCGGCAGCGCTTCGTGGAATACTCCGAGGCGGTCCTCTCCGGTCTCGAGACCGGGGTGATGGAGTACGACGGCGAGCTCTACCAGCAGCCGCGTATCGACCTCCGCCCCGACCCGTATGCCTCCTTCCGCGGCCGCACCTTCGCCTCCGCGGTCTCGCCCGAGTCGATGGACATCATGGCCCGGCTCGGCGTCGGCCTGATGGTGATCGCCCAGAAGCCCTGGGAGACGGTCGAGGCCGAGCTCGAGACCTACCGTCGCCGCTACGTCGAGATCAACGGCGAGCAACCGCCCAAGCCGGTCATCTGCGTCTTCACCGGTGTCTCCGACACCGCCGCCGGCGCGCAGGAGATGCGCGACAAGTACCTCCAGCGCTACGCCATGTCGACCGTCGAGCACTACGAGTTCGACAACGTCGGCTTCGCCCAGATCAACGGCTACGAGTACTACGCCGGCCTTGCGCGCAACATCGAGAAGCACGGGGTGGAGGGCTTCGCCGGCTTCCTCGCCGACCTCCAGGTGTGGGGCACTCCCGACCAGGTCGTCGACAAGCTCCTCTCCTACGTCGACCGGCTCGACGCGGGCGGCGTGCTCCTCGTTCCCGCCTTCGGCGGGATGCCGCAGGATGTTGCGGACAAGAACTTCGACCTGATCGCGCGTGAGGTGCTCCCGGCACTGAAGGCGTACGACGTCGGCGGAGACCTGGGCGTCAGCTACGACACCCCGGTCCTCGCCTGAGGGTGGCGGCCGCCCATGAACGGAACGACCCGAGCGGAAGGAAGTCCCCGATGAACAACCCCCAGGACGTCACCCAGCCCCAGCACTGGATCGACGGCGAGTTCGTCACCGGCAGCGGCAGCGACGCGATCGACGTGTTCGACCCGGCCACCGGGAAGGTGGTCACCCAGGTGACCGCGGCGACCGACGCCGAGGTCGACGCCGCCGTGGCAGCGGCCGCGGCCGCCTTCGACGAGTGGAGCCAGCTCTCCATCACCCGCCGCGTGCAGTACCTGCACGCGATGCGCCACAACGTCGTCAGCAACGGCGAGCGGCTCGCGCGCACCATCAGCCTCGACCAGGGCAAGACCCTGGAGGAGGCGCGCGGCGAGGTCATGCGGGCCGCGGAGTTCATCGACACCGCGATCGCGGCGCCGATGCTCGCGCACTCCCGCTCCGGTCACGTGGCCGGCCCGATCGAGGCCCGCAACGTGCGTGAGCCCCTCGGCGTGTGCGTCGCCGTGACGCCGTTCAACTTCCCGGTGATGAACCCGAGCCAGTTCTCGGCGTGGGCCCTGGTCACCGGAAACACGCTGGTCGTGAAGCCGTCCGAGCAGGATCCGGTCGCCTCGACCGCGCTGTTCCACCTCTTCGCCGAGGCCGGCCTGCCGAATGGCGTGCTCAACCTCGTGCACGGCCGCGCCGAGGTCAGCAAGCGGCTGGTCGACCACCCCGACGTCGCCGCCGTCTCCTGCATCACCTCCACGCCGACCGCGCGGGCGATCCACGAGCGTGCCAGTGCCCTCGGCAAGCGGGTCCAGGCCAACGGCGGTGCGAAGAACCCGATCCTCGTCGCTGGCGACGCCGACCTCGCGCTCGCGGCCGAGGGCATCGTCACCTCCGCCTTCGGCATGGCCGGCCAGCGCTGCCTCGCCGGCACCCGCATCGTGGTCCTCGACGAGGTGTACGACGAGCTCGTGGACCGGGTCGCCGCCCTCACCGACGCCCTGGTCGTCGGTGCCGGGCTCGACGAGGGCACGACCATGGGCCCGGTCGTCAGCGCCGCCAGCCGCAGCCGGCTCGAGGACCTGATCACGCAGGCGGTCGATGCCGGAGCCACCGCGGTGCGTGACGGCCGCGGCGTGGCACCGATGACGCCGTCGGCGACCAGCGACGGCTTCTTCGTCGGGCCCACGGTCCTCGCCGACCTCGCCCCGACCCACCCGGCCGAGTTCCAGGAGACCTTCGGTCCGGTCATCGCGATGCACCGGGTCGGCGACCTCGATCAGGCCATCGCCCTGGCGAACGACACCGAGTTCGGCAATGCGTCGACGATCTTCACCCGCTCCGGCACCGTCGCACGCCGGTTCGAACGCGCCTCGCGTGCAGGGAACATCGGCATCAACACCTTCCCCGCCCCGCCGGCGAACTTCGTGATGGGCGGGCTCGGCACCTCGTTCTTCGGCGAGACGCACGTTTGCGGCGACGCGCCGCTGCGCTTCTACACCGAGGAGAAGCTCGTCGTCGCCCGCTGGTGACGGCGAGCTGGCCCGCGATGACGTGGAGGAACGTGTGATGAAGGTGCAGGTGGCTGACGAGGCGCTCGCGGAGGCGCTCGCGGCGATCGGGTCCCCCGACGGTCGCGCCGAGGACGGGGTCGTCTTCCGGCCCGGCCCGGTCGCATCCTGGGTGGACGCCGAGGACCAGCTGGTCGAGGCCTACCGGCTCGCCCACGTGGCGGCGCAGGAGGACGCACCGGTGGTGTTCGTGGTCGACGCGGCTGCCGCCGTGGGTCGGTCGGGACCTCTGGAGTCGGCAGTCGCGGTCGGCCTCGTCGCCGGCGGCCGGTGCCTGGCCTTCGAGGGACTGCGGCGGGACCAGTACGCGACCGTCGTCGGCTGGGACGCCGACGAGCCCGCGACCCGGGTCGCCGCGACCGTCGAGCAGCTCCTCGGCTCCCGGGCCGCACGGGGCCAGACGGTCATGGTCGGCACCGCCCACCTGGGGGCGCTGCTGCCATGAGCCTCGCCATCGTGACCGGTGCCGCCCGCGGCATCGGTCGGTCCATCGCGTCGCGGCTGGCGGAGGCGGGCCACGCCCTCCTCCTCGTCGACCTCGACGAGCGGGTCCACGACACGGCGCGCGAGCTGGGGGTGGGGGCGGTGCGGGCCGACATCTCGCAACCGCCCGACGTCGGGCGCATCGCCGACGCCGTCCGTGCGCACCGCGACGAGCCGCGCGTCCTGGTCAACAACGCGGGCATCACGCGGGACCGGTTGCTGCGTAAGATGGCCGAGCCGGACTTCCGGGCCGTCGTCCGCGTCAATCTCGGCGGCACGTGGGCACTGACCGAGGCGGTCGCCCCGCTGCTCGCCGACGGTGGCTCTGTCGTCAACATCAGCTCGCGCGCGCAGCTGGGCAACGTCGGGCAGTTCAACTACGGCATCGCCAAGGGTGGGGTCATCGGGCTGACCCGCGGCCACGCCCTCGCGCTGGCCCCGCGCCTGCGCGTCAACGCTGTCGCCCCCGGCTTCGTCGAGTCCGAGATGACGGCGGCGATGCCGGCCGACGCGCGCCGCCGCGTCGTCGACGCCATCCCGCTCGCTGCCGCCGGGCAGCCGCGCGACATCGCGGAGGCCGTCGCCTGGCTGGCGTCCGAGGCCGCGTCGTACGTGACCGGCCAGGTCCTCTACTCCTGCGGGGGACGCAGCTTCTCCTGAGGCTCCCCGCCCACGAAAGGCGAACCCATGGCTGAAGCCGTGATCATCGACGCCGTCCGTACGCCGCTGGGCCGGCGCGGCGGCGGCCTGTCCGCCGTCCACCCCGTCGACCTCGGCGCGCGCGTGCTCTCGGCGCTCCAGCACCGCACCGGCCTCGACCCGGCGCTGGTCGACGACGTGGTCTGGGGCTGCGTCACCACCATCGGTGAACAGTCGTCGAACGTCGGACGGTGGTCGGCGCTCGCCGCCGGCTGGCCCGAGACCGTGCCCGGAACGACGGTGGACCGTGCGTGCGGCTCCTCGCAGCAGGCACTGTCCTTCGGCGCAGCCGGCATCGTCGCGGGGCACTACGACCTCGTCGTCGTCGGTGGTGTCGAGTCGATGTCACGCGTGCCGATGGGTGCCACTCGGACCAGTGGCCACGGTGACGCGCGCGGCCCCCGGGTCGCCGAGCGTTACCCCGGGGTGGAGTTCTCCCAGGGCCTGGCTGCCGAGCTGATCGCGGACAAGTGGGGCTTCTCCCGCACCGCGCTCGACGAGCTCAGCCTCCTGTCACACGCCCGGGCTGCCGCTGCGCGCGACGCCGGGCACTACGACGACGAGATCATCCCGGTCCCGACCGCGGCCGGTGAGGTGTCGGCCGACGAGGGGATCCGTGAGGGCGGGTCGCTCGAGGTCCTCGCGGGCCTGCGCACGGTGTTTCGCGACGACGGCGTCGTCACTGCGGGCAACTCCTCGCAGATCTCCGACGGCGCCTCGGCCGTCCTGCTCGCCAGCGCCGACAGGGCCGCCGAGCTCGGGCTCGAGCCGATGGCCCGTGTGCACAGCAGTGCCGTCGTCGGCGTCGACCCCGAGCTGATGCTGACCGGCCCGATCCCAGCCACCGAGAAGGTCCTTGCCCGTGCAGGCCTTCGCCTCGACGACATCGGCACCGTCGAGCTCAACGAGGCCTTCGCCTCCGTCGTGCTGGCGTGGCTCGCTGAGACCGGCGCCGACCCTGCCCTGCTCAACCCGGACGGCGGCGCGATCGCGCTCGGCCACCCGCTGGGCTGTTCCGGCACGCGACTGACCACGACGCTGGTGCACCGCATGAAGCGGGAGGGCATCCGCTACGGGCTGCAGACGATCTGCGAGGCGGGCGGCATGGCGAACGCCCTGGTGCTGGAGGCGTCGTGAGCCCGGGAGGCGGCCGGGGCGCGGAGGCGGACCTGGGCCGGGCCTTGGTGGCCGTCCGTGCCTTCTCCCCGCGCCTCGCCGAGCTGACCGAGGAGGTGCTGTTCGGCGACGTGCTGGCCCGTCCCGGGCTCGCCCCGCGCGACCGCGCACTGGCAACGGTGTCCGCGCTGGTCGCCGGAGGCAACGTTGACCAGCTGCGATTTCACGGGCCCCGCGCGCTCGCCTGCGGGGTGAGTCGCGACGAGCTGGCGGAGCTGGTGCTGCAGCTGGCCTTCTACGCCGGCTGGCCGCGAGCGATGTCGGCACTCGGTGTGCTCGCCGAGGTGCTGCCCGACGCGCTGGACGACGGGACCTGAACGAACGGTCTTGACGGGTCCCTGACCCGGATCTAACGTTGCCTGAACCAAACCGACCGGTCGGTGTGTAAGTAGGAGGAAAAGTCATGCGACGAGTGGTGCGAGGAGCAGCAGGGGTGGCACTCGCCGCCGGTCTGGCGCTCACGGGGTGCAGTGCCCCGGAGGACACGGCCAGCGCGGCCAACGCCGGCGAGGGGCAGGAGCTCGGCAAGGAGATGGCGGCCCAGGTCGCCGACCTCCTGGAGCGCCCCACGTCGATCGGCCTCGAGGCCCCGGTGCGGTCCGTGCCGAAGGACAAGGAGCTGGCCTACCTCCAGTGCGGCCTCCCGGCGTGCGAGGCACTCGGCAAGGCGCTGAAGGAGGCCGTCGCCGCCGTGGGGTGGGAGCTGGAGGTCATCGCCACCGGCGCGACGCCGGAGGAGATCAAGAACGCCTGGGCCCAGGCCGTCCGGCTCGGCCCGGACGGTGTCATCGGCCTCGGTCACGACCGCCGGTTCTTCGAGGATGAGCTGGGCACGCTCGAGGCGAAGGGGATCCCCGTCCTCCGGCTCAACATGGTCGACCCGGCTGGTGGCGGCGTCACGGGCGTGCTGCTCGGCCGCGACACCTACGAGGCGGCCGGCGAGACCATCGCCCGCTACACGCTGTCCAGGGCGGGTGACCAGCTCAACGCCGTCGCGGTCACGGTGGGCGAGGTCCTGCCGAGCCTCGAGGTGATGGCAGCGAGCTACAAGGCCACTGTCGAGGAGGCCTGCGAGCAGTGTCGCGTCGAGGTCCTCGAGCTGCCGTCGACCAGCGTCGGCAAGGACCTGCCCACGCGGGTAGCGGCCCACCTGCGCCGCAACCCCGACGTGAACTGGCTCGAGATCGGCCTCTCGGACATGGTCGTCGGCCTGCCCGCCGCCCTCCGCTCGGCCGGCCTCACGCCCGCCGATGTCCAGGTCGTCGGGCTGGGCGCCTACAACGTCGCGGCGAACCAGTACCTCGCCGACGGGGAGTTCCTCACCGCGGTGCTCACCGCTGCGAGCGACGAGGAGATGTGGCGCGCGGTCGACTTCTTCATCCGCAGCTTCAACGGCGAGGACACCACGCCGTCGACGGACCGGGCCACGTGGCCGGAGTGGATCGTCACGAAGGAGACCCTCCCGACGGCCACCGAGACCTACCCGACGGTCGAGGACTACCGCGAGCAGTACCTGGCCCTGTGGGGCCTGTCCTGAGCGATCCCGCGGGACGACCCACGGGCACGGCGAGCAGGCAAGAGCAGGGGCGAGGAGAGGGGTGCCGGAGATGGACGACGTGCGACTGCGACTGTCAGGAGTCAGCAAGACCTTCCCCGCGCAGCGGGCGCTGAGCGATGTGGACCTCGAGGTGCGCGCCGGCGAGGTGCACGCGCTGGTCGGGGAGAACGGATCCGGCAAGTCGACGCTCATCAAGGTCCTCTCCGGCTTCCACCGCCCCGACCCCGGCTCCCGGATCGAGGTCGACGGAGTCGGCCTCGATCCGGGCAACCCGGCCGGCTCGCTGGCAGCAGGCCTGCGCTTCGTCCACCAGGACCTCGGGCTGGTCGACGAGCTGGGCGCAGCGGAGAACGTCGGCCTGAGCGCCGGCTTCGAGGGCAAGCTCGGCCGCATCGCGTGGCGGGCGCACCGGGCCCGGGTCCGCGACCTGCTCGCCCGGGTCGGTGTCCCGGTCGACATCGACCGGCCGGCCGGCCGGCTCGCCGCGGTCGAGCGCAGTGCGGTGGCGATCGCTCGAGCCCTCGACGACCGGCACGGCACACCAAAGGTCCTGGTCCTCGACGAGCCCACGGCGGCGCTCCCGCCGGCCGAGGTCGACCGGCTGATGCAGGTCGTCCGAGGCCTCCGGGACCGCGGGGTGAGCATCATCTACGTCTCCCACCGGCTGGGTGAGGTGCTGGGGGTCGCCGACCGGTTGACGGTGCTGCGCGACGGCCGCAGCCTCGGCACCTTCAGCACCGAGGGGATGGACGAGGCCGCGCTCGCCGAGCTGATCGTCGGCCGCGAGGTGTCGGAGGTCGGGGACCGGGCCGGCCTCACCCCGGTGCCGCCGGACGCCCGGCCGGTACTGTCCGTCGGCGACCTGCGCACCGACCTGGTCCGGGGCATCGACCTCACCCTCCGCGAGGGCGAGGTCCTCGGGGTCGCCGGGATCGCCGGCTCCGGCCGGGAGGACCTCGCGGAGGCCCTGGCCGGGGCGGCGCCGGCGACCATGGCGCTCACCGCGGGCGGCGTCACCACGACCGGGCAGGCCAGCGTCGCGCGGGCCCGTCAGCACGGCCTGGCGCTCGTGCTCCCCAACAGCCACCCGGCCTGCGCGGTCCGCGAGCAGTCGGTCGCGGAGAACATCGGCCTCGCCCGGCCGACGGCGGTCGCCCGCCGCGGCTGGGTCTCACGCCGGCGCGAGCACGCCGTCGCCCGCGAGTGGATCGAGCGGCTCGGCGTCTCCCCGCGCGACCCCGCCCGCCCCTACGGCCTGCTCAGCGGCGGCAACAAGCAGAAGGTCTCGCTGGCGCGGGGCCTGATCGGTGCGCCGGAGGTGCTCGTCCTCGACGACCCCACCAGCGGCGTCGACATCGGTGCCCGGCAGTCGATCTACGCGCTGGTGCGCGGGCTGGCGGCGAGCGGGACGCCGTCGGTCGTGTGCTCCTCCGACCTCGACGACCTGGTCGGCATGGCCGACCGCGTGCTCGTACTCGTCGACGGTGAGGTCGTCGAGGAGCTGGAGGGCGAGGACGTGACCGAGGCAAGACTTCTTGCCGCGATGGCTCGGCGCCGACCGGTCCCGGTCGGCGCCCTCGCAGAGATGGGTGGAGAGCGATGAGCGACACGATCAAGGGGGCCGTGCGCCCCGCACCGACCAGCCCCGCCCTCGGCCGGGACGACCCTGTCGGCACCGGTGCGGAGGGCCGCAGCGCGCGGCGACACCCGCTGCGCGCCCTCGGCTTCGGCACGATCGGCGCCGTCTACGTGTGGTTGGGCATGGTCGTGGTCTTCGCCGTGTGGATCCCCGACCTGTGGCTCGACCGCGCGACGGTGACCACGCTGATGAGCGACTACGCCGTCACCGCCCTCGCTGCGCTGAGCCTGGTGGTCGTCCTCTCCGCCCGGCTCTTCGACCTGTCGATCGGTTCCACCATGAGCCTCGGCGGCGTGGTGGCCGGGCACCTGCTCGCCACCACCTCGTTGTCGCCCACGCTCTGCGCGATCGGCGGCATCGCCGCGGGCGTGCTCGTCGGGCTCGCCAATGCCGTCGCAGTCGTCTGGCTGCGCCTCGAGTCGCTCATCGCCACCCTGGGCACGGGAGCGATCGTCGCGGCGATGGCGGTCGCCCTGTCCGGCGACAAGGTCTTGACCGAACGGATGTCAGGTGAGTTCAACCTGATCGCGATCGGCGAGGTCGCGGGCGTCAACGTCTCGTTCCTCTACGTCATCGCGATCATGGTGGTGATGGGGCTGGTCCTCGAGCAGACCTCCGCGGGACGGCGGCTCTACGCCACCGGCTACAACGCCGAGGCGGCCAGGCTGACCGGCGTACGCGTCAACCGGGTCAGGGTCGCAGCATTCGCCGTCTCGGGCGGGCTCGCGGGCTTCGCCGGGGTCGTCCTCGCCGCCCGGCTCCAGGCCGGCGCCCCGGACGCGGGCGCCCACTACCTGATCCCCGCCTTCTCGGCTGCCTTCCTCGGCGCGACCCAGTTCCGGCACGGCCGGTTCAACCCGTGGGGGGCGGTGCTCGCCGTCCTCGTGATCGGCACGGGCTCCCTCGGCCTGACGCTCGTCGGTGGTCCCACCTGGGCGCCCGACGTCTTCTCCGGCCTGATCCTCATCGTCGCCGTGGCGATCACGGTCGCCGAGCGCGGTCCCCGAAAGGCGGCGGGGCGATGAGCACCGCGACGAGCACCGAGCAGCTGGCCGCGCTGCGCGGGGAGGTCCGCGACTTCCTCGACGGGCAGCGCCGCGCGGGCACGTTCAGGCCCGCCGTCGACAGCTGGTTGGCGGGCTGGGACGAGGACTTCAGCCGGGCGCTGGGGGAGCGCGGGTGGGTCGGCATGACCATCCCGGCCGAGTACGGCGGACAGGGACGCAGCCACCTCGAGCGCTTCGTCGTCACCGAGGAGCTGCTCTGCGCCGGCGCCCCCGTCGCCGCGCACTGGATTGCCGACCGGCAGGTCGCCCCGTCCCTGCTGCGCTTCGGCACCGAGGACCAGCGCAGGGAGTTCCTGCCCGGCATCGCCAGCGGGCAGTCCTACTGGGCGATCGGCATGAGTGAACCCGACTCGGGCTCCGACCTGGCGTCGGTGCGGACCCGGGCGACCCGCACGGACCGCGGGTGGCGGCTGTCGGGCACGAAGGTCTGGACCTCGGGTGCGCACCGCGCCCACGCCTTCTTCGTCCTCGCCCGCACCGCGCCGCTCGACCCGGCGCGGCGTCACGAGGGCCTCAGCCAGTTCCTCGTCCGCCTCGACTCCCCGGGGGTCCGGGTCAGCCCCATCGTCTCCTTCGACGGCAGCCACCACTTCAACGAGGTGGTCCTCGACGAGGTCGAGGTCACCGACGCCGACGTGCTGGGCGAGGTCGGCCAGGGCTGGCGGCAGGTGACCTCTGAGCTCGGCTTCGAGCGGAGCGGGCCGGAACGCTTCCTGTCCACCTTCGCCGCGCTCGCGGCAGTCGCCGACGACGGGCTGCCGGTGCGCGCCAGCGCCTCGGCGATCGGTCGCCACCTCGCCCGGCTGGTGGCCCTGCACCACCTCTCCCTCGACGTGGCTGGCCGCCTGCAGGCCGGCGTCCCGGCCGACGTCGCGGCGGCCATGGTCAAGGGCCTGGGCAACCGCTTCGAGGGTGACCTGGCCGACGACCTCGCCGAGTGGGCCGGCCCCGACGTGGACGCCGACCGGCTGGACCTCGTCGCCGACGCCCTCAGCCGGCGTCCGGGCTTCACGCTGCGCGGCGGCACCACCGAGGTGCTGCGCGGCATCGTCGCCAGGGGACTGGTGGGAACGGGAGGCACCCGGTGAGCACCGACCCGACGACAGCGCTCGACGTCGACCCCGACCTCGATGCGATGCTCGACAAGCTCTTCGCCGAGGTCGCGGCGTCCGCGGATGCGGACGGACCCCTCGACCGCGGGTTGTGGGCACAGGTGGCCGGGCTCGGCCTCACCCTGCTCACGACCTCAGAGCAGCAGGGGGGCTCCGGAGCCGGCTGGCCGGAGGCATGGGCCCTGCACCGGGCAGCGGCCCGGCACGCCGTACCCCTCCCGCTCGGCGAGCACGACCTGCTCGGCCGGCGGCTGGTCGACCACGTGGGCTGGTCCGTCGGCGACGACGTGCTGACGGTCGGCGCCGGGCCGGCAGGCGGCGAGGTCACCGTGCCGTGGGGCGCCGACGTCGACACCGTCCTGCTGGTCGAGGACGGCCCGGACGGCGCGGTGGTGTCGCGCCACCGCGCCAGCGACCTCGACTGGTCGCGAGCAGGCCAGTTGCCCGGGACGCGACGGGTCCGGACGCGGGTGCCGACGGGGACCGCGACTGTCCCACTCGCCCGGGAGGTGCGGGACGAGCTGCGCCGCCGCGGCGCGCTGCTGCGCTCCGTGCAGGTCGTCGGAGCGCTGGAGCGCTGCGTCGACGTAGCGGTGGAGCACGCGCACGTGCGCACCCAGTTCGGCCGCCCCCTGGTCGCCTTCCAGGCCGTGCAGGGAATGCTCGCCGATGCGGCGTCGGAGGTCGCACTGGCCCGGGCTGCCGTCGTCGCTGCCGTCCGCGAGGCGGCGGTGACCGGGGCGGCTGGGTCGATGGCGGACCTCGGTGCCGCGCACCTCGCGGTCGCCGTGGCGAAGTCGTGCAGCGGGCACGCCGTCGCCCCGGTGACCCGGCACGCGCACCAGGTTCTCGGTGCGATCGGGACGACCCGCGAGCACGAGCTGCACCGGTTCTCGATGCCGGCCCTCGCGTGGCGCGCCGACTTCGGCACCGCCGACGAGTGGGACGCCGAGCTGGGAGCCGCAGTGGACCAGCACGGGTTCACGACACAGTGGCGCTCGCTCGTGGACGGGGTCGGGCATGGCTGAGCTCTGGTTCGACGACCTGGCGCTCGGCGACGCCTGGACCAGCACCGGGCGCACCATGACCGAGGCGGACGTCGTCGCCTTCTGCGGGGTCTCGGGTGACTTCCACCCGCTCCACACCGACGCCGAGCACGCCGCCCGGAGCCCCTTCGGGACCCGGCTCGTGCACGGCGCGCTGGTCCTCTCCGTCGCGACGGGGCAACGGGGACAGCTGCCGTTCGTCGGCCAGCCGCTCGTCGCGTTCCTCGAGGTGCGGCGCTGGACCATGCGGGCGCCCGTCCTCATCGGGGACACCGTGCGCACCCGCACCACCGTTGCAGAGCTCCGTCCCACCCGTGACGGCCGCCGGGGGGTGGTCGTGCAGGAGGTCGAGGTGCTCAACCAGCGTGACGAGGTCGTCCACGCCGGGGAGATGGTGAACCTGCTGCAGTGCCGCCCCGGTTGCTAACGTACCGGTCAGTCTGGACCGACAGAACCGATCACGTGAGGAGGTGCCCGTGGCCGAGGCTGCGAGCGGGCGTCGCAAGAGGCTCCGCGACCCCGAGGGTGCGCGCAAGGCACTGGTGAAGGCCGGCATCGAGCTGTTCGAGACCAGGGGCTACGCGAGCACCTCGGTGCAGAGCATCGTCGACGCCGCGGGCCTGACCAAGGGTGCCTTCTACCACCACTTCCAGAGCAAGGACGAGCTGCTGCAGCGCGTCCACGACGAGTTCATCGACCACCAGCTCTCGAAGGCCAGGGCGGTGATGTCGGAGCCCGGGCTGCCGCCGGCCGACCGGTTGCGCAAGCTCATCAAGGAGGCCCTCCTCGAGCCGATGGGGGTCTACAAGGCCGAGATCACGGTGTTCCTGCAGGAGCGCCGCTTCCTCGACGGCGACACGTTCGAGGAGATCCAGCGCAAGCGCGACGAGTTCGAGCGGATCTTCGTCGACCTCATCGAGCACGGCATGAACGAGGGCGCCTTCCGGCGGATCGGCCCGGCGCGGGTGATCGCCTTCGGCATCATCGGCACCGGCGCGTGGACGCACGCCTGGCTCGACCTCGCAGGGAGCCTGTCGCCCTCGGAGATCGGCGAGATGTTCGCCGAGATGCTGATCGGCGGCCTGGTCCCGCGCGACTGATCGGGTCGGTCGGCTGGTCGGCTGATCCGTTGTTCGGTGCGCGACCGGTGACGGTCAGGGGGCGCCGCGGTTCTCCTCCAGGTCGACGCCGGTCAGCTCGTCGACGACGAGCAGGTCGGTGCGCATCTGCCCACTGCGGTACGACGCGCGGCCGGCCATGTGGCTGGCGACCGGTGCGGTGAGCATCTGCGCGACCACCACCAGCACGAGCAGGCCCGTGGCGCCGGGGTCGCGCAGGCGCAGCGCGAGGCCGGTGCAGACCAGCAGCAGGCCGAGCACCTGCGGCTTGGTCACCGCGTGCATCCGGGTGAGCAGGTCCGGGAAGCGCAGCATGCCGATCGCTGCGACGAGCGTCAGCAACGCGCCCAGCGAGAGGCACACGGCGGCGAGTGCGTCGGCGACCCCGGGCCAGGTCATCGCGGGTCCCCCTCGATGTCGGTGCGCCCGCGGGTGAACCGGGCGACGCTCACCGATCCCACGAACCCCAGCACGGTGAGCGTGAGCAGGATCGGGATGGTGTCGGTGCTGCGTCGTACCGCCGCGTCGAGGGCGAGGCCGCAGATGAGGACGGCGATGAGGGCGTCCATGGCGATGATCCGGTCGAGCGTGGTCGGACCGATCGTGATCCGGGCGGTGAGGAGCAGAGCGGCGACGGCGAGCACGACCACGCACCCGCCGAGCACCCAGTCGGTCACGCTCATCCGAAGCCCTCCTCGTCGTGCACGCCGTGGACGACACCCTGCACGTCCTCGCCCGCCGCGCGGTCGCGCACGGCCTGCTGCGCCTGCTCCGGCGGCAGCGACAGGTGGCTGTCGTCGATGCCGAAGGCCCGCAGCACGCGGCGCTCCTGGGCGAGCGCGAGCTGGCGGAACTCCTCGACGTCGTCCTCGTCGGCGACGTCCAGGACGTGCATGTAGATGGTGTGGCTCGCCCGGCGGGCCTCGACCAGGACGCTGCCCGGGATCAGGGTCAGCATCTCGCCGACGATGGTGAGGACGAAGTCCGAGGGCGTGCGCAGCTGGATCTCGACGACGGCGTTGGTGACCGGGCCGGGGCGCAGCACGATCCGGGTGACCTGCCAGCTCGCGACGACGACGTCGCGCAGGAACACCGCGACCAGCACGAGCAGCCCGACCGGACGCGGGCGCAGGTGCATCCGCAGGGGCGGCAGCGGGAACACCAGCTGCACGACCACGCCGACGAGCAGTCCGCCGACCACGAGCGGGAAGGTCAGGTCGCGCCACAGCACCAGCCACAGGACGGTGAGCCACAGCGTCACGCCGAGCTGGACGTTCGCCAGCCGCCGGCGTACGGCGGAGGGCTGGTCCGGCACCGGGGCGGGGGCCACGTCGGCGGTCATGGCGTGTCCTCCAGGACGGCCGAGACGTACGGGGTGCGCTCGAGCAGGTCGACCGCGGCCCGGTCGGTGTAGCCCGCGAGCGGCCCGGCGACGAAGGTCAGGGCCACGGTGATGGCGACCAGGCCGGTCGTCGACCACACCATCGAGCGCGGGAGCCGGTCCGGCAGGTCGCCGTCCTGCAGCCGCTGGTGCAGGTCGCGGTCGGGGTGGTCGGGGTCGTGGACCCGCTCCACCTCGTCCAGGCCCTGGGCGACCAGCCCCGGGCCCTCGCCGTGCCCGAGCCGGACGGGCCTGTCCTCGCGGGGGCTGGCGCCCCGCGGCGGCGACGCCTCGTCCTCGGCGGTCACCAGCCGGGCAGCCATCTCGTGGGCCTCCAGGGGCGTGCGCCAGAACGCCAGCGACCAGGTCTTCGCCACCGCGTACAGGGTGAGCAGGCTGGTGACCACGCTGCCGCCGACCAGCAGCCAGGCGAGCACGCTGCCGTCGGCGACACCGGCCTCGATCAGCATCACCTTGCCGATGAACCCGGAGAACGGCGGGATCCCGGCGAGGTTCATCGCGGGGACGAAGAACAGGATGCCCAGCAGGGGAGCGAGCCGGGCGAGGCCGCCGAGGCGCACCAGGGACGAGCTGCCGGCCCGCCGCTCGATCAGGCCGACGACCAGGAACAGCGCGGTCTGGATGGTGATGTGGTGGGCGACGTAGAGGATCGCCCCGGAGAAGCCCGCGGCGGAGCCCAGGCCGATGCCGAACACCAGGAAGCCGATGTGGCTGACCAGGGTGAAGGACAGCATGCGCTTGATGTCGGACTGCGCGATCGCGCCGAGGATCGCGATGATCATCGTCGCGAGCGCCGCCCACATCAGCAGGTCGGTGAGCGGCTGGTCGGGGAAGAGCAGCGACTGCATCCGCAGGATCGCGTAGACGCCGACCTTCGTGAGCAGGCCGGCGAACACCGCGGTCACCGGCGCGGGGGCGGTCGGGTAGCTGTCCGGCAGCCACATCGACAACGGGAAGATCGCGGCCTTGATCGCGAACACCACCAGCAGGATCAGCTGCAGCACCAGGGCCACGCTGTCGGGGAGCTCGGCCAGCCGGGTGGAGAGGTGCGCGAGGTTGAGGGTGCCGGTCGCGGCGTACACGGCGGCCAGTGCCACCAGGAAGAGCATCGACGAGAGCAGGTTGACGACCACGTAGATCGTCCCGGCGCGGATCCGCGCCATGGTGCCGCCGAGCGTCAGCAGCACGTAGCTGGCGAACAGCAGCATCTCGAAGCTGACGAAGAGGTTGAACAGGTCGCCGGCGAGGAAGGCGTTGGCGACGCCGGCGACGAGCACGAGGAAGGTCGGGTGGTAGACGGAGATCGGCGTGCGCTCCTCCCCGTCGCCGGTCATGCCCTGGCCGACGGAGTAGGTGAGGACCGCGAGGGTCACCAGCGACGAGACGAGCAGCATCAGGGCGGAGAGCCGGTCGGCGACCAGGGCGATGCCCAGGGGCTCCGGCCAGCCGGCGATCCACGCGACCTGTGGTCCTTCCTGGTCGGCCGCCACGGCGAGCACCGCGGCGATGGCGGCCATCGCGGCCAGGACGGTGACGCTGACGGCCCGTTGCGCGTGCGGCCGGCGGGACAGCACCAGGGCCGCCCCGGCGCCGAGGAGGGGGAGGACGACGGGGAGCGGGACGAGGAGGCTGACGTTCATGCGCCCTCCTGCTCGAAGGTCTCGGGCTCGTCGCTGGAGAGGTCGAAGCTGTCGGACTGTTCGTCGCTCTCCGCGAGCCGACGGATGGCTGCGTCCTCGACGTCGTCCTGGACGTCGTCGTGGTCGTTGAGCTGCCAGCTGCGGTAGGCCATCGCCAGCACGAACGCCACCATGGCGAGGGTGATCACGATCGCCGTGAGGACCAGTGCCTGCGGCAGCGGGTCGCTCATCTCCGACGCGGCGGCCTCACCGACGATGGGCGCCTCGCCGGCCTTGCCGCCGGCGACGAGGAACTGGAGGTTCACCCCGTTGCTCAGCACGACGAGGCCGACCAGCACGCGGGTCAGGCTGCGCTCCAGCACGAGGTAGACGCCGCAGCCGATCATGGCGGCGCCGGTGAGGACCAGGGTCAGGTTCGCGTCCATCAGGCAGGGCTCCCCTCTGCCTCGCGGCGCTCGCGCTGGACCTGGCGGTCGATGCGCGAGCCGAAGGTGCGCAGCAGGTCGAGGATGAGCGCGACCACGATCAGGTAGACGCCGATGTCGAACCCGGTCGACGACACCAGGTGCAGCTTGCCGAGCGGCCCGAGCGAGACGTCGACGATCGCGCTCTGCAGCACGGCGCCGCCGAAGAAGAGGGGTACGACGGCGGACGTCGCCGCGATGCCGAGGCCGCTGCCCATCAGGATGCCGGCGTCGACCGGCGCCGCCTCGTCGAGCTCGTACTTGCCGCCCGCGAGGTAGCGGATGATCAGTGCGATGCCGGTGACCAGCCCGGCCGCGAAGCCGCCTCCGGGCTGGTTGTGGCCCGCCAGCAGCAGGTAGATGCTGAACACGACGATGCTGTGGAACACCAGCCGGGTGACGACCTCGAAGACGATCGAGCGCCGGTCCGCGTCGAGGGTCCGGGGCGCGGGCAGCCACGCCCGGCGGCCGGCGGTGGCCCGCTGCTTCGTCACGCCGACCGGGTAGGGGATCTCGCGGAGGCGCCGGATCCCGGACAGCCGGGTGTCGAGGAAGATCAGGCTCGCGACGCCGGTCGCGGCCGCCACGAGGACCGAGATCTCGCCGAAGGTGTCCCAGGCGCGGATGTCGACCAGCGTGACGTTGACGATGTTCTCGCCCCCGCCGTACTCGACCGCCTGCTCGGCGAACTCCACCGACACCGGGTCGTGCGTGCGCGCCGAGGTCGTCAGCAGCATGAAGCCGGTGACGCCGGCAGCGACGCCGACGCCGAGCGCGACCCGCAGGTAGCGGTGCCAGGTGAGCGGCCGGTCGGTGAAGTACTCCGGCAGCCGCCGCAGCACGAGCACGAAGACCACGAGGCTGACGGTCTCGACCAGCACCTGCGTCAGCGCGAGGTCGGGAGCGCCGTGGAGCAGGAAGAGCAGGGCCGTGCCGTAGCCGGTCACGCCGACCAGCACCACCGCGCGCAGCCGGCGCCGCGACCGCGCGGTCATCACCGCCGCGACGACGATGACGAGGCCGACGGCGGCCTGGGCCGGCGAGTCCCACAGGACGACCCGCAGGTCGTCGGGGTCCACGTTGAGCAGTGCCGCCATCCCGGGCAGCCCGATGACGACGAGCAGGATGATCGCGAGGTACGCCGCCACGGAGCCGCGCTGGACCCAGCCGGTCACCTCGACGGCGGCCCGGTCGACGGCCCGCATCGTCCAGCCGTAGCCGCGCTCGGTGCTGAGGTCGGTGGTCACCCGGGCCTGGGCGCGGGCGAAGCGCTCGCGCTTCCAGAACATCAGCAGGCCGACGCCGACGGCGAGCACGGAGAACAGCAGCGGGAGCCCGACGCCGTGCCACAGCGCGAGGTAGGGCTCCTTCTCGGCCGCAGGGAACTGGTCGACGTACGGCGCGAGCTGGCTGGTCAGCGGGGAGCCGGCGAAGCCGAGGACGAGGCCGGTCATCGCGAGCACCGCCGGGGCGGCCTGGAAGCCTGCGCCGGGCGGGGTCAGCGGGGTGTCGTCCACCGCGGGCTTGTCGGCGAAGGTGCCCCACACGAAGCGGGCGGTGTAGGCGACGGTGAGGACCGAGCCGACCACGACGCCGGCGACGGCGAGCCAGCCGGCCCACGCGGGCAGCTCGGTGCCGGTCTCCGCGACGTCGACGAGTGCCTCGAAGCTCGACTCCTTGGCGACGAAGCCGAGCAGCGGCACCACGCCGGCCATGGACAGCGCGGCGAGGCCGGCGATCGTGAGCAGCACCGGCTGGCGCCGACCGAGCCCGGAGAGCTTGCGCAGGTCGCGCGTGCCGGTGGACTTGTCGACGATGCCGACGACGAGGAAGAGCGTCGCCTTGAAGAGTGCGTGCGCCAGCAGCAGCGCCAGGCCGGCGAGCGCCGCGTGACGGGTGCCGATCGACAGCACCACCATGAGGAACCCGAGCTGGCTGACCGTGCCGTAGGCGAGGAGCAGCTTGACGTCGTACTGGCGCAGCGAGCGGAGCCCGCCCAGCACCATCGTGAGCACTCCCAGGACGAGCAGGCTCGCGTGCCACCCGGCGACGGTGCTGAACGCCGGCGCCAGCAGCGCGACCAGGTAGACACCGGCCTTCACCATCGCCGCGGCGTGCAGGTAGGCGCTGACCGGCGTCGGCGCGGCCATCGCGCCGGGCAGCCAGAAGTGGAAGGGGAAGAGCGCGGACTTGCTCAGCGCGCCGACCAGCAGCAGCGCGACGGCGATCGTCACGGAGGTGCCGCCCGGCGGGTCGGCGAGGATCTCCGAGATCCGCAGCGTGCCGGCCTCGTGGCCGATGACCAGCAGACCGACCAGCATCGCCAGGCCACCGAAGGTGGTGACCAGCAGGGCCTGCAGCGCCGAGCGGCGCGACGACGTCTTCGTCGGGTCGTAGCCGATCAGCAGGTAGGAGAAGACCGTCGTCAGCTCCCAGAAGACGTAGAGCAGCAGCAGGTCGTCGGCGAGGACGAGGCCGAGCATCGCGCCGACGAAGGCGACCAGCACGCCCGCGAACGTGCCGATCCCCTCGTCGTCGTCGGTGAAGTACCAGGTGCAGTAGGCCAGGACCAGGGCACCGATCCCGACCACGACGAGGAACATCAGCCACTGCAGGACGCCCATCGTCAGTGCGACCTCGAGGTCGAGCGACGGCACCCACGACAGCACGTCGGTGGGGCCGTCCCCCTCGCGCACCGCCCCGGTGTGCGCGACGGCCCACACGAGGCTGCCTGCAGGGACGGCGGCCAGGACGGCGAACGCGCGCGTCCCGAGGCGACGGACCAGCCAGGGCGCCCCCAGTCCCGCCACGAAGTGGAGCAGGACGATCAGGTGCACGCGCATCCTCGGCAGGGGTTCAAGGGTCGTGCCCGGAATCCTACCGAGCGCGCCCTTCGGTGCTCTACCCGGTCCTCGGCCCGCGATCCCCCAGCGCCAGGCGCGGCCAATTGGCGGTGTCGGCCAGCAGCTGGCGGTCGTGGGTGGCGACGACCACGGCGCACGAGGTCGTCTCCAGCGCTCGGGTGAGCTCGTCCACCAGGGCGATCGAGAGGTGGTTCGTCGGCTCGTCGAGCAGCAGGACGTCGGGGCGTGCGGCGAGGCAGAGGGCGAGGTGCAGGCGACGCCGCTGACCCTCGGAGAGCCGGTCGACGGGGGTGCGCAGCGCCTCCTCGTCGAGCAGGCCGGTGGCTCGCACCGCGGCCTCGTGGCCGGCGGCCGACAGGCCGGTCGACGTCTCCTGCGACAGCAGCACCACCCGGGCGCCGTCGTGCGTGCGCACCTCGCCGTCGGTCGGCTCGAGCCCGCCGGCGAGCACCGCCAGCAGCGTGGACTTGCCGACCCCGTTCGGTCCGGTCAGCACGAGCCGGTCGCCGCCAGCGAGCGAGAGGTCCAGGTGCCCCCGGAGCCGGCCGGCCACGGCGACCCCGCGGGCGTCGAGCAACGGCCGCCCCCGTCGTACGCGCAGGGCGGGGAAGGACAGTGCTCGCGGGGGCTCCGGGACGGTGACCCGGTGCTCGTCGAGCTCCCCGACGCGCCGGTTGAGGGCGCGGACCACGCCGCCCGCGCGGGTCGCCCGCTGGTGCTTGCCCGTCCCCTTGTCCGGGCGCCACCCGGTGCGCAGCCGCCCCCGGGCCTCGTCGGCCGCCCGCTCCAGCGCTGCGTGCTCGGCGACCTGCTCGGCATGCTCCTGCTCCCAGCGCTCGCGCTCGCGCCGGCGGCCGGTGACCCAGCCGTCGTACCCGCCGGCGTGGACGCGGGGCCGTCCGTCGCGGCTGGGGTCGAGGTCGAGGAAGGTGGTGGTGACCTCCCGCAGGAGCGCGCGGTCGTGGCTGACCACGGCGACGCCCCCGGGGTGCTCGCGCAGGCGGCGGGCCAGGAAGTCGAGGGCCGCGGCGTCGAGGTGGTTGGTCGGCTCGTCCAGCAGGAGCAGGTCGACACCGGAGGCGAGGACGACGGCCAGGCGCACCCGGTAGCGCTGGCCGACCGACAGCGTGGACAGCCGCCGGCCCCGGTCGGTGCACGCGCCGAGGCCGGCCAGGGCGACGTCGACACGGCGCTCGGCGTCCCAGGCGTCGAGCCGGGTGGCGGCCTCGAGCGCCCGTGCGTAGGCGTCCTCGGCGTCCGGCTCCCCGGCGGCGAGTGCCTCCGTCGCGGCCTCCAGTCGGTCGAGGGCGTCGAGCGCGTCGCCGACCGCGTCGCGGACGAGGTCGCCGACCGTGCGGTCGTCGGCGACGTCGAGGGTCTGCTCGACCAGGGCCAGCGTGCCGGCGCGGCTCACCGTGCCGCGGTCCGGAGGGAGGTCGCCGGCGAGGACGTGCAGGAGCGTGGTCTTGCCGCGGCCGTTCTCGCCGACCACGGCGAGGCGCGACCCGGCGCCGACGGTCACGTCGACGCCGGACAGGACGGTGCGGCCGCCGCGCGCGACGGTGACGCCCTCGGCGCGCAGGTGCGCCGCGGCGCCCGCGGACAGGTCGGCAGCGACGTCGGTGGGTGTGCCGGCAATGAGGGATGAAGGAGTGCGAAGCATGCGTGATCTCTCGGCTCGTCGGGAGCCGGGCAGCACGCGGGCCGCCCGGCGGTATCCGGACGGCGGCGAGAGGTCAGTCGGGGTCTGCCGCCGTCAGCGGCTCGACCAGGGCTTCTTCGCGTAGCAGCACATGGCGTGGACTGTACGGGTCGCAGCGGGGTGGGCGACAGCGATTTTGTCGCGCCCGGTGCGGGTACCGCGTCGGGCATGACGGCAGCCAGCCCCGCACACCTCCCCCAGGGCGCCCGGCCGACGCGGGCAGTCGGTCTCCTCTACGGGATCGGCTTCGGTGCCTTCGTCGACGGGATCGTGCTGCACCAGGTGCTGCAGTGGCACCACATGGTCAGCCACGTGGACGACTACCCGACGACCACCGTGGCCGGGCTGGAGGCGAACACGCTCGCCGACGGGCTGTTCCACGCGGCCGCCTGGGTGTGCCTGCTCGCAGCCACGATCTGCACGTTCCGCGCGTGGCGCGCCGGGCGACTGTCGCCGCGCTGGTCCTTCCACGTCGGCCTCGCCCTCGCCGGGTGGGGCCTGTTCAACGTGGTCGAGGGCGTCGTCGACCACCACCTGCTCGGGGTCCACCACGTCCGCGACGACCTGTCCGCACCGCTCGCGTGGGACCTCGGGTTCCTCGCCCTCGGTGCCGTCCTCGTCGTGGGCGGCTGGCTGCTGCACCGGGCCGGCGCCGACCGGGTCGGCGCCGACCGGGACGGGGTCAGCTCGACCTGACGGCCCGGCGGACGGCGCGGGCGCCTCGGACCGCCGCCCACGCGCCGAGTGCCCACGGCAGTGCGACGACGACCGGGTCCAGCGCCTGGTGGCGCACGTCCAAACGACCGCGCCCCACCCGGGAGGCCAAGCCGTCGCGGGTGAGCTCGGCCCGGATGCCGGTCTCGGTGACCGGGTCGTCCGGCCGGCCGCGGACCAGCGCGACGGCGGTCTGCTCGACGACGTCGATCCGGTCCGCGCCCAGCAGGAGCAGCCAGTGCGGGCCGGGCCTCGCTGAACCGGCGGTAGGCGAGCCGTCGGACGGCACCGGACAGGCCGCGCAGCGGGACGCTGGTGCCGAAGACCGGGGTGAGCCGGGCGTGCTCGATCGACCGCTCCCGCGGCTGGGGTTCCGGTTGCTGCTCGGGGAGGTCCCACGGGACGCGGGTGGACCGCCCGTCGACCTCGCGCGGGTACGACGGACGGTCGGCCGGGTCGAGGTCGGCTCCCCAGCCGGGGATCCGGGCGCGCAGCTCGTCCGCGGACGGGATGCCGCGTCGGGCGGTGGCGGCGTAGGGCGTGTCGCTCATCATCGGTCCCTTCGGGTTCAGGCGGCGCTCGGCGTGATGACGGGCTTGATGCAGTCGTCGAGCTTGGCCGAGAACATGTGGTAGCCCTCCGCGACGTGCTCCAGCGGGATGCGGTGGGTGACCAGCTCGCTGGGGCGCAGGTGACCGGCCCGGATGTGTTCGAAGAGACGCGGCCACTGGCGCTTGACCGGGCACTGGTTCATCCGCATCGTCAGCCCCTTGTTGAGCGCGTCGCCGAACTTCACGAGGCTGAACATCGGGCCGTAGGCACCGACCACGGCGACCGTGCCGCCCTTGCGCGCCGAGTCGATCGCCCAGTTCAGCGCGATCGGCGACCCGCCCTGCAGCTTGAGCTTCGCCGACGAGACGTGCTGGAGCAGGTTGCCGTCGGCCTCCGCGCCGACGGCGTCGATGACGACGTCCGCGCCCAGGTGGTCGGTCTGCTTCTTCAGCTCCACCACGACGTCGCGCACCTGCCCGAAGTCGAGCGTCTCGGCGTGCGCGAAGTCCGCGGCCTTCTGCAGCCGGTAGTCGAGGTGGTCGACCACGATGACGCGCCCGGCGCCCATGAGCCACGCGCTCCTCGCCGCGTAGAGCCCGACCGGGCCGGCGCCGAGCACCACGACGACGTCACCCTCGGCGATGCCGCCGAGCTGGGCGCCGAAGTAGCCGGTCGGCAGCGCGTCGGTGCACATCAGCGCGTCCTCGTCGCTCATCCAGTCCGGGATCACCGTGGGACCGACGTCGGCGAAGGGCACCCGCACCAGCTCGGCCTGCCCGCCGTCGTACCCGCCGGTCGTGTGGGAGTAGCCGTAGATCCCGCCCACCGCCGTGGCGTTGGGGTTGACGTTGTGGCAGTTGGAGTAGAGGCCGCGCGAGCAGAACCAGCAGGTCCCGCAGAAGACGTTGAACGGCACCATCACCCGGTCGCCGACCTGCAGGTGCCGCACCTCCGGGCCGACCTCGTCGACCACGCCGATGAACTCGTGGCCGAACGTCGTCCCGACGCGGGTGTCCGGCATCATCCCGTGGTAGAGGTGCAGGTCCGAGCCGCAGATCGCGGCCAGCTCCACCCGCACGATCGCGTCGCCCGGGTGCTCGATCCGTGGCCGCGGCTTCTCCTCGACCCGGACGCGGTAGGGGCCGCGGTAGACCATCGCCTTCATCGTTCCTCCTCGAGTGGCCGATCAGCCCGGGCCGTACCCCTGGCGCCCCTCCCTAGCCGCCCAGCAGGGCACGGCCGGTCGAGCGCCGACGCAAGGGGGACGGCTGTCCTCGAAAACGCTGGACCGGTCTGGACCAGCCACCCCGGGGTACCAGTCGTCCAGTCGTGGATGGCTCGACACCAGGGGGGAAGAGATGACCGTCCAGCAGCACCACACCGACACGACCGAGGTCGATGAGTTCTCGGGACTCGTCCTGGTCCTGTCCGTCCTGGCCATGGCCGCCGTGCTCGTGATGGCCCTGACCTGAGCCGGAAAGAAAACTAGGGGAAGACATGTACATCGGACTCGGCATCGTCCTGCTGGTCCTCGGTGCGATCCTGGCGCTCGACGTCATCACCGTGGACCTGGAGTTCATCAACGACGGCGCGCTCGGCACGATCCTGATCGTCGCCGGCATCGTCGCCATCGTGCTCTCGCTGCTCTACGCGCCGCCGTGGCGCCGCCGCGAGGAGGTCGTCCACCGCGACGACCGCCGCGTGTACTGATCAGCCACTGATCAGCCACTGATCAGCGGGCGCAACAGCTCGACACCACGACGCCCCGGACCACCGGTCCGGGGCGTCGTCGTGCCCGGCACCGGATGCCCTGCCGGGCAGGGGGTACGGCGCGGGGGTGCCCGCCGCGAGGCGACCTGTTCCTGCCCTCCCGCCCGCCGACGGACATGCCGACGAGCAAGGGGGACGGATGGGCAAGCGTGTGGACCGGATCGCCGAGCCGTGGGGGTCCCGGACGCCGTACGGACCGGGCGAGGAGTGGCCGGTGCGCGTCGACACCCACCTCGCCGACGGGCTCCAGCCCGACGACGTCGACCGGTGGGTGCAGTCGGCCTCGATCCTGCACTCCAACGGCGACGCGATGGACATCGCCGTGAGGGACGGGCGGATCGTCGGGGTGCGCGGTCGGGCCACCGACCGGATCAACCACGGCCGACTCGGTCCCAAGGACCTCTTCGGCTGGCAGGCCAACGCGTCCGAGGACCGGCTGGCCAGGCCGCTCATCAGGCGCGGTGGTGAGCTGGTCGAGACCGACTGGGACACCGCGATGGACGCCGTCGCGGGCCGGGCCAGGCAGCTGCTCGACGAGCGCGGACCGTCCTCCATCGGCTTCTACACCTCTGGCCAGCTCTTCCTCGAGGAGTACTACACCCTCGGCCTGATCGCGCACGGTGGCATCGGCACCAACCACGTCGACGGCAACACCCGCCTGTGCACGGCGACGGCGGCCGCGGCGCTCAAGGAGTCCTTCGCCTGCGACGGCCAGCCGGGGTCCTACAGCGACATCGACCACGCCGACGTCCTCTGCCTCTACGGGCACAACATGGCCGAGACGCAGACGGTGCTGTGGAGCAGGATCCTCGACCGGCTGGAGGGTCCCGAGCCGCCCGCCCTCGTCTGCGTCGACCCCCGCCGCACCCCGGTCGCCGAGCACGCCACCGTCCACCTCGCGCCGCGGCCCGGCACGAACGTGATGCTGATGAACGCCCTCCTGCACGAGCTGCTGGAGAACGACTGGGTCGACCACGAGTACGTCGACGCCCACGCCGTGGGCTTCGCGGAGCTGCAGAAGATGGTCGCGGGCACGACCGTCGAGCGAGCAGCCGAGGTGTGCGGTGTCCCTGCAGGCGACCTGCGTGAGGCGGCACGCCTGATCGGCTCGGCGGACCGACTCGTGTCGACCGTGCTGCAGGGCTTCTACCAGTCCCACCAGGCCACGGCGGCCGCCGTGCAGGTGAACAACGTGCACATCGTGCGCGGGATGCTCGGCCGCCCGGGTTGCGGCCTGCTGCAGATGAACGGGCAGCCGACGGCGCAGAACACCCGTGAGTGCGGCGCGGACGGGGACCTCGCCGGCTTCCGCAACTGGTCCAACGACGCCCACGTCCAGGACCTCGCCCGGGTCTGGAACATCGACCCGATGGAGATCCCGCACTACACGGCCCCGACCCACCTCATGCAGATCATGCGGTACGTCGAGGACGGCTCCATCAGGTTCCTGCACGTGTCGGGGACCAACCCGGCGGTGTCGCTCCCCGAGCTGGGGCGGATCCGGTCCCTGCTGTCGCAGGACCGGCTCTTCCTCGTCGTGCAGGACCTCTTCCTGACCGAGACCGCGCAGCTCGCCGACGTGGTGCTCCCTGCGGCGACCTGGGGGGAGAAGACCGGGACCTTCACCAACGTCGACCGCACGGTCCACCTCTCCGAGAAGGCGGTCGAACCGCCCGGGGAGGCACGGCCGGACCTCGACATCCTCGTCGACCTGTCGCGCCGGCTCGACCTGCGCCACCTCCACCGCACGGCCGCCGGCGTGTCCCTCGACTGGGAGGTCCTGGCCCAGACGGCGCAGGCGATGAAGGACGAGCGGCTGCTGGCCGTCGCGGAGGACTGCCACCCCCAGACCCTGCGCCAGATGCGGTGGGCCAACGCGAAGGTGAAGGAGACCGCTGCCCAGGTGATGGTGACCGGCTGAGCCGGCGACCGGATCAAACCCTCTCCGCACGGGTACGGCGCGGGGACGTCTCGACGAGAGGGAGCCCCCCCATGGTTGACAGTGGCAAGGCAGCGCGCGTGGTCCGGAAGGCCGTGCGCAGTGCGGTGAGCCAGGCGGCGGAGACCGCGCTGGAGAAGGTCGCGGGCCTCGAGGCCCAGCGGGCGCCGGGGGTCCCCGGCGCGAAGCCGCCGACGGTGAAGGAGCCGACCAAGCCGGTCGAGCCGCTCCCGCCGAAGCCGGACCAGGCCGCGCCGGAGCGTCGTACCCCCACGGGGGCGGAGACGATCGTGCCGCGCGAGGACATGGCGCAGCAGGGCAAGTTCCTCACCACCTCGACCGGCGCGCGGCTGCGCGACAGCGACCACTCGCTGAAGGCGGGGAGCCGGGGACCGACGCTGCTGCAGGACCACCACCTGCGCGAGAAGATCACGCACTTCGACCACGAGCGGATCCCCGAGCGGGTGGTGCACGCCCGCGGTGCCGGCGCGCACGGCGTCTTCGTCGGCTACGGCAACGCGAAGCCGATCTGCCAGTCGAAGTTCCTCGGCCGCGGCGTCGAGACCCCCGTGTTCGTGCGGTTCTCGACGGTGCTCGGCTCGCGCGGCTCGGCCGACACGGTGCGCGACACCCGCGGCTTCGCGACGAAGTTCTACACCAGCGAGGGCGTCTTCGACCTGGTGGCCAACAACATCCCGGTCTTCTTCATCCAGGACGGCATCAAGTTCCCCGACGTCATCCACGCCGGGAAGCCCCACCCCGACCGGGAGATCCCGCAGGCGCAGAGCGCGCACGACACCTTCTGGGACTTCGTCTCGCTGCACACCGAGGCGCAGCACCACACGATCTGGAACATGTCCGACCGCGGGATCCCGCGGTCCTACCGGACGATGGAGGGCTTCGGCGTCCACACCTTCCGCACCGTCAACGCCCAGGGCGAGACGGCGCTGGTGAAGTTCCACTGGAAGCCCAGGCTCGGCGTGCACTCCCTGACCTGGGAGGAGGCGCAGATGATCGGCGGCATCGACCCCGACTTCCACCGCCGCGACCTGTACGACGCCATCGAGTCCGGCGCGTACCCCCAGTGGGAGCTGGGTGTCCAGGTGTTCGAGGACACCGCGGACGAGACCTTCGAGGGCATCGACCTGCTCGACCCGACCAAGATCGTGCCCGAGGAGCTCGCGCCGGTGCAGCCCATCGGCCTGCTGACGCTGACCGGCAACCCGACGAACTTCTTCGCCGAGACCGAGCAGGTCGCCTTCCACGTCGGCAACCTGGTGCCGGGCATCGACGTCACCAACGACCCGCTGCTGCAGACCCGGCTGTTCTCGTACGTCGACACCCAGCTCACCCGGCTCGGCGGGCCGAACTTCAACCAGATCCCGATCAACCGGCCGCACGCGCCGGTCAACGACATGCTCCGCGACGGCTTCCACCAGCACGCCGTGCACTCCGGCGTCGCGCCGTACAAGCCGAACTCGCTCGACGGCGGCTGCCCGTTCTTCGCCGGCGCCGCGCGCGACGGCGCCTTCGTCGACGTGCCGGTCCGGGTCGCGGAGTCGGTCAAGGAGCGCGACGTCCCGGTGTCCTTCGCCGACCACTACAGCCAGGCCCGGCTGTTCTGGCAGAGCATGACGCCGGTCGAGAAGCAGCACATCATCCTCGCCTACACCTTCGAGCTGGGCCGCTGCTACGAGCAGGCGATCCGGGAGCGGCAGCTGCTCGCGCTCGCGCAGATCGACCCCGAGCTGTGCTTCGAGGTCGCCGCCGGGCTCGGCCTCCCGGCGCCCGTCGCCGACGGTCCGCTGCCCGACGTCGTGCCCAGCCCGGCGCTGTCGCAGCTCGGCCAGGAGTGGCCGACGGACGGCCGTCTCATCGGGATCGTCGTCGCCGACGAGGGTGACCTCGACGGCGTGCAGGACCTGGTCGAGACGATCGGCGACCGCGGCATGGTCGCACTGGTGGTCGGTCCGCACGGCGGCAAGCTCTCCGACGGCACGGTCGTGCAGCGCACCTTCGGCACCGGCCGCTCCGTGGAGTACGACGCCCTGCTGGTCGCCGGCTGCCCGGCTCCTGCCCCGGACGCGATCCCGGTGCGGGACCACAAGGTCGACGACCCGACCCAGCCGCTGGACCCCCGCGTCCGGCTGATGCTGGAGGAGTGCTTCCGCCACGCCAAGGCGATCGGTGTCTGGGGTGCCGGTGCCGACGCACTCGCCGCCGCCGGGCTGCCCGCCGACGCGGCGGGCATCGTCACGGGTGCCGCGCCGGGCGAGGTGCTCGACGAGGTCCAGGTTCTGATGCGCAGCCACCGGGCCTGGGAGCGGTTCGCACCGGTCGAGGCGACCGTCTGACCCGACCCGCCCGAGACCAGGAGGGTCCGGTCCGCCCCGGGGGCGGTCGGGCCGGACCCTCCGACCTCGGTCGGGGGCGGCCGGCTTCGCCGATTCGGGCCCTGCGGGGTGCCGCACCGTCCTACGCTGCCCCGATGGGCTGGAAGGACATCGCGAAGCTCGGCAAGGAGTGGGCCGAGGCGAAGAAGACCGAGCTGCTGACGACCGACAACCGCGAGCGCGACGACGCCCGCGCCGCGCAGGAGGACCTTGACCGCCGCACCCAGCAGGAGATGGGCACCTCCCTCCTCGAGGCGGTGCTCCCCGAGAAGTGGGCGCAGCGGGTCACCGACACCCGCCCCGAGAACGTGGCCGCGCGCCGCGAGGCCGCGGAGCGCCAGGAGCAGCAGGCCCGTCGCGAGCGGCTGGCCGGCGCCGCGACCGACGCCGTCGAGCTCACCCTGACCGGCGGCGAGCAGGGCACTCTGGCGGGCGACCTCCCGGTCCAGGTCGAGGTCCGCCGCGGCGGTGAGCCGTACGACGACGGCCCGGCCCCGCTGGACTGGCTGGTCGTCCGCGTCGAGTCGGCCGAGCCGGTCCCCCTCGGCACCACGACCCTGACCGAGCTGTCGGTCGCCGTGCCCGCCTTCACCGGACCGGGCCGCTACGACCTCGTCGACCTGATGCGTCGCGGCGAGGCCGGCGAGATCGAGTGGTGGGAGGTCCTCGACACCTACCTCGCGCCGGGCCCCGAGGCCGACGACACCACCTGGTACCCCGACCTGTCCGGCGACGCCGGCGAGGCCTGGGTGGAGGTCGCGCCCGACGGGCTCGTCCTCGACCTGCCGCTGCAGTCCGCGGTCTGCGCGGTCCGGCTGCGCGGCCGGGTCGCGCTCACGCTGCCCGCCTGAGCCGGACCACCGCGACTACGGCTCGACGGTGACCTTGATGGCCTCGCCGCGCTCGACGATGCCGAAGGCCTCCATCACGTCGGTGAGCGGGATGTGGCGGGTGATCAGGTCCTTGACCGGCACCTGCCCGGTGGAGATGTACTCCAGCGCCCGCTTGTTGTGCTCAGGGGCCGAGCCGTTGGCGCCGTGGATGTGCAGCTGGCGGTAGTGCACGACGTTGGAGTCGCAGGTGATGGTCGGGTTCGTCTTCGGCAGGCCGCCGAAGAAGGAGATCCGGCCGTTGCGGGCGGCCATCGCGATGGCCTGCTCCTGGGTGATGTTGGCGGCGGTGGCCGTGATGATGACGTCCGCACCGCGGCCGCCGGTGAGCTCCATGACCCGCTCCACGACGTCGACCTGGCTGGCGTCGATGACCTCGTCGGGGTCGACGGCGTCGGCGGACATCTTCAGGCGGTCGGCGTTGACGTCGACCAGGTAGACCGGGCCGGCCTTGTGCACGCCGCGGGCGATCCGGATGTGCATGCAGCCGATCGGGCCGGCGCCGAAGACGACGACGGTGTCGCCCTCCTCGATACCCAGCAGCTCCTGGGCGTTGATCGCGCAGGCGAACGGCTCGGCGGCGGACGCCTCGTCGAAGCCCACGTTGTCGGGGATGCGGTTCAGCCCGTCGACCTTCAGCACCTGGCGGGGGACGACCATGTACTCGGCGAACCCGCCGTCGTACTGGTAGCCGACCGACGTCTGGTTCTGGCAGACCGCCATCCAGCCCTTGCGGCACTCGTGGCACTCACCGCACGGCACGGCGGCGATGACCTGGACCCGGTCGCCGACCTGCCAGTCGCTGCCGTACGTCGTGTTGACGTCGGCGCCGACCTCGACGACCTCGCCGGCGACCTCGTGGCCGGTGATCCGCGGGGGCGTCAGGTTCTGGTGGCCGTTGTGGAGGATCTTCACGTCCGTGCCGCAGGTGGAGCAGTTGCGGACGCGGATCTTGACCTCGTCGGGTCCGCAGTCCGGCTCGGGGACCTCCTCGAGGTGGACGTCCTCGGGGGCGTAGAAGCGCAGGGCCAGCATGGTCGGAACCTTTCGGGTCGGGGTCTCGCCGTCCCCACGGTAACGCCATTTCGGGCAGGAAACCACACATCTGATGCCCGAATATGCCCGAAAGGTGTTGCTTTGGGCCCGAATCTGGGGTCTACTGCTGGTGTCCCTGTGACCGGCGTCACGTTCGCCGGTGTCCCGACCCAGGGCGAGCACGAACGGAGATCCCGCGATGTCGACCACCTCCCCGGCCCAGCGGACCGGCGTCCGCGTCCACGTACAGAAGTTCGGCACGAGCCTGTCGAACATGGTCATGCCGAACATCGGCGCCTTCATCGCCTGGGGCCTGATCACGGCCCTGTTCATCGAGGTCGGCTGGCTGGCCGAGCTCGGGATCGGCGACGACCCGGACGGGTGGGTCGCCGAGATCGGCGGCTGGGGCGAGTACGCCGGTGGCGGCATCGTCGGCCCGATGATCACCTACCTGCTGCCGATCCTCATCGGCTACACCGGCGGGCGGATGCTCTACGACACCCGCGGCGGCGTGGTCGGCGCGATCGCCACCATGGGCGTCGTTGCCGGCACCGAGATCCCGATGTTCCTCGGCGCGATGATCATGGGCCCGCTCGGCGGCTGGACCATGAAGCACATCGACGCCCTGTGGGACGGCAAGATCCGCCCCGGCTTCGAGATGCTCGTCAACAACTTCTCCGCCGGCATCTGGGGCGCGATCGTCGCCACCTTCGGCTTCTTCGTGATGAGCCCGATCGTCACCTTCCTCAGCGACCGGCTCGGTGACGGCGTCGACTTCCTCGTCGACAACAGCCTGCTCCCGCTGACCTCGCTCATCATCGAGCCCGCGAAGGTGCTCTTCCTCAACAACGCCATCAACCACGGCGTGCTGACCCCGCTCGGCAGCAGCGAGGTGCTGGAGGACGGCAAGTCGGTGCTCTTCCTGCTCGAGGCCAACCCGGGTCCCGGCCTGGGCCTGCTGCTCGCCTTCATGGTGTTCGGCAAGGGGATGGCGAAGGCGTCGGCCCCGGGCGCCGCGATCATCCACTTCCTCGGCGGCATCCACGAGATCTACTTCCCCTACGTGCTGATGAAGCCGAAGCTGATCGTCGCGATGATCGCGGGCGGCATGACCGGCGTCTTCGTCAACGTCATCTTCGACGTCGGCCTGCGCGCACCGGCCGCGCCCGGCTCGGTGTTCGCGGTCTACGCGCAGACCGCCAGCGACAGCTACATCGGCGTCACCCTGTCGATGCTGGCCGCGGCCGGCGTCACCTTCCTGGTCGCGGGCGTCCTGCTCCGCGCCGAGCGCGGCGACGGTGAGGACGACCTCGCCGCCGCGACCGCCAGCATGGAGGCGATGAAGGGGAAGCGGTCCATCGCGTCCAGCGCGCTGGGCGGCGCCCGCGGCACCATCGAGCGGATCGTCTTCGCCTGCGACGCGGGCATGGGCTCCTCCGCGATGGGCGCCTCGGTCCTGCGCCGCAAGATCCAGGCAGCCGGCTTCTCGAACGTCACCGTCACCAACCAGGCGATCGCCAACCTGGCGGACGACGTCGACCTCGTGGTCACCCACCGCGACCTCACCGACCGCGCGAAGCAGAGGACGCCCTCGGCGGTGCACGTCTCCGTCGACGACTTCATGGGCACGCCGCGCTACGACGAGATCGTCGAGCTGCTGGGACAGAGCGGTGCACCGCAGGGAAGTGCGCCGCAGGGCGGGGCGCACGCGGCGACAGCGCCCGAGCCCGAGCCGGCAGCCGGAAAGGACGACGGCAGCGTGCTCGCTTCGTCCGCGATCGTGCTGGCCGGCACCGCCCGCACCCGCGACGACGCGATCACCGAGGCCGGTGAGCTGCTGGTCGCCGCCGGGGTCGTCGAGCCGTCGTACGTCGCGGCCATGCACGAGCGGGAGAAGTCGGTCTCGACCCACATGGGCAACGGCCTGGCGATCCCGCACGGCACCAACGAGGCGAAGGCGGCCGTGCGCCGCACCGGCATCTCGTTCGTCCGCTACGCCGAGCCGATCGACTGGAACGGCAAGCCCGCCGAGTTCGTCGTCGGGATCGCAGGGCAGGGCAACGAGCACCTCGGCCTGCTGAGCCGGATCGCGCAGGTGTTCCTCGACGAGGAGCAGGTCGCCCGGCTCCGGGCGGCCGGCAGCGAGGAAGAGGTCCGCGCCGTCCTGGACGGCGTCCGCGCCTGACGGGGACCGCCCCGTGGCCGTAGCGACGGTGCAGCACAATGGCGCCGTGGATTCGGAGACCAGGCAGGCGCTGATCCTCGAGCGGGCCCGGACCGAGGGCCGGGTCGAGGTGATCGCGATGGCCGACGAGCTCGGCGTGGCGACGGAGACGATCCGTCGGGACCTCCGGGTGCTGGCGGACCGTCGCCTCGTCAAGCGCACCCACGGCGGCGCGATCCCGCTCGAGAGCGCGGCCTTCGAGTCCGGCGTCGAGTACCGCAGCCGCGTCGACATCGCCCAGAAGCGCCGCATCGCCGCCGCAGCCGCCGACCTGCTGCACGGCGCCGAGACCGTCTACATCGACGAGGGGTTCAGCCCCCGCCTGGTCGCCGAGAAGCTCGCGCGCCGGGAGCTGACCGTGGTGACCTCGTCCCTGCTCGCGGCGGAGGCCCTCGCCGACAGCACCACCGTCACCGTGATGCTGCTGGGCGGCCGGATGCGGGGGCGCACCCTCGCCACCGTGGGGGAGTGGAACGCCAGCGTGCTGCGCGGGCTGACGATCGACCTCGCCTACCTCGGCACGAACGCCGTCTCCGTCGACGACGGCCTGACCACTCCCGACCCGGCGGTCGCCGCCATCAAGGGCGAGGCGGTCCGCCGCTCGCGGCGTCGAGTGCTCATCGCCGCCCACAGCAAGTTCGGGATCACCAGCTTCTGCAGGTTCGCCGACGTGGCCGACTTCGAGACGATCGTGACCGGCACCGAGCTCGACCGCGCGGAGGCCGACCGCTACCACGCGCTCGGCCCCGAGGTGCTGCGCGTCTGAGCGCTTCCGGGCCTCCACGAGGACCGCTCGCGCGAGTAGCCTGAGGCCGTGGCCGGTCCGGTCGACCCGCACGACACCCTCGGGCCGGTCGGCCTCGCCCTCGAGCGCAAGGACTACGCGACGGCCTACGCCGCCCTCCGCCCGCTCGCGGACCAGCAGTGCCTCGACGCCGACGCCTTGTCGATGCTCACCGAGGCGACCTGGTGGCTGGGCCGGATCTCCGAGTACCTCGACCTGTGCGAGGTGCTCCACCGGCGCTACCTCGACGAGGGCAGGGTCGACCGCGCCGCCGCGCGGGCGCTGGACGTCGGGGTCACCTGGCTGATGCGCGGCGAGCCGGCGCTGGGCTCGGGCTGGCTCAGCCGGGGCCGGCGGCTCCTCGAGGGCGTGCCGCCCGGGCACTGGCACGGGGTCCTGCTCTGGGCCGACGGGTGGCAGGCCCTCGAGGCGGGGCGGGTCGACGACGCAACCCAGCAGGGGGAGCAGCTGGAGCGGCTCGGCCGCGACCTGGCCGACGACACCCTCGTCGCGCTCGGGCTGGTGCTCCAGGGCGTGGTCCGGTTGTGGGACGGCCGGCTGCGGGAGGGCTTCGCCGTGCTCGACGAGGCGATGCTCCCCGTCCTCGCGGACCGTGTCGAGCGCGAGTTCACCGGCAACATCTACTGCACGATGATCTCGGCCTGCCACGACCTGATGGACCTCGACCGGGCCAGGGAGTGGACCCGCGTGACGGAGCGCTGGGTCGAGGGCTTCTCGGACGCCGTGATGTTCCTCGGCGTGTGCCGGGCGCACCGGCTGCAGCTGCACGTGCTCGAGGGGGCGTGGCCCGACGTGGAGCGGGAGGCGGCCGAGGTCGAGCGCGACCTCGCCGACCTCAACGTCGAGGCCGTGGCGGAGGCGGCCTACCAGCTCGGTGAGAGCTGCCGGGTCCGCGGCCAGCTCGACCGTGCGACCGCGCACTACCGGCGGGCTGCCGGCCTGGGGCGCGACCCGCAGCCGGGAGCCAGCCTGCTCCAGCTCGCGCGTGGTGACGCCGACGGTGCCTGTGCCTCGATCACCGCCGCGGTCGTCGCCGCACCATCGCCGTTCCTCCGGGCCCGGCTGCTCCGCGCCCAGGTCCAGGTCGCGCTCGCCTCGGACCACCCGGCGACCGCGGCGGGCGCCGCCGACGCGCTGGAGGGCCTGGCGGACCGCTACCCGACGCCGGGCTTCACGGCCTGGGCCGAGGAGGGCCGCGGTGCCGTCCTGCTCGCTCAGGACCGCCCGGCCGAGGCGGCGCCGCTGCTCTCGTCGGCCGCGGCGCGGCTGACCCGCCTCGGCCTGCGGTACGACGCCGCGCGAGCCTCGCTGCTGCTGGCCGATGTCCTCGCAGCGACCGGCGACGACGACGCCGCGCGGCTGCTGCGGCGCAGCGCCGCCGACGACCTCGACGCGCTCGGGGTCCCGGTCCCGTCCACCGGTGGCCCAGCCTCCCTCCCCGGGGGCCTCACCGCCCGGGAGGCCGAGGTGCTGGCGAGGGTCGCGACCGGCGCGACGAACCGCGAGGTCGCCGCGTCGCTGACGATCAGCGAGGCCACGGTGCGGCGCCACCTCGCGAACGTCTACGTCAAGCTCGGGGTGTCGTCCCGGACGGCGGCCGCGGCCTGGGCGCACGAGCACCACCTCGACGTACCCCTCCAGCGCTGAGCGGGCGGCGCCGCGCCTGCACCATTCGGACCACGCGGCGGCACGTCTCCGCACCACTCGGTCGATGCCGGGAGCCGACCGGCGCTCCTAGCGTCGTCGCAACGGCGCCGGCCGGGCGCCCGCAGGAAGGGAGACGGGGATGACCGCCACCACCGAGACCAGGGCGCAGGTCGCGCCCGACCCCGCCGCCGTCGAGGCGTTCGCCGACCGGAGGATCGGCGTCGTCAACGGAGCGGCGACCGCGCTGATGACCAGCATCGGCCACCAGACCGGCCTCTTCGAGGCCCTCGCCGGCCAGCCGCCGCAGAGACGAGTGCGGAGCTGGCAGGCCGTGCCGGCCTCGACGAGCGCTACGTGCGGGAGTGGCTGAACGCGATGACGACGGCCCGCATCGTCGTCCACGACCCGGAGGCCGTCACCTACGCGCTGCCGCCGGAGCACGCCGCGCTGCTCACGGAGGCCGCCGGTCCGGACAACTTCGCCCGCCTGACGACGCTGGTGCCGATGATCGCCGAGGTGGAGCAGGGCATCGTGCGCTGCTTCCGCGAGGGCGGCGGGCTGTCGTACAGCGACTACGCCCGCTTCCACCAGCTCCAGGCCGAGGACAGCCGGGCCCTCGTGGACACCACGCTCCTCGAGAGCGTGGTGCCGGCCATCGACGGCCTGCGCGACCAGCTCGAGGCGGGGGCGCAGGTGGCCGACGTCGGGTGCGGCAGCGGCCACGCGGTCAACGTCCTGGCGCGGGCGTTCCCCGCCAGCCACTTCGTCGGCTACGACTTCTCGCCCGAGGCGCTGGACGCCGCCCGCGGCGAGGCCGCCGCGTGGGGACTGGCCAACGCCCGCTTCGAGGCGCTGGACGTGGCGACCCTCGACGAGGTGGCGGCCTATGACTTCGTCACCGCGTTCGACAGCATCCACGACCAGGCGCACCCCGCCCGGGTGCTGGGCAACATCGCCCGCGCCGTGCGCGACGACGGGGTCTTCCTGCTCGTCGACATCGAGGCGTCCAGCCACGTGCACGAGAACATCGACCACCCGTTCGGGCCGTTCCTCTACACGGTCTCGACCATGCACTGCATGAGCGTCTCGCTCGGGCTGGGCGGCGACGGGCTGGGCACGGCGTGGGGCCTCCAGCTGGCCACGTCGATGCTCCACGACGCCGGCTTCGGCGACGTCCGAAAGTCGACGTCGCCGCGGACCCGGTCAACGCCTACCTGGCCTGCCGCAAGTGAGGGCCCGCCGCCGCGGGAGTGTTCCCCGTGGCGGCGAGCCACCGGCGCTCGACCGGGACGATCCGGCGGTCAGCGCGCCGGCACGAGCCGCCCGTCCTCCGACACCCATGCGCTCGCCGGGGGCGGGGCGACCGGTGGGGTCGGCGGGCGGCGGCGCGGCCAGGCCCGCTCGCCGAGCAGCACCAGCACGGCCGGGAGCACGACGAGGCGGATGACCGTGGCGTCCACGAGGATCGCCGCGGCGAGGCCGACGCCCATCATCTTCATCTCCAGCATCGACAGCGTCGCGAAGATCGCGAACACCGACACCATCACCGCGGCGGCGCTGGTGATCACGCCGGCGGTGTCGGCGATCCCTCGGTGCACCGCGTCGCGCACCGGCAGCCCGCGGTCGACCAGCTCACGGACCCGGCTCAGCACGAACACGTGGTAGTCCATCGACAGCCCGACCAGCACCACCAGGACGAACACCGGGATCCAGTCGACCACGAAGCCGGGGCTGGTGAAGTCGAGCAGCGACTCGCCGACGCCGTGCTGGAAGACCACGGCGAGGATGCCGAAGGCGACCCCGACCGACGCGAGGTTGAGCACCGTCGAGACCAGCCCGAGCAGCACGCTGCGGAACGCGGCGACCATCATCACCATCGTCAGCAGCAGCACGAACCCGAGCAGCCAGGGCATCCGCTCCGCCTGCTTGTCGGTCCAGTCCAGCGAGGCGGCCGCGCCGCCGCCGACCACGGCCTCGGCGTCCCCGCCGGCGTCATCGACGACGTCGCCCAGCACGGCAGGCACGAGGTCGGCGCGCAGGCGCTCGACCGCCTCCGCCGCACGGTCGTCCGACTCGTCGTACGGCAGGGCGAGGTCGACCACCGACGTCCGGCCGTCCGCCGACGCGCGCAGCTCGGCGCCGGCGGTGACGAAGTCCTCGCCGCGACCGGCCTCCTCGGCCAGGCGCTCGAGGGCGCTCGCCGCCGCGGCGGGCTCGACGCCGGTCACCACGACCCGCGCGGTCGCGCCCTCGTCGGGGAAGGCCGCGGTGATGGCGCGCAGTGTCTGCACCGCGGGGATGTCACGGGGGAGCGTCTCCGGGCCGGCCTGGTGGGTCTTCATCCCGAGCGCCGGTACGGCGAGGGCGAGGATCCCGACCGTGGCCACCACCAGTGCGGCGACGGGGTGGCGGACCACCGGGCCGAGCAGGCGACCGCTGATCGCGCCCTGCTGCACCCGGGAGGTGAGCCGCCACAGCAGCGGGACCCGCGGCCGGTCCACCCAGCGGCCCAGCTTGACCAGCAGCGCCGGGAGCACGGTGACCGACCCGAGCACGGCGACCGCGACGACGAGGATCGAACCGGTGGCGAGCGAGTTGAAGGTGACGTCGGTGAGCACGAACAGCCCGGACAGCGCGGCGACCACGGCCGCACCCGACACGAGGATCGCGTGGCCCGACGTCTCCGCCGCGATCGCGACCGCGTCCAGCGTCGTCCGTCCCGCGGCCCGCTCCTGGCGCTCCCGCTTGAGGTAGAACAGCGAGTAGTCGACGCCGACGGCCATGCCGATCAGCACGATCATGCTGTAGACGGTCGGCTCGGCCGGGACGAGCAGCGAGATCGGCGCGGTGATGCCGATGGTCGCGGCCACGCTGGTCGCGGCGAGCAGCACCGGCAGGCCCGCGGCGATGAGCGCGCCGAAGGCCAGCAGCATCAGCAGCAGCGTGACCGGCAGGCTGAACAGCTCGGCGGAGTGCAGGTCCTCGCCGACGCGGTCGTTGATCGCCTCGTCGATGGTGACCTCCCCGGCCTGCTCGACGACCAGGTCGGGGTGGTCGGCCTGGACGGCGGCGGTCGCGGCCAGCATGGGCGCGGCCTCGAGGTCCTCGGACTCCAGCTCCACCGGCACCAGCAGGGCGGTGCCGTCCTCGCTGGGCAGGGGGTCGCCGACGCGGATCACGCCGTCGACCGCGGACAGGGCGGTGGCGACCTCGGCAGCCGCGGCGCGTCCCTCGGCCTGGTCGATCACACCGTCGCGCGCCGCGACCAGGACGTTCTCGGACGGCGGGTCCTCGAGGCCGGCGTCGTCGAGCAGCGCCTCGGCGCGGCCGGACTCACCGGTGCGGTAGTCGGCATCGTCGGCGGTGTCGGTCGGCACGACCACGGCCAGGCCGACGGCCACGACGACGAGCAGCAGCCAGCCGCCGATGGCGCGCCACGGGTGGGTGGCGCTCCACCGGGCGGCCCGGCGGGGCAAGGCGGACAGGTGGGGCATCTCGATCTCCTCGGGGGGTGGTTGGGAGCTGCTTCCGAGGCTCCCGCCGCGGGCGCCGCCCGTCAGGGGTGGTGCGTCCCGCCCCGTGGTGGTGCCAGCACCACTGCCGCCGGCTGGCCCGTCACGCGAAGATGGGCAGGTGAGCATCCCCAGGACGTACGACGACGTGGCCGCCGGCCGCCTGGTCGTCACCTGGTACGCCTTCCTGCACGTGCTGCTGTTCACCCCCGTCGTGATGATGTTCGTGCTGGTCGTGGTCAGCGCCGCGCTGGTCGTGGTGTGGGCCGGCGTGCTGCTGCTCGCGTTCCTGCTGCCCGCCTCTCGGGTGCTCGTCGACTGGCACCGGGACATGGCCGGCCACACCCTCGGCACACCCCTGCCCTCGCCGTACCTCCCGCTGCACGGGGGCGCGCTCGCCCGCCTGCAGACCCGCGCGGGCGACCCGTCGACCTGGCGGGACCTGCTGTGGATGGTGTGGGCGATGTCCCTCGGGTTCGTGGTGTCCCTGCTCGCCCTGCTGCTCTTCCTGTGCGTGGTGACCTGGCCGGTCTGGTGGTTCGGCGTGCAGCCGCTGATGCGGGCCCGGTCGGCGGTCGACCGGTCGATGCTGACGATCGGGCGCACCGAGCGGCTGGAGAAGCGGGTCCGGGCCCTGGCCGAGTCGCGGGCGGTCGTGGTCGACCACTCCGCCGCCGAGCTGCGCCGCATCGAGCGCGACCTGCACGACGGGCCGCAGGCCCGGCTGGCTGCCATGTCGCTGAGCCTCGGGCTCGCGGAGGACCTCTTCGAGTCCGACCCGGAGGCCGCGCGCCGGCTGGTGGCCGATGCGCGCTCGTCGTCGTCGACCGCGCTCGGCGAGCTGCGCAGCGTGGTCCGCGGGATCCACCCACCGGTGCTGGCCGACCGCGGCCTGGCCGGCGCGGTCTCCGCCCTCGCGCTCGACATGGCCGTGCCCGTCGAGCTCGCCGTGGACGTGCCCCGCCTCCCGGCGCCGGTCGAGTCGGCCGTCTACTTCACCGTCGCCGAGTGCCTCGCCAACGCCGGCAAGCACGCCGCGGCCGAGCAGGCGTGGATCACGCTGCAGCACCGCGACGGCGTGCTGCACGGCGAGGTCGGCGACGACGGCCGCGGCGGCGCGGACCCGACCTCCGGCAGCGGGCTGCACGGGATCGCCGTGCGGCTGGCTGCGTTCGACGGCACGATGGCGGTGTCCAGCCCCGTGGGTGGGCCCACCGTCGTCACCTGGGAGGTGCCGTGCCCGGCCTCCGCGTAGTCCTCGCCGAGGACCACGCCCTGCTCCGCGCCGGGCTCACCCAGCTGCTGGTCGCGAAGGGCTTCGAGGTCGTGGCTGCCGTGGACAACCTGCCCGAGCTGGAGCGCGCGCTCGCCGACCCGGCCGCCGACGCAGCGGTCGTCGACGTGCGGATGCCGCCGACGTTCACCGACGAGGGCCTGCGTGCGGCGATCGCTGCACGCGAGCAGCGGCCGGGCTTCCCGGTGCTCGTGCTGTCGCAGTACGTCGAGCAGCTCTACGCCCGTGAGCTGCTCGCCAGCGGCGACGGCTCGGTCGGCTACCTCCTCAAGGACCGGGTCTCCGACGTCGCCGAGTTCGTCGACGCCCTCCACCGGGTCGCCGCCGGCGGCACCGTGCTCGACCCCTCGGTGGTGGCCGCCGTCCTCGACCGACGGCGCGACTCGCCGCTGGCCCGGCTCACCGAGCGTGAGCGCGAGGTGCTCGCGCTGATGGCCGAGGGCCGGGCCAACGCCGGGATCGCCCGCGCCCTCGTCGTGACCGAGAAGGCCGTCGCCAAGCACATCAACAACATCTTCGCGAAGCTCGACCTGCCCGCCGACACCGACGACCACCGGCGCGTCCGGGCGGTCCTCGCCTACCTGCAGGTCTGAGGGGTTCGCGATACTCGACCCCATGAACCCGGTCGAGATCGCCGAGCCGATGCACTCGCGCTGGAGCCCGAGCGTGTTCGACGACCGGCACGAGCTCACCGACGAGGAGGTCACCCGGCTGCTGGAGGCGGCACAGTGGGCGCCCAGCTCGGGCAACCGCCAGCCGTGGCGCTACGTCGTGGCCCCCCGCGGCAGCGCGGCGCACCGGGTCCTCGTGCCCCACCTGCGCCGCGGCAACGCCGGCTGGGTGCCGCGCGCCTCCGTCGTCTTCCTCTCCGTGGTCGTCCTCGGCACCGACGGTGACGAGCTCAAGGACCTGGTCATCCCCGTCCACGACGTGGGCCAGGCCTCCGCCCACCTCACCCTGCAGGCGCACGCGATGGGGCTGCGCGCCCACCAGTTCGGGGGTTTCGACCACGACGGCGTCGCCGCCGGCCTCGGGCTGCCGGACGGCACCCGGATCGTCGCCGGCATCGCGGTCGGCGTGCGGGGCAACCCCGACGACGTGCCGGAGCGCGACGCCGAGCGCGACCACCGGGTGCGGGAGCGCCGCCCCCTCGCCGAGACCGCGTACGACGACCAGTGGGGCCGGCCGTGGCCGGGCCTGCGCCCGTCGGGGCCCACCACCGCCCCCGCCGAGCGGGCGTGAGCACGGTGCGTCCCGGCCGCGGCGCCTACGCCGCCCTGCTCCTCGTCGCCGTGCTGGTGAACCTGCCGCTCCTCCACCACACCTGGCAGCAGTGGCGCATCGACCGCGACGGCGTCGACGTCACCGCCGAGGTCACCGACACCGACGTGCTGCGCGAGGAGTCCGACCCCCACCACGTCGTGCGCTTCCGGCTGCCGGAGGACGTCGATCCCTCGGGGCGGACCTGGCCCGCCCAGGTGGACCCGGAGACCTGGCAGCGCGCGGAGGAGACCGGCGAGGTCGGCGTGCGCGTGCTGCCCGGGGAGCCGGGCGCCCACCACGTCGACGGCGAGCAGCCGAGCGTCCTCGGCTGGGTCGTGATCGGCGTGGTCGACGTGATCGTCCTGCTGCTCGCCCTGCTGCTGTGGCGGATCCGTCGCACCGGCATGACCTCCGAGGTCATCGCCAGGGACACCTCCCACGGGTGAACCTCGGGGGACAGCAACCCCCGGACCCCAGGAGGACCCGATGACCATCCTCAGCACCCCCACCGCGACCGGCACCCGCAGCGCACTCGGCCGGATCCGGCTCTGGTTCGGCGCCGACGCCCTCGTCACCGGCGCCAACGCGCTGGCCTACCTCGTGGCCGCCGGGCCGATCACCGACCTGCTCGGCGGGGACGCCGGCACGGTCCGCGCGATCGGTGCCGTCCTGGTCGGCTACGCGCTCCTCGTCGCGCTCTACACCCGCAGCCGCCTCGCCACCGGGCCCGGCTGGGCGATCGTCGCCGCCAACGCCGTGTGGGTTGTCGCCTCCCTCGAGGTCGCCCTCACCGGCGCGCTCGGCCTCGACGGCCCCGGCCGCGCGTGGGTCGTGGTCCAGGCGCTCGTCGTGGCCGACCTGGCCGTCCTGCAGGCGAGGGCCCTTCGTGCCCGGTGACACACTGGCGCCGTGACCAGCCTCAGTGACTTCTCCGCCATCTCGATCGACGGCAACGCGGTCGACCTGTCGTCGTACGACGGCTCCGTGGTGCTCGTCGTCAACACCGCGTCGAAGTGCGGCTTCACCCCCCAGCTCGAGGGCCTCCAGGGCCTCTACGAGAAGTACGCCGACCGCGGCTTCACCGTCCTCGGCTTCCCGTGCGACCAGTTCCTCCACCAGGAGCCCGGGACGGAGGAGGAGATCGCCGAGTTCTGCCAGCGCAACTACGGCGTCAGCTTCCCGATGTTCGCCAAGGTCGACGTCAACGGCCGGGAGGCGCACCCGCTGTTCCAGTGGCTCAAGGAGCAGCGCAGCGGACTGCTCGGCGGCGCGATCAAGTGGAACTTCACGAAGTTCCTCCTCGGACGCGACGGCTCGGTGCTCGGGCGCTACGCCCCGAACACCGAGCCGTCGAAGATCGCCGGCGACATCGAGCAGGCACTCGACCAGCCGGCCTGACCGTTCTCGCCGGTCCCGTCGGTCCCGCCGGTCAGACGCCGGCCAGCTCGCGGTCGTCGTCGCGACCGGCCACGGCGACCGGTGCGGAGTCCCGCTCGAGGGACTCGCCCTCGACGTCGACGTTCGGCAGGACCCGGTCCAGCCACGCCGGCAGCCACCAGGCCTTGTCGCCCATCACGTAGAGCAGCGCGGGGATCAGGACCATCCGGACGATGAAGGCGTCGAACACGATCGCCAGCGCCAGCGCGAAGCCCATCGACTTGATGATCGCGTCGTCCTCGAGGATGAAGCCGGAGAACACCGCGATCATGATCGCCGCGGCGGCGGTGACCACGCGGGCGGAGTTCCGGAACCCGTCGACGACGGCCTCGTGGGTCGACAGCCCGTGCACGTGGGCCTCGCGCATCCGGGTGACCAGGAAGACCTGGTAGTCCATCGCGAGGCCGAACACCACGCCGATCACGAAGATCGGGATGAACGACACGATCGGCTGGCCCTCGAAGATCCCGAACCAGCCCTCCTGGAAGATCGCGACCGTCGCGCCCAGGGTCGCCAGCACGGAGAGCAGGAAGCCGAGCGTCGCGGTCAGCGGGATCAGGATCGAGCGGAACACCAGCACCAGCAGGATGAACGCCAGGCCGATGACGACGGCCAGGTAGACGGGCAGCGCGCCGTTGAGCTGGTCGGAGACGTCGGTGGTGATGGCGGTCAGGCCGGTGACGCCGACCGTCGTCCCGGTCCGCCGCTCGATGCCGTCCTGGCCCGCGCGCAGGGCGTCGAGCAGGTCGAGCGTCGCCGGGTCGTCCGGGCCGGAGGACGGCGTCAGCTGGATGATCGCGCCGGTGGCGGGACCGGTCGGGGCACCCTTGTCGTCGACCGGCGCGTTGGTGAGCACCAGCTGTGCGTTCTGCACGTCGTCCTGGCCGGCTGCCCAGTCGACGACCTGCTCGAACGCCTTGGCGCGCTGGTCGTCGTCCGCGACCTCGCGGCCGTCGACGACCACCACGAACGGACCCTGGCGGCCGGGGCCGAAGGCCTCCTCGGCGAGGTCCGCAGCCTTGCGCTGGGTGGTGTCGCTGGAGGCGGTGCTGTCGCTCGGGAAGGCGAGGTACATCTGGGTGATCGGGGTGGCGATCGCGCCCAGCAGGACCACGACGCCCAGGGCCCAGGCGACCGGGCGCTTCGCGACCAGCTGCGCCCAGCGCACGCCGTTGTTGTGCACGCGGCCGTGGTCGTCGCGCTTCGGGGCGTAGGTGCGGACCCGGCCACCGAACGCCTTCGACTTCGTCATGCCCAGCAGTGCCGGCAGCAGAGTCAGCGCGACCAGGACGGCGATCAGCACGGTGGCCGCGGCCGCGAGGCCCATCGCGGTGAGGAACGGGATGCCCACAACGGCCAGCGCGCTGAGCGCGATCAGCACGGTCAGGCCGGCGAAGACGACCGCGGAGCCCGCCGTACCCACCGCGATGCCGGCGGCGTGGCGGCGGTCGTCGGTGTGGTGCAGCTCGGTGCGGTAGCGGGCGAGGATGAACAGCGTGTAGTCGATGCCGACGGCCAGTCCGATCATCGTCGACAGCGCCGTGGTGGAGGAGTTGAGGTCCATCACCGCGGTCATCGCCGTGACACCGCCCATGCTCAGGCCGACGCCGAAGATCGCGTTGACCAGCGGCATGCCGGCGGCCATGAACGAGCCGAAGGTGAGCAGCAGGACGACCAGGGCGACGCCGAGGCCGATCAGCTCGGCAGTGCCGCCGGGGGCCTCCATGACGGTCATGCCCTGGCCGTTCGCCTCGACGACGAGGCCGGTCTCCTCGGTGGTGTCGTGCATCAGCTCCTGGAGCGCCTCGACCGAGGCCGGCTCCAGGTCCGCCACCGTGTCGACGTCCCACTCGAAGGAGAGCGTGCCGATCCGGCCGTCGCGCGAGAGCGGGGAGAGCGCGGCCGCGTCGGCCCTTGCCGCGTCGATGTCGCCACCGGCGGCCTCGGCCGCGTCGACGTACTGCTTCTCGAGGCCCGCGTCCGCGACGGTCGGGTCGACGAGGCCGGGCTGCGGCGTGTCGGCGTCCATCTGCGGCAGCTCGGGGATCGCCGCGACCAGGTCGGCGATGGCGTCGGCGTACTCCGGCTCGTCGAGGGTGTGGCCCTCGGGCGCGGCGACGACGACGTTGACGGTCGCGTCGTCGAACGCGCTGCCGGCGTCGGGGAAGAGCTCCTGCTGGATGTCGGCGGCCTTCTCGGACGGGATCCCGGGGATGGTGAACTCGTCGGAGAAGGGTTTGGACGCGACGGCCGCGGTGGCGCCGATCGCGACGGCGAGCACCAGCCATCCGGCGATGAAGAGCGGCCAGCGCCGGTAGGCGGTGGAGCCGAGCTTGTAGAGCAGGCGGGCCATGGGTGGGTCTCCTGGTGTCGGTTGCTGTCGGTGGGCGCCGGGGTCGCCGGTGCCGGGGTGGGCGGAAGGGGTCAGGTGAGGGCCGAGCGGATGTCCGCCACGGAGGCGTCGAAGTGCTCGTGGAAGGTGCGGTCCGGGTCGGCGGTGGTGCGTTCGAGGGCGTCGTCGAAGCACGCCATCAGCAGGCGGAGGATGGTGCGGCAGCGGTCGGCCGGGAAGTCCGCGCCCTCGCGCTGCCGGACGAGGTCGCCGAGCCGCTCCGCGGCGAGCTCGAACCGCTCGTGCACGAACCGCAGCAGGTGCGGGTCGTTGATGATGGCGTCGCGGACCTCGGTGAGGTCCAGCTCGGTGAGCTCGTGCTCCCGGGTCGCCTCGTGGGCGACGACGACCAGGTCGTCGAAGAGCCGCCCGCTCGGTCCGCCGCCGACGAAGGCCTCCAGCAGTTCGTCGCTGATCTCGGGCTCGGGGCCGAGCACGACCTCGGCCTTGCCCTCGAAGTAGTTGAACACGGTGCGGCGCGAGACGTCAGCGGCCGCGGCGAGGTCCTCGATGGTCCAGCCGTCGAAGCCCTGGTCGAGGGTGAGCCGGATCGCGCAGTGCTGCAGACGCAGCATCGTCTGGAGGCGCTTGGCCTCGCGCCTGTTCGTGCACGCCTCGATCACGAGTGCATCTTTGCACCCGATCCCATCAGAGTGCAAGAAATGTGACGGCGGTCACTGCCCCGGTCGGCGGCGGCCCGAGGCCGCGGGGCGCGGCGGAGGTCGGGTTTCCGTCGCTGCCGGGCGGGGAAACAGGTCCCTGCGTCCGGGGAACCCCCACTAGGGTGTGGGTCCCGGCCCCCTCACCCCATCGGAGTGTTCGTGACCGTCTTCCTCGTCCTGGGTGTCGTCGGGACGGCCCTGCTGCTGCTCTCGCTCGTCGCCGGCGACCTCCTCGACGGGGCGCTGGAGGCGCTCGAGGCCGGCTGGCTCTCGACCGCGGTGCTCGGCGGGTTCATCGGCGCGTTCGGCTTCGGCGGCGCGGCCGCCGATGGCGCCGGCGCCCCGCTGCCGGTGTCGCTCGCCGTCGGTGCCGGTGCCGGGCTCGTCGTGGGCTGGTTCGCGTGGTGGATCACCCGCCTGGTCAAGGACGGGCCGAGCGACGGCACCGTGTCGATCAGCGACAGCGTCGGCCAGGTCGGCCAGGTGATCACCGCAATCCCCGTCGGCGGGTACGGCGTGGTGCGGGTCGTCGTCGGCGGCCACGCCCTGCAGCTCAACGCCAGCGCTGCCGCCCCGATCGAGGCCGGGGCGCAGGTCAACGTCACCGGTGTGCTCTCCCCGACCGCCGTCAGCGTCGCTGCGACCTGGCAACCCCCCACCCTCGCCGAGTAACGGCCGAAGCGAAAGAGAGACCATGAACACCGCTGTCTGGGTGCCGATCATCGGCATCGTCGGAGTACTCGTCCTGCTGGTGCTGCTGGTCACCAGCCGCTACAAGGTCGCCGGTCCCAACCAGGCCTTCATCGTCACCGGCCGCAAGGGCAAGGCGGTCATCAACCCGGAGACCGGTGAGCTCACCACCGACCTGTCCGGGCAGAAGGTCGTCCTCGGCGGGGGCGTCTTCGTCATCCCGTTCGTGCAGAAGCTCGCCACGATGGACCTCTCCAGCCGCCGGATCTCGGTGCAGATCCGCGGCGCGGTCTCCGGCCAGGGCATCAAGCTCAACCTCGACGGCGTCGCGATCGTGAAGGTCGGCGGCAACGCCGACCAGATCCGGCTCGCCGCGCAGCGCTTCCTGTCGCAGCAGGCCGACATCGAGCCGTTCACCCAGGAGGTGCTCGCCGGTGCGCTCCGCTCGATCGTCGGTGGCCTGACCGTCGAGCAGATCATCCGCGACCGCGCCGCGTTCGCGCAGCGCGTGGCTGACGAGTCCGAGAGCTCGCTGACCGGCCAGGGCCTGATCCTCGACGCCTTCCAGATCCAGGACGTCACCGACGACGGCAGCTACCTCGCCGACCTCGGCCGCCCCGAGGCCGCACGTGCCAGCCAGGAGGCGCGGATCGCCGAGGCCAACGCCCGCCGGGCCGCCGAGCAGGCGCAGATCGCCGCCGAGCAGGAGATCGCCATCGCCCAGCGGACACTGGCGCTCAAGCAGGCCGAGATCAAGGCCGAGACCGACGCCGCGGCCGCGCAGGCCTCCGCGTCCGGCCCGCTGGCCCAGGCCGAGCGGGACCAGGCCATCCTCGCCGAGCAGGAGAAGGTCGCCGTCCAGCAGGCCGCACTGACCGAGCGTCAGCTCGAAACCCAGGTCCGCAAGCCTGCGGACGCCGAGCGCTACCGCGTCGAGCAGGAGGCCGAGGCCCGTCGCACTGCGGAGATCGCGGCGGCCGACGCCCGCAAGGCCGCCACCATCGCCGCCGCGCAGGCGAAGGCGGAGGAGACCAAGCTCAGCGGTGAGGCCGAGAAGGCCCGTCGTGCCGCGCTCGCCGAGGCCGAGGCCATCGAGGGCCTCAAGCGTGGTGAGGCGGAGAAGGGCCGCCGTCTGGCCGAGGCCGACGCCACCCGCGCCGAGGGTGAGGCGCAGGCCGCCGCGACCCTCGCCATCGGCCAGGCCGAGGCGGAGGCGATGGACAAGCGCGCCGAGGCGTTCGCGCACTACAACGACGCCGCGGTGCTGCAGATGCTCATCGAGGTGCTGCCCCAGATCGCCCGCGAGGTCGCCTCGCCGATCAGCGCGATCGACACGCTCACCGTGCTGTCGACCGACGGCGCGGGCGCGCTGCCGAAGCAGGTCACCGACAACGTCACGCAGACCCTGCAGATGCTCAAGACGTCGACCGGCATCGACCTCGAGGGGCTCATCCACCGGTCGGTGGACAAGGCCGCGGGCGGCCTCGACGCCGTCGGCGCGGGCAGCGGTGCAGCGGACGGGACGTCGGCCGGCTCCTGAGCCGGACGGCCCCAGCGGCCCCAGCGGGCCCAGCAGGTCCAGCAGATCCAGCAGGTACGACGACGGGCTGGTCGCGCCACGGCGTGGCCAGCCCGTCGTCGTACCGTCGGAGGAGCCCCGCGTGGGGGACTGGTCGAAGGTGAGGAGAGGTCGGTGGGGACGATGACGACGAGCCAGGCGCCCGGGCGCAGCACGGCACGACGGGCGCTGGACACGCCCCGGTCCTTCGTCGCGTGGGGGCTGGCGCACGGCCTCCAGTGCGCGCTGATCCACCGCGGTGCCCGCCGCGGCGACCTGATCAGCCGGATGGTCGTCGACCCGGCGCTGCGCGAGGACCCCTTCCCTGCCTACGAGGAGCTCCGCGCACGCGGGCCGGTCAGCGCCAACGAGGTGATCTCGGCCAGCGTCGACCACGCCGTGTGCAACGAGGTGCTGCGCAGCGACGCCTTCGGCACCGCCGGCGGCCAGGGCGAGCTCCCGCGCCCGCTGCAGTGGCTGCACCACAAGGTGATCGACCCGGAGGCGCTCGGCCCGGTCGACCCGCCGTCGATGCTGGCCGTCGACCCGCCGCTGCACACCCGCTACCGCAAGCAGGTCGCGCGGGCGTTCACCGCGCGCAAGGTGGGCCGGCTCGGCGACCGGGTCGCCGACGTCGCGACGGAGCTGCTGGACGCGATCGCCGACCGTGCCGACGACGAGCTGGACCTCGTGGAGGACTACGCCGCGCAGCTGCCCGTGACCGTCATCGCGGACCTGCTCGGCGTCCCTGCCGACGACCGCGGCCGCCTGCTGCAACTGGGCAACGAGGCCGCGGTCACCCTCGACCCCGGCCTGTCGTGGGGGCAGTACCGCCGCGCGGAGACGGCGCTGCGCGAGCTGCACACCTGGTTCGCCGGCCACGTCGAGCGGATCACGGCCGACCCCGGCGACGACCTGATCAGCCAGCTCGCGCGGCTCGACGGGCCGGACCGCCTCGACCGCACCGAGCTGCACCAGGTCGGCCTGCTGGTGCTCGCGGCCGGCTTCGAGACCACCGTCAACCTGATCGGCAACGCCGTCGTGCTCCTCGACCGGCACCCCGACCAGCTGCGCTGGCTGCTGGACCACCCCGAGGGCTGGCCCAATGCCGTCGACGAGGTGCTCCGGCACCAGTCGCCGGTGCAGCTGACGATGCGGGTCGCGCTCCGCGAGACCGAGGTCGCCGGCCGCCCGTACCAGCCGGGCCACGGCATCCTGCTCTACCTCGGCGGCGCCAACCGCGACCCCGCCGTGTTCGACGACCCCGCGACCTTCGACGTCACCCGGGCGAACGCCGACCAGCACGTCGCCTTCTCCGCCGGCGTGCACTACTGCCTCGGCGCCAGCCTCGCCCGCCTGGAGGCCGCCGTCGCCCTGCGTGCGCTGTACGAGCGCTTCCCGGACCTGCGGCTCAGCGGGACCCCGCAGCCGCGACGCACCCGGGTGCTCCGCGGGTTCGAGCACCTCCCGGTCCGGGTGGGCGCCGCGGTCCGCTGACCCGTGACCCAACTTTACAACTGCCGCCCTCTTGTCAAACGTCTTTACAACTCGTACCTTCTTGTCAAGCGACAACGGCCGTCGCCCGGATGGAAGGCAGACACATGACCGGACCGACCGACATCGGACAGACCGTCCCCGAGGGCTCCACCGAGAAGTGGAAGGACAAGAAGCGCTACCTCTGGCTGCTCGGGCTGCTCATCCCCGGGTTCGCCGTGATCGCGTTCCTCACCTACGCCGAGCTCGGCTGGGCCTGGGTGCTCTGGATCGGCCCGATCCTCGTCTTCGGCGTTATCCCCGTGCTCGACCTGCTGGCCGGCCTCGACCCGACGAACCCGCCGGACGACGTCATCGAGGAGCTGGAGAACGACAAGTACTACCGCTGGGTGGTCTTCATGTACCTCCCGCTGCAGTACCTCGCCTTCTTCGGCGTGATGTACATGGTCGCGGGCGGCAACCCGGTCGCCGGCGTCGCCGACCTGCTCGGCCTCACCGACTGGGTGGCCACCAACGTCAGCGCCGACCTGGTCCGCGACTTCGACCTCTCCGTGGTCGACAAGATCGGCATCACCCTGTCGCTGGGCATGATCAGCGGCATCGGCATCAACACCGCCCACGAGCTCGGCCACAAGAAGGAGTCCGTCGAGCGCTGGCTGTCCAAGATCGCGCTGGCGCCGTCCTTCTACGGCCACTTCTACATCGAGCACAACCGCGGCCACCACGTGCGCGTCGCCACCCCGGAGGACCCCGCCTCGAGCCGGCTGGGTGAGAACTTCTACACCTTCTGGTTCCGCACCGTCTCCGGGTCGCTGAAGAGCGCGTGGTCGCTGGAGTCCAGGCGCTACGCCCGCAAGAAGACCCACCCCTTCCACTGGGGCAACGACGTCCTCAACGCCTGGCTGATGTCGGTCGTCCTCTTCGGCACCGTGATCGCGCTGTGGGGACCGGGCACCATCCCGTTCCTCCTGCTGCAGATGGTCGTCGGCTTCTCCCTGCTCGAGATCGTCAACTACCTCGAGCACTACGGCATGAAGCGGCAGAAGGTCGGCGAGCGCCAGCGCTACGAGCGGGTCCTTCCGATGCACTCGTGGAACTCGAACAACATCGTCACCAACGTCTTCCTCTACCACCTGCAGCGCCACAGCGACCACCACGCCAACCCGACCCGGCGCTACCAGACGCTGCGCGACTTCAAGGAGTCGCCGGCGCTGCCGACCGGGTACGCCGGCATGATCGACCTGGCGCTCATCCCGCCGCTGTGGCGCAAGGTCATGGACAAGCGGGTCGTCGACCACCTCGACGGCGACGTCACCCTCGCCAACATCAAGCCGGGCAAGGAGGCGAAGTACCTCGCCAAGTTCCCGCCGCCGTCGCAGCACAACGTCAAGACCGAGGACCTCTTCGCGCAGAAGTTCGAGGGCGAGGTGCTCGCGGCCAAGTGCCCCGGCTGCTCCTACACCTACGAGGTCGCGGCCGGTGACGAGCACGAGGGCTTCCCCGCCGGCACGGCGTGGAGCGAGATCCCGGACGACTGGTTCTGTCCTGACTGCGGGGTTCGCGAGAAGATCGACTTCATCCCGTTCGACCCCGAGAAGGTGCAGGCCTGAGACATGAAGATCATCGCCGACCTGGACAAGTGTGAGGGCCTCGGCATGTGCGAGGCCATGGCCAACGACTACTTCGAGGTGGACGAGGACGAGGACAAGGTCAACGTCCTCGACGACTCGCCCGAGGAGTCCGACCGCGCCCACGTCTACGCCGCCGTGCAGGCCTGCCCCGTGCTGGCCCTGTCGCTCGAGGGCTGAGGGAGCTGGTGTCCGTCGTGGCCGGACGTCCCGGTGACGGGGTGGCGGGGGCCTTCGCGGCCGCGCCCCCGTCGCTGCGGGACCGGCTCCTCGAGGCGGCCGTGCAGGTCATGACCACCGACGGGTGGGGGCGGGTCACCATGGCCCGCCTCGCCGACCACGCCGGGGTCAGCCGCCAGACCGTCTACAACGAGATCGGCACCAAGAACGACCTCGCCGAGGCGATGGTCATGCGCGAGCTCGACCGCTTCCTCGACGGGGTGGCCCAGTCCTTCGACGCCCACCCCGACGACCTCATTGCGGCCATTCGGGACTCCGCGCAGCGGGTCCTGGAGTACGCCGAGGACAACGCGCTCCTGCACGCCGTCGTCTCCGCGACCCACGGCGCCGACACCGAGCTCCTCCCGCTGCTGACCACGCACTCGGAGTACCTCCTCGAGGGCGCCAAGCTCGTCATCCGCGAGCGGGTGGCGGCCTACGACGTCCAGCTGCCGCCCCAGCGGCTCGACGCGAGCATCGACATGGTCGTCCGGGTCGTGCTCAGCCACGTCATGCAGCCCTCGGCCGACCCGGCGCGCACCGCCGACGACATCGCGTGGATCGCGATGCGCGTCCTCGGCTGACGCTGGTCCGGGGCGAGCCGGTTCCGGCACCTGCGGTGGTGGGCAGGCGTTACCCTCGTTCCGGGAGGACTGCCGGGAGGACCGGTGGCGGGGAAGGGGCCATGGGGCTGGCGCGACGCGCGAGGACGGGTGCTGCACGGGCGGCCGCGGTGTCGGCCGTGCTCGTCGCCGCCCTGCTCGCCGGGTGCGCCGACGCCGACCAGGGCCAGGCCGACGGCGGTGAGCCGAGCAAGGCCGCGGCCTCGACCGAGCCGGTCCCCGAGGACGCCCTCGACCCCGCGCACGCCGTCGCGGCGCCCGGCGAGTTCACCGGCACCCAGTACGGCGACGACCTGCTGCTCGTGAGCGACGAGACCATCCCCGACGAGGACGTCGACAAGCTCCTCGGGGTCAAGGTCAAGAAGAACAAGGGCGTCGCCGCGCACACCCTGCTGTCGTACGGAAGCTTCACCGTCGACGGCAAGGTCTACAACGTCGCCGCGGTCGACGGCGCCGCCTACCGCGGCTTCACCGGCAGTCGCAGCGCCGAGTTCCAGGAGCAGTGGGACCGCATCGCCGGCGGCGAGGTGGCCGTCATGGACCACCTCCAGAAGGAGCTGCCCATCGACGGGGAGGGCTACCTCCAGATCGGCAAGCAGCGCCTCCACGTCGGCGCCTGGTCCCCGGCCGAGGTCGAGAGCGTCGACGTCATGATCAACTCCCGGTGGGGCGAGGAGCTCGGCCTGCCGGAGAACAACGCCGTCCTGATCAACACCGGCATCGCCTCCCCGCAGGCCGTCCGCGAGCGGATCGAGAAGGCCTTCGGAAAGGAGCGGTTCTCCATCACCGCGCTCGACATCGTCGCCAGCGAGGGCCTCGACCTCGGCACCTTCCAGAACGTCGTGCCCGTCGGCGCGTTCCGCGACGCCGTCGGCACCTACCGCTACACCCCGATCGGCGGTGGCCGGATCGCCCCCGACCCGGCCTGGGTGCGCAGCTACATCGTCACCGAGCAGGTCCCGATCCTGGGCCGCGTCACCTGCAACAAGCACATGATGCCCCAGCTGCGCGCCGCCCTGATCGAGGTCGTCAAGCGCGGCCTCGCCAAGGAGATCCACGCCGACGAGTACGCCGGCTGCTACTACCCCCGCTTCATCGCCGGCTCCACCAAGCTCTCCAACCACTCCTTCGGCCTGGCCCTCGACTTCAACGTCCCCGGCAACCAGCGCGGCACCGTCGGCCAGATGAACCGCGAGGTCGTCGCGATCTTCAAGTACTGGGGTTTTGCCTGGGGCGGCGACTGGGCCTGGACCGACCCCATGCACTTCGAGCTGGAGAGAATCGTCAGCCCTGGCTGATTGCGCCAGCGCGAGCGTGTCGCCTGTCGAGGGCGGCGCGCAGGCACTCGCAAGCTCGGCCCGCACTGGCCCTCGACGCGCCTCCGGCGCGGGCGCCACGCTGCCGCGCGCGCAGTTGGCTCCGGTGGGTGGCACAGTCCGCCTGGCGGCGAGACTGACGTAGGTGGTCCGAGCGCAACTCCCGGTGGTTGAGGTGCGAGGCCGCCCGCGGCCGAGCCTCGAAACCTCCGGGCCTGCGTGGCGGGCTGGGGCGGGCACGGTCCGGTGCATCGGGGCCGCTGGTTTCGAGGCTCGGCGCTAGCGCGCCTCGTACCTCAACCAGCGGCGGTGGCTCGTGCCGAGGAGTGGACAACAGCCGACCGTGACACCAACACTGTCACGATCCGTGTCATGATCTGCCCATGACGTTCGAGCTTGGTCAGGGAACCGGTCCGCTCAAGGGCCTGAAGGTCGTCGAGATCGCGGGCATCGGGCCCAGCCCGCACGCCTGCATGATCCTCGCGGACCTCGGCGCCGACGTGATCCGCGTGGAGCGGCCCGGTGGGCAGATGCTGACCGGAGGGTCGCACGACCTCCTCAACCGCGGCCGGCCCAGCGTGGCGCTCAACCTCAAGGACCCCGAGGCGGTCAGGACCGTGCTCGACCTGGTCGAGCAGGCCGACGTGCTGGTCGAGGGCATGCGCCCGGGGGTGGCCGAGCGGCTCGGCTTCGGTCCGGAGGCCTGCCACGAGCGCAACCCGCGCCTGGTCTACGGGCGGATGACCGGCTGGGGCCAGGACGGCCCGTGGGCGCACGCCGCCGGCCACGACATGAACTACATCGCGATCACCGGCACGCTGCACGGCCTGGGCCAGGTCAAGGAGAAGCCGCAGTTCCCGGGCAACCTGGTCGGTGACTTCGGGGGCGGGTCGACCTACCTCGTCATCGGCATCCTCGCCGCGGTCCTCGAGGCGAAGGCCTCCGGCAAGGGCCAGGTCGTCGACGCGGCCATCGTCGACGGCACCGCCAACCTCAACGCGATGACGGCCGCCTTCCTCGCCGGCGGCGGCTTCAAGGAGGAGCGGGCGTCCAACCTGCTCGACGGTGGTGCCCCCTACTACGACATCTACGAGACCGCGGACGGCGAGCACATGTCCGTCGGCGCGCTCGAGCCGCAGTTCTACGACGAGTTCCTCAAGCTGCTCGGCATCGCCGACGTCGCCCCCGACCGCTGGGACCTCGAGAAGACCGACGAGCTGCGCGAGCTCATCGCCTCGACGTTCAAGCAGAAGACCCGCGACGAGTGGTGCGCGGTCTTCGACGGCACCGACGCGTGCGTCGCGCCGATCCTGCGGATCAGCGAGGCCAGGGACCACCCGCACATCAAGGCGCGTGAGGTCTTCGTCGAGCACGAGGGCGTGCTGCAGCCGCAGCCGGCCCCGCGGTTCTCGCGGACGAAGGCCTCGCTCTCGCTGCCGCCGGCCCCGGTCGCCGGTGCGCACACCCGCGACGCGCTCGCGGCGTGGGGCGTCGAGGACGTCGACGGCCTGATCGAGCGCGGCGCCGCCGTCCAGGTCACCGACGAGGGCTGACGCCACCGCCGCCGATTCACCGCCGCGGACCCCGGGGCCCTAGGCTGGTCGCACCGACCCGGCCAGTCTTGCCCCGGGTCCCGGCGCACCGCTCACGCGCAGCGCCCCTCGACAGAGGCACCGCTTCACCGCCCCGTCACCAGACGGGCAGCACGGCGAGACGCCCAGCTGAGGGGAATCGCCGCGCTCTGCGCTGCGCTCCCCGGAGAGAACCACCTGTGACGTCCACGTTCGCCGACCTCGGCGTACCCACTGACCTGCTCGCCGTCCTCGACGCCGCCCAGATCTCCGTTCCCACCCCGATCCAGGCAGCGACGCTGCCCGACTCGCTCGCCGGCCGCGACGTGCTCGGCCGCGGCCGCACCGGGTCGGGCAAGACCTACGCCTTCGGGCTGCCGCTCGTCGCCCGCCTCGCGTCCGGTACGACGCGCCGGCCGGCCCCGAAGCGGCCGCGTGCCCTCGTGCTCGCCCCCACCCGCGAGCTCGCCACCCAGATCTCGGCCACCGTCGCCCCGCTCGCCGAGGCCGCCGGCCTCCGCACGACGACCGTCTTCGGCGGCGTCGGCCAGGGCCCGCAGGTCACCGCCCTGCGCAACGGCGTCGACGTCCTCATCGCCTGCCCCGGCCGGCTCGAGGACCTCATCGGCCAGGGCCACTGCAGCCTCGCCGACGTGCAGGTGACCGTGCTCGACGAGGCCGACCACATGGCCGACCTCGGTTTCCTGCCGGCCGTGCGCCGCCTCCTCGACCAGACGCCGAAGTCGGGCCAGCGGATGCTGTTCTCCGCCACGCTCGACAACGCGATCGACGTCCTGGTCAAGCGCTACCTCGACGAGCCGGCCGTGCACGAGGCCGACTCGGCCCAGTCGCCCGTGGCGAAGATGGACCACCACGTGCTCCACGTCGAGCGCGAGCAGCGCCTGCCGGTGCTCCTCGACCTGGTCAGTGCGCCCGGCCGCACCGTCGTCTTCACCCGCACCAAGCACGGTGCGAAGGCGCTGGCCCGCCAGCTCAACAAGAACGGCGTGCCGGCCGTCGACCTGCACGGCAACCTGAGCCAGGGTGCGCGCACCCGCAACCTCGAGGCCTTCCACAGCGGCACGGCGACCACGCTCGTCGCCACCGACATCGCGGCCCGCGGCATCCACGTCGACGACGTGTCGCTGGTCGTCCACGCCGACCCGCCCGCCGAGCACAAGGCCTACCTGCACCGGTCCGGCCGCACGGCCCGCGCCGGTGCCGCCGGCACCGTGGTGACGCTGATGACCAGCGAGCAGCGCGGCGACGTACGCGCGCTCACCCGGGCCGCCGGGATCAAGCCGACCACCACCCGGATCACCGCGCCGGACCACCCGCTGCTGCAGGACCTCGCCCCCGGCGAGCGCTCCCGCCCCGGTGGGATCGACCTGACGCCGGCCGCCCCCCAGGGCGGCGGCAAGGGCGGCAACGGTGGCGGCGGCCGACGCCGCTCCGGTCGCAAGCCGGCCGCGAAGCAGTCCGGCCCGACCGCCGGGGGCGGCTCGCGCCAGGGCGGGCAGCGCTCGGGCCAGGCCCGCACCGGGGGCCAGGGCGGCAAGCCGGCCGGTCAGCGCTCGGGTGGCGGCCGCGGCCGCTCGCGCTCGCGTGGCACCGGATCCGGTGGTGGCCACAGCGCGGCGGGGTTCAGCTCCCGCGCTCGTTGAGCCACGGACCCTTCGGTCCGGCGGCCAGGGCGGCCGCGGCTCGTCGCCCCCGGGTTTGCCACGACGCACCTCGGGAAGGAGTCGTCGGGCACACCCGTCTGACCGAAGGGAAACGCTGCCGTGGGGATCATGCTGCCGGACGGCCTGGTCTGGATCATGGACAAGCTGGGCTTCGAGTGGCCCGACCTCGACGAGGACGAGATGCGCCGGGGTGCAGAGATGCTGCGCGCCTACGGCGGCGACCTCGAGGACGTCATCCAGCGCACCGACAACAAGATCAACGGCGAGCTCGCCGCTTCCCTCGAGGGTGAGGCGGGACTCGCGTACGTCGCGGCGTGGAACGCCAACCGGTCGCAGAACCTGCAGAAGCTGGTCGGCGTCATCGACCCCGCCGCGACCGGCGTCGACATCGCGGCCGGGGTCGTCACCGCGCTCAAGACCAAGGTGATCATTGACGTCACCTCCACGGCCGTCACGGTGGCGGCGATGCTGACCAACCCGTTCACCGCACCGGGCGCCGTGGCCGTGATCCTCGCGAAGAAGGCGCTCCTCAACGCCGCCATGGACATCGCGATGGAGGAGGCGATGGGCATCGTCCTGCCGATGGTCATCGAGCCGCTGGCCGAGCAGGTGCCGGCGATCGTGATGGCCGTCCTGGACTCGCCGATCGTCGAGGCCACGGGTGCCGACCCCGGGCGCTTCATGGCGGACCTCGCCGCGCTCGACCAGGCATCGGCCGAGCTGGAGGTCAACGCGGCTGACATCGAGGACCGCACCGAGCAGCTCCTCGCCGACCTGATGAGCCTGAACGTCACCGGCGGCTGAGGGAGACGACGTGAACCGCAAGGTGTGGGACGACATCATGGAGGCCTTCGTCAAGGGCTTCCGCAACATGGGCGACGGCGTCGGCGGCCAGCTGCGTCGACAGGGTCGTCGGACGGCGCGCAACGCGGACGACATCGACGCGACGGACAGGGCCGCGTCCGCCCTGACCGGCAACCCGGGACGGGCTCCGGACTACAGGGCGACGTTCGGCAACACGAGCGACCACAACTACCGAAACACGTTCTCGTCGGCGAACCCGGATGTCGACATGAGCGAGACGGTCGTCCACCACGCGGTCGAGCGACAGGTGAGCCGCAGGTACCCGGGTGTGGTCTCACAGGACGAGCTCCACTCGATCGAGAACCTGCGAGGAATCCCTCGGGACGTCAACAACACCGTGCACCTGAGTGCCATCCGCAAGGAGTGGAACCGCTTCTACCGGACCCATCCTGCCGCAACCCAGCAGGAGCTCCTGGACTTCGCGACAGAGATCGACAAGAAGTTCGGCCACCTGTTCAACCCGCCGGTCTGATGAGGAAGGATCCTCTCCATGTCCTTCATCTTGGAACCCGAGGTCCCCGGAGAGATCGGGGAACGCGGTGAGCTCGACACCTCCGTACACCCTCCGCGAGTGGTGCGCTTCCACATCACCCTCACGGGGTGGCTCGGCGACGACCTCCTCGAGGTGTTTCCCGTTTACCTCGTGACCGAGCGCCTCGCGTCGATCCTGGAGGAGTCCGACCTGAGCGGATATGCGCTTGCCGAGGCCGACGTGACGGTTGACGAGGAAGCACTCATCGACCCCTCGCTCGAGCTGCCGACGTTCCGCTGGCTCCAGGTCACGGGCAGTGCTGACGACGACGTGAGCCTGGCTGAGGACTTCCGGCTGAGGCTGAGTGACCGGGCCTACGAGCTCGTCAGTCGGACGAGCCTCCAGAACTGCGACGTCGAAGAAGTCTGACGCCACCGACTGATGGTGGCGGTCATGGCGAAGGACCTGCTCGCGTGAGGATGAGGGACGTCCGGTGTGACGAGGCCTACCTGCGCGCGATGCGCGACGAGAGCGGGCACGCCGGCACCCACAGGTTCATGACCGACCTGACGTGGTCGCTGCTGCTCGACGTGCCCGAGCTCGCCCGGCAGGTGGTCGACCTGCCGCACCTGACGACGAGCGGGGATCGCGTCCTCGACGAGCTTCGCCCGTCTTGCCGGACGCTCCGCTGAGGACGGCAGCTTCCGGCTGACCGGCGTCGCGCCCTCCTGACAGGCAGGCAGGCAGGAGGAGTCCCCTGCCGCTCTCCCTCGTGCGGTCAATCGCCGCGGCGGCGGGGGAGCCGGGCCGCGCGGGCGACGGCGGCCTCGTAGGCGGTGACCAGGCCGCCGACGGACAGCGGCTTGAGGCGCTCCATGATCTCGCGGTAGTGCTCCGAGGTGGCCGCGTCGTCGTACAGGGGCGCGAGCTTGTCGTTGACGACGTCGTAGAGCTCCTTGGCCATCTGCTCGCCGTGCTCCTGGTAGACCGCGGCCGCGGCGACCGCCACCTCGCGCGGGAAACCGAGCTCGATGAGGCGCACGCCGATGGCGAGCTGGTTCGTGGCGACGAGGTACTTCGAGCCGCGGATCCGGATCACGCCGAGGGCCTGCAGGGTCGCGACGTCGTCGTCGGAGAGCTCGCGTCCCGCCTTCTGCTCGAGCTGGGCCCGGTCCATCTCGACCGGCAGGTCGGACTGCCAGGGCGCGAGCATGGTGCGCGCCAGTGCGATGTCCTCGGGCGTCGCGTCGTCGGGGATGCCGGCGACGTACCGCTCGATGGCCGAGAGCGTGAAGCCGTGGCTCTGCAGCTCGAGGACGAGCTCGATCCGGGCGACGTGCTCGGCGCTGTAGTAGCCCGACCGACCACGACGGATCGGCGGCGGCACCAGGCCGCGGGAGGTGTAGAAGCGCACCGTGCGCACGCTCAGCCCGGTGCGCCGGGTGAGCTCCTCCAGGGTCAGCAGGTCCTCGTCGCCCTGCCCCCCGGGAGTGGTGTGCGTCGCATCACCTGCCGGGCCCTCGCTCTTGACCATGACAGTAATAGTGTCACAATCGTTCCCAAGGGAGATCCATCCCGTGCGCGGCGCGCCTCGCGACGCCGCCACACCGCCACTGGAACCAGGACACAAGGACGGTCATGGCAGAAGCATTCGTGTACGACCACCTCCGCACGCCGCGCGGTCGGGGCAAGGCCAACGGCTCCCTCCACGAGGTGAAGCCGGTCGACCTCGCCGTCGGACTGATCGACGCCGTGCAGGAGCGCAACCCCGGTCTCGACCCGAACCGGATCGACGACGTCGTCCTCGGCGTCGTGTCGCCGATCGGTGACCAGGGTGGCGACATCGCCAAGACCGCCGCCATCGCGGCCGGCCTGCCGGACACCGTCGCGGGCGTCCAGCTCAACCGCTTCTGCGCCTCCGGCCTCGAGGCCGTCAACCAGGCCGCCAGCCGCATCCGCGGTGGCTTCGAGGACCTGATCCTCGCCGGCGGCGTCGAGTCGATGAGCCGCGTCCCGATGGGCTCCGACGGCGGCGCCTGGGCGTCCGACCCGGCCACCGCGTTCAAGGCGGGCTTCGTGCCGCAGGGCATCGGCGCCGACCTGATCGCGACGATCGAGGGCTGGAGCCGCGAGGACGTCGACGCGTTCGCCGCCGAGTCGCACCACCGCGCCGCCAAGGCGTGGGCCAACGGCTACTTCGACAACGCGGTCATCCCGGTCAAGGACGTCAGCGGCCTGACCATCCTCGACCGCGACGAGACCGTCCGCCCCGACACCTCCGTCGAGGGCCTCGCCGGCCTCAAGCCGTCCTTCGCCCAGCTCGGCGCGGACGCCGGCTTCGACGACGTGGCGCTCGAGAAGTACCACTGGCTCGAGAAGATCAACCACGTCCACCACGCCGGCAACTCCTCCGGCATCGTCGACGGCGCGTCGCTGACCCTGATCGGCAACGAGCAGGTCGGCAAGGACCTGGGCCTGACCCCGCGGGCGCGCATCATCGCCACCGCGGTCTCCGGTGCGGACCCGATCATCATGCTCACCGGTCCGGCCCCGGCCGCCCGCAAGGCGCTGGCCAAGGCCGGCCTCGAGGTCGGCGACATCGACCTGTTCGAGATCAACGAGGCGTTCGCCGCCGTCGCCATGCGGTTCATGCGCGACATGGGCATCAGCCACGACATCACCAACGTCAACGGCGGCGCGATCGCCATGGGCCACCCGCTGGGTGCGACCGGCGCGATCATCCTCGGCACCCTGATCGACGAGCTCGAGCGGCGCGACCTGCGCCGCGGCCTCGCCACGCTCTGCGTCGGCGGCGGCATGGGCATCGCGACCATCGTCGAGCGCGTCTGAGCGTCTCGTCCCGACCTCTCGAACTTTCACGGAACCGAAAGAAGACATGAGCACTGACACGCAGACCGCGGTCCGGTACGACCGCGACGCCGACGGCATCGTCACCCTCACGCTCGACGACCCGACCGCGAGCGCGAACACGATGAACGAGCTGTACATCACCTCGATGGCCGAGGCCGTCGAGCGCCTGTACGAGGAGCAGGACGACGTCACCGGCGTCGTCATCGCCTCGGCCAAGAAGACCTTCTTCGCCGGCGGCAACCTCAAGCGGATGGTCACCGCCACCAAGGACGACGCCCAGGACGTCTTCGAGATGGCGGAGAACGTCAAGAAGGCGCTGCGCCGCCTCGAGCTGTTCCCCAGGCCGGTCGTCGCCGCGATCAACGGCGCCGCGCTCGGTGGTGGCTACGAGATCACCCTCGCCGCCCAGCACCGGATCGTCGTCAACGACTCGAAGATCAAGCTCGGCCTGCCCGAGGCGACCCTCGGCCTGCTGCCCGGCGGTGGCGGCGTCACCCGCGCCGTGCGCAAGTGGGGCCTGCAGACCGCGCTGATGGACGTGCTGCTCCAGGGCACGCAGTTCAACCCGCAGGCGGCGCTGAAGAAGGGCGTCGTCGACGAGGTCGTCGAGACCCAGGAGGAGCTCGTCCCCGCCGCGAAGGCGTGGATCAAGGCCAACCCCGAGGCCGCCCTCAACCCGTGGGACGCGCCCGGCTACAAGATGCCCGGCGGCACCCCGAAGTCCCCGGCGCTGGCCGGCTTCCTGCCCGCCTTCCCGGCCCTGCTCCGCAAGCAGCTCAAGGGCGCCGACTACCCGGCCCCGCGGGCGATCCTCTCGGCCGCGGTCGAGGGTGCGCAGGTCGACTTCGACACCGCCTCGCGGATCGAGTCTCGCTACCTCGCGAACCTGATCGTCAACCAGAACTCGAAGAACATGATCCAGGCGTTCTTCTTCGACCTGCAGGCGATCAACTCCGGCTCGCTGCGCCCCAAGGGCATCGAGCCCTACCAGGCGAAGAAGGCCGTCGTCCTGGGCGCCGGCATGATGGGTGCGGGCATCGCCTACGTCCTCGCCCGGGCCGGCGTCGAGGTCGTCCTCAAGGACGTCTCGGTCGAGGCTGCCGAGCGCGGCAAGTCCTACTCCGAGGGCCTGCTCGACAAGGCGATCAGCCGCGGCAAGTCGACCGAGGAGAAGAAGGCCGAGCTGCTCGGCCGGATCACCGCGACCGACGACCCGTCCGCCGCCGCGGGCGCGGACCTCGTGGTCGAGGCCGTCTTCGAGGACCCGGCCCTCAAGGCCAAGGTGTTCGCCGAGATCCTGCCGCACCTCGCGCCCGACGCGCTGCTGTGCTCGAACACCTCGACCCTGCCGATCACCGAGCTCGCGGCCGGCCTGGAGAACGAGGCCGACCGCCCGCGCTTCATCGGCCTGCACTTCTTCTCGCCGGTCGACAAGATGCCGCTGGTGGAGATCATCTCCGGCAAGGAGACCTCCGAGGAGAGCCTCGCCCGCGCGATCGACGTCGTGCAGCAGATCCGCAAGACGCCGATCACGGTCAACGACAGCCGTGGCTTCTACACCTCGCGCGTCATCGGCTTCATGGTCAACGAGGGCATGGCGATGCTCGCCGAGGGCGTCGCGCCGTGGACGATCGAGCGCGCCACCTCGTCGGCCGGCTACCCGGCCCCGGTGCTGCAGCTGTCCGACGAGCTCAACCTCGAGCTCATGGGCAAGATCGCCAAGGCCACCCGCGAGGCTGCCGAGAAGGGTGACGGCACGATGACCACGGAGCACCCGGGCATCAAGGTCGTCGAGAAGATGCTCGAGCTGGGTCGTCCGGGCCGCCTCAAGAAGGCCGGCTTCTACGACTACGACCAGGAGACCGGCAAGCGCCTGTCGATCTGGGAGGGCCTCTCCGAGGTGTTCCCGGTCGCCGAGGAGCAGCCCGACATCCAGGACGTGCGCGACCGGATGCTGTTCGCCGAGGCGCTCGAGACCGCGAAGTGCTTCGAGGAGGGCGTCATCACCTCCGCCGCCGCCGCGAACATCGGCTCCATCATGGGCATCGGCTTCCCGCCGCAGACCGGTGGCGCCGTGCAGTTCATGGTCGGCTACGAGGACAAGGCGACCGGCGAGGTCGGCCTCAACGCGTTCCTCGCGCGGGCCGACGAGCTGGCCGCCAGGTACGGCGAGCGCTTCGAGGCCACCCCGTGGCTGCGCAAGCTCGCCGAGTCCGGCGAGGGCTTCCCCGCCTGACGCACCGCTCCACGCACCGACCCGTCGCTGTCACAGCGGCGGGTCGGTGTCGTTTTCCCGACTACCCGACTACCCGACTACCCGACTACCCGGCTACCCGGCCCGCGCGGCCTCGGCCAGCGCCGCCGCGACCTCGGCCGCGTCGTCGGGGGAGACCAGGCCGGAGGTGACCCGGACGAACGCCGCGCCGGGGGAGCCGTCGGCGGCGCCGTTCTCCCCGGCGAGGAAGGGGGCACCTCCGGCGACGCGGATGCCGGAGGCGGAGAGGTGGACGAGCGCGGCGCGCTCGTCGCGCACCGGCAGCCACAGGTTGATGCCGTCGGGCGGCGGCAGGACCAGGCCCTGCTCGGCGAGGCAGGCCACGAGGGTGCGCTGGCGGGCGAAGTACTGCCGCCGGGCCTCGCCGACCTCGTCGAGCGCCTGGGCCGAGGTCAGCAGGTCGAGCAGGATCGTCTGCAGCATGCGTGACGTCCATGCCGGGCCCAGCATGCGCCGCGCGACCACCCGGTCGATGATCTCCGAGGGTCCGGACATCGCGGCGATGCGCAGGTCGGGCCCGTGCGACTTGGAGTACGAGCGGATGTGCACGACCCGCTCCGGCAGCCGGGTCGCCAGGGTGACGTCGCTGGCCGTGCTGATCCCGGAGGAGTGGTCGTCCTCGACCACCCACGGCAGCTCGTGGGCGTGCCGCCGCAGCACGCGCACCAGCTGCGCGGCACGGTCCGGGTCGAGCGCGACCCCGGTCGGGTTCTGCGCGCGCGGCTGCAGGACGACGGCGCACGGCTTCGCGTCGAGCGCGCGGCGCAGCGAGTCGGGGCGGACCCCGCGCTCGTCGAGCTCGACCGGGACGACCTCCCCGCCGAGTGCCTCGACGAGGTCGAAGAACGGCGGGAACCCGGGCGACTCGAGGACCACCCGGTCGCCGTACCCGACGACCTGCTCGAGGGTGCGGGCCACGCCGTCGGTGGCGCCGTCGACGACCGTGAGCGCGTCCGGGACGTAGGGCCAGGACGCCTCCAGCACCGCGCGCAGCTCCGGGAGGACCGGTTCCTCCTGGTAGGCCAGCGTGCCGGCGCGCTGGGAGACCCGGTGCAGCGCCGGGCCCAGCGAGGGCAGCAGCTGCGGGTCGGGCGTCCCGCGCGAGAGGTCCAGGCGCAAGCCGTCCGGCCCGGCGCCGACGAGGCCGCGTTGGCGCGGGGACAGCCAGGGCAGCGGGGAGTCGAGCACGAAGGTGCCGGCCCGGCCGCGCGACACCACGACGCCCGTACGACGAAGGGCCTGCCACGCCGCGGACACCGTGGCCGGGGAGACGCCGAGGTCGGCGGCCACCTCGCGCACCGTCGGCAGCCGGTCGCCGGGGGCGAGCTCACCGGCCCGGATCGCGCGGCTGAAGGCGCCGGCGATGCCCGACGGGGAGCGGTCGTCGAGGGCGGACAGGTCGGGGCCCAGGGACACCGTCGGACCTCCTGCCCGGAGATGGGAAATGACGAAACCCTTGACAGACGAGAAATCGGAGCGAAATGTTCAACCCCAAGGATAACGAATCTCGGCACCGCCCATCCCCCCGTCCGAACCATGGAGGTGCACGTTGACCATCGTGCGAGCAGCCATCAGCCAGACCACCTGGACCGGCGACAAGGAGTCGATGCTCGACCGGCACGAGCAGTTCGCCCGTGACGCAGCCGCCCAGGACGCCCAGGTGATGTGCTTCCAGGAGCTCTTCTACGGCCCCTACTTCGGCATCACCCAGGACCAGAAGTACTACCGCTACGCCGAGCCGGCCGACGGCCCGATCGTGCAGCGCTTCGCCGCGCTGGCGAAGGAGCTCGGCATGGTCATGGTGCTCCCGATCTACGAGGAGGAGCAGACCGGCGTCTACTACAACACCACCGTCGTGGTGGACGCCGACGGCACGATCCTCGGCAAGTACCGCAAGAACCACATCCCGCACCTCGACAAGTTCTGGGAGAAGTTCTACTTCCGCCCCGGCAACCTGGGCTACCCGGTCTTCGAGACCGCGGTCGGTCGGGTCGGCACCTACATCTGCTACGACCGCCACTTCCCCGAGGGGTGGCGCGAGCTCGGCCTCAACGGGGCGCACATCGTGTTCAACCCCAACGCCACCAAGCCCGGGCTCAGCAACCGGCTGTGGGAGGTCGAGGGCCCGTGCGCCGCGGTCGCCAACGGCTACTTCGTGCTCCAGCCGAACCGCGTCGGCCGCGAGGACAACGAGTACGGCGACGAGGCGGTCGACTTCTACGGCACCAGCCAGGTGATCGACCCGCGCGGCAACTTCGTCGGCGAGCGCGGCTCCTCGGAGAAGGAGGAGCTCCTGGTGCGCGACCTCGACATGGACATGGTCCAGCAGATGCGCGACGACTGGCAGTTCTACCGCGACCGCCGGCCGGACTCCTACACGGCGATCGCACAGCCGTGACGCCCGCCGGCCCGACGCAGGACAACGAGTTGGAGGTCTGACGTGAGCACCATCCTGATCAAGGGCGGCACGGTCGTGAACGCCACCGGCACCGTCGAGGCGGACGTCCTCGTCGACGGCGAGCGGATCGTGGCGCTGCTGGCACCGGGGGACCAGTCGCTGGGGCCGGTGGCGGCCGACAAGGTGATCGACGCGACCGGGAAGTACGTCATCCCGGGCGGGATCGACGCCCACACGCACATGCAGCTGCCGTTCGGCGGGACCTACGCCAGCGACACCTTCGAGACCGGGACGACGGCGGCCGCGTGGGGCGGCACGACGTCGATCATCGACTTCGCGGTGCAGAAGTACGGCGAGCGGGTCGAGGACGGGCTCGCGCACTGGCACGAGCTCGCCGACGGCAACTGCGCGGTGGACTACGGCTTCCACCAGATCATCGGTGGCGTCGACGACGAGTCGCTCAAGGCCATGGAGAACCTCGTCGACGAGGGGATCACGTCCTACAAGTTGTTCATGGCCTACCCGGGCGTGTTCTACAGCGACGACGCGCAGATCCTGCGAGCGATGCAGAAGGCCCGTGAACTGGGGCTCCTGACGATGATGCACGCCGAGAACGGGCCGGCCATCGACGTCCTCGCCGCCCAGCTCGCGGAGTCCGGAAAGACGTCGCCGTACTACCACGGCATCGCCCGCGCCTGGCAGATGGAGGAGGAGGCCACCCACCGGGCGATCATGCTCAGCGACCTGACGGAGGCTCCGCTCTACATCGTGCACATGAGTGCGAAGCAGGCGGTGGAGCAGGTCGCCTGGGCCCGCGACAAGGGCAAGAACGTCTTCGGCGAGACCTGCCCGCAGTATCTCTACCTGTCGCTGGAGAAGCAGCTCGGCGCCAGCAGCGAGGAGTGGGGCGACTTCGAGGGCGCCAAGTGGGTCTGCTCGACGCCGCTGCGCTCGGAGGAGGAGGGCCACCTCGAGGCGATGTGGCAGGGCCTGCGCACCAACGACCTGCAGATGGTCTCGACCGACCACTGCCCCTTCTGCATGAAGGACCAGAAGGAGCTCGGCAAGGACGACTTCCGCGCGATCCCCAACGGCATCGGCTCGATCGAGCACCGCGTCGACCTGCTCTACCAGGGCGTCGTCGACGGGCGGATCTCGCTGTCGCGCTGGGTGGAGCTGATCTCGACCACGCCGGCGCGGATGTTCGGCCTGTACGGGCGCAAGGGCGTGGTCCAGCCCGGAGCGGACGCGGACATCGTCGTCTACGACCCGAACGGGCACACCTCGATCGGCATCGGCGAGGGCCGCACCCACCACATGAACATGGACCACTCGGCCTGGGAGGGCTTCGAGATCGACGGCCACGTCGACGTGACCATCTCCCGCGGACGGGTCCTCGTCGAGGACGGCGAGTTCAAGGGCACCAAGGGCCACGGGCAGTTCCTCAAGCGCGACCTCACCCAGTACCTCGTCTGACTCGGCAGGCACCGACGAAAGGGAAGAACGATGGATTTCGGCGTCGTCCTGCAGACCAATCCGCCCGCCTGGCGCACCGTCGGCCTCGCGAAGCAGGCCGAGGAGCACGGCTTCGACTACGTGTGGACGTTCGACTCCCACCTGCTGTGGCAGGAGCCGTACGTCATCTACTCGGCCATCCTCGGGGCCACCAACCGCGTCATCGTGGGCCCGATGGTCACCAACCCGGCAACCCGCGACTGGACGGTGACCGCGTCGGTCTTCGCCACGCTCAACGAGATGTACGGCAACCGCACGGTCGTCGGCATCGGCCGCGGTGACTCCGCGGTGCGGGTGCTCAACGGCCGGCCGTGCACCCTCAAGGAGGTCCGCGAGGCCACCCACGTCATCCGCGAGCTGGGCAACTGCCGGCCGGTCGAGCACAACGGCGCGACCCTGCAGTTCCCGTGGGCGCGCACCTCCGCGCTCGAGGTGTGGGTGGCGGCGTACGGCCCGCTCGCGCTGAAGACGGCCGGCGAGGTCGGTGACGGCTTCATCCTCCAGCTCGGCGACGTCGACGTGACCAGGTGGATGATCGAGCAGGTCCGCAAGGCCGCGGCCGACGCCGGCCGCGACCCCGACTCGCTCACCTTCTGCGTCGCCGCCCCGGCCTACGTCGGCCCGGACACCGAGGAGTCCTGGACCCACATGCGGGCACAGACCCGCTGGTTCGGCGGGATGGTCGGCAACCACATCGCCGACATCGTCGACAAGTACGGCGAGGGCGCGGACTTCCCGCAGGTGCTGATCGACTACATCCGGGGCCGCACCGGCTACGACTACAACACCCACGGCAAGGCCGACAACGACCACGTCGACTTCGTCCCCGACGAGATCGTCGACCGGTTCTGCATCCTCGGCCCGCCGGAGGCGCACGTCGAGAAGCTCAAGCAGCTCAAGGACATCGGCGTCGACCAGTTCGCCGTCTACCTCCAGCACGACAACAAGGAGGAGACGCTGCGGGTCTACGGCGAGTCGATCATGCCGGCGCTGCGCGAGCACGTCGTCGCGAAGGCGTGACCGGCACGTGACCCAGACCCAGACCCAGGCCGTGCTCGACCCCGCCCCGACCGACGCCACCGCGGTCGCCGCGTCGGTCGACGTCCGGGTGCCCCGGCTGCCCGGGGTGCTCGGCTGGGCGCGCGCCGTGGTGCTCGCGGTCCTCGGGCTGGTCGCCCTCGTGGGGGTGTGGGAGGGCTACAAGGCGCTCGCCCCCGAGGACGGCGTGGTCATCGGGGAGCAGCGGGTGCTGCCGCGCACCACCGACCTGGCGATGCCGCACGTGTGGGACATGGTGCAGCGCCTCGGCGAGCCGACCACGAGCATGGCGGGTGCCGACCCGCTGTGGCGCTCGGTCGCCGACGCCGCGCTGGTCTCGCTCGGCATCGCGGGCGTCAGCTGGTTCGTCGGTACGACGGTGGGCCTGCTGCTGGCGGTGGCGATGGCCCGGCTGCGGGTGCTCGAGTGGGGGCTCCTGCCGTGGATCATCCTCAGCCAGACGATCCCGCTGATCGCCTTCGCCCCGGTCGTGCGCTCGTGGGGCTCGCGCATCGAGATCGGCGGCTGGGACTGGCCACCGTGGCTGTCGGTGGCCGTGATCGCCAGCTACCTGGCGTTCTTCCCGGTCGCCGTCGGTGCGCTGCGGGGGCTGCAGGCGCACAGCCGGATCCACGCCGACCTGTTCCACGTGTACGCGGCCGGCTGGTGGTCGACACTGCGGCGGGTGCGCATCCCGTCGGCGGTGCCGTACCTGCTGCCCGCGCTGCGGCTCGGCGCGGCCAGCGCGGTGGTCGGCACCGTGGTCGCGGAGGTCTCGACCGGCTACCTGGACGGCATCGGCCGGATGCTCGTCTCCCTGGCCGGGCAGGCGTCCGGCGACCCGGCCAAGGCCTGGGCGCCGATCTTCGGCGCCGTCGCCCTCGGCCTGGTGGCCGGCGGGATCGTCACAGTCATCGGGGTGCTGCTGCGCCCGTACCGACGAGGAGAGGCGCGATGAGCGAGCTGACCACGACCTCCACCCCGGCCGGCACCGGGCCCGCCGACGGCGCCGGCAGCAGCGCTGCGGTCTCCGCACGCGGGGTGACCAAGACCTTCAAGACCCGCCAGGGCGTCGTCGAGGCGTTGAGCAACGTCGACCTGGAGGTCGCCGCCGGCGAGTTCGTCGCGCTGCTCGGCCCGTCGGGGTGCGGGAAGTCCACGCTGATGCGGGTCGTCGCCGACCTCGAGCGGCCGACGTCGGGCAGCGTCGAGGTGTTCGGCAAGTCGCCTGCCCGGGCCCGGCGCGACCAGGACTACGGCATCGCCTTCCAGCAGGCGGGCCTGCTGCCGTGGCGCACGGTCGCGCGCAACGTCGCCCTGCCGCTGGAGCTGCACGGGCTCTCGCGGCCCGAGCGCAAGGAGCGGGTGGAGTACCTCCTCGACCTGGTCGGGCTCAGCGACTTCGCCGGGCACCACCCCGACCAGCTCTCCGGCGGCATGCAGCAGCGCGTGGCGATCGCCCGCGCGCTGGCCGAGCAGCCGCGGCTGCTGCTCATGGACGAGCCGTTCGGCGCCCTCGACGAGATGACCCGCGAGCGGATGCAGGCCGAGCTCGCCCGGCTCAGCGTCGAGACCGGCGCCGCCGTGGTCTTCGTGACCCACTCGATCCCCGAGGGCGTCTTCCTCGCCGACCGGGTCGTGGTGATGTCGCCGCGACCGGGCCGGATCGTCGGCGAGGTGGTCACCGGCATCGCCCGCGACGTCCCCCGCGACGACGCGCTGCGCCAGGACCCCGCGTTCTTCGCCCGGGTGACCGAGGTGCGCGAGGTGCTGCACGGGTCGCCGGTCTCCAGCGACGGCCGGGAGCTGCGATGAACCGCTCCGGGCTCACCCTCGTCGGCCGGGTCGCCGCCCCGCTCGTGGTCGGTGCGCTGGTGCTGGCCGTGTGGCAGTTCCTGGTGTCGGTGGTCGGGGTGTCGCCGTACCTCCTGCCCGGCCCGGCCGAGATCGGCGAGGAGTGGTCGGAGAACAGCACGGTCATCCGCGAGGCGTTCGCCATCACCGGCACCAACGCCGCGATCGGGCTGCTCGCCGGCACGATCGTGGGCGTGCTGCTCGCGGCGGTCGCGTCCTGGCTGGGCTGGGCCGAGGGCATGGTCGGGCCGATCGTCGCCGGCCTCGCCGTCGTCCCGATCGTCGCGCTCGCGCCCGTGCTGAACTCCATGTACGGCGCGGACAGCCAGTACGGCCGACGGGTGGTCGCCGCGATCGCCGCCTTCGTCCCGGTCTACGTGAACAGCGCCCGGGGCCTGCACCAGACCACCCAGCTGCACCGCGACCTGCTGCACGCGACCGCCGCCAACGGCTGGCAGCGCTTCCGCGTCCTCACGTTGCCGTCCGCGACCCCGTTCGTGCTGACCGGCATCCGCGTCGCCAGCTCGCTCGCCGTGATCTCCGCGCTCGTCGCGGAGTACTTCGGCGGACCGCGCGGCGGCCTCGGCAGCTTCATCTCCACCAGCGCCGCGACGAGTGCCTACGCCCGCGCGTGGGCCTACGTCGGCGCCGCCATCGTTCTCGGGTTGGTCGCGTACGTCGTGACCGTGCTGGTCGAACGCCTGGTCCAGCACCGCCTACCGACCGGAGCGGCGACGTGAGCCGCCCCGATCGGCCCGTCCTCGCCGGCAGCGTCGCGCGGCGTACGACGGCTCCACCCCCCGCCCGAAAGGAACTGCCATGAAGAACACCTTGCGCCGCGGGCTGGCTGCCGCTGCGGTCGTGCTCGCCAGCTCCAGCCTGCTCGCCGCCTGCGGCGACGACGATGACGGAGGCAGCACCGGAGCGAGCGGCTGCAACGTCGGCTCGGACGTGAAGCTGCAGCTGCAGTGGCTGCCGCAGGCCCAGTTCGCCGGCTACTACGCCGCGGTCGACCAGGGCTTCTTCGAGGAGGAGGGGCTCGAGGTCGAGATCATCCCGTCGGGCGGCGACATCGTCCCGCAGGACGCGCTCGCCTCCGGCGACGTCGACTACGCGATCGCCTGGGTGCCGAAGGTCCTCGGCTCCATCGAGCAGGGCGCCGAGCTGACCAACATCGCCCAGATCTTCCAGCGCTCCGGCACCCTGCAGGTCTCGTGGGCCGACTCGGGCATCGAGTCGGTGGCCGACTTCGAGGGCAAGAAGATCGGCTCCTGGGGCTTCGGCAACGAGTGGGAGATCTTCGCGGCCATGGCCGCCGAGGACCTCGACTCCACGTCGGTCTCGATCGTCACCCAGGACTTCAACATGAACGCCTTCCTGCAGGGCGACATCGACGCGGCGCAGGCGATGACCTACAACGAGTACGCCCAGCTGCTCGAGACCAGGAACCCCGACACCGGCAAGCTCTACACGCCCGAGGACTTCAACGTCATCTCCTACGAGGACACCGAGGGCGCCATGCTGCAGGACGCGATCTGGGCGCAGACCGAGTGCCTCGACGACGAGGAGTTCCAGGAGCGCACGGTCAAGTTCCTCAAGGCCGTCATCAAGGGCTGGGCCTACGCCCGGGACAACGCCGAGGAGGCCGCGCAGATCACGGTCGACGCAGGCTCCAGCTGGGGCCCGAGCCACGAGCTGTGGATGACCAACGAGACGAACAAGCTGATCTGGCCGGCCGAGAACGGCATCGGCGTGATCGACGAGGGGGCGTGGAAGCGCACCGTCGACGGGGCGCTCGCCGCCGTCAACGAGCAGGGCCAGCAGCTCATCACCCAGGAGCCGCCGGCCACGGCGTACGACAACACCTGGATCGAGCAGGCCATCGAGGAGCTCGGCGACGAGGTCGACACGACCGGTGAGTCGTTCCAGCCGATCGAGGTGGAGCTCGCCGAGGGCGGCAACTAGCCACCAGGTCCCGGGACGCCCGCAGGGGCGTCCCGGGACCCACCCCCACCAGGACGACCTGCAGCATGGCTGCAGCACCGCAGCACCGAGGAGAAGGAGCCGACGATGGTGACGGTCCAGAACAGCAGCGAACTCGACGATCGGGCCGTGCAGCTCGACCGCAGCCACGTCTTCCACTCCTGGAGCGCCCAGGCCTCGCTGGCGCCGATCGTCGTCGCCGGCGGCCAGGGCACCCGGGTGTGGGACCACTCCGGCCGGAGCTGGCTCGACTTCTCCAGCCAGCTGGTCAACGTCAACATCGGCCACCAGCACCCGAAGGTGGTGGCCGCGATCCAGGAGCAGGCGGCGACGCTCGCCACCATCGGCCCGGCGACCGCGAACCTCACCCGTGGTGAGGCCGCCCGCCGGATCGCCGCCCGCGCCCCCGAGGGCCTCGACAAGGTCTTCTTCACCAACGGCGGCGCGGACGCCAACGAGAACGCCATCCGGATGGCGCGGCTGCACACCGGCCGCGACAAGGTGGTCTCGACCTACCGCTCCTACCACGGCAACACCGGCGCGGCGATCGTCTCCACCGGCGACTGGCGCCGCCTGCCCAACGAGTACGCCCGCGGCCACGTCCACGTGTTCGGGCCGTACCTCTACCGCTCGGAGTTCTGGGCCACCACGCCGGAGGAGGAGTGCGAGCGCGCGCTGCACCACCTGCGCCGGATCATCGAGTGCGAGGGCCCCGACACGGTGGCCGCGATCCTGCTCGAGACCGTGCCCGGCACCGCCGGCGTCCTGGTCCCGCCGCCGGGCTACCTCGCCGGCGTCCGCGAGCTGGCCGACCAGCACGGCATCGTGCTCATCCTCGACGAGGTGATGGCCGGCTTCGGGCGCACCGGCGAGTGGTTCGCGCTCGACGCGCACGACGTCGTGCCGGACCTGATCGTGTTCGCGAAGGGCGTGAACTCCGGCTACGTCCCGGTCGGCGGCGTCATCATCAGCGACGCGATCGCCGCGACCTTCGACGAGCGGGTCTTCCCCGGCGGCCTCACCTACAGCGGCCACCCGCTCGCGGCGGCGTCGATCGTCGCCTCCATCGACGCGATGGAGGAGGAAGGGATCGTCCACAACGCCAAACGGATCGGGGCCGAGGTCCTCGGACCGGGCCTCGCCGAGCTCGCCGACAAGCACCCGGTGGTGGGGGAGGTGCGCGGCCTCGGCGTCTTCTGGGCCGTCGAGCTCGTCGCCGACGCCGCCACCCGGGCCCCCGTCCCCGCCGCCACCATGGGCCGCGCCAAGTCGGAGCTGGTGGCGCGCGGCCTCATCCCCTTCACCGCGGACAACCGCATCCATGTCGTCCCGCCCTGCGTCGTGACCGCCGACGAGGCGGCCGAGGCGCTGGCGACGTACGACGAAGTCCTGACCCTGCTCGACGAGGAGCTCTGACCCCCATGACCGAAGTACTCGACCACTGGATCGCCGGCCGTCCCGACGCCGGATCGTCGGACCGGACCGGTCCCGTCTACGACCCCGCCCTGGGCGAGGTCGCCCGCGAGGTGCGCTACGGCAGCGCCGCGGACGTCGACCGCGCCGTCGCCGTCGCGAAGGAGGCGTTCGCGAGCTGGGGCCGGACCTCGATCGCGCGGCGCCAGCAGGTGCTCTTCGGCTTCCGCGAGCGGCTCAACGCCCGCAAGGACGAGCTCGCCGCGATCCTCACCTCCGAGCACGGCAAGGTGCTCTCCGACGCCGCCGGCGAGGTCGCGCGCGGCCTCGAGGTCGTGGAGTTCGCCTGCGCCATGCCGCACCTGGCGAAGGGTGCGTTCTCGCAGAACGTCTCGACCGACGTCGACGTCTACTCCGTCAAGGAGCCGCTCGGCGTCGTCGGCATCATCAGCCCGTTCAACTTCCCGGCGATGGTGCCCATGTGGTTCTTCCCGATCGCGCTCGCCACCGGCAACACCGTGGTCCTCAAGCCGAGCGAGAAGGACCCGAGCGTCGCCAACTGGATGGCCGCGCTGCTCAAGGAGTCCGGCCTGCCCGACGGCGTCTTCAACGTCGTGCACGGCGACAAGGAGGCCGTCGACGCGCTGCTCGTCAACCCCGACGTCGCGTCCGTCTCCTTCGTCGGCTCGACCCCGATCGCGCGCTACGTCTACGAGACGGGCACCGCCCACGGCAAGCGGGTGCAGGCCCTCGGCGGTGCCAAGAACCACATGCTGGTGCTGCCCGACGCCGACCTCGACCTGGTCGCCGACTCCGCCGTCAACGCGGGCTTCGGCTCCGCTGGTGAGCGCTGCATGGCCATCTCCGTGGTGGTCGCCGTCGAGCCCGTCGCCGACGAGCTCATCGAGAAGATCCGCGACCGGATGGGCAAGCTGGTCACCGGCGACGGCCGCCGGTCCTGCGACATGGGGCCGCTGATCACCCGCGAGCACCGCGACAAGGTCGCCGGCTACATCGACGTCGCCACCCAGGACGGTGCGACCGTCGTCGTCGACGGGCGCGACGTCCAGCCCGACGGTGCGGCCGACGGCTTCTGGCTCGGGCCGACGCTCATCGACAAGGTCCCGACGAGCTCGACGGTCTACACCGACGAGATCTTCGGTCCCGTGCTGTCGGTGGTCCGCGTGGCGTCGTACGCCGACGGTGTCGAGCTCATCAACGCCGGCCCCTACGGCAACGGCACCGCGATCTTCACCAACGACGGCGGTGCGGCGCGCCGCTTCCAGCGGGAGGTCGAGGTCGGCATGGTGGGCATCAACGTGCCCATCCCGGTGCCGGTCGCCTACCACTCCTTCGGCGGCTGGAAGGCCTCGCTCTTCGGTGACGCCAAGGCCTACGGACCGCAGGGGGTCGACTTCTTCACCCGCGAGAAGGCCGTCACGTCCCGCTGGCTCGACCCCTCCCACGGTGGCATCAACCTGGGCTTCCCGCAGAACAGCTGAGCCGGCGCGGGGAGCGGTTCCCCATCCATCCCGGTCATGGGTCGGCCGCGCCCCATCCAGATCGGTCGCGAATCGCCGTCAGGACGACCGATCTGGATGGGGAACCGCAGCCACCGGGCCAGCGGAACCGCCCCGGGCGGACGGTCAGGCGGAGCCCGCCCGGATCATCGCTGCGCCGCCGAGGTAGCCGGCCAACATCGCCCGGGCGACGGCACGCAGGTCCGCGTCGGTGGGCAGCAGGCTCGCGGTGTGCAGCGACTCGTCCGACTCCGTCCCCACGAACATCATGGTGGCCGGCACCCGCTCGGAGAAGTAGGAGAAGTCGTCGGCACCGAGCGAGCGGAGGTCCGTGGAGACCGGGGTGTCCTGGGCCGTGAGCTCGGCCGTGACGACCTCGACCAGCGTCGGGTCGTTCTCGAGGACGGGCTCGCCGACGGTGATCCTCACGAACGCCTCGCAGTCGTGCGCCCGGGCGATGTTCTCGGCCACCGACACGATCCGCTTGTGGATCAGGTCCCGGGTCTCCGAGGCGAGGGCGCGGATCGTGCCGGTCGCCCGGGCCACGTCGGGCACCACGTTGGCCGCCTGGCCCGCCTGGAAGGACGAGACACCGACCACGGCGGAGCGCATCGGGTCGATCGAACGGCTCACCACCGACTGCAGCGCGACGACCGTCTCGGCCAGTGCCAGCAGCGGGTCGTCGGCGAGGTGCGGGTAGGCCGCGTGTCCGGCCTCGCCACGGACCTCGATCTCAAACTCGTCGGACGAGGCGTTGACGCCCCCGGCGACGCAGGCGACGACACCCGCGGGCAGCGCCGGCTGGATGTGCGCGCCGATCATGACGGCGCACTGCTCGCGATCGAGGATGCCGTCCTCGGCGATGTCCCGGGCGCCCGACGGGTAGGTCTCCTCCCGCGGCTGCAGCACCACGAGCAGCGGTACGTCGGAGCCGACCTCGTGGATCGTGCGCGCGACGGCGACGAGCGCAGCCAGGTGCACGTCGTGGCCGCAGGCGTGCATGACGCCGGGGTTCTGCGAGGCCCAGTCGACGCCGGTCGACTCGCTGACCGGCAGCGCGTCCATCTCCCCGCGCATCCCGACGCAGCGACCCGCTCCGCCGATCCGGAGCACGGCGCCGGTCTCGGCGACCTTGGTCGGCGTGCTGGTCGCCGGGAGGGCTGCGAGCACGAGGTCACGCGTGAGCGCCTCGTTGCCGGACAGCTCCGGCTGCCGGTGCAGGGTACGACGCAGCTCGGCGGCCTCGGCGAGGTGGCTCTCGAGCACGTCCCAGATGTCAGCCACGCCGACCTCCGTAGGCACGCTCGGCGTTCTCGCGGCCGACCAGGGTGGCGACGCGCACGGCGTCCGCGACGGACCACTCGCCGTCCTCGACCCAGCGGGAGAGGACGGTGGTCATGCCCCGGCGCCACAGCTGCGCCCCGAGCAGGTGGAGCTCGCTGGGACCCCAGGCGTCGGAGGAGTACAGCACCTTGGTGAACGGCGCCAGCTCGAGGGACTCCGCGATCACGGTCGGCGCGGCGGCGCCGACGTAGTTCACGGCGAGCCCGACGTCGAGGTAGACGTGCGGGAAGGCGTGGGCCAGGAAGCCCGCCTGCCGCTGGAACGGGTAGCAGTGGAGCAGCATCACCGGCGTCCCGGTGGGCTCGACCAGGCGCAGCCACTCGGTGAGCAGCAACGGGTCGCACCGGTGCAGGTCGAGGTCGGGGTCGCCGAAGCCCACGTGCAGCTGGAGCGGCAGGCCGGTGTCGATGCCGTGCCACAGCGCCATCCGGAGCAGGACCGGGTGGTCCACCCGGGGCTCGGCGTCGCTGCGCTCGACTTCGGCCAGCCAGTGCGAGGCGGCCTCACGGACCTCGTCGGTGGTCGGGCGGGCCGGGTCGAAGTCGAAGCCGTGGCGGTAGGCGATGACCGACTTGAGCCCGATCGCGCCGGCGCTCGCCGTGGCGAGGGCCTCGACGAAGCGCAGCTCCAGGCTCGCGGCGTCGCCGTCGCGGGCGATGCCCTCCAGGACGGATTCCAACCGCACCACCTCCTCCACCGACGCGCCGGGCACCCGGGACCCGAAGGTGGGCAGGTCGAGCAGGGCGTCACCGCGGAAGCCGGTGTCGATCAGCCAGCGGTCCACGCCCGCGGCGCCGAGCAGCCGGCGGTCGACCTCCTCGACCGGCAGTGCCGCACGGGCGGCGACGTAGTCCTCCATGGGGACGTGGGGGTCGAGGTCCAGCAGCGGGGCACAGTGGGCGCGGACGGCGTAGGCCACCTGGCTGTCGAACGGCGAGGTGCCGGGCGCCGGGGGTCGGTCGGACTCGCTCAGCAGGCCACCGAGCTCCTCGAGCCCGACCGGAGCCGCCAGCGAGGAGTGGACGTGGTGGTCCACCAACCGCAGGGCGCCGACCGCCTCGGCGAGGGCGGGGGACACGTCAGTAGACATCGGCGAACCTCGCGCACCGCTCGACCGGGTCCAGCGCGGCGACGGCCTCGAGCTCGGCCCGCTTGACCGACACGTGGGTGTCGAGCAGGGCCGGGTCGAGCCAGCCGGTGACGACCTCGTCGGCGAGCAGGTCGTCCAGCGCGGCGGAGAGGTCCGTGGGAAGGAGCGGCACGCCGGCGAGCTCCTCCTCGGTCACGGTCTCCGGCCAGATCACCGGCTCCGGCAGGTCGCCGGTGATGCCCGCGAGACCGGCACGGGCGAGGAGCCCGAGGGTCAGCCACGGGTTCGCCGTCGCGTCGGAGGCGCGGAACTCCAGGTTGTACTGGCGCGACGGGTCGCCGCCGCCGACCGTGCTCGTCGGGCAGATGCGCAGCAACGCCTCGCGGTTGCGCTCGGCGAGGAAGACGCCGCCGGCGCTCCAGCGGTGCGGCGTGAGCCGGAGGTAGGACACCGGGCTCGGGGCGGTGAACGCCAGCAGGGCTCGGGCGTGCGCCAGGATCCCGGCGGAGAAACGTCGTCCGACCTCGCTGAGGCCGGCCGGTGCCGAGGGGTCGTGGAGCGCGGGGGAGCCGTCGGCGGTCTGCAGCGAGAGGTGCACGTGGACGCCGTTGCCGCTGCCGTCGGGGTGCGCGAGGGGGGCGAAGGTCACCCGGTGGCCGTGGCGGCGGGCGTGGTCGCGCACCAGCTCCTTGAGCAGGACCGCGCGGTCGGCAGCGACCAGTCCGGGGGCGGGCTCCAGGGTGATCTCGAACTGGTCCTCGCCGTACTCGGGCAGCCAGTTCTCGGGCTGCAGGCCCGCGGACTCCAGCAGGGCCACCAGCTCGGAGCCGAACGGCTCGACGCTGCGGTGCCGCTCGAAGGAGAACGGCGCGGTCGCGGGCAGGTCGCGGACCATGAACTCGTGCTCGAAGGACGCGGTCACCTCCAGGCCGGTCTCGCGCCGCAGGTCCTCCAGCGCGGTGCGCGCGAAGGTCCGCGGGCAGCACGCCCACGCCGAGCCGTCCGGCTCGCACTGGTCGGCCAGCACGATCGAGACGGCAGGGTCCTCCCCGCGCGCGGGGATGTCGACCTGGGTGGAGGCGTCCGGCATGAGCCGGAGGTCACCGGTCGAGCCGAAGACGTTCGGCGCGATCGGCCCGAAGGCGGTGATGGCGAGGTCAGCAGGCACCCAGCCGACGCCCCGGCGCAGGACGGAGTCTGCGGCCGCGGAGGGCACGGATCGCCCGCGCAGCTGGCCGGCGAGGTCGCTGGTCGCGACGAAGAGGGTCTTGTCGGGGGTCATCGTCCACCTTCTCGAGCGGGGTCAGGAGCAGTCGTCGTCCTGCCACCACGATTGGTACATGCATTACAGAATGCGGTCAACCCTTGCATTCTGCAATACTGATTACAAGACTTGGTCGACTTCAGATTCTCTCACCCGAGCCTCCGTTGCTGGCACGGCTGTTACAAAAAGTTCTGCAAGGGGTCTTGCCGTAAGAAACGTTTCAACCTACGGTGAAGCCCTCCGACCCACTGAAGGAGTCCCCCATGAGCAAGCGTGTGCGCTTCCGCAACCTCGCGGAGGCGGAGAGACTCGCCAAGAAGCGTCTTCCCCGTGCCGTGTGGCTGGCCGTCAAGGCCGGGAACGAGCAGGGCTGGACCCTGGACGAGAACCTCCGGGCCTACAACGAGCTGGGCTTCTCGCCGACCGTCTTCGACCGGCCCACCAACATCGACCTCAAGACCTCGCTGATGGGTCTCGACATCGACTTCCCGGTCGTCATCTCGCCGGTGGGCGCGCAGGCGATCCACCCGGACGGCGAGGTCGGGGTGGCCCGCGCGGCGGCCCGGGCCGGCACCGCGGTGGGCCTCAGCTCGTGGGCGTCCGACTCGGTCAAGGACGTCGCCCGCGCCAACGACAAGACGATCTTCCAGCTCTACTGGGTGGGCACCAAGACCGAGATCGAGGCCCGCGTCGAGGCCGCCCGTGACGCCGGCGCCAAGGCGCTGATCGTGACCCTCGACTGGTCCCACACGCCGCGCCGCGACTGGGGTGTGCCGCCGTCGCCGCCGAGCGACATGAAGCTGCGGACCATGGCCGAGCTGGCGCCCGAGCCGCTCAGCCGCCCGCGCTGGTTCGCCAGCTACCTGCGCCGCGGCCAGATCCCGCAGCTCAAGGTGCCCAACCTGTTCGAGCTCGACGGCACCGAGCCCTACTTCGGCGCGGCCTGGTCGCGCTTCGAGGAGACGCCGCCGCCGACCTGGGACGACGTCAAGTGGCTGCGTGAGCTGTGGGGTGGCCCCTTCATGGTGAAGGGCATCAACACGATCCGGGACGCGAAGATGAGCGTCGACCTGGGTGCGGACGCCATCGGTGTGTCCAACCACGGCGGCAACAACATCGACGGCAGCCCGTCCCCGCTGCGCTACCTGCCCTCCATCGTCGAGGCTGTCGGCGACCAGGTCGAGGTCACCCTGGACGGCGGCATCCGCCGCGGATCCGACGTGGTGAAGGCGCTGGCGCTCGGTGCGCGCGCCGTGCTCGTCGGTCGGGCCTTCCTCTACGGCCTCGCGGTCAACGGTGAGGACGGCGTGCACGAGGTCCTGCAGATCCTGCGCAGCGGCATCCACGAGACCATGTACGGCATCGGTCGCAGCTCGCTGTCCGAGCTGTCCCGCGAGGACCTCATGGTCCTCAACCCTGGCTTCTTCGTCCCGCCCGCCCGCTGAGCAGGACCGGAGAGAAACGCACCATGGCACGCATCATCGTCGTCGGGGCCGGCAGCGCCGGCTGCATCGTCGCCGCCCGGCTGGGCGAGGACCACGACGTCGTCCTCCTCGAGGGTGGACCGGACTGGCAGGGCACCGAGACCGGCGACCGACTGGCGTCCGCGAACTGGATGGACGCGATGGTCTCCCCCGAGGCCTTCGACCCTGGCCTGCTCGCCACGCGGCTTGAGGGCGACGCGCCCCGCCAGTACCACCGCGGCCGCGGCGTGGGCGGGTCGTCCTCGGTCAACGCGATGCTCGCCCTGCCGGGGCTGCCGCGTGACTACGACCGCTGGGCCGAGCACTTCGGCCTCAACGAGTGGTCCTGGGAGGCCGTGGCCCCGACCTTCGAGCGGCTCCGTGCCGACCTCGTCGCGACGCAGCCTGAGGACTACACCCCGATGGACCGGGCTCTGGTCGAGGCGGCCGGGGTGCTGGGCATGACGACCGGCGTCGACACGCTCACCCCCGACAACGGGGCGGGCACGCTGTGGCGCAACGCCGACGAGAACGGCCGTCGCTCCAGCGCCGAGGCCTACCTGCGCCCGGCGGTCGCCGCGGGCCGGGTCGAGCTGCGCACGGACAGCCGCGTCGAGCGGCTGCTCCGCGAGGGCGACGCCGTCGTCGGCGTGGTGCTCGTGGACGGCACCGAGCTGCGGGCCGACCAGGTGGTCCTCGCCGCGGGCACCATTGAGACCCCGGCGATCCTGCTGCGCAGCGGCTGCGACCGTCCGGGCGTCGGCAAGGGCCTGCAGGACCACCCCGCTGCCTCGATCCTGCTCTCCCTGCGGCCCGGGCACCAGGAGGTGCGCGAGGGCAAGCCCTGCATCAACGCCGTGGTCCGCGCCTCCTCCAGCGTCGAGTACGGCGACATCCACCTCCTGCCGATGCAGGGCGCGCTCTCCGAGAGCTCGCCGCAGCACCACGCGGTCGTGATGGCCGCGGTGATGACGGTGACGTCCACCGGAGAGGTCCGACTCAACCCCGACGACCCGTCGGGCCCGCCGGTCATCGCCGAGCGGATGCTCACGACCGAGCGCGACCGCCAGGTCATGCGCGAGGCCGTGGACCTGGCCCGTCGGGTGCTCGAGACGCCGCCCTTCCAGGAGATCGTCGAGGAGGCGTTCATCGACGCCGCCGGCACCCCGGTCTCGGCACTCGACGACCCCGAGGCCTACGAGGCGTGGCTCAGCTCGTCGATCGGCGACTACTTCCACGCCGTCGGCACCGCCCGGATGGGTCGCGCCGACGACCCGGACGCCGTGGTCGACCAGCGCGGTCGGGTCCTCGGCCTGGACAACGTGCGCGTCATCGACTGCTCCATCATCCCCGAGGTGCCGGCTGCGAACACCCACCTCCCCGTCGTCATGGTCGCCGAGCGGCTCAGCGCTGCGCTGCTCGAGGACCTGGCCACCTCCACCACCGAAGGAGCGACCGACCGTGTCCTCTCTGTCTGAGACCACCGACCCCGCCCCGGCCGCCGAGCAGGTCGCGAGCTGGCGCCGTGCGGAGGCCGTCGTGCCCCGCGGCGTCTCCTCCGGCCACCGGGTCGGCTGGCAGCAGGTGTTCGTCCGCACCAAGGGCGCCTACATCTGGGACCAGGAGGGTCGCCAGTACGTCGACTACCTGAACGCGTGGGGCCCGATCGTCCTGGGCCACAGCGACGAGCGGGTCAACGAGGCGGTGCTGAAGGCTGCCAACACCTGTGACCTGACCGGCGTCGGCCCGCAGGCCGGCGAGGCCGAGCTGGCCGAGCGGATCTGCGAGGTGATGCCGTCGGCCGACAAGGTCGCGTTCTGCACCTCCGGCACCGATGCCACCATGCACGCGGTCCACATCGCCCGCGCGGCCACCGGCCGGCTCAAGGTGCTGAAGTTCCACGGCTCCTACCACGGCTGGAACGACCACGTCGCGGTCGGCAGCTCCCGCAAGGACCTCGGACCCGACACCCCGCTCAACACCCCGAACGGCGGGGGCCTCCACCCGGCCGTCGTGGACGACGTCGTCGTCGTCGAGTGGAACGACGCGGACGGCCTGCGCGCCGCCTTCGCCGAGCACGGTGCCCAGCTGGCCGCGGCCTTCACCGAGGGCTACGTGCACAGCTTCGGGTGCGTGCCCGCCGAGCCCGGCTTCCTCGAGCTGCTGCGCGAGCTGTGCACCCAGCACGGCGTCGTGATGGTGATGGACGAGATCAAGACCGGCTTCCGCGCGGCGATCGGTGGCTACCAGTCGATCTGCGGCGTCACCCCCGACCTGACCGCCTTCGGCAAGGCCGTCGCCAACGGCTACTCGCTGGCCGGCCTGGCCGGCATCGACTCGCTGATGGGCCACCTCGGTGCCTACAGCAAGACCGAGGCGACCATCGACGGCACCTACAACGCCTCGCCGTACGCCCTCGCCGCGGCCAACAAGACCCTCGAGATCATGGCGAGCGACGACATCTTCACCACGCTGTACGCGCGGGGTGAGCAGATGCGCGCCGGCATCGCCGACGCGATCGCCGAGACCGGTGCGCCGGCCACGGTGACCGGCCTGGGCTCGGAGTGGGCGATCTACTTCCGCCCCGAGCTCCCCAAGAACTTCCGCGAGTCGCTCGAGTGCGACGCGGAGATGTACGGGCGTTACCACGCCTCGCTCCTGTCCCAAGGTGTTCTCGAGCCGGCCTTCCCGACCGGGGACCGTCGGCTCAACGCGGCCACCACCGAGGCCGATGTCGCCACCACCATCGAGTGCGTCCGGGTCGCACTGAGGGCGGCCATCTCCTAGCCAGCGTCGGCCAGGGCCGCCCCTCCTCACCCCTCAACCCAACCTCTCTGACCCTTAGGTAGGACCCATGCTTGGATTCGCGCGCCCTTTGTCAGGCTCCAAGGCCCTGGTAGCGGCTGCCATCGCCCCCCTCGTGCTCGCGACCGCGTGCTCGGGCTCGGACGACTCCGGCAGTGACGCCGACGAGATCGTCATCGGCTTCGCGCTCAGCCAGAGCGGCAACATGGCTCCCTTCGACGTCGAGCCGGGCAACGCCGCCCTGCTGCGCGTCAAGGAGATCAACGACGCCGGCGGGATCGACGGCAAGAAGATCAAGGTCATCAGCAAGGACGTCCGGTCCAGCCCCGACACCGTGGGCACCGCGGCCACCGAGCTGATCTCGGAGGGCATTGACCTGCTGGTCACGCCGTGCGACTTCGACCTCAGCGCCCCCGGTGCGACCGTCGCGCAGTCCTCCGGCATCCCGGCGGTCTCCATCTGCGCCGGTGACCCGAAGATGGCCGACACCACCACGCTCGGCGACTACGTGTTCTCCGCGAACGCCGGCAGCGACGTCGAGGGTGCCTCCGGCGCCGCCTGGGCGTTCGAGAAGGGCTGGAAGACGGCCTACGTGCTGCAGGACGAGAGCATCGAGTACACCAAGTCGGCCGGCCGCTACTTCACCGCGAAGTTCGAGGACCTCGGCGGCAAGATCGTCGGCAAGGACGCCTTCCCCGGTGGCGACAACGTCGACATCAACAGCCAGGCCAGCCGCCTCAAGGGCCTGTCGACCCAGCCTGACTTCGTGTACGTCGCCAGCTGGAACCCGGGCGGCTCCACCGCGATCCGCCAGCTGCGCGAGGCCGGCGTGACCATCCCCGTGGTCGCCCCCGCGGCCCTCGACGGCCAGGCCCTGCTGGACATCGTCGGTGACAAGGCCAGCGACATCTACTACACCGCCTTCGCCTGCTACGTGTACTGCAGCGGCGCCGACTCGGCCGACGAGCTCGACGCCTTCGTGAAGGCCTACGAGGCGGACTACGGCTCGAAGCCGGCCTCCAGCTACGCGCTCCTGGGCTACAACATGGTCACCGCGATCGCGGACGCCGTCGGCGACGCCAAGTCCCTGTCCGGCAGCGACCTGAAGGACGCCCTCGAGGGTGACGGCTCGGTGTCGACGCCGATCGGCGACGTGAACTACTTCTCGTCGAGCTGCCACAAGATCATCGACATGCCGATGACGGTCGTCGAGGTCGCCAACGGTGCGATGACCTTCGCGGGCCAGCAGCGTGTCGACACGATCCCGGACCTCGGTGACGGCAACGCCTGCGCGTCATGACCGCCACCGACCTCAACCCCACCCGCCGGTCGTCCGTGCTCCGGATGGCCGGCGGGGGGATCCACTTCGACGGTGTCAAGGCCGTCGACGGCGTCACCATCGAGGTGCGCAGCGGTGAGGTGCTGGGCCTGATCGGCCCCAACGGCTCGGGCAAGACCAGCACGCTCAACCTGCTGAGCGGGATGCTCAAGGCCAGCGCCGGCAGCATCTCGATCGACGACCAGGACATCACCCGGCTCTCCATGCGCCAGCGCGCACGCCGGGGTGTCGTCCGCACCTTCCAGAGCGGCCGGGTCTTCGGCCGGCTCACGGTGTGGGAGAACGTGGAGGCCGCCGCCCTGGGCGGCGGCCTCCGCCGCCCCGCGGCACGAGCCCTGACCGCGGAGATCATCGAGGAGCTCGGGCTCGAGCCGGTCGCCCACGACCTGGCCCAGCAGCTCACCGCCGGGCGGGTCCGCACCGCCGCGATCGCCCGGGCGCTCGCCACGGGCCCGCGCTTCCTCCTCCTCGACGAGCCGGCCGCCGGCCAGAACGAGAGCGAGGCGGTCGAGCTGATCACCGCGATCCGCGGGTTCGCCCAGCGCCGCGACTGCGGCGTGCTCCTCGTCGAGCACGACATGTCCGTGGTGATGGGGACCTGCGACCGCCTGCACGTGCTCGACAGCGGCCGCACGGTCGTCGAGGGCGAGCCGGCGACGGTGCGCTCCGACCCGCGGGTCATCGAGATCTACTTCGGAAAGCGACACTGACATGGTCCTGCGCATCGAGGATGTCCACCTCCAGTACGGCTCGTCGGTCCGGGCGGTGCAGGGCTGCTCGCTCGAGGTCGGCGAGGGCGAGCTGGTCTCGCTCATCGGCCAGAACGGCGCCGGCAAGAGCACCCTGGTCAAGGGGATCATGGGCGAGGTGCCCGTGGCCTCCGGCTCGATCACGGTCAACGGCGTCTCGGTCTCGGACAAGTCCTACTCGACCATCCGGGCCGGCGTCTCGCACGTCCCCGAGAGCCGCGGCATCTTCGCCAGCCTGACCGTCGGCGAGAACCTGCGGTTGGGTGCGGTCACCCGCAAGGACAAGGCCCAGGTGGCCGCCGACATCGAGCGCGAGCTCGAGCGGTTCCCCGTCCTGCGCAAGTACTGGTCCCGCGGCGCCAGCCTGCTGTCCGGCGGTGAGCAGCAGCAGCTCGCGATCGCGCGGGCCCTGCTGCTCAACCCGAAGCTGCTGCTGCTCGACGAGCCCACCCTCGGCCTGGCGCCGATCATCGTCGACCTGATCTTCGACGTGGTCGTGGCGCTGCGCGAGGAGGGCATGACCATCCTCCTGGTCGAGCAGAACGCCGTCCGTTCCCTCGAGGTCTCCGACCGCTCCTACGTGCTGCAGGCGCCGGGCCGCGTGCTCGGCAGCGGCACCGCGGCCGAGCTCGGCCGCATCCCGGCGGTCGTGGACTACCTCGGCTTCTCCCCTGCGGAAGTGGGTGCCCCCCAATGATCATCGAGTTCCTCGTCAACGCGGTCGGGCTCGGAGCGCTCTACGCGCTGCTGACCATCGGCGTCGCGCTGCTCTTCGGTGTCCTCGGCCTGATGAACTTCGCCTACGGCGAGCTCATCCTCGCCGGCGCCTTCGCCATGTACCTGTTCCGCGACCAGCCCTGGCCGTTCGCGGTGCTGATGGCGATCCTCTTCTCGGTCGTCGTGGCCGTGGTCAGCGAACGCCTGGCGTTCCACCCGCTGCGCGACGCCGACCCGGTGACGCTGATGATCGCGTCCTTCGCGGTCAGCCTCGCGCTGCAGAGCGTGGCCCGGATGACGGTCCTGCCCCGCACCAAGGGCGTGCCGCCGGAGAGCTTCCTCTCCCACCGGATCGAGTTCCTCGGTGCGGACGTCAGCGTCCTGGACCTGCTTACGCTCGGCCTGTGCGGCGTGATGCTGCTCGGCGTCGCGTGGCTCATGGGCCGCACCAGCCTGGGCATCCAGCTGCGGGCGGCGGCCGAGGACTTCCGGATGGCGTCCAGCCTCGGGGTGAAGGCGAACCTGGTCATCCCGGCGGCGTTCGTCATCGTGGGCGTGCTGTCCGCCGTCGGAGCCGCGGTCCTGGTGGCCCGGCAGGGATCGGTGAGTGCCGAGATGGGCCTGCAGCCGATGCTGATCGGTGTCATCGGTGCCGTGCTCGGCGGCATGAGCAGCCTCAAGGGCGCGGCGCTCGGGGGCTTCCTGCTCGGTGCGGCCACCGCGCTGCTCGAGTCGCTGCTGCCGACCGACCTGATCGCCTTCCGCGACGCCTTCCTGTTCAGCGCCCTCATCGCCGTGCTCGTCGTGCGGCCCCAGGGCCTCCTCTCCGGTACCAAGGTGCGTGTCTCGTGAAGAACCAGAACCGGCTCGTCGCAGCCGTCTCGACGCCCGCGATCCTGATCGGGCTCGTCCTCGTCGTCGCCCTCATCGGGGCCTACGGCGACGTCACCACGGCACGGGTGGCCACCCTCGCCCTGGTCTCGGTGGTCTTCGTGGTCGGGCTGTCGGTCTTCTCCGGCAACTCCGGCGTCATGTCCTTCGGGCACGTGGCGTTCATGGCGGCCGGCGCGTACACGACGGCGTACCTGACCATCCCGGTGCCACTGAAGAAGTCGCTCTTCTCCGACCTGCCGGGCTGGCTGTCGTGGCTGGCCGACGTGCACACCAGCTTCCCGGTGGCGCTGCTCGCCGGTGCCGTGGTGGCCGGGGTCGTCGGACTGGTGACCGCGCCCGTCGTGGCGCGGCTGAGCGGCCTGCAGTCCGGCATCGCGACGCTGGCGATGCTCATGGTCACCTACAACGTGCTCAACAGCTGGACCGAGGTCACCCGCGGCTCCTCGAGCATGATCGGCATCCCGCGCGGCACGACGGCCTGGTGGGCGTTCGCGGTCGCGGCGCTGGCCGTGGTCGTGGCCTGGGGTTACAGGTGCTCGCGCGGCGGCCTCCAGCTGCGCGCCTCCCGCGAGGACTTCTGGGCCGCCGAGGCGGCCGGGATCGCCGTCGGCCGGCACCGCGCCATCGCCTGGGTGATCAGCGCGATGCTGTGTGGCGTGGCCGGGGCGCTGTACGCCGGCTACCTGACGTCGTTCAACGTCAACGGCTTCTTCCTCGCCGCGACCTTCTCCTTCGTCGTGATGATCGTGCTCGGCGGCTACCTGTCGCTGAGCGGTGCCGTCGTCGGCGCCCTGGCGGTCAGCGCGCTCCAGGAGGTGCTGCGTCGCTTCCAGGACGGCCAGTTCACCGGCGGCTCGGCGCTGCCGGCGGGTGTGGCCGACCTGATCGTCGCGGGCGTCCTGCTCGTGGTGCTGGTCAAGGCGCCCTACGGCCTGATGGGCGTGCGTGAGCTCCGGCTCCCGGGCTCGCGCCGCCGCGCCGCCGAGCCGGCTCCCGAGGCGGAGCGCGAGCCCGCCCACGCCGGGTAGTCCCGTCCCCGGACGCGCGACCGACGGCGTCAGGAACCAAGCAGGGCCCCACCGTCCGCGGTGGGGCCCTGCTTCGTGTCTGCCGCCTCCCCGCCCCCTCACCCCGTTGACTTGGGGGTTGTCGGCGTCGAGTTGGGGCTTGTCGGCGTCGAGTTGTGGTTTGTGGCGTCGAGCTGGGGTTGGTACGGCGCCCCCTCCGGTCCGGCGGTGCCGGCCGTGGCCCCGGGGGCAGCGCCCGACAGCTGCATGGATCCCCGGATCTCCGGGGATCCCGACCGATGCAAGAAGGGCCCCACCTGGCGGTGGGGCCCTTCTCTTCGTGATCGTCGTGATCGTCGTACCTGCTCAGCCGCCGGACTCCTCGACCAGCTCCAGGCGCTTGACGCCGGCGTCGCCGAGCTCGGCGGCCACCGCCGCGACCAGGCTCTCGGTGAGGGCCATGGACGCCACCAGGGAGTCGAACGGCGAGGCCGAGTCGACCCGCATGGGCAGGACCACCTTTGCGAACTTGGCGATCGGGGAGAGCCAGTTGTCGGTCATCAGGCACACCGTCGCGCCGCGGGCCGCCATGCCCTCGGCGAAGACCACGCTCCGGTCGGTGTAGCGCCGGTAGTCGTAGATGACCAGCACCGTGCTGGACGACGCGTCCGCGATGGCGGTACGGCGGTCGAGGTCGTCACCGTCGACGTGGTGGACCCCGGCGCGCAGCAGGCGCAGGTGCCCCACGAGGTACGACGACACCGAGCCGCTGAACCGGCCACCGGCGACCCGGACCTCACGGCCCGGGTCGCACAGCAGCTTGGTCATCTTGTGGAACTCCGACTCCGGCAGCTCCTCGTAGGACGCCGAGAGCATGGCGGCGAAGGCCTGGTAGGTCTCCGTCAGCACGCCCTCCTTGGAGGGACCGCCCTTCTCGGGGTACTGCTTCAGCGGCGAGCCCAGCTCCCCGTTGAGCTCGTGCACCAGCGCGCGCTGGAACGCCGGGAACCCGCTGAAGCCGAGCCGGGTCACGAACCGCACCACGGTGGGCGGGCTGACCGAGGCCGCCGTGGCGAGGTCGACGACCGTGGTCAGGCCGGCGGTCGGGTACTGCGCCAGCAACGCCCGGGCGACCTTGCGCTCGCTGTTGCTGAGCTCGTTGAGCATCGCCGTGAGCAGCTTGCGCACCGAGGCGTGGCCGCCAGGGATGTCAGTCACGTGCTGAACCTATCAACGCAGGGGGCGGACGGAGGATGATCAGAGGACGACGTCGGTGAGGTCGACCTCGCGCGGGTCCCGCATGTGCGGGTACGTGTGCGAGGTGGCCGGCACGAAGGTCTCCTTGATGGACCGCGGGCTGGTCCAGCGCAGCAGGTTGGCTGCCGCACCGGCCTTGTCGTTGGTGCCCGACGCGCGGCCGCCACCGAAGGGCTGCTGGCCGACGACGGCGCCCGTGGGCTTGTCGTTGACGTAGAAGTTGCCCGCGGCGAAGCGCAGCCGCTCCGAGAGCTGGTGCACGACGCGACGGTCCGTGGCCAGGATCGCCCCGGTGAGCGCGTACGGCGAGGTCGAGTCGACCAGGTCCGCGACTGCCTCCAGCGCCCCGGGGACGCTGTCGTCGTAGACGTGCACCGCGAGCAGCGGCCCGAAGTACTCGGTCGAGAAGGCCGGGTGCCGGGGGTCGTCGATCCGGAGCACGGTCGGGCGCACGAACCAGCCCTGCGAGTCGTCGTACGTGCCGCCGGCGACGACCTCGACCGCCGCGTCGTCCTTGACCTCGTCCAGCACGGTCCGCAGCCGGTCGAAGGCGCGCTGGTCGATGACCGCGCCGATGAAGTTGCGGTGGTCGCGCACGTCGCCCATCGCCAGCTCGTCCACCGTGCGGGCCAGCGGCTCGCGGATCTGCTCCCACAGGCTGGCGGGCACGTAGGCGCGGGAGGCGGCCGAGCACTTCTGGCCCTGGTACTCGAACGCACCGCGCACCAGGGCAGTCGTCAGCGCGACCGGGTCGGCGTCGGGGGCGGCCAGCACGAAGTCCTTGCCGCCGGTCTCGCCGACGAGGCGCGGGTAGGCCGCGTAGTCGTCGAGGCGGTTCGCGACCTCGCGCCACAGGTGGCGGAAGGTGGCGGTGGAGCCGGTGAAGTGGATGCCGGCGAGGTCGCGCTGGGCCAGGACGACGTCGGAGACGGCGAGGCCGTCGCCGGTCACCATGTTGATGACCCCCGGCGGCAGGCCGGCCTCGGTCAGCAGCTCCATGGTCAGCGACGCGGCCACCTGCTGAGTGGGCGAGGGCTTCCAGATCACGGTGTTGCCCATCAGCGCCGGCGCGGTGGGCAGGTTGCCGGCGATGGCGGTGAAGTTGAACGGCGTGATCGCGTAGACGAAGCCCTCGAGCGGGCGGTGGTCGGTGCGGTTCCACACGCCGGGCGAGTTGGCGATGGGCTGGTCGGCGAGCACTTGGCGGCCGTAGTGGACGTTGAAGCGCCAGAAGTCGATGAGCTCGCAGGCGGCGTCGATCTCCGCCTGGTACGACGTCTTGGACTGCCCGAGCATGGTCGCCGCCACCAAGCGGGCACGCCAGGGTCCGGAGAGCAGGTCGGCGGCGCGCAGGAAGACCGCGGCCCGCTCGTCGTACGGCAGCGCGCGCCAGGCCGGCGCGGCGGCCCGGGCGGCCTCCACGGCGGCGAGGGCGTCCTCGGCCGTGGCGTTGCGCATGGTCCCCAGGTGGTGCTTGTGGTCGTGCGGGGCGCGGACCTCGATGGGGTCGCCGGAGCCGGTCACCTTGCGCCCGCCGATCACGTGCGGCAGGTCCATCGTGCCGGTGGCCAGCTCGGCCAGCGCGGCGTTCAGCGCGAAGCGCTCAGGGTTGCCCGGGGCGTAGTCGAGCACCTGCTCGTTGCGGGGAGCCGGTACACGGCTGATCGAATCCACGAATCCTCCTCGTTGTGTAACTGAGATTTCAGAATAGCCCCTTGCGCGACAAAGTGGAATGAATCATTCTAGATCCATGACCTCCACCACGGCACTGAACGAGACCCCTGGCAGCGTGAAGGGCGAGGGCGCCCGGACTGCCGAGCAGATCGAGCTGACCGAGCGGCACGCGGCGCACAACTACCACCCGCTGCCGGTCGTGCTGACCCACGGCAAGGGCGCCTGGGTGACCGACGTGGAGGGCAACCGCTATCTCGACTGCCTCGCGGGCTACTCCGCGCTGAACTTCGGCCACGGCCTCCCGCGCCTGGTCGCCCGCGCCACCGACCAGCTCCGGCAGCTGACACTCACCAGCCGTGCCTTCTTCAACGACCAGCTCGGTCCGTTCGCCGAGGCGCTCTGCGAGCTCACGGGCAAGGAGGCCGTGCTGCCGATGAACTCCGGGGCCGAGGCCGTGGAGACCGCGATCAAGGTCAGCCGCAAGTGGGGCTACCAGGTCAAGGGCGTCACGCCGGGCACCGCGAACATCATCACGATGCACGGCAACTTCCACGGCCGTACGACGACCATCGTCAGCTTCTCCGACGACGACGTCGCCACCGCGGACTTCGGCCCGTTCACCCCCGGCTTCGTCGGCGTCCCGTACGGCGACATCGACGCCGTGGCCGCGGCGATCAACGACTCGACCGTCGCGGTGCTCTTCGAGCCGATCCAGGGGGAGGGCGGCGTCGTGCTGCCGCCGGAGGGCTTCCTGCGCCAGCTGCGCCAGCTCTGCACCGAGCGCAACGTGCTGATGGTCGCCGACGAGATCCAGTCCGGGCTGGCCCGCACCGGCCGCACCTTCGCCTGCGACCACGAGGACGTCGTCCCCGACATCTACATCCTGGGCAAGGCGCTCGGTGGCGGGCTCTACCCCGTCTCGGCGATCGCTGCGGACCGCGTGGTGATGGACGTCGTGCGGCCCGGCACCCACGGCTCGACCTTCGGCGGCAACCCGCTCGCCGCCGCGATCGGGCACGAGGTGGTGCAGATCCTCAAGACCGGCGAGTTCCAGGAGCGCGCCCGCGTGCTCGGCGACCGGCTGGAGGCCGGTCTCCAGCAGCTCATCGGGCAGGGCCTGCTGGCGGTCCGCGTCCGCGGCCTGTGGGCCGGCGTCGACGTCGACCCGGCGCTGATGACCGGCCGCGAGGTCTGCGAGGGCCTGATGCGCCACGGGGTCCTCGCCAAGGACACCCACGGCTCGACGGTCCGCTTCGCCCCGCCGCTGGTCGCCACGGAGGCCGACATCGAGCTCCTCGTCGCCACCCTCCGCACCGTCCTGGAGGAAGCGCGCCGATGACCACGTTGCTCCCGACCGAGGTCGAGGACCGCAACCCCCTGGTCGCCGCGCGGCGCCAACTGCGCGACGCCCTGGCCGAGCTCGACCTGCCGGGCATGTTCGACATGCTCGCGACGCCACGCCGCGAGGTCACCGTCTCGGTCCCGCTCCGTCGTGACGACGGGACCGTCGAGGTGCTGATCGGGCACCGGGTGCAGCACAACCTCTCGCGCGGCCCGGCGAAGGGCGGCGTGCGCTTCAGCCCCCACGTCCACCTCGACGAGGTGCGTGCGCTCGCCATGTGGATGACCTGGAAGTGCGCGCTGGTCAACATCCCCTACGGCGGCGCCAAGGGCGGCGTCACCCTGGACCCCCGCAACTACTCGCGCGGGGAGCTGCAGCGCGTCGCGCGCCGCTACACCTCGGAGCTGATGCCCGTCCTCGGCCCCGCGACTGACATCCCGGCGCCCGACATCGGCACCGACGAGCAGGTCATGTCCTGGATGATGGACACCTACTCGGTCAACCGCGGGCACACGGTCCTCGGGGTCGTGACCGGCAAGCCGGTGGCCCTCGGCGGGTCGCTGGGCCGGGCCAGCGCCACGTCCCGGGGCGTCGTCCACGTCGCGCTCGCCGCCCTCCGGCACCGCGGTGTCGCGGTCGCCGGGTCCCGGGCCGCCGTCCAGGGGTTCGGGAAGGTCGGGCGTGACGCGGCCCTGCTGCTCGCCGAGGCGGGCGTGCAGGTGGTCGCCGTGAGCGACCAGTACGGCGCGGTGCACCACCCCGCCGGGCTCGACGTCACCGCGCTCGCGGCGCACGTCGACGCCACCGGCAGCGTGGTGGGCTTCGCGGGTGCCGATCCGATGGACGACGGGGACGACCTGCTGTTCCTCGACCTCGATCTGCTGGTGCCGGCCGCCGTCGAGGCGGTCATCAACGCCGACAACGCCCACCGCGTGCGTGCGTCGGTGGTGGTCGAGGGGGCGAACGGACCCACCACGCCGGCCGCCGACGAGGTCCTGGCGGACAACGGCACCCTCGTCGTGCCCGACATCCTCGCCAACGCCGGCGGCGTGGTCGTCTCCTACTTCGAGTGGGTGCAGGCCAATCAGGCGTACTGGTGGAGCGAGTCCGACGTGAACAACCGGCTTGCCGAGCGCATGCAGCTGGCGTGGGAGAGCGTCGTGGAGACGGCCGAGCAGCGCGGCACCAGCCTCCGGCGCGCCGCGATGGTGCTGGCGGTCGACCGCGTCGCGAACGCCCACCTCGCGCGCGGGCTGTACCCGTAACTCCGGAAGCCTGCTGGCCCCGGGTCCGGGTCTGCGGTTCCCCATCCGAATTGTTCGCTTCGCGTCGTACTGCCGACCTATTCGGATGGGGAACCACCCGCCCCGAGTCCGGTGGTTGGGCGACTCCGCCTCCCCCGGACCCGATCAGTAGGGTCAGCAGGGTGAACGATCGCTCGGTTCGAGTCCTGGTCACCGGCGCCGCCTCCGGGCTGGGTGCCGCCCTCGCGGCCGCGTGGGAGGAGCGGGGCGCGCGGGTGCTGCGCACCGACCGGGTCGAGGGCGCGGGCATCCACCGCCTCGACGTCACCAGCGACGACGACTGGGCCGTGGCCCGGGAGCTCGTCGTGCAGCAGTGGGGCGGCCTCGACGTGCTCGTCAACAACGCCGGCATCGCCGGCGGCGGGCGGCTCGACGTGTCCGGGATCGACGAGTGGCAGCGGCTGGTCGACATCAACCTGCTCGGCGCGGTGCGCGGCACCGCCACGTTCACCCCTGTCTTCAAGCAGCAGCGCAGCGGGCGGGTCGTCAACATCGCCTCGCTCGCCGGGCTGGTGCACCCCGCCGGGATGGCGGGCTACAACGCCACCAAGGCCGCGGTCGTCGCGCTCACCGAGACCACCGGCCACGAGCTGGCGGCGTACGGCGTGACGGCGCACGCGGTGTGCCCGTCGTACTTCCGGACCAACCTGATGGCCGGCGTCCAGGGGCGCGACGCCGCACTGCAGCAGGTGATGACGCGCCTCGTCGAGGACAGCCCGGTCAGCGCCGAGGACATCGCGGCCGCGGTGCTCGCTGGCATCGACGCCGGCACCGAGCTGATCGTGCCCGACGACGCGGCACGCGCGGCCTACCAGCTGAAGCTGGCCGACCGGGCGTCGTACGACGCGGTGATGCGGGCCCAGGCCCGCAAGCTCGACGAGGTCGGCACGGACCCGACGGACCCGACGGAGGAGGCCCGGTGAGCACGGTGGACGAGTCGCGCCCGGTGCGCGAGGAGGACGCGTTCGACGTCGCGGCGGTCGAGCAGTGGCTGGACCGTGGCCGGATCGCCGAGGTGCGGCAGTTCCCCGGCGGCGCGTCCAACCTGACCTACCTGCTGCGGATGGCCGAGGGACCCGAGCTCATCCTGCGTCGCCCGCCGGCCGGCACCAAGGCCCGCGGTGCGCACGACATGGGCCGCGAGTTCCGCATCCAGTCCGCGCTGGAGCCGGTGTTCCCGCAGGTGCCGACGATGGTCGCCCACTGCACCGAGGACGAGAGCCCCATCGGCAGCGAGCTCTACGTGATGGAGCGGCTCGTCGGGCTGATCCCGCGCCGCGACTTCGGCTTCCCGGTCAGCGCGGAGCAGGCCGACCGCCTCTGCGACGCGGCGGTCGACACCCTCGTCGCGCTGCACTCGATCGACGTGGCGGCGGTGCCGGGGCTGGCGGCGCTCAACAAGGGCGAGGGCTACGTCGCGCGCCAGGTCGGCGGCTGGATCAAGCGGCTCGAGAACGCGCGCACCGACGACACCGGCGACTGGTCCGACATCACCGCGTGGCTCGACCAGCACCAGCCCGCCGACGTCGGGTCGTCGATGATCCACAACGACTACCGCCTCGACAACATGGTCCTCGACGCGGACGACCCCACCCGCATCATCGGCGTCCTCGACTGGGAGCTGGCGACCGTCGGGGACCCGTTGATGGACCTCGGCTGCACGCTGGCCTACTGGGTGCAGGCCGACGACGACGAGTTCTTCCGGATGACGCGGCGCCAGCCCACCGCCGAGCCCGGCATGTGGACCCGCCAGCAGGTCATCGACGCCTACCTCGAGCGGCGCGGGATGAGCCTCACCCCCGAGGAGTGGCGGTTCTACGAGGTCTTCGGGCTGTTCCGGTTCGCCGTGATCGCCCAGCAGATCTGGTACCGCTACTTCCACGGCCAGACCACGAACGAGGCCTACGCCGCGTTCGGCCCCGCCGTCGCGGGCTTCGAGGCGCGCTGCCGCCGCATCCTCGGGGGTTGACCGCGTGGGCGTGCTGCTCCTGGTCCGCCACGGCCAGGCGTCCTTCGGTGCCGACGACTACGACGTCCTGTCGGAGGCCGGGTGGGAGCAGGGCCGTGCACTCGGCCGCTGGCTCGCCGCCCACGGTCCCACGCCGGGAGCCGTCGTGCACGGCGGCATGCGCCGGCACCGCGAGACCTGGGAGGCGATGGTCGAGGGTGCCTCGTCAGCAGACGGGCCGCGCCTCGAGCAGGCGTCCACGGTCGACGAGGACTGGGCGGAGTTCGACCACCTCGCCGTGCTGGCCCGCCACGCCGAGCTCACCGGCGTCGTGATGGACCACGGCGTCGACCGCCGCGCGTTCCAGGAGCACTTCGAGGTCTCCACCGGCCACTGGGCGGCCGCCGGGCCCGACGCCGGCTACCCGGAGCCGTACGACGCCTTCCTCACCCGCGCCCGCCGCGCACTCGACGCCGCCGCCGCGCTGCCCGGTCCGGCCGTCGTCGTCACCTCCGGTGGCGTGATCGCCGCGCTGGCCGCGCTGCTCGTGGTCCCCGAGGGGGCCGACGTCGGTCCGGTGTGGGCCCGCTTCAACACGGTCATCGCCAACACGTCGGTCACCCGCGTGATCGTCGGCGCCACGGGTGCCCGCCTGCTCACCTTCAACGAGCACCCCCACGTGCCGCGGGAGATGGTCACCTACCGGTGACCGGAGAGCCTTCCCCAACATGGGGTTTACCCGTTTCTGTTTCGCCCGGGGGTCTTGACGCCGGGGTCCTTCCTGAGTTGGGTGACTCAGGCGGAACGATCTCCGCACCGGCGGCTCCCGAGGTGTCGCCGTCTCTCTCGGATCTCGGAGGACCCACATGCACGTCCTTTCCGCGGGCGCCCGGCGCGCCCGCAGACTCCGCTCGAGCCTGGTGATCGCACCCGTTGCGGTCCTCGGCGTCACCCTCAGCCTGGGTGCGCCGGCCGTGGCGGACGGCGACGACCCGGGACCCGGCGCCAGCGACGGCGCCGGGCTCAGCGGGACGAAGGCGGACCTGACCCGCTTCAAGTCCGGCCGCTACGTGGTCATGCTGGCGGCCCCGCCCGCCTCCACGGCCGACCAGACGCGGGCCCCGTCGGGCAAGCAGTTCGACGCCCGCGGCAACGGCGTGGCGTCGTACACGAAGAAGCTGCGCTCCTCGCACGACAAGATGGCGCGCGACCTCGGCTTCGACGTCGAGCGGCACTACACGCTCTCGGCCAACGGCTTCGTCGCGGACCTGACCGCCAAGCAGGCCACCGAGCTGGCGACCGACCGTCGCGTGCTCACCGTGCAGAAGGACTCCATCGTCTACGCGGACACGTGGAACACCCCGGACTTCCTGGGGCTCTCCGGCAAGAAGGGCGTCTGGAAGACGCTCGGCGGCGAGAAGAAGGCCGGCGACGGCGTCGTCGTCGGGGTCATCGACTCCGGCGTGTGGCCCGAGTCGAAGTCCTTCAAGGGCGAGAAGCTCACCAGCAAGCCGAAGGGCAAGTGGAGCACGAAGATCACCGGCTCCGTCACGTCCATGCGCAAGTCCGACGGCAACCTCTTCCGCGGCCTGTGCCAGGCCGGCGAGGAGTTCGCGGTCACCGACTGCAACTCGAAGCTGATCTCGGCGCGGTACTTCGTCGACGGCTACACCGAGGCGCGCACGATCGAGGAGGACTACATCTCCCCGCGCGACGGCAACGGCCACGGGACGCACACGGCCTCGACCGCCGCGGGCGGCAAGGTCGCGAAGGTCAGCACCGAGGGTCGTTCCTTCGGCACGATCAGCGGCGTGGCGCCTGCGGCCAAGGTCGCGGTCTACAAGGCGCTGTGGGCCACCGAGGACGGTCGCGCCTCCGGCACGACGTCCGACCTGGTCGCCGCGATCGAGCAGGCCGTCGCCGACGGCGTCGACGTGCTCAACTACTCGATCTCGGGCCCGACCGACACGGTCCTCGAGGCCGCTGAGATCGCGTTCGAGGGTGCCGCCGAGGCCGGTGTCTTCGTCGCCGCGTCCGCCGGCAACAGCGGCCCGGGTGCCTCGACCGTCGCGCACAACAGCCCGTGGGTGACCACGGTCGCCGCGAGCACGCACACCAGCTTCGAGAACACGGTGGTGCTCGGCAACGGTCAGAAGATCGTCGGGGCCTCGATCAGCGCGAAGGCGCTGCCGAGCACGAAGCTCGTCGACGCCGCGGACGTCGGCAACGGCTCGACCTCCGGCGGCGACACCGCGCTGTGCGCCCCGGACAGCCTCGACCCGGCCCAGGTCGCCGGCACGATCGTGGTGTGCCAGCGCGGCGTCTACGACCGGGTCGCGAAGAGCGCCGAGGTGGAGCGCGCCGGCGGCGTGGGCGTCGTCCTCGCCAACATCAGCGAGGGCAGCCTCGACGCCGACTTCCACTCCCTGCCGACGATCCACATCTCCGACGTCGACGCGCCGAAGGTCTACGCCTACCTCGAGTCGGCCGGCGACAGCGCCACCGCGCGCTTCGACCTCGGCAACCTGTCGGGCACGACCACCCCGGTCCCGCAGATCGCCGGCTTCTCCTCGCGCGGCCCGGCCGCGTCCGACGACAGCGACCTGCTGAAGCCGGACATCTCGGCCCCGGGCGTCAGCGTGCTGGCCGCCGTCGCGCCGCCGTCGAACAACGGTCGCGACTACGACCTCTACTCCGGCACGTCGATGTCGGCGCCGCACGTCGCGGGCCTCGCCGCGCTCGTCCAGGGCGTGCACCCGCGCTGGGAGCCGATGAAGATCAAGTCGGCCATGATGACGACGGCGACCGACCTCAAGGACGCCGACGGCAAGCGGTCGAAGGACCTCTTCGCCCAGGGTGCCGGACACGTCAACCCGAAGGCCTTCCTCAACCCGGGCCTGTTCGTCCTCTCCGACTGGGAGCAGTGGTACGGCTACATCACCGGCCTCGGCCTCGACACCGGCGTGCCCGCGCTGGAGCCGAACGCGGTCAACCTGCCCTCGTTCGCCGAGGGCCACGTGATGACGTCGGCGACCCTGGCACGCACCTTCACCGCGGCCCGCAAGGGCACGTGGAAGGTCAAGGTCAACGTCCCCGGCTTCAAGTCCACGGCGTCCAAGGCGAAGATCACGGCCAGGAAGGCCGGCCAGGACATGCGGGTGCGCTTCACCTTCGAGCGCACCACCGCCCCGCTCAGCCAGTGGGCGTTCGGCCACGTGACGCTGACCGGTCCGACGACGGTGCGGCTGCCCGTGGCGCTGCGGCCGGTCTCGGTGAAGGCGCCCACCTCGGTCGGCGGCACCGGCGTGGACGGCTCGGTGGAGGTCCCGATCACCGGCGGCTTCAACGGTGACCTGCAGGTCTCCGCCGCCGGGCTGGCCAAGGGACAGGTCTCCGAGGGGTCGCTCGCCGTCGGTGGCTACACCCTCGAGTGCGTGACGATCGGCGAGGGCAACGACCTCGCCCAGTTCGACCTCGTCGCGCCGGACCAGACCAGCGACCTGGACATGTACATCTACGCCAGCGAGTCCTGCGACCCCGGTGACATCTACGCGATCGCGGGCGAGGCGGCGACCCCGTCGCCGGGCGAGACCTTCTCGCTCGAGGGTGCGCCGGCCGGCACCTACATCGTCGAGGTGGATGCCTTCTCGGCTGGCGAGCAGGGCGCCCCGGTGCCGTGGTCGCTGCGGGTCTTCGACCTCGGCGGGACGCCGCCGGTCGGTGACCTGACCGTCGACCCGAACCCGGTGCCGGTCACGACCGGCGGGGACACCTCCTTCGACGTGTCCTGGACCGGGCTCGACCCGGACGCCCACTACTTCGGGCTGCTCGGGTACGACGGCGCGCCGAACTCGACGTTCGTCTACGTCGACACCACCTCCTAGGAGTTCCGCACCGGCGGGCACCACCGCCGCACACCACCACGTGAGGGTTCCTTCACAGTGACCGCGAGGCACTGTGAAGGAACCCTCACTAGTCTCGGGGCGGGCCGAGTGCCCGAACGTCCGCGTGTGGACGCCGGCGACAGTGGGACGGTCGCTGGTACCCCCCATCAGCGAGCGGGTCGCCAGGCGGCTGTGCAGGACGGCACTCGGAGGACCGGACGCGCCGGCCGGGGCTCCCGTGGGGACGATTCGGATCCCTGGCCGGCCCGTCTCGCCCAGCACGGCCCAAGGAGCCCGGCGGCTCGTCAGACGAGCTTCTTGAGCACGCCCAGCGGGGCGTGCTTCATCACCGGCGCCAGCGCGGCCCACGGCAGCGGCGGCACGCAGGCGTCGCCGACCTCCTTCTCGATGGCGGCGACCATCGCCCGCACGCCCTTCTCGGTCGAGGCCATCAGCGGCGTGGACTGCTCGACCTTGTCGTTCATCTCCGAGCGGATGTAGCCCGGGTAGAGCACGGTGACCTTGATCTTGCCCTGCAGCCTCGTGCCGTGCAGGTCGGTGCGCACGCCCTCGGCGAGGTGCGCGACCCCGGCCTTGGTGGCCGCGTAGGTCGTCATCGAGCCGGGCATCCCGCGCAGGGCCGACATCGACGACACCATCACCAGGTGGCCGGACTCCTGGGCGCGGAACACCTCCATCGCGGCCTCGGTCTGCGCCAGCGCCCCGACGAAGTTCGTCATCGCGGTCTCGAGGTTCGCGTCGAACCGCCCGGTGCCCAGCCGGGCGCCCTTGCCGAGCCCGGCGTTGACCACCACGCGGTCCAGCCGCCCCAGCTCCTCGCGCAGCTCGCCGAAGACCCGGAAGACCGCCGCGTGGTCGGTGACGTCGAGCGCCCGCAGCGCGACCCGCCGGTCCGGGTGCGCGGTCAGCAGCTCGTCGCGGAGCTCCTCGAGCCGCTCGGTACGCCGCGCGGCCAGCCCGACGTCGTACCCGCGGGCGGTGAGCTGGCGGGCCATCTCGGCGCCGAGGCCGCTGGACGCACCGGTGATCAGGACGGTCTTCGCGCTGCTCGTCATGCGGGGAAGTGTGGCAGCGCTCGACAGGGTCGGCCATACCGGGTATACATGTCCATACCCGGTATGCACCCGGGTCCTGACCAGCCCGGGAGGCCCGATGTCCGTCAAGCACGCACTGCTCGCGCTGCTGGAGCAGCAGCCGATGTACGGCTACCAGCTGCGCGCCGAGTTCGAGCAGCGCACCGGCACGACCTGGCCGCTGAACGTCGGGCAGGTCTACACGACGCTGACCCGGCTCGAGCGCGACGGCCTCGCGGCGGCGCAGGGGGAGGACGCCGAGGGGCACGTGATCTACCGGATCACCGACGCCGGCCGGACCGAGGTCGCGACCTGGTTCACCACCCCGGTCGCCCGCACCCAGCCCCCGCGCGACGAGCTGGCGATCAAGCTGGCCCTGGCCGTGACCGTGCCGGGGGTCGACGTCGGCACCGTCATCCAGCAGCAGCGCGGCGCGACGATGAAGGCGCTGCAGGACTACACCCGGCTCAAGCGGCAGGCCGCCGGCGCGACCGCGGCCGAGCCGAGCGACCTCGCGTGGAGCCTGGTGCTCGACTCGCTCGTCTTCGCCGCCGAGGCGGAGATCCGCTGGCTCGACCACTGCGAGGCGCGGCTGCGCCGGGCCGCGGTCGAGCTGGACCGACGCGGCCCGCGCCCGACCGACGACGCCTCGGCGGCCCCGGCACCGTCCACCGAGGGCCGCGCCCGGTGACCCCGCTCGACCAGGCCCGCCGCCTCGCGCGGGCCGAGCGCCGCTGGCTGGCCGACGCGCACGACCGGCTGCGCCGCGGCCGCCCCGACCCGCGCACCGCCGCCCGCACGCGCACCGACCGCACCGTCAAGGAGCCCCAGCGATGACCGACCCCGTCCTCCGTCTCACCGACGTCCGTCGGGTGCACGGCACCGGCGCCACCCAGGTGGAGGCGCTGCGCGGCATCTCGTTCGCGGCGTACGCCGGCGAGCTGGTGGCCGTCATGGGCCCCTCCGGTTCCGGCAAGTCGACCCTGCTGACCATCGCCGGCGGCCTGGACCAGCCGACCTCCGGCGCGGTCGTCGTCGAGGGCGCCGACCTCACCGGCCTCGGCCTCGACGCCCGCGCCCGGATGCGCCGGACGTCGATCGGCTACGTCTTCCAGGGCTTCAACCTCATCCCGGCGCTCACCGCGGCGGAGAACGTCGCCCTGCCGCGCGAGCTCGACGGCGTCCCGGCCCGCACCGCTCGTCAGGAAGCGCGCGCCGCCCTGGAGGAGGTCGGCATCGGCGAGCTCGCCGACCGGTTCCCCGACGACATGTCCGGCGGCCAGCAGCAGCGCGTCGCGATCGCCCGCGCGGTCGTCGGCGAGCGGCGGCTGATCCTCGCCGACGAGCCGACCGGTGCCCTCGACACCGAGACCGGCGAGGAGATCCTCCGGCTGCTGCGTGCCCGCTGCGACGCGGGCGCCGCCGGGGTCCTGGTTACCCACGAGGCGCGCCACGCCGCGTGGGCGGACCGCGTGGTCTTCCTGCGCGACGGTGTCGTGGTCGACGAGACCGGCACGGCGTCGGTCGACCTGCTCACCGAGCCCGCGGCCCGCTGATGGGTACGACGAGGGGCGGGTGGCAGGTCGCGCTGCGCCTGGCGCGACGCGAGGCGTGGCGCCGCAAGGGGCAGACCGCACTGATGCTGCTGCTGATCTGCCTGCCCGTGGTCGCCGTGACCGCGGCCGCGGTGGTGTGGCGCACCCAGGACGTCTCCGGCGTGGAGAGCATCGAGCGACGGATGGGCGCGGCCGACGCGAGGCTGGTGGCGCACGAGGGCCCGATGGTCGAGCAGCACTTCGACCCCGACGTCGCCCAGGGCTGGGTGGGCGAGGGGACCCGGAAGCCGGCCACCCTCGACGAGGTGCTGGCCGTGGCCGGCGCCGGCCGTCCCGCCGTACCCCTCCTGCGCGAGTCGCGCACGTTCCGCACCGATGCCGGGGTGGCGGACATGGAGGTGCTCACCACCGACCTCGACAGCCCGCTGGCCGCCGGCCTGGTCCGCCCGGTCGAGGGCACCTTCCCGCCCGGGCCCGGCGAGGTCGTCGTCAACCGGGCCGCGGCCGACCGCGGACCCGGCTTGGGCGAGACCCTCACCGTCCTCCACAAGACGGCGGACGGCGAGCAGGAGGTCGAGCTCGAGGTCGTCGGCATCGCGGAGAGCGCGGTCTCCCGGGGCTACCCGTTCGCCGCCGGCCAGCCGGGCACGTTCGGCGGATCCGCGACGCACGAGCACGAGTGGCTGCTGGGCGGCGGCCCCGTCACCTGGGACGACGTCGTGGCGCTCAACCGGATCGGGGTCGCGGTCGCGTCCCGGCACGTCCTGACGGACCCGCCGCCCGACTCCGTGCTGACCTCCGGCGGCAGCCCGGTGTCCTCGCTGCTCCTCGACTCCGGCCCCGACGAGCTGACGATCACCGTGCTCGCGCTGGTCGTGGTGATGGTGCTGCTCGAGGTCGTGCTGCTCGCCGGCCCCGCCTTCGCTGTCCGCGCCAAGGCGCAGGCGCACGCGCTGGCCCTGGTGGCCGCCGCAGGAGGAACGCCGCGCCAGGCGCGCCGCACCGTCCTCGCGTCCGGCGTCGTCGTGGGCCTGGTCGGCGGCGTGGTCGGCGTCGTGCTCGGAATCGGCGCCGGGGCCCTGGCCGTGCCGGTCGCCCAGCGCTTCAACAGCACCGTGTTCGGTCCGTTCGAGGTGCCCTGGCCGCTGCTGGGCGTGGTGGCCGTGTTCGGCTTCCTGTCCGCGCTGCTGGCCGCCGTCGTGCCGGCGTTCGCCGCCTCGCGGCAGGACGTCGTGGCCGTCCTCGGCGGCCGCCGCGGCGAGGGCCGGCCGTCGACGAGGTCGCCGATCCTGGGCGTGGTCCTCCTCGGCGCCGGGGTCGCCGGCGCAGCCACCGGGGCGGTCGCCGGCCAGGAGGTCGGTGCCGTCCTCATCGCCGGGTCCGCGCTGGTCGCGGTCGTCGGCATGATCCTCGTCGTCCCGGTCGTCGTCGCGGTCGTGGCCCGGCTGGCCGCGCGGCTGCCCCTCGCGCTGCGCTTCGCCGCCCGCGACGCGGCCCGGCACCGCACACGCACCGTGCCCGCCGTCGCCGCCGTCGGCGCGACCGTCGCGGGCGTGGTCGCCCTCGGCATCGCCGTCAGCAGCCAGGAGGCCGCGAACGAGGCCGAGTACACACCACTTCTGCGCGACGGGCACGGCTCCGTGTCGCTGTCGAACCCGGACACCGACCCCGCTGCCGTCGACGCCGTCCTGCGCAAGGCCGGCCTCGATGACCAGGTCGAGGCCATCACCGGCCTCAGGCTGTCGACCGACACCGAGGAGATGGAGCTGGAGTTCCGGCAGGGCGAGGAGGCGCTGTGGCTCTCCTACTGGAGCGGCCTCGGCTCGCCGTACGCCGTCGGGGAGACCGTGCCCGACTTCGTCGACATCGCTCCCGCCGCACGGGAGCGGGCCGACGCGGTGCTGGCCGAGGGCGGCCTGGTGCTGCTGCAGGACCCGCACGCCAGCGAGGGAAGCTACACGCTGCCGCAGCTCGACGGGGACCCGGTCGCCGTCGACGTGCGGCGCTGGTCCGACGACCTCCCCGAGCCGGAGCTGGCCGCCACCGCCGAGGCGCCGACGGTGCTCCTGGAGGTCTCCGGCACGGCGACCGTGCTCGCGGTGTTCTCCCCGCCGGTGGTCGAGGACCTCGGGCTGCCCACGGCCGTGGTCGGCACGCTGCTGGCAGCGCCGATCAGCGACGAGACCGAGAAGGACGTCGCCGAGGCCCTGGCGGCGCTGCCCGGTGATCCGTACTTCTACGTCGAGCGCGGCTACCGCACGCCCGACGAGGTGCGGATCATCCAGGCCGTCCTCGCCGCCCTCGGCGGCATCCTGATGCTCGGCGGGACGCTGACCGCGACCTTCCTCGCCCTCTCCGACGCGAAGCCGGACCTGGCCACCATGGCGGCGGTCGGGGCCCGCCCGCGCACGAGGCGGGGCGTCGCCGCGTCGTACGCGCTGGTGGTCGGAGGCGTCGGTGCCCTGCTCGGGGCGCCGGTCGGCTTCATCCCCGGCGTGGCGATCAGCCAGCCGATCACCAAGGACCCGGTGACCGGCACCACCCTGCTCGAGGTGCCGTGGACCCTGGTCGGGCTGGTGGTCGTCGGGCTGCCGCTGCTCACCGCCCTCGCCGTCGGTGCGTGCGCCCGCGGCCGGCTGCCGCTGACCGCACGCATCGACTGACGGGTCGGGCCGCGGCCCTCAGACGCGGATCCGGTGCCACGGCCCCCAGATCGCGAAGGTCATGCCGCGGCTGGCCTGGATGTTCACGAAGAGCGTCTGGTGGTCGGGTGAGAAGGTCGTGCCGGCGAACTCGTCGCCGGTGCGGCCCTCCATCCGGTTCAGCGCGATGTCGAAGATCTGGCCGCCGCGGGTCAGGCCGCGCAGGTAGTTGTCCTGGTCGTGGTCCTCGCAGACGACGAGCGTCCCGCGGGCGCTGGTGGTGACGTTGTCGGGGAAGTCGAGCACGTCGCGGCCGGGCGACTGGTAGAGCAGCTGCAGCACCTGGTCGGCGATCCGGTACGCCCAGATCTGGCCGAAGCCGGTGCCCCAGCCGTCGTCGACCGGGTTCGGCCCGCCCTCGGGAACCCCGCCGCCCTGGGTCGAGCAGAAGTAGACGACACCGTCGTCGTACGCGCAGCCCTCGAGGCGGGAGAAGCGCGCAGCGCCCTGCTCGAGACCCTGCCGGGAGACGTGCTGGATCGCCGTGTCGTTGCTCGTCGGGGCGACCTCGCCCGGCGTGTAGGGGAAGGACGGCGCGGGGTCCTCGATGTCGACCCAGTCGACCCGGTACGTCGCCCGCTGCCGCTGCCTGGCGCCGAGGTCCGCCCGCGCCTGCCCCACGACCCGCAGCATCTGCAGCCGGCCGCCGTCCTCCAGCCGGCCGACCTCCATCGGGTCCGACGGCGGGAGGTAGCGGTAGAAGCCGGACGGGAACACGAAGTTGTCCTCGGTCAGGTAGAGCGCGCCGCCGACCGGGTCCCACGCCACCGCCTCGTGGGCGAAGCGCCCGGCCGAGCGGATCGGCTCCCCGCTGGCGGTCCCGTCGGCCGGCACCTCGAACACGAACCCGTGCGGCTTCGTGAGCGGCACGTTCGACGCCCCCGTGAAGTCCGGGCCGACGTCGGGGCCGTTGACGGTCTCCTCGCAGGTGATCCACGAGCCCCACGGCATCTGCCCGCCGGAGCAGTTCATCTGCGTGCCGACCAGGCTCGCCCACGACGCGGCGACGACGCCGGTCCCGTCGACCTCGACGTTGGTCGTGCCGCCGCCGGCCATCGGGTCGTAGACCGGCGCCGCGGAGCTGAACGCCGGCGCGGGGTTGTTGATCTCGTGGTTGCGCACCAGGCGGGTGCGCCCGCCGGGGCCGGGGAAGGTGCCCATGCCGTCGTGGCGGCCGGGCAGCACCGTGCCGTCGTCGAGCACGACCGGCGTGGTGGTGTCGTGGAAGGAGCGGTACTGGAAGTCCGCCGGCAGGTGCAGCCGGACCACGCCGTCGCGCAGGTCGGGCACCGGGCGGAGGTCGCGGAACGCCGGTGCCGCGGCGGCCCCCGGTGCCCGGTTCACGAAGCCCGCGAACGGCCCGCCGAGGGCGACGCCCGCGCCGACGGACTGCAGGAAGGTACGTCGTTGGATGGCCATGGGCCACGCTAACTCCGGTCGTCGGGGAGCGACAGGTGTGCGATCCGACGGATCCGGTGAAACCCCCACCGCGGCGCGCTGCCGCAGCGGAGCCGGGCGTGGGGAACCACCGCCACACCACGGCCGCCTGGCCGCAGGTCCACAGGCCGCTGAGGACCCAGTAGGCGAGCAGGGCCACGGGGACGACACCGCCGGCGAGCAGCAGGCCACCGGCCGACAGCACCGGGGTGACCCGCTGCGCGGTCAGCATCGCCTCCGGCATCCCGTCGGTGGGGGTGGTGGGGGCGACGAGGAAGCGCTGGGTGACGAAGCTGATCACCGCGGCCGCGCCGGCGAGTCCGGCGACCACGGCGACGTGCAGCCCGCTGCCGTCGTACCCGTGCGAGGCGAGGGGGACGCCGAGCAGGCTCGCCGAGCCGAAGGACGCGACCAGCGCAGGCGTGAGGGCGCCCACCGCGGTGCCGTCGGCAACCCGGGCGAGCAGGTGGTAGAGCGCCATCCAGATCGGCACCTGCGCCAACGTCGGCAGGCAGCCGAGGCGGGACACCCCGTGCTCGGCCCCGACCCGCCGGCGCTCCTCCACGAAGGCGCGTACGGCGTCGGGGTCCCTGCGCTCGAGGCGCTCGCGGTACTGCTCGGTGAGCTGTTTCAGGTGCGGCCGGGCACGGGCGGTGGCGTGGGCCTGGCGCACGCCGCGGACCACGAGGGGCAGCAGCGCGAGGCGGACGAGGACGACGACGCCGGCGATCGCGAGCAGCCAGGTGCCGGCGGCGTCGGGGTCGCCACCGAGGGTGGTGACGACGGAGTGGCTGGTCGCGACGACGGTCGCGAGGGCGTGGGACAACGGGTCGAGCAGGGACATGACGGCTCCGGGACGGGTCGGTCGACGGGTGGGGTCGGCTGGCCCGCTGGCGACCTCGGGGGTCGCTCAGGTCAGCGGGCCGCGACCGTCCCGGGCGCGCGCGGCCGGACGGGGTGCCGGACCGGGTCCGCGACCCGCGACGCCAGCGCCGGCACCGGCTGGCGGGCGCCCGGCCACGCCGCAGGCGGCGTGCCGAGCAGGCCACCGGCGGTCGTCCCGACCAGGGCGGCGACCGCCGCCGCCGCGAGCACGAGCACGCCTGCGGTCAGCGGGGCGTCGGTGGCCAGCAGCGACGTCGAGAGCGTCGTGACGAGCGAGACGAGCAGGGCGCCGACGACCGCGGCCACCCGCGCCGTGTGCCGGTGCTCGTCCCTGTCCACGCCACCGATCGTACGCATCCCGCGGAGCGACGCAGCTTGCTGCCGTGGCCGGCGCGGAGTCGCGGTCGCGCAATTAGGCAATTAAAGTCAGGCTTGACTGTTTGTTACTTCGCGAGCATGCTTGGCGCCATGTCGACCGCCACCCGCGTGCCGCAGGAGGAGCGCACCCGCGCCATGCGCCACCGGCTGATGGAGGCGACGGTCGAGCTGCTCGTCGAGCGCGGCTTCAGCGGTACGACGACCACCCTGGTCTCCGAGCGCGCCGGCGTCAGCCGCGGCGCGCAGCTGCACCACTTCCCGACGAAGAACGACCTGGTCGTCGCCGCGGTCGCGCACCTGACGGAGATCCGCGGGTCGGACCTGGAGGCGGCCGTGCAGCGGCTGCCGGAGGGCACGGACCGCACCGAGGCCGTGGTGCAGATGCTGGGCGACCACTTCGCGTCGCCGGTGTTCACCGCCGCGCTCGAGCTGTGGGTCGCCGCGCGCACCGACCCGGCGCTGCAGGAGGCGGTCGCGCCGCTGGAGCAGAAGGTGGGGCGGGAGACGCACCGGCTGACCGTGGAGCTGCTCGGCGCCGACGAGTCGCAGCCCGGCGTCCGGGAGCTGATCCAGGCCACCCTCGACCTGGTGCGTGGCCTGGGACTGGCCAACACGCTCGGTGACGACGCCCGTCGTCGCCGCCGGATCCTCAGCGAGTGGGCGCGCACCCTCGACGCCGCCCTGGGCCTCGGGGCCCGCAGGCTCGCACCCCGACCCGCGGAGAAGGAGACACGATGAGCGTCCTCGACGAGGTGCTGGCCGACCTCACCACCGAGAGCGACCAGCTGCGCGCCACCGTGGTGGCGGCCGACGCGTGGGACCGGGACACCCCGGCTGCGGGCTGGACGGTGGCCACCCAGGTCGCCCACCTGGCCTGGACGGACGAGGCCGCCACGCTCGCGGCGAACGCCCACACGCCGGAGGGCAAGGAAACCTGGGACAAGGTCGTCCTGGGCGCGATCGCGGACCCGGAGGGCTTCGTCGACACCGCCGCCCACGAGCTCGCCGCACTTCCGCCGGCCGAGCTGCTGGCGCGCTGGGACGCCGCCCGCGCCGGCCTGGTCGCCGCCCTGCGCGCGCTGCCCGAGGGCACGAAGATGCCGTGGTTCGGCCCGCCGATGTCGGCGACGTCGATGGCCACCGCGCGCTACATGGAGACCTGGGCCCACTCCCTCGACGTGCACGACGCCCTCGGCCAGCGGCCGGAGGTCAGCGACCGGATCCGGCACGTCGCGCACATCGGCGTGCGCACGCGGAACTTCGCCTACGCCAACAACGGCCTGCAGCCGCCGGGCGAGGAGTTCCGCGTCGAGCTCGTCGCGCCGGGTGGCGCGACCTGGACCTGGGGACCGGAGGACGCGGCGCAGCGGGTGACCGGGTCGGCGTACGACTTCTGCCAGCTGGTGACCCAGCGCATCCACCGCAACGACACCGACCTGGTCGCGGTCGGCGACGACGCCGAGACCTGGCTGACCATCGCGCAGGCGTTCGCCGGACCCGCCGGCGGCGGGAGGGAGCAGCGGTCATGACGACGGGCGCGATCCGGATCGCCAACTGCAGCGGCTTCTACGGCGACCGCCTCTCGGCGCTGCAGGAGCAGCTCGAGGGCGGCGACGTCGACATCATCACCGGCGACTACCTCGCCGAGCTGACCATGCTGATCCTGGGCATGGACACGCTGCGGGACGCCGACCTCGGCTACGCGCGCACCTTCCTCAAGCAGCTCGAGACCACCCTCGGCACCGCGGTCGACAAGGGCGTGAAGATCGTCAGCAACGCCGGCGGCCTCAACCCGGCCGGCCTCGCCAGCAAGGTCCGCGAGCTCGCCACCCGGCTGGGGGTCGAGGTGAAGGTCGCCCACGTCGAGGGCGACGACCTGCGTGGCGCGAACCTGTTCGAGGGGGCGCTCACCGCCAACGCCTACCTCGGCGCCTTCGGCATCGCCTCCGCCCTCACCCGGGGTGCCGACGTGGTCGTCACCGGACGGGTCACCGACGCCAGCGTCGTGGTCGGTCCCGCGATCGCCCACCACGGCTGGACGCCCATCGACCACGACGCCCTCGCGGGCGCGGTCGTCGCCGGCCACGTCATCGAGTGCGGCACGCAGGCCACGGGCGGCAACTTCTCCGGCTTCACCGACCTGTTCCGCGACGGCGCGCCGATGGTGCAGCCGCTCGGGTTCCCGATCGCCGAGGTCGCGGCCGACGGCAGCAGCATCATCACCAAGCACGAGGGCACCGGCGGTGCCGTCACCGTCGACACGGTCACTGCGCAGCTGCTCTACGAGGTGCAGACCACGCGCTACCTCAACCCCGACGTCACCACCCGCCTCGACTCGATCCGGCTGCGCCAGGCCGGCCCGGACCGGGTGGAGATCAGCGGCGTCACCGGCGCCCCGCCCCCGGAGCAGCTCAAGGTCGCGGTCAACGTGCTCGGCGGCTACCGCAACCAGGTGGAGTTCGTGCTCACCGGCCTCGACATCGACGCGAAGGCCGAGTGGCTGCGCAGCCAGCTCGACCCGCAGCTGACGGCCGCCGAGGTCACCTGGACCCAGACGCCCGCGCGCAGCGGCGACGCCGACACCGAGGAAGGTGCCTCGGTGATCCTGCGCTGCATCGGCAAGGACCCGGAGGCCGGCCCGCTCGGCAAGGCGTTCACCGGCCCGGCCGTCGAGCTCGCCCTGGCGTCCTACCCGGGCTTCACGATGACCACGCCGCCGCAGAAGCCGTCACCCTTCGGCATCTACCGCCCGGAGTACGTCGACCGCAGCGTCGTGCAGCACACCGTGGTCCACCACGACGGCACCCGCGAGGTGATCGCCGACCCGACCGAGTTCGTCGACCCGGCCGAGCTGGACCCGGAGCTGGGGAAGCGGCCCTCGCCGTACCCCGCACCGCTGGACACCATCACCCGCCGGATGCCGCTCGGCACGTTCGTGCACGCCCGCTCCGGCGACAAGGGCGGCGACGCGAACCTCGGCCTGTGGGTGAAGAACGACGGCTCCCCGAAGTACGAGGCCCGCGTGCAGTGGCTCGCGAAGGTGGTCAAGGACCGCAAGGTGCGCGAGCTCGTGCCCGAGGCGAAGGACCTCGACGTCGACGTCTACGTGCTGCCGAACCTCGGCGCGGTCAACGTGGTGATCCGCGGGCTGCTCGGCGACGGCGTCGCCGCGTCCACCCGCTTCGACCCGCAGGCCAAGGGCCTGGGCGAGTGGGTCCGCAGTCGCATCGTCCACATCCAGGAGGACCTGATCCAGTGAGCACGTTCGACCACGGCTGGACCGAGGAGCAGCTCGCGCTCAAGCGCAGCGCCATCGAGTTCACCAAGCGCGAGGTGACCCCGCACATCGACCAGTGGGAACGCGACGGAGAGCTGCCGCGGGAGCTGCAGAAGAAGCTCGCCCACGCCGGCCTGCTCGCCGTGGGCGTGCCCGAGGAGGTCGGCGGCGACGGCGGCGACCTGCTCGACATCTGCGCGATGCAGGAGGGCTTCATGGAGGCCGGCTGGTCGGGCGGCGCCATGGCCAGTGCGTTCACCCACGGCATCGCGATCCCGCACATCATCCGCAACGGGTCGCCGGAGCTCGTCGACACCTACGTGCGGCCCGTGCTGTCCGGCGACATGATCGGCTCGCTCGGCATCACCGAGCCCGGCACCGGTTCCGACGTCGCCGGCATCACCACGCGTGCGGTGCGCGACGGTGACCACTGGGTCATCAACGGCGCGAAGATGTTCATCACCTCCTCCGTGCGCGGCGACTTCGTCACCACCGCCTGCCGCACCGGCGAGGAGGGCGCCCACGGCATCTCGCTGATCGTCGTGCCCAAGGGGACACCGGGCTTCACCGTGTCCCGCAAGCTCGACAAGATGGGCTGGCTCGCCTCCGACACCGGTGAGCTCACCTTCGAGGACGTGCGGGTCCCGGTCGGCAACCTCGTCGGCCAGGAGAACCACGGCTTCTACTACATCGCCGAGCAGTTCGTCACCGAGCGGATCTGGCTGGCGCTGATGGGCTACGGCCACGCGATGCGCTGCCTGCACCTCTCGGCGCAGTACTGCCGGGACCGCGAGACCTTCGGCAAGCCGCTGACGAAGAACCAGGTCGTGCGCGCCAAGCTGGCCGAGATGCACCGCCAGGTGGCCGTCGCCCGCAGCTACACCCTCGAGGTCGCGCGGCGCTACGTCGCCGGTGAGGACGTCGTCGCCGAGGCCTGCCTGGCCAAGCAGACCGCCGTCGACACCGCGGTGTGGGTGGCCGACCAGGCCGTCCAGCTGCACGGCGGGATGGGCTACATGCGCGAGTCCGAGGTCGAGCGGCACTACCGCGACGTCCGGCTGCTCCCGATCGGCGGCGGTGCCACGGAGGTCCTCACCGACCTCGCCGCCCGGCTGCTGGGATACAGCTGATGGGCCTGCTGAAGCCGCTCGGCGGCGAGGTCACGGTCCACGTCAAGGCGCCGGTCGAGGAGGTCTGGGCGCTGGTCAGCGACGTCACCCGGATCGGCGAGTTCTCGCCCGAGACCTTCGAGGCGCGCTGGACCCACGGCGCCACCGGCCCGGAGGCGGGTGCCCGCTTCAAGGGCCACGTGCGGCGCAACGGCGTCGGGCCGACGTACTGGACGCCGTGCACGGTCACGAGGTGCGTCCAGAACGAGGTCTTCGAGTTCGGCGTCGGCCTCGACGACAAGCCGGTCAACACCTGGGGCTACCGGATGGCGACCGAGAACGGCGGCACCCGGGTCACCGAGTACTTCCGGCTCACGCCGTCGTGGTGGATCCGCGGCTACTGGCTGGTGCTGGGCCGGCTGCGCGGCCGGACGAACGAGCGCGGCATGCGCACGACCCTGGAGAGGATGAAGTCGGTGCTCGAGGAGGGGAGCGCGGCATGACCGCCGAGACCGCGGCGTCGGAGCAGGCGCCCGAGCAAACGCCCGAGCAGGCCCGCCGGGCCGCGATGGAGCAGAAGATCGCGGCCCTCCACGAGGAGCAGGCCAGGGCCGTCGAGGCCGGCGGGAAGTACGTCGCCCGCCACCGCGAGCGCGGCAAGCTGACCGCCCGCGAGCGGATCGAGCTGCTCGTCGACGAGGGCTCGGCCTTCCTCGAGCTGATGCCGCTCGCCGGCTGGGGCAGCGACTTCGCCGTCGGCGCCTCGCTGGTCACCGGCATCGGCGTCGTCGAAGGCGTCGAGTGCATGATCATCGCCAACGACCCCACCGTGAAGGGCGGCGCCCTGAACCCGTGGTCGCTGAAGAAGTCCTTCCGGGCCGGCGAGATCGCCGAGAAGAACGGCCTGCCGACGATCAACCTCACCGAGTCCGGCGGCGCCGACCTGCCGACGCAGAAGGAGATCTTCATCCCCGGCGGACGCGCCTTCCGCGACCTCACCCGGGCCAGCGCGCAGAAGCTCCCGACGATCTCGGTCGTCTTCGGCAACTCCACCGCCGGTGGGGCCTACATCCCCGGCATGAGCGACTACGTGATCATGGTCAAGGAGCAGGCGAAGGTCTTCCTCGCCGGCCCGCCGCTGGTCAAGATGGCCACCGGCGAGGAGTCCGACGACGAGACGCTCGGCGGCGCCGAGATGCACTCGCGGGTCTCCGGGTCCTCGGACTTCCTGGCCGTCGACGAGCGCGACGCGATCCGCCTGGCCCGGCGCACCGTCGCCCGGCTCAACTGGCGCAAGAAGGGCGAGGTCCCGGCGCCGACGTACGCCGAGCCCGACCTCGACCCCGAGGACCTGCTCGACCTCATCCCGGTCGACCTGAAGGAGCCCTTCGACCCGCGTGAGGCGATCCTGCGCATCGTCGACGGCACCGGGCCCGACAACGAGGTGGCCTTCGACGAGTTCAAGCCGCTCTACGGCTCCGCGCTGTGCGTGGGCTGGGCGAAGCTGCACGGCCACCCGATCGGCATCCTCGCCAACGCCCGTGGGGTGCTGATGAGCGAGGAGGCGCAGAAGGCCGCGCAGTTCATCCAGCTGGCGAACCAGAAGGACACGCCGCTGCTCTTCCTGCACAACACCACCGGCTACATGGTCGGGGCGGAGTACGAGCAGGGCGGGATCATCAAGCACGGCGCGATGATGATCAACGCGGTCTCCAACTCCTCCGTGCCGCACCTGACGGTGATCATGGGTGCGTCCTACGGCGCCGGCAACTACGGCATGAACGGCCGCGCCTACGACCCCCGCTTCCTCTTCACCTGGCCGTCGGCGAAGTCCTCGGTGATGGGCCCCGCCCAGCTCGCCGGCGTGCTCGAGATCGTCGCCCGCGAGTCCGCGGAGAAGAAGGGCGAGGTCTTCGACGCCGAGGGCTTCAAGGGCATCAAGGAGATGGTCGAGGGCCAGATCGAGGAGCAGTCGCTGCCCTACGTGCTCTCCGGGATGGTCTACGACGACGGGGTCATCGACCCGCGCGACACCCGTTCCGTGCTCGGGATCTGCCTGTCAGTCATCGACAACCAGCCGATCGAGGGCGCCATGAACTTCGGCGTCTTCCGGATGTGAGGGCTCCACACATGGCCACGATCAACCGCATCCTCGTCGCGAACCGCGGCGAGATCGCGCGCCGCGTCTTCCGCACCGCCCGCCGGCTCGGCATCGAGACGGTGGCGGTGCACTCCGACGCCGACGCCGGGCTGCCGTTCGTGCGGGAGGCCGACGCCGCCGTACGCCTGCCGGGGAGCACGCCGGCCGAGACCTACCTGCGCGGCGACCTCGTCATCGAGGCCGCCCGCCGTTCGGGCGCGGACGCGATCCACCCCGGCTACGGCTTCCTGTCGGAGAACGCCGCCTTCGCCCGCCAGGTCGTCGAGGCCGGGCTGACGTGGATCGGCCCGGAGCCGGACTCCATCGACCGGATGGGCTCGAAGATCGAGTCCAAGAAGCTGATGGAGGCCGCCGGCGTCCCGGTGCTCGGCAACCTCACCGTGGACACCGCCACCGAGGCCGACCTCCCGCTGCTCGTCAAGGCGTCCGCCGGCGGCGGCGGGCGCGGCATGCGCGTCGTCCGGTCGCTGGCCGACCTCGCCGGCGAGGTGGAGAAGGCCGCGGCCGAGGCGGAGTCCGCCTTCGGTGACGGCACCGTCTTCGTCGAGCCCTACGTCGAGCGCGGCCGCCACGTCGAGGTGCAGGTCGTCGGCGACGGCCGCGGCGGCGTGCTGGTGCTCGGCGAGCGCGACTGCTCGCTGCAGCGTCGCCACCAGAAGGTCGTCGAGGAGGCGCCCGCACCGGGGCTGACCGAGGAGGTCGCCGCTGCGCTGCACGAGGCCGCGCGCAAGGCCGCCGCGGCGATCAGCTACCGCGGCGCCGGCACGGTGGAGTTCCTCTACGACGCCGACACCCAGCGGTTCTTCTTCCTCGAGATGAACACCCGGCTCCAGGTCGAGCACCCCGTCACCGAGCAGGTGTACGGCGTCGACCTGGTCGAGCTGCAGGTCGCGGTCGCCGAGGGGCGCGACCTCCCCGAGGTCGACCCCCAGCCGGACGGGCACGCGATAGAGGTGCGCCTCTACGCCGAGGACCCGGCCGCCGACTACGCCCCGCAGACCGGTCGCCTGCTGGAGCTGGCCATCGAGCACGACGATGCGTTCGCGCTCGACCGGCACGGGGTCCGCCTCGACACCGGCTTCGAGTCCGGCGACGAGGTCGGCACCTTCTACGACGCGATGCTGTCCAAGGTGATCGCCTGGGCGCCGACCCGCGAGCAGGCCGCCCGTGCGCTGGCCCGCACCCTGGAGCGGGCGCGGATCCACGGGCTCACCACGAACCGGGACCAGCTGGTCGCCTCGCTGCGGCACCCGGCGTTCCTCGACGCCGCCGGCGTCGCGACGTCCTTCTACGCCGAGCACCCGGAGACGCTGGCGCCGGCTGCCGCCGACGACCTGCTGCCGTTCGTCGGTGCCGTCGCCCTGGCCGAGCACCGCCGCGTTCACGCCCGCGTGCAGTCGCGCATCCCGGCAGGCTTCCGCAACGTCCATGCCGGCCCGCGCTCGACCGTGCTCGGCGTGGGGTCCGAGGAGGTCGAGGTGCGCTGGCTCGGTGGCCGCGGGGGCTTCCGCCACGCCGACCGCGACGACGTCACCGTGCTCGAGGCGAGCCCCACCGGCGTCACCGTCGAGGTCGACGGCGTGACCCGCCGCTACGACGTACGCGTCATCGACGAGGCCGTCCTCGTCGACGGCCCGCGCGGCGGCGCCACCTTGCGGATCGTGCCGCGCTTCGTCGACCCGTCGACGCAGGTCGCCGCCGGCTCCCTGCTCGCGCCGATGCCCGGCAGCGTGGTCGACGTCCGCGCGGCCGTCGGCGACGTCGTGCAGGAAGGCCAGCCCATCCTCGTGATGGAGGCCATGAAGATGCAGCACACCATCGCGGCGCCCTACGCGGGCACCGTCACCGAGCTGTCGGCGAGCGCCGGTCAGCAGGTCGAGGCGGGCACCGTGCTCGCCGTCGTGGAACCGGTCGAGTCCGGGGACGAAAGAGAAGAGGAAGCATGACCGAGACGATGTTCACCGAGCCGGAGGAGCGCGTCGCGCTGCGCGAGGCGGTGACCAAGCTGGCTGCCAGGTACGGCCGTGAATTCGTCGAGAAGCAGGCCCGCGAGGGCGGCAAGATGACCGAGATGTGGCTCGAGATGGGCTCGGCCGGCTTCCTCGGCGTCAACATCCCCGAGGAGTTCGGCGGCGGTGGCGGCGGCATGGCCGACCTTGCCGCCGTGCTCGAGGAGACGGCCGCGGCCGGCACCCCGCTGCTCATGATGGTCGTCTCGCCGGCCATCTGCGGCTCGATCATCAGCCGCTGCGGCACCGACGAGCAGAAGAAGCGCTGGCTGCCGGGCATCGCCGACGGCACCCACCTGATGGCCTTCGGCATCACCGAGGCCGACGCCGGCTCGAACTCGCACAAGATCACCACCACCGCCGAGCGCGACGGCGACACCTGGGTGCTCAAGGGCCAGAAGACCTTCATCTCCGGTGTCGACGAGGCCCAGTCCGTGCTCATCGTGGCGCGCACCGCCGACGCCAGCACCGGCAAGCTCAAGCCGGCGCTCTTCGTCGTGCCGACCGACGCGGAGGGCTTCACCAAGCAGCCCATCCCGATGTCGTGGAGCGCCCCGGAGAAGCAGTTCACGCTCTTCCTCGACGACGTCCGGCTCCCCGCCGACGCGCTCGTCGGCGACGAGGACGGCGGCCTGTGGCAGCTGTTCGCGGGCCTCAACCCCGAGCGCATCATGGGCGCGGCCATGTCGTGCGGCCTGGCCCGCTACGCCCTCGACAAGGCCGTCGGCTACGCCAAGGAGCGCTCGGTCTGGAAGGACCAGCCGATCGGCTCCCACCAGGGCATCGCGCACCCGCTGGCGAAGGTGAAGATCGAGCTCGAGCAGGCCCGCCTGCTCTGGCAGAAGGCCGCCGCGCTCTACGACGCCGGCGACGACTTCACCGCCGGCGAGTACGCCAACATGGCCAAGTACGCCGCCGGCGAGATCGCCTGCAACGCGACCGACGTCGCCGTGCACACCCACGGCGGCAACGGCCTGACCGCGGAGTACGGCCTGGGCAACCTGCTCGTCGCCGCCCGCCTGGGCCGGATCGCCCCGGTGAGCCGGGAGATGATCCTGAACTTCGTCGCGATGCACTCGCTGGGTCTCCCCAAGTCGTACTGAGCTGATGGCGCGAGCGTGTCGCTCGTGCCTCGCTCCCTCCGCTCCGTCGGCCGGCGTCACTGCGCCGGCCGGCGGGGCGGGAGCCCGGGACAAATTCGCCGGTCGACCGGCGAAACTCATGCTTGACCGACGAAGTTTCATCGGTCAGGCGTGAGTTTTGTCGGTCAGGTCCGACAGTTTCGCCGGTCGACCGGCGAAACTGTCGCGGGCCGGCCACCCACCCGCCCGACCGGTTTCCGGGCACTCGTCCACAGGTCGTTGCGGTCGATGTCATAGGTTGCGTCGTGTGGGACTCGTCGGAGACATGGACCGTGGCCAGCGCCGCCACTCGGTCTTCGGCTTCCCGCTCGCGGTCATCTACAAGTTCTTCGACGACCAGGGGAACTACCTCGCCGCGATCCTGACGTTCTACGCGTTCCTGTCGATCTTCCCCCTGCTGCTGCTCGGCACCTCGATCCTCGGCTTCGTCCTCGAGGGCAACCCGCGGCTGCAGGAGCAGGTGCTCGACTCGGCGCTCGGCCAGTTCCCGATCATCGGTGACGCGCTCGGCCGGCCGGAGGGCATCCAGGGCTCGACCGGTGGTGTGGTCGTCGGTGCCCTCACCGCGCTGTACGGCGCCCTGGGGCTCGGGCTCGCGCTGCAGAACGTGCAGGCCGCGGCCTGGGCGGTGCCGCGCAACAGTCGGCCGCACCCGGTGATGACCCGGATCAACAGCCTGTTCATCCTGCTGGTCGCGGGGTCGGTCATCTTCACGATCTCGGTCGGCTCGGCGGTGCTCACCGAGACCGAGGTGATCGGCGAGCTCTCGGAGCACGGGTGGTTCCACTGGATCGTGCGCCTGCTGACCGTGCTGATCCTCGGCGCGACGATGACGGTGCTGCTGCGGATGGCCGCGGCGCGGGCGATCCGGGCCAACGTGATCCGCGCGGCGCCGGGCGGCTACACGATCGCCGTGCTGTGGCAGTTCCTGCAGTGGATCGGGACGATCTACGTCACCAAGGTGATCGCGAGCGCCGACCGCAACAACATGACCGAGACGTTCGGCGTCGTCCTCGGCCTGATGGGCCTGCTCTACATCGGCGCGATCATGGGCGTGCTCGGCATCGAGGTCAACGTGGTGCTCGCGCGGCGGCTGTGGCCGCGGGCGCTGCTCACGCCGTTCACCGACTCCGTCGACCTCACCGAGGCCGACCGGCGCGCCTACGCGATGTACGCGCAGATGCAGCGGCACAAGGGCTTCCAGACCGTCGCGGTGCGCTTCGAGGGCCGCGACGGCGACACCCACGACATCGTGCTCGACCCGCGCACCGAGAAGGTCATCAAGCAGCACCTCCCGGGGATGCCGCCGCGGCCGGAGGCGGTCGACGAGCCGACCCAGCCGTTCACCATCCCGCCCAAGTCCGACGCCTGAGGGCAGCCGGTCCGCTCAGTGCCGCAGGTGCCGGCGCAGCGTGCCGAGCACGTCCTCGTCCAGGCCGAGGCCCTCGCGCAGGTACGTCGCCCGGTCGCCGTACTCGTGGCGCAGCGCGGACAGGGCGGCCCGCAGGTAGGACGTGTCGACGACGAGCACGGGCTCGTAGACCGCGACGCCGTCGGGGCCGAGGTGGCGCTCGATCTCGGCCTCCGTGCGTGCGCGGCTGGCGGCGGTGAGCGCGTTGGTCAGCAGGTAGTCGGCCTCGATGGTGGCGTCGTCGACGCCGGCGAGGTGCAGCAGCATCGCGGCCACCCACCCGGTGCGGTCCTTGCCGCCGGAGCAGTGGAAGAGCTGCGGCCCGCCGGAGGCGAGCTGGCGCAGCACGCCGCCGAAGGCGGTCGTCGACTTCGGGCTGGTCACGAAACCGCGGTAGACCTCCTCCATCAGCTCGGCAGCGTCCTCGCGCGAGGCGAGGCCGGCGACCTGCTCCATCGGGATGCCGATCGCGTCGAAGTGCATCGCCTCCGCGCCGGGCACCTCCGGGTCGGGGTGCTGCTCGATCTCCGCCGGCGCCCGCAGGTCGATCACGGTCCGCAGCCCGATCGAGCTGAGCAGGCCGTGGTCCTCGTCGGTGAGCCGCAGGTCGTTGGAGCGGTAGAAGACGCCCGTGCGCAGGCGGCCGCCGTCGGCCGTCGCGTAGCCGGGGCCGGCGACGTCGCGGAAGTTGTCGGCCGAGGCCAGCCGGAGGTACTCCTCGCCCACGTGGTCGGTCACGGCAAGGAAGCCTAGGGCCGCGTGCAACCATTCCGGGGTCCCGGGCGGTGGAACACCACGTGAACACCATCCAGTCCCCGCCCCCGGCACAGGGATCGGCCCAGGGAACGGCGCCGGGAACCGCGCAGGGAAGACGGAGCACGCCAGGAGGAGCGATGCAGGCACGGGCCGACTTCGACGCCTTCGTCGCGGCCCGGTCGAGCGCGTTGCTGCGCACGGCGTACCTGCTCACCCGGGACCACGCGCTCGCCGAGGACCTCCTGCAGACCGCGCTCACCAAGGCGTGGTTCGCCTGGCGCCGCATCGACGGCGACCCGGAGCCGTACGTCCGCAGGATCCTGGTCAACACCTACGCCTCCTGGTGGCGGCGCAGGTGGAACGGCGAGCACGCCACGGACGAGCTGCCGGAGCCGACCGGCTCCGCGTCCTCCACGGGAGCCGAGCGCAGCGACGCCCGCCACGACCTCTGGACCGCGGTCGGCCGGCTCCCGCGCAGGCAGCGCGCGGTGGTGGTGCTGCGCTACTTCGAGGACCTCACCGAGGCGGAGACCGCCCGGGTCCTCGGCTGCAGCGTCGGCAACGTCAAGAGCCAGTGCAGCCGCGCCCTCGCCAAGCTCCGCATCGACCCCGCGCTCGCCCCTGAGGAGGACCGCGCATGAACACCCTCGACGACCTGCGGCAGGCGCTCGCCACGCACGCACCCGACGGCGACGACGGACTCGCCGCCCGACCCACCGAGGTCGCCCACCGCGTCCGCACGGTACGACGCCGCCGGCACGCCGTCGCCGCCCTGGCCGCCCTGGCCGTGGTCGGCGGCGGTGCCCTGGCCGTCGCCCTGCTCGGGCGGGACGCCGGTCCCGGCCCGGCCGACGACCCGGCGCCGACGGTCACCGACGGCAGCGTCGACCCCACCCGGGGCGCCGACGTCACCTTCCCGGCCGTGGTCGAGGGTGAGCCGCTGGTCTCGTCGGTGGTGGGCGAGCCGGGGGAGCGCGCGATCACCCGCGGGCTGGTGCTGCCGGCCGACGCGACCTTCACCGTCCACTGCACGACCACCGAGCCGGTCCCGGGGGACCGCCGGATGCCGTGGGTGACGGTGGAGCTCGACGGGTGGCACGTCTTCCAGGTGTCCTGCACGTCCGGTCCCGAGCCGGAGGACACCTTCGGTGCCTACTCCTTCAACCCCGAGGGCGGTGGCGACCGGCCCGGCATCCTGGTCTCGCGGACCCGGCCCGACGGCACCGAGCGCGACCGCTACGTCGCGCCCGGGCGCAACGTCGAGCTCACGGTCCGGCTGACCGACGCCGACGGGCGGCGCTACACCCGCGACGTCGGGGAGGTCCGGCTCGGGATCGGGGTCTACGGGACCCGGTGACCCCGGCGACCCCGGTCCTGCCGACGCGGGGGCCGCGGGAGGAAGAGCGGCGTGCGGGCGGCGTACTCCGGGTAGCCGGGACGCTTCATCATCGTCTGCTCGAGCAGGCGGGCGCCCGTGGCGTGGACCAGGAAGTACGTCATCACCGCCGGCGCCGCGACGGTCGCGAGGCCGACGACCCAGCCCGACGCGAGGCCGCCCGCGAGCCAGGTGCCCCACCACACGCACGAGTCGCCGAAGTAGTTCGGGTGCCGGGTCCACGCCCACAGGCCGGTGTCGAGCACCGGGGGCCGGCTCTCGCGGGGCTGGGCGCGGTAGGCCGACAGCTGCGCGTCACCGACCGCCTCGAAGACCAGGCCGACGGCCCAGACGACGACGCCCAGCACGACCACCGGCCACCACGCGACGTCCTGGACGACGCCGACCGCGACGGGCAGGGCGACGAACGCGAGGGCAGCGCCCTGGATGGCGAAGACCTTGCGCACGGCGCGGGCCATGCCGACCTCGGCGAGCGTGCCGCCGAGGAGCTTGACGTAGCGGGGGTCCTCGTCGCGGTGGCCCGCGCTGCGCCGGCCGATGTGGGCCGCCAGGCGCAGGCCCCAGACGGCGACCATCGCCACGACGATGCCGGTGCGCACGGCGTCACCGGCGTCGAGCAGCAGGGCCGCGGCGCCGGACGCGACGGCGGCCAGCACGAAGCCCAGCCCCCACGCCACGTCGACGATCGCCACCCGGCCCTGCCGGCGGGCGACGAGCGCGGTCCCCGTCATGACCAGCGCTGCCGCGGCAAGGGCGGCGAGGATCGAGATGAGCACGTTCACGAGGACCTCCTCCACGGCAGGCCGTGCGCCGCACCGGGACGCACGAGCAGGACCTGGTCGACGCCCATCCTGCCGTCGCGGAAGGCCATCGAGCCGCCGACGAGGTAGAGCCGCCACACGCGGACCAGCTCCTCGCCGACCAGTGCCGCCAGGGCGTCGACGTTCGCCTCGAACCGCTCGAGCCAGCCGGCGACGGTGAGCACGTAGTGCTCCCGCAGCGCGTGCACGTCGCGCGCCTCGAGGCCGGACGCCTCGAGCAGCGCGACCGTCTCCCCGACCGGGCGCATGTGCATGTCGGGGGCGATGAAGGACTCGATGAACGGTCCGCCGCCGGGCCAGCGGCCGCTGCGCGACATCTGCTGCACGAGGACCCGGCCACCGGGGCGGACCGCGTCGTGCAGCACCCGGGCGTAGGTCGGGTAGTTCGACTGGCCGACGTGCTCGCCCATCTCGAGGGAGGCGACGGCGTCGTACCGCTCGTCACCTGCCGCCGGGACCGCGTCGCGGTAGTCGCACAGCCGGATCTCGACGCGGTCGGCCACCCCGCGGCGCAGCGCGGTGTCGAGGTCGCCGCGCACCTCCAGCTCACCGGTGACGTAGGCCTGCGCCGCGCCGAGCTCGCCGGGGTGCCACAGCAGCCGGCGCAGCGCGTCCGGGGAGCGCAGCTCCACGACGGGGGCGACGTCGGGTCCGGCGGTGGAGCCGTCCCAGGCGACCAGCCGGACCGGCAAGTCACCCCCGACGAACGGGCGCAGCGCCCGCTCGAGGCGGGGCGCGACATCCGCGTCGCCGCCCGGGGCCGTCGGACCGCCGGACGGCTGCCGGGGCTGGAGGTGCACGACGTCGGGCAGGTCGGACATCACGCCTCCCGGGTGAACGTCAGCTGGTGGTTGTCGATGTAGCCCGACGTGAACCCGGCCCGGCAGTACTCCAGGTAGAAGTGCCACATCCGCACGAAGGTCTCGTCGAAGCCGAGCTCGGCGACGCGCCCACGGGAGGCGAGGAAGGCGAGGTCCCACCGGCGCAGCGTCGGGGCGTAGTGCGCACCCATCGCCAGCTCGTCGCTGACGTGCAGCGAGGTGTGCCGACCGATGACCTGGCGGATCGCCTCGACCGACGGCAGGGCACCGCCCGGGAAGATGTACTTGGTGATGAAGGTGTGCGTCGACCGGGTCGCCAGCATCCGCTCGTGGGACATCGTGATGCCCTGGATCGCGACCGCACCGCCCGGCGCGAGCACGTGGTCCAGCGTGCGGAAGTACGCCGGCCAGAACTCCCGCCCGACGGCCTCGATCATCTCGACGGACACCACCGCGTCGTACGCCCCGGCGGGCTCGTCCAGCAGGGCGCGGTAGTCGCACAGGTCGACCGAGACCCGCTCGGCGTGCCCGGCGGCGGCGATCCGCTCCCGGGCCAGCCGCTGCTGCTCCACGGACAGGGTGATCGAGCGGACGTCGGCGCCGCGGGCTGCGGCGCGGATCGCGAGCTCGCCCCAGCCGGTGCCGATCTCCAGCAGGCGGGTGCCCGCGGTGACGCCGGCCTGGTCGAGCAGCCGGTCGATCTTGCGGTGCTGCGCTGCCACGAAGTCCTCGGCGAGGGCGGTCTCGAGATCCTCGAAGAGGGCCGAGGAGTACGACAGCGTCGGGTCGAGGAAGGCCGCGAAGAGGTCGTTCGAGAGGTCGTAGTGGTGGGCCACGTTGGACTGCGTGTTCTCGCGGCTGCCCCGCTGGCTGCGCGGGCGGCGCGGTGCGACGACGGCACGGAGCTTCTGCAGCGAGGGCGGCACGAGGTGCGCCATGTCGGCGGCGAGCACCGTCAGGAACTCGCCGAGCACGCCGTCGCCGGGCGTGCCGTCCTCGGACCAGGCGCCGGTCATGTAGGCCTCGCCGAAGCCGATCAGCTTGTCGCGCCCGACGCGGGCGAAGAGCTCCGCCGGCCGGTGCACCACGATGCCGGGTCCGCCGAGGCCGAGGACCTCGGTCGTGCCGTCGGGGTGCTCGAGCCGCACGGTGACCTTGCGGCGGCCCAGCGCGGAGCGGAAGAGCCGCTCGGCGACGCGGGCGGCCACGCCTCCGGTCGACACCGGCTGCAGGCCGACCCAGGGCGAGGTGGGGAGGTGGTCGGTCACGGTCATGGGCGGAGGCCTTCCTCGAGCTCGCGGCGGCGCGGGGCCGCGGCGAGGGGACGGGGGTGGTGGTCAGGTCGGGGCTGCACCGGCAGCCGGCGCAGCCACAGCGCGACGCCGTGGGCGCGGATGAGCGCGGCGCCGCGCAGGCCGGCGAGGGCGAGCAGGGGCGGTCGCGCCGGCGCACCGAGGAGGCCGGCGTCGAAGCGGGCGCCGTCGGCGGTGCGCAGGCCGACGGCGAGCCGGAGGCGGCCGGTCGCCGGGTCCGGCGGGGGTGCGACGACCTCGTAGTGGCCGTCGACGCCGTGGAAGGGCGACACGTACATCGCCTTGTCCACCACGGCCCGGCCCCGCTCGTCGGTGTCGAGCAGGTAGGCGTGGCGGTCGCCGTAGGTGTTGTGCACCTCGACGACGGTGGCTGCGGGGCGGCCGCCTCCCTCCCGGTCGGCCCAGCACCAGTGGATCGAGATGGGGTTGAAGCAGTGACCGTACGCCCGGGGGAGCGCGGCCATCAGCGCGCGGCCGCCCCGCAGGTCGATGCCGTGCGCGGCCAGGAACCGGTCCAGGCCCTCGCGCACGGAGGTCGTGTCACCGTCGAAGTGGTCGCGGCCCAGGAACCGGCCGCGACCGCCGGGCACCCGGCCGTCGGGACCGACCTGGTCGAGGTCGACGACCCAGGTGCGGGTGCGGTGCTCGAAGGAGCTCTCCACCGGCTCGCGACGCTGGTGCACCAGGGAGGCGCGGTACGACGTGGCGGCGGGACGACGGCCTCGCACCTCGACCACCGGACGGGACCAGGCCAGGCCGAGGCGCTCGGCGGCGGCGAGGCCGGAGCGGGCGCCGTCCTCGTGGAAGCCCCAGCCGTGGTAGGCGCCGGCGAAGACGACGTGGTCGCTGTCGATCTCCGGCAGCCGGCGCTGGGCGGCGACCGAGGAGGGCGTGTAGAGCGGGTGCGCGTAGTCGCGGCGCACGAGCACCGTGTCCGGGTCGACGAGGTCCTCCCCGCCGAGGGTCACCAGGTAGCGGGTGTCGGTGGGCAACCGCTGCAGCCGGGTCATGTCGTAGGTGACGAGCACACCGGCCCGGTCCGCGGCGGGACGGCGGAAGTTCCACGACGCGTGCGCGTCGGCGACGCCGGGCATCAGCCGGGTGTCGGTGTGCAGCAGCGCGGTGTTGGGGCTGTACGGCATCGCGCCGAGCACCTCGCGCTGCGCCGGGGTCGGGTCGGCGAGCAGCCGCAGGGCCTGGTCGGGGTGCGTGGCGACCACGACGGCGTCGTACACCTCGGTGCCGCGGTCGGTGACGACCTCGACGACGTCGGCGGTCTCCCGCACGGAGTGGACCGGGCTGCCGGTGCGGACGTCGGCGCCGCGCTCGCGCAGCGTCGCGGCGACCGCGTCGACGTAGGTGCGCGAGCCGCCGGCGACGGTGCGCCAGGTGGGCGAGCCGAAGACCTGCAGCATCCCGTGGTGGGAGAGGAAGGCGAAGAGGTAGGCCGCCGGGTAGTCCAGCGCGGTGTCGGGGTCGCACGACCACACGGCCGCCACCAGCGGCTCCATGAAGTGGCGGCGGAAGTACGGCGAGAAGCGGCCGGCGTCGAGGAACTCCGCGAGCGTCGTCGGGTCGGCGGCCGGGTCCGCGGCGGCGTCGAGCAGGCGCCGGGCGCGGCGGTGGAAGCGTGGCACCTCGCCCAGCATCCGCAGGTAGCGGGGGTTGCGGTGGTTGCCGGCGCCCGCGGGGAAGACACCGCGGCGGCCGAGCGCGCCGGCCCACTCCAGGCCGGTCTCCTCGTCGCTGATCGACATCGACATCTCCGACTCCAGGGTCGCGACGCCGAGCTCGTCGAAGAGTCGCAGCAGGGTCGGGTAGGTGCGGCGGTTGTGCACGATGAAGCCGCTGTCGATGCGCAGCTCGCGGCCGGTCGGGTCGACCACGTCGTGGGTGTCGGCGTGCCCGCCGAGCCGGTCGTCGGCCTCGAGGAGCGTGACGTGGGCGCCGTTCGCGGGGTGCGAGGCGACGTGTGCCGCGGTGAGGCCGGCGACGCCGGAGCCCACCACGGCGACGCGCCGCGGTGTCGTCGGGGTCCTCATCACGTGTCCAGGGAGAGCACGGCGATGGGCTCGGACGTCGGCTCCGGCGACCCGCCGTCCGGCTCGACCGTGATGCCGACGGCGGTGGCCTCGGAGGCGTCGCCGTCGAGCAGCAGGGTGGTGTCGGGGTCGTCGGGCATCAGGCCGGCGGGGACCATCGACCCCTGCGGCGTCTGCAGCCAGATCTCGTAGACCTTGCCCTCGGGGGCCGGTGCCATGTCCTCGGTGACGATCACGGCGCGGCCTTCGCTGCGCGAGAGGACGACCGTGGCCCGGGAGCCGTCGGGGAACTCCTGCTGGACGCGGGTCGCGTCCTCGGCGGCCAGCACCCGCTGCTCGGGGGTGAGCTGCTGCGGGTCGTCGGCCCAGGGCCGGACCAGCGCGGTGCCGACGGCGAGCAGCAGGACGGCGGCCGCGGCGACGAGCAGCGGGGTGCGGCCCAGGCGGTGCAGCAGCGAGTGGCGGGTACGACGGCCGGCGAGCTCGTCGTCCTCCGCGGCCGCGTGGTCGCCGGGGCGGCGGTCGGTGCGGTCCTCGGGGCGGTCCTCGGTGATCGGCGGCAGCGGGCGGATCGCACCGATGCCGGAGAGCACGGCGTCGCGGACGGAGGAGGGGGGCTCGACCTCGTCGGTGCCGAGCAGGGCGGCCGCCTCCTGGAGGCTGGCCACCTCCTCACGGCACCCGGCGCAGTCGGCGAGGTGGGCCTCGAAGCGGGCCCGCTCGTCGGCGTCGAGCGCGTCGAGCGCGTAGGCGCCGGAGAGGGCGTGCAGGTCGTGATCGGTCATGTTCCTACTCCGATCGAGTCGCGCAGGCGGATCAATCCGTCGCGGATCCGTGTCTTCGCCGTCCCGACCGGCAGGTCGAGCAGCGCGGCCACCTCGGTGTGGGTGTAGCCGCCGAAGTACGCCAGCTCGATGGCCTCGCGCTGGACGTCGGTCAGGCTGGCGAGCGCGGCGCGGACCCGGGCCGCCTCCAGGGAGGCGGTCGCGGCCTCGGCCGTCTCGTCGTGGGGGACGGAGCGGTTGGTCTCCTCGTAGACCACGTCCCGCCGGGAGGCGGCCTCGGCGCTGCGCACCCGGTCCACCGCCTTGCGGTGGGCGATGGTCATCAGCCAGGCCAGGGCACTGCCGCGCGTGGCGTCGTACCGGCTGGCCTGGCGCCAGACCTCGAGGAAGACCTCCTGGGTGACCTCGTCGGACTGCGCCCGGTCGCGGACCACGCGCACGACCAGGCCGTGCACGCGGGCGGCGGTGGCGTCGTAGAGCTCGGCGAACGCGGCCTCGTCACCGCGGGCCGAGCGCTTCAGCAGCGCGCCGAGGTCGGGGCCGGCGCCGGCCGGCGCCCCCGCGAGGGGGACGCCGGCCGGGTCGTCGGGGACCGCATCCATCTGCTGATCCTTCCAGAGGTACCGAAGGGCTGACGAGGTCACTTGACCCCGGTGAGCACCTTGTCGATCACGTAGACGGTGGCGTTCGCGGTCGGGATGTTGCCGCAGAGCACGTTCGCCGTGACGGTGCCGTCGGTGACGGTCATGCCCGAGGCGGGGTCGCCGTCCACGGTCAGCTGGTCGCCGGCGAGGGTCTCGTGGTCGCCGACGACCGCGTCGGCGGTGGCGTTGGCGCCGACCACGTGGTGGGCGAGGATCTTGTAGAGGGTGCTCTTGTCACCCTTCTGCTGGCCCTCCTCGACGAGGCCGTTGAGGTCCTCCTCGGGGATCTCGGCGAACGCGTCGTCGTACGGCGCGAAGACGGTGAGCTCCTCGGCGCCGTTGAGGGTGTCGGCCAGGCCGTCGATGCTCGTCACGGCGGTGACCAGCGTGCTGAGCAGCGGGTTGTTGCTCGCGGCGGTGGCGACCGGGTCGTCGACCATGCCGTCGAGCGAGCCCTCGCCCTCGGTGGGGACGGCGGAGCAGGCGGGGCCGAACACCTCGGCGTTGCCGCCCTCGGCCATCGCGTCCTCGGCGCCGGCGTCCTCGGAGGTCTCGGAGGAGGTGGTGTCGGAGCCGCCGGTGGGCTCGTCGTCCTCGCTGCTGCAGGCGGCGAAGGTGGCGCTGAGGGCGATGACGGCGATGCCGACACCGGTGGTGCGGCGGAGCTTCTGGAGCTTCATGGGGGTGCCTTCCGTAGGGGCGTGGACGGGGTCTCGTGTGTTCTTCGGAGCCGCCGCTCCGGCGGATGGGGCCGGCGCGAACTTTTTCTGACGGGCTGGTCGGGGGCTGCCCGGGAGCGGGTCAGGACACGGTCACGATGAGCTCGTGCAGGCCGCTGGCGCCGTCGGGGAAGGGCTCGGCCCGCACGGCCGGCTGGGGCTCGCCGTCGCCGGAGACGGCGCGCACCGCGATCCGGTGGGACCCCGGGGTGGCCGGCCAGCGGAGGAACCACTGCCGCCAGTAGTCGTCGCCGCCGTCGGGGCCGAGCTGCGTGTCGCGCCACGGGCCGCCGTCGATGCGCACCTGCACCGTCGCGATCCCGCCGCGCTCCTGGGCCCAGGCGACGCCGCCCACGACGACGTCGCCGGCGTCGAGCTGCGCCAGCGCCCGAGGCGTGTCGATCCGGGCGGCGATCTTGATCGGCGCGTCGGTCGCCCAGCCGCGGGCGGTCCAGTACGCCTCCCGCTCGGCGTAGGTGGTCAGGGTGAGCCGGGAGAGCCACTTCGTGGCGCTGACGAACCCGTAGAGACCGGGGACCACCATCCGCACCGGGAAGCCGTGCTCCCGCGGCAGCGGCTCGCCGTTCATCCCGACCGCGAGCAGCGCGTCGCGGCCGTCGGTGGCGAGCGCCAGCGGGGTGCTGATCGTCATCCCGTCGACGTCGGTGGACAGCAGCTGGTCCGCGGAGGTGCCGGCGATCCCGGCCAGGTCGAGCACGTCGGTGAGCCGGACGCCCAGCCAGCGCGCGCCGCCGACGTACGGGCCGCCGACGCTGTTGGAGACGCAGGTCAGCGTGATGTCGCGCTCGACCAGGGGCATGGCGAGCAGGTCGTCGAAGGTCAGCGTGACCTTCCTCGCGACGTCGCCGTCGATGGTGAGCGTCCAGTCGTCGGTGCTCACCACGGGCACGTCGAGGCGGGTGTCGACGCGGTAGAAGTCGGCGTTGGCGGTGCGGAAGGGCGTGATGCCCGGGACCTGGTCGTCCAGGCCCCGGGGGAGCGCAGGCGCGGCGTCGGCCGGCGCGGGCAGGGCGACGTCCTCGGGGCGGGCCCGCAGCGAGGCGACCACCCGGCCGGCGAAGCCGCCGACCGCCGCGGTGGCGCCCAGCGCGGCGGCGGTGACCAGCAGGGTGCGCCGGCTGCCGTCCCCCGCGTCGCCGGCCCGCCCGGACTCGCGGTGGGCGCGGGCCAGCAGGGCCAGCGCGGCCGGACCGGCCACGGCTGCGACCAGCGCCGGCAGCAGGTCGACGGCACCGGCCTCGGGGCGGCTGACGACCGCGGCGGCGGCGACCAGCACCAGCCCGAGCAGCACCGCCGCCCCGGCCCGAGGTCGCCGCCGGGCGACCAGCCCGGCGACGGCGGCGAGCACGAGCACGCCGGCCAGCACGGAGCCGACGAGCACCGCCTTGTCGGCGCTGCCGAACTGCCGGATCGCCCACTCCTTGGCCGGGGCGGGCGTCAGGTCGACGACCGCGGAGCCGACGGCCAGCACCGGCGACGCCGCCGGGTCGGTCAGGGCGGCGGCGAGGTGCGCGAGCCCCACCCCGGCCAGGGTCGCCAGCACGCCGTATGCCGCCCAGGGCAGTCGTGTCCTCATGGGGGTGCTTCGGAGCCGACCGGGTCGGCGGATGTCCGGGGTCGCCCGGACCGGGTCAGTGGTCCTCGGCCTCCGGCGCGTCGCGCGGCTCGGCGGGCTCGGGCGGCGCGACCTCGGTGGCGATGTGCACCAGCGCGTCACCCGCGTGGACGATCGGGGCGCGGGTCAGGCCGATCACGATCCCGGCGCGGTCCGCGTGCACGAGGCGCACCCGCCGCCCGAAGGTGTCGGAGAGGCCGCCCAGCCGCTGGCCCTCCTCGACCCACTCGCCGAGGTGCACGTCGAGGTGCAGGATCCCGGTCCCGCGGGCCCGGACCCACGTGCTCGAGCGTGCCTCGACCACCGTGGGGAGCTGCTCGTCGTCGGACTCGGCGTCGATCATGTCGAGCGCGGCCAGCACGCGGCGCACCCCGCGCACCCCGACGGCGATCGCGTCCTCGTCGAAGCGCAGCGCCTCACCGGCCTCGTAGAGCAGCACGGTCGCCCCGCGGTCGCGCGCCGCCTGGCGCAGCGAGCCGTCGCGCAGGCGGGCGTGCAGCATCACCGGCGCACCGAAGGCCTCGGCGAGCTCCCGGGTGCGCGGGTCGTCGAGGTCGGCGCGGATCTGCGGCAGGTTGGTCCGCCGGTCGGCGGCGGTGTGCAGGTCGATGCCGACGTCGCACTTGCTGACGACCTCGGTCATGAACAGGTGCGCGATCCGGCTCGCGAGCGACCCGCGCGCCGAGCCCGGGAACGAGCGGTTGAGGTCGCGGCGGTCCGGCAGGTAGCGGTCGCCGCTCATGAACCCGAGCACGTTGACCACCGGGACGGCGACCAGCGTGCCGCGGAAGGTGCGGGCGGACAACGTCGCCATCGCCTGCCGGATCACCTCGACGCCGAGCACCTCGTCGCCGTGGATCGCCGCGTTCACCCACACGGTCGGGCCGTCGGCGCGGCCGTGCACGACCCGCACGGGCAGGCTCACGTCACCGCCGGTCACCAGCCGGGTGATCGGGAGCTCGACCTCCTTGGTCGACCCGGCGCGGACCCGGACGTTGCCGATCGCGAAGGACTCACGCAGGGCCACGCGGCACCCCCGTCGCGACGCCGCGGTTCTTGCGGCGCACCTTCCGGGGCGGGCGCCCGCCGAGGTAGGAGTGGCCGGAGTCGACGAGGAAGCCCTGCCGCAGCGCCTCGCGCCCGACGAGCATCCGGAAGCCCATCTCGTCGCGCCGGGTCAGCGTCACCTCGGTGGTGACGGTGCGGCCGAGGAGCTCGAGCTCGGTCAGCACGACGAAGCGCTCCTGGGTGTGGCCCGTCGAGCTGCGGACGGTACGACGGTCGTGGACCGGGCACTCGACGTACACCGCGTCCTCCGCCGAGCGCTGCCACGGGTGGACCGAGAAGCGCACCCACGTCTCACCGCCCCGCTCGAAGTGGGCGAGGTCGAAGGCGTGCAGCGCGGAGGTCCGCGCGCCGGTGTCGAGCTTGGCCTTCACCGGGCCCACGCCCAGGCCCGGGAGGCGCACCCACTCGCGCCAGCCGGCGACGACCGGCGGGCTGCTTGAATGGGTGCTGGCCACCCTGACATCCAAGCAGGCACTCCTACCCGCGGAACGAAGTCCCAGGAATGAAGCTTGCGATCCTCTCGCGCGCACCCCGGTCCTACAGCACCCAGCGGCTGCGCACCGCCGCGCTCGACCGCGGCCACCAGGTGAAGGTGCTCAACACCCTGCGCTTCGCGATCGACCTGTCCGGCGACGAGCCGGACCTGCAGTTCCGCGGCAAGCAGCTGTCCGACTACGACGCCGTGCTGCCACGCATCGGCAACTCGATCACCTACTTCGGCACCGCCGTCGTCCGGCAGTTCGAGCAGATGGACGTCTACACGCCCAACACCGCGAACGGCATCTCGAACTCCCGCGACAAGCTGCGCGCCTCGCAGATCCTGTCCCGCCACAACATCGGGATGCCGGCGACCACCTTCGTCCGCGACCGCGCCGACGTGATCCCCGCGATCGAGCGCGTCGGCGGCGCCCCGGTCGTGATCAAGCTGCTCGAGGGCACGCAGGGCATCGGCGTCATCCTCGCCCCGGACATCAAGGTCGCCGAGGCGATCATCGAGACCCTGCAGAGCACGAGGCAGCAGGTGCTCATCCAGCGCTTCGTCGCCGAGAGCCGCGGCCGCGACATCCGCGCCCTCGTCGTCGGCGACCGGGTCGTCGCCGCGATGCGCCGGGTCGCCCAGGGCGACGAGTTCCGCTCCAACGTGCACCGCGGCGGCAGCGTCGAGCCGGTCTCCCTCGACCCCGAGGCCGAGCGCACCGCCGTACGCGCCGCGCAGATCATGGGCCTCAAGGTCGCCGGCGTCGACATGCTCGAGGCCGACGAGGGTCCGCTGGTCATGGAGGTCAACTCCTCCCCGGGCCTGGAGGGCATCGAGCAGGCCACCAAGCTCGACGTCGCCGGCGCGATCATCGACTACATCGACAACCAGGTCGCCTTCCCGCAGATCGACGTCCGCGAGCGGCTCTCGGTCTCGACCGGGTACGGCGTCGCCGAGCTCGTCGTCCACGGCGACGCCGACCTCGTCGGCAAGTCCATCGGCGACTCCGGCCTGCGCGACCGCGACATCTCCGTGCTCACCCTCCACCGCGGCACCGTGGTCATCCCGAACCCCTTCCCGCACCACGTGCTCGAGGCCGAGGACCGGTTGCTCTGCTTCGGCAAGCTCGAGGAGATGCGCTCGATGATCCCCGCCCGCCGCAAGCGGACCCGGGTCAAGAAGCTGCCCCGCAAGCCGATCCACGAGGGCTGATCCGGCACGCGGTGCCGGGACCCACGTTCGCGGGTGGTCGCGCGGCGCGGATCCGGCAGGATGGCGCCCATGACTGACGCACCTGCCGAGCTCGTCCACCTCGACGTCGCCGACGGCGTCGCGACGATCACGCTCGACTCGCCGCACAACCGCAACGCGCTCTCGCGCCAGCTCGTCACCGAGCTGGTCGACCGGCTCACGAGGGCTGACGAGGACGACAGCGTCCGGGTCGTGCAGCTGCGCTCGTCCGGCCGGGTGTTCTGCTCCGGCGCCGACCTGTCCGAGGCCTCCACCGTGCCGATGCACGAGGGAGCCCGCGCGATCGTCGCCGTCCAGCGCCAGATCGTCGCGCTGACCAAGCCGGTCGTCACCGTCGTCGAGGGCGCGGCGCGCGCCGGCGGCATCGGGATCGTCGCCGCCTCCGACGTCGTGGTCGTCGCCGAGGACGCCACCTTCGCGCTCACCGAGGTGAAGCTCGGCCTCACCCCGGCCGTCATCTCGCTGACCGTCTTCCCGCGGCTCACCCCGCGCGGCCTGGCCTGGACCGCCCTGGGCGGCGAGGTGTTCAGCGGCACCGAGGCCCGCGACTACGGCCTGGCCACCTTCGCAGTCCCCGCCGCGGAGCTGCAGGCCACCGTCGACGACGTCGTCGCCAAGATCGCCACGGGTGCCGCGCAGGGGCTGCGCGAGACCAAGAAGCTCGTCGGCGCCGAGCTGCTCGAGCGGATCGACGCGAAGGGCGAGGAGCTGGTCGAGCTCAGCGCCCGCCTCTTCGGCTCCGACGAGGCCCGCGAGGCGATGACCGCGTTCCTCAACCGCAAGAAGGGCTGACCCGCCGGCCGGCCCGGGTGGGCCGGGTCAGGTGGGCCGGGTCAGGTGCCGCGCAGCTTGTCGACGAACGTCGCACCGACCCGGTCCGCCAGCCCGGCCAGCGCCGCGTCCAGGTCGTCGGCGACCACCACGTCGTCGAGCACGTCCTGCCGCACGAAGCCCGCGTCCACCAGTCCCTGCAGCGCACCGAGCAGGGGCTGCCAGAAGCCCTTGGTGTCGAAGAAGCACACCGGGTCGTCGTTGAACCCGATCTGCCGCCAGCTCCACACCTCGACGATCTCCTCGAGCGTCCCCAGCCCGCCCGGCAGGCAGAGGAAGGCGTCCGCCTTCTCCGCCATCAACGCCTTCCGCTCGTGCATCGTCTCCACCACGTGCAGCTCGGTGAGGTCCGCGCGCCCCCACTCCCGCTCGACCATGCTGCGGGGGATCACCCCGATCACCTCGCCGCCCGCCTCGAGCGCGCCGTCCGACACCGCCCCCATCAGCCCGTGCCCGCCGGCGCCGTAGACCAGGCCGATCCCGCGTTCCGCAAGACCCCGCCCCACGTCGTACGCCGCCCGGACCAGGTCCTCGTCCGTGCCGGTGGAGGAGGCGCAGAAGACGGCTACTCGTCGGAGCTCGCGTGCCATGCGGGACAGGCTAGGGGGTTGGTGCTGCTCGGGCTTCGGTTGCGTAGCCGGTGCAGGTGGAACAGTCCTCCGCATCGGCGAGAGCGCCGGACTCGGGGCAGCTCCCCCGAGGCTGCGGCTTCCCAGCCGGCACAGTGCCGAAAGGGCAGCGACGAGGACGGCTGGGTAGGTGGTCGGGCCCGGCGGTCGGCTTGCGGTCCGGCAGCTTCGTGGCGGATGCCTGCGAGCTTCGGTCGCGCAACCGGTACAGCTGCGAGAGGCAGCGACGAGGAGGCTGGGTGGGTGGTCGGGTCCGGCGGTCGGCTTGCGGTTGGGTAGGCGGTCGTCGTGGTCCCGGACAGGCTGCGGTCACGAGCCGGTACAGCTCCGAGAGGCAGCGACGAGAAGCTGGGTGGGTGGTCGGGTCCGGCGGTCGGCTTGCGGCTGGGTAGGCGGTCGTGGGCTGGTCTTGCTGGGGGCTCAACTCCCGGTGGTTGAGGTGCGACGAGCGCTAGCGAGGAGCCTCGAAACCTCCGGGCGTTGCTGGCGGGCTGCGCCCGGCACAGTCCGGTGCACCGGGCCACTGGTTTCGAGGCTCGGCGCTGGGGCGCCTCGCACCTCAACCAGCGGCGGTTGATCGCTGTCGGCACGGACAGCGTCGGCGCCGCCGCTGCGCGGCTGCAGCCCTCCTCCGGAGGTCGTGCACGTCCCCGCGCTCGCGGCTCACTTCCCGCGCCAGCTCCGGTGGTTGAGGTGCGACGAGCGCTAGCGAGGAGCCTCGAAACCACCGGGCGTTCAAGGCAGGCTGTGGATCGTAGATTCTGGAGAATCCCCAGTCCACAGGCGGGTTTCCGGCGAATCAAAGTGTCGGTGGTCTCTGGAAGAATCCAGTCATGGAGCTCGGAACCAGCACCCCGTCGACAGCATCACTGCTGTCGACGATCGCTGAGAACACCGAGACCCGGCATCAGCTCGAGATCGACGAGTGG
>NZ_JAER01000071.1 GCF_000519005.1 Nocardioides sp. J54 | reverse complement strand
GCCAAGGGTCGCAGCAACCCTGAGCTCTTGCGCATCCTCAAACGCGCCATCGCCCGGGAGGTCTTCAAGCTTCTGCAAGCGCCCACAGCCCTGGCAGACATCGAGGACCTGCGCCGGGTGCGGCGCGAGAAGAACTTGCCCCTGCGGGTGGTGGTCGAAGCGCTCGGGACCTGCCAGGCCCACGTCAGCCGCATCGAGCGCGGCGTCGCGTTCGACCGCGACTTCACCCAGCGCTACCGAACATGGCTCCAAGCCGCTTGACAGGAATAGGAGCATCACAAAGGTGGGCCGGAAACCCGCCTGTGGACTGGGAAATCTCCATCCACAGACCGCCTTCGAGGCCCGGTGGTTTCGAGGCTCCTCGCTAGCGCTCGTCGCACCTCAACCACCGGGAGCTAGCCACTCCGCCTACGCGACCGCAGCCGACCGCCGGACCCGACCACCCACCCAGCCTCCTCGTCGCTGCCCTTTCGGGACTGTGCCGACTACGCAACCGCAGCCGGCCGAGACCAAGACCGACGCCTACGCAGCCGCAGGTCGACGGGCGGACCCAGCCACCTGCCGTACTCCCTCGTCGCCGCCCTTTCGGAGCTGTGCCGCCTGCGCAACCGCAACCCGGCGAGACCGGCGACGAACCTACTTCCGCCCCTTCAACGCCTCGGTCAGCGAGGCGACGGCGTCGGCGGGTGGGGAGGCGGCCTCGGCGTTGGCGTCGGCGAGCTCGGCGAGGAGCTCGGCACGGTGGACGGCGACGGAGCGGGGCGCGTCGATGCCGATCCGGACGACGTCACCGCGGACCTCGAGCACCGTCACGGTCACGGCGTCGGGGCTGCCGTCGCCGATGACCACGCTTTCGCCCACGCGTCGGGAGAGAACCAGCACAACAGGAGGCTAGCGGGTCAGGCGACCAGCGGGGCAGCGAGTGGCAGGTCCTGGTCGTCGAGGATGACCTGGCTGGCGCGGCGGGTGGCCGGGTTGACCACGAGCGGTGCGCGCAGGTTGACCGTGGTGTCGGCCAGCGAGCCGCCGGCGCGGACGACGAGCAGGACGAGGACGTCACCGACGCCCTCCGGCTCGATGCCGAGCTCGGTGACGACGTCGTCGCCGATGACCGGGGCGTAGTCGGGGAAGAACGGCGCCGGGGGGACGACGACGAACTGCAGGTCGTCGCTGTCGAGCGAGCGGAAACCGAGGAGCACGCCGTCCTCGTCGAGGCGCACCAGGGCGAACCGGGCGTCGTCGGGGAAGCCGGGCATGGGGTGCGCGAGCTCGATGACGGGGATGTCCATGCGAGTCATTGTCGCAACACCGGTGGTCACCGCAGGAAGTCCAGGAGGCTCGGCTGCATGACACGGGACGTCGCGGCGAGCGAGGCCTGGTAGGCGACCTCCTGGAGCTTGAGCTCCACGGTGGTCTTCGCGAGGTCGGCGCTCTCGATCGTCGACAGTTGGGTGCGCAGGGAGATCCCGGCGTCGGTGGCAAGCTGGTCGGCCTGCTCGAGCCGCTGGAAACGGGTGCCGGCCGCGGTCCGGGCGCTGGTGACCGTGTCGATGCGCTCGTTGAGCGTGTCGATGGCGGCGCTGATGCCGGCCTGGTCGCCGGCCCGCAGGGCGGTGGAGAGCGCCTCGAGCTCGGCGAAGACCGACGACGGCCCGTCGCCGAACACGTCGGGGCCGTTGACGTCGACCTTCACGACCACGCCGTCGGCGACCCGCCGGTTGACGTCGCCGAGGGTGCCGACGTAGTTGCCGGCGTCGTCGTACGCGCGGGAGCCGGCGGTCACGCCGCCGAAGACCGGGCTGTCGAGGTAGGTCGCGTTGGCGCGGGCCAGCAGCTCGTCGCGCAGGCCGTCGACCTCGGTCGCGATCGCGTCGCGGGTCACGCTGCCGGCGGAGGCGCCGTTCGCGCCCTGGAGGGCGAGGTCGCGGGCTCGCTTGACGGTGTTGGTGACGGAGTCGAGCGTCGAGTCGACCTGAGTGAGCCAGCCGAGGCCGTCCTGGGCGTTGCGGGCGTACTGCGCCTGGTCGGCGATGGAGCTGCGCAGCCGCATCGACGAGGTGGTCCCGGTCGGGTTGTCGGAGGGCCGGTTGATGACCCGTCCGGTGGAGAGGTGCTCCTGGATCTTCGCCAGCCGGCCGAGGCCGTTCTGCAGGTTGTAGAGGGAACCCTCGGTCAGCATGCGCTGGGTGACGCGTCCGATGCTCATCGGCTACTACCTCCCCACCAGTCCGGTGCGGTTGATCAGGGTGTCGAGGACCTCGTCGAGCGTGGTCAGCAGCCGCGCCGCGGCCTCGTAGGCCCGCTGGGCCTGGACCATGTTGACGGTCTCCTCGTCGAGGTTGACGCCCGCCTGCTGCTCCCACGCGCCGTCGAGCGAGCGGGTCAGGGCGGTCTGGTTCGCGGCCTGCCGGCCGAGCGAGGCGACCTGGGTGCCGAAGCCGTTGACCAGGCGCTGGTAGGAGTCGACGGCGTCGCCGGCCCGGCTCAGCGCGTCGGCGTTGGCGCCGTCGCGGCCCCCACCGGGGATCGAGGACGCGGCCACGAGGGCCGGGTCGGTGATCGCGACCTGCAGGCTGGCCGCGCCGACGGACGGGTCGAAGGAGAAGAACGGCCCGCCGGGGGTCCCGGCGGCGTCGTACCCGAGCGCGTGCTGAGCGTTGATCGCGGAGGCCAGGTCTGCGGCGACGGCGTCCAGCCCCGCCCGGTACGACGGAAGCGTGCTCGTGAGCACGTTGGTGATCCCGCCCAGGGCGCCTCCGGGGCCGGCGGTGCCGCTCGGGAGCACCGTGCTCCCCCAGCTGGCGTCCACCCGGAACGAGATCGGGGCACCGTCGGTGCCGCCGGTCGGGGTGACCCCGGTCGCGACCGCGAGGCTGCCGGCCTCGCGACCGGAGACCAGGGTCTCGCCGCCGATGGTGACGTCGAACTGACCGTCCGCCCGGACGGTGGTGACCGCGCCGGCGAGCTCGGCCAGGCGCAGCGCGAGCTGGTCGCGCTGGTCGCGCAGGGTGCCGGCGTCGGTGCCGTTCTGCTCGGTCACGAGAATGTTGTGGTTGAGCTCGGCCAGGCCGGCCGCGGCCGTGTTGACCTCGTCGACGACGTTGAGGAGGTGGACGCGCTGGTCGGCCTCCTCGCCGGCCACGTTGGAGACCTGGATCCGGAGCGCCTGGGCGAGGGTCTCGGCGCTGCCGATGACCTGCTGGCGCGCCGCGTCACCGCCGGGGTTGGTCGACAGGTCCTGCCAGGAGCTGCGGAAGGCGAGCAGCGCGGCGTAGACGCCGTTGTCGCCGGGCTCGCCGATGCCCTCCTCGACCCGGGCGAGGATGGTCTGCTGGGTCTGGAGGTAGCTGAGCGCGCCGTGCTCACGGCGGACGCGGGTGTCGAGCAGCGGGTCGACCATGCGGCGGACCTCCCCCACCGCGACGCCGTTCCCGTGGCTGTCCGAGCGGGACCACATCGCCGGCACGTTGGTGCTGACGGCCTCGCCGACGACCCGGCGGCGGACGTAGCCGTCCGTGGTGGCGTTGGAGATGTTGCTGCCGGCGACGTCGAGGGCGACCTGCTGGTAACGCAGGGCCGACAGCGCCGAGCTGATCGACCCGAACGAGCCGGCCATCAGAGGCTCCGGTCCACGAGCCGGGCGGAGGCCGGGGAGAGCACGGCGTCACCGGACGGGGTGTAGCTCGCGGTCGTCGTACCGCCGATGGCGAGCAGGGTCTCGCGGGCCGAGCGGTAGCCGGCGGTGATCAGGCCCTTGGCGTCCTCGGACGTCTCGGCGATCTCCCGGGCCAGGGCCACCATCGCGTCGCGGTGGTCGCGCAGGATGCCGGACCACGGCTCGGGCGCCGCCTCGACGAGCGCGCCGAGCGACGGGTTCGGGGTCAGGCCGAGCGACTCGGCGGCCTCGTCGGCCGCGGTGGCGCGCAGCACCTCGGTGGCACGCAGGTCGTCGAGGACGGCCTCGATCTCGCGCGTGACGTTGACCAGCCACCGGGTCTTGCCGGAGGCGAGCACCATGCGCTCGACCTCGAGCTTGTAGGCGAGCGTCTCGAGGAGCTCGCGCTCGCGCCACAGGATCTGCGACAGCCTGTCCATCTCTCTTGCTCCGGTCTCTCTGCGTCCGCCCCGAGATTTGCGGGGAACTGGTGCCTCCATCGTTCGGGTGACGGGGGACCTGAGCGGTTTCGGCCGTTCGACCCGACGGACCCTCTCCCGGAGGGGTCAGGTGAAACCGGGACCTCGGTCCCGTATCTGCACACCGAGCGGTCAGACGGCTGCAATTCGCCTGCGACACGCCGAACGCGTGCCGGAATGTCGGGCACGTGAACGAGAACCAGGGCGCCGTCGCTGCCGAGACGGATGAGCTGATCACCACCCACATGCCTCTTGTCGGCCACATCGTCCGCGAGACGATGGGTCGGGTGCCGTCGCACGTCAGCCGCGACGACCTCACCTCGGCGGGCCTGACCGCGCTGGTCCTCGCCGCCCGGGCCTACGACGCCGAGCGGGGCGTGCCGTTCGACCGGTACGCCGCCACCCGGATCCGCGGCGCCCTGCTCGACGAGCTGCGCTCGGTCGACTGGGCGTCCCGGTCGGTGCGCCGCCGGGCCCGCGACCTCGCCGAGACCCGCAGCCAGCTGGCGAACGTGCTCGGCCGCACCCCCTCCGTCGAGGAGGTCGCCCGCGCTGCCGGCCTCACGCCGGAGGAGGTCGTCGCGAACGACGACGACGTCTCCCGCGCCCAGGTGCTGTCCCTGCAGGGCTCGACCATCACCCCGATCGAGGAGCTCGTCCCCACCCGGGCGCCCTCGCCGGAGGACCTGCTCGAGCACGCCGAGCGCCTCACCTACCTGCGCGAGGCGATCGAGGAGCTGCCCGAGCGGCTCCGGGTCGTCGTGAAGGACTACTTCTTCGCCGAGCGCCCGATGGCCGACATCGCCGCCGAGCTCGGCGTCACCGACTCCCGCATCTCGCAGATGCGCGCCGAGGCGCTCACCCTGCTGCGCGACGCCCTCAACCACGCCCTGGAGCCGTCGCTCGTCCGCTCCGTCGGCAAGGCGGGCGGCGTGGCCCAGCGGCGCCGGGAGGCGTACTTCGCCGCCGTCGCCGCCCGGCACGCCGACGGGATGCGCCGCGGGGTCGCCACCCCGCTCGACGCGGTCGGCTGATTCCCTATTGGGGATCAGGCGTCAAGTGGCGGGTTGTTTGACGTCGTCGATGCCGGTTGTCAGGATCGTTGGTGGGGAAGGTCGCCTCGTGTGCCGACGCCGTTGGGTGTCTGGCTTTGCATGCCCCGCTGGGGCTTGGTGAGGGGCCTTCCCCGCCTTCTTGCTGCGGCGGCGCGAGCGCACCTCGGGTGGGACGGTCCACTGCTGGGCGATGATCTGCTTGGCCTGCGCTGCGGTGACGGGGGTGCCGTCGGTGTCGCAGATG
>NZ_JAER01000070.1 GCF_000519005.1 Nocardioides sp. J54 | reverse complement strand
CCCGAGGTGAACGAGAAGAAGGTCGTCGTCTGCAAGTACGTCTCGACGCCGGGCGGTGTGCTCGACCACATCGTGATCGTCAGCATCAACACGCTCAAGGACTGGGACGGCGTCACCTTCCCGTACCAGTTCCCGGACGCCCAGGACTCCGTCGCGATCCGCTTCGCCCTCGACGGCGAGCAGGCGAAGGACGTGCCCGTGTCCGAGTGCCCGTCGGAGACGGAGCCTGACCCCGACCCGGTGGAGATCCCGCTGCCGGAGCCCACGGTCGAGGACCCGTGCGGTCCCGAGAACGCGGCGTACCTTCCGCTGGAAGCTCCCGAGCACGTGAGCGTCACCCCGGGTGACGACGGCAGCATCACCGTGACGACCGACGCGGGCTACGTCTTCCCGGGCGGGGAGACGTCCTTCACCTTCGACGCACCGGAGGACTCGAACGAGCCGTGCGCGCCGGAGGAGGTCGGCGCCCTGGTGGCCTGCGTCTACCCGACCGGCCAGCCCGCTGACCAGCCGATCGAACCGGTCGACGAGCCGACTGACGGGCCGATCGACGGGCCGAGCATCGACCTCATGCGCGCTGCTGCCGCGCCGGCCGGCGTGATCACCATCATCGACGAGACGGTCGCTGCCCTCTACGGCTTCGTCGGCAACCTGCCGTTCAGCTACGTCTCCGAGGACGGCGAGACGGTCCTGCTGGCCGTGCTCGAGGAGGGCCAGTCCACCGCGGACTTCAGCCCGCTGGAGATGTGCGGCGAGGTGGCCGGCTACTGCGTGGACCGGGACGACCCCGACGCGGTCGACGCCGAGGGCAAGCCTTGCGTCGAGGTTGACGAGGAGACCGACGACGACGGTGGCGAGACCGGCGGCGTCGTCGACGCGGCCGGCCTGCCGAACACCGGCGGTCCCGCCGGCGTCCTGCTCCCGCTCGGGGTCCTCATGGTCCTCGTGGGTGCCGGGCTGGTCGTGGTGAGGCGTCCCCACTCCGCCTGACCATGGTCGGGCGTCCCTCGGCCGTGCAGACGGGAGCACCGAGGGACGCCTGACACCCCGGACCAGGCCGTGAGGCCGACGCCGGGTGCTCGCCCCGCCGCAGCAAAGCGCTACTGCGACGGGGCGAGCGTCGTCCGGGCCCCGCGCTTGGGGCTGAACCGGATGAACTGGAAGCGGGCGTTGACCCGCTCCAGCTCCCCCAGCAGCGGCATGCAGGTCGAGCAGCCGGCGAGGTGGTCGTCGGCCCGGCGGCGCAACGCCGCGGGGAGCGACCCGCGCACGTACCGGCTCAGGTGGGGGCGCAGCCAGGCGCACTCACCGGTGGCGGAGCGGACCGGCCGGGCCAGCTGGTCGAGGTACGACCGGCGCAGGCCCTCCCGTGCCCGGTAGGCCAGTGACGACGCGGCCGCCGGCGAGATCCCGAGCTCGACCGCCACCTCCGGCAGGCTCTTGCCCTCGATGTCGAGCAGCGCCAGGACCTGCTGCCACGCCTCGGGCAACCGGGCCAGCGCGGCCATCGCCCGGTCGTCGGGCGGGTCCCCGCGGGCGGGGTCCCCGTCGTCCGTGCGCCCCCCGGCACCCTCCTGGCCCTGCTCGGCGACGACGTCGAGAAGCCACGGCAGGTCGGACACCGGGCTCTCCCGCCCGGCGCGGCGCTGCAGGTCCCGGTGGCGGTTGCGGATCGCGGTGAACAGGTAGCCGTGGAAGTTCGTCTCCGGGCCACCGCCCTCGTGGAAGCGGGCCACCACCCGCGCGAACGCGTCGGCGAGCAGGTCCTCCGCCAGCTCGGGGCCGGCCAGGAGCTGCGCCATCCGCAGCGCGGCGGGCCGGTGCGCCTCGTAGAGCGTGCCGATGGCGGCGCGGTCGCCAGCCCGCGCGCGGGCGAGGAGCTCGACCTCGTCCGGGTGTGGAGCTGTTGGTGTCATCTCGAGACCACCTCGACCTTCGCTTGGTCGGCAACGTAGGTCGGCGCTGCGCCGCGGCACAGGGGAAACCGACGAAGATGCCCAACTCAGGGTAAATCTCTCGATCGACCCGCTGGTTCGAACCATCGGAAGCGATGGGCGCGTCATAACGGCGGCAGCCGAACGTCTTGATCTCGAAGGGCCTTCGGGCCCGGTCGCCCTTCGATGCTCCCGTCAGGGCGGCGAGACCTGAATAACAGGAGTGCCTCCAGTGGGAAAACGAGGTACGGCGCGTAGGCGAATTGGGGTCGCCTTCGCTGTCGGCGCCGCCACGATCGCCTTGCCGATCGTGGCCGCGGCCCCGGCGCATGCCGCAGAAACCATCAAGAGTCAGGGTTCGGTGACCGTCGAGTCGTTCCCGAGCCTCAAGCAGATCGAGCTGGACCAGTTCGACGACAACGGCGGTCTGTACGAGCTCACCGAGGTCACCGTCACCGGGACCGTCGAGGGCGAGCTCACCGGATCCGTCCTCAACCTGAGCGAGGGCCAGAACAAGACGCTCAACGGCGAGATCGCCGCGAGCATCGTGGTCAACGGCCTCGGGGTCACCGACCTGTCCGCCGTCGGGACGAACTCGACGACGTGGAACCTGGCGCCCGGGGAGTCCCAGCCGCTCGGCCTCGCGGGCAGCGACTCCAGCCAGGAGACCATCACCGACCCGGCCGTGCTCCCGCAGTTCATCGGGAACGGCAAGCTCACCTACGAGGTGTTCAGCGAGGTCGACGTCCAGATCGACGGCCCGGCGCCGTACGAGACCACCGGCGTGGCCGGCGGCGAGGCGACCGTCGAGATCGAGTACACCTACACGGACGTCTGTGCCGAGGACCCGGAGGACCCGGTCTGCGTCGAGGAGCCTCCGTGCGAGACCGCGCAGCTCGACATCGCGCCGGTCGCCGACGGTGACTACGCGATGCCCGGGGGCGGACAGTTCACCATCCTCAACCTCGCCGAGGGTCCGGACGGCTGGATCTTCGACTGGGCGGTCGTCCAGGGCTCGGTCGAGTCCATCACCGTACAGGCGGGCGACCCGGTCGGGTCGATCATCACCAGCGTGATGGCCGGCGTGACGTCCGGCAGCGGCCTGCACGCCCCCGCCGACGACGAGACCGGTCTGTGGCTCGAGCCCGCCACGGTCATCGTCTGCGGCGCGAGCGACGAGGTCCCGCCCGACGAGTGCGAGTCCATCACGGACAAGATCGACCCGGTCACCGAGGGCGACCACGCCCTCGAGGGCGGCGGCACCTTCACGATCACGAAGATCTACGACGACGGCGACGGTGAGCTCTTCGACTGGGAGTCGAACGTCCCGATCTTCTGGATCAGCGTCAAGGGTGGACCCCAGGCGCTCACGCCGGAGCTCTACGACTACCGGCCCATGGGGTCGATCGGCCCGGACACCGGCCTGCACGCGCCGTACAACGCCAACAGCGACAAGTGGTACGGGCTGAGCCACCTCAGCCTCTGCGCCGGCGAGTACGACGAGTGCGAGGAGGACCCGTACGGCGCGGGTTGCGACGACCCGTGCGACGAGTACCCGCACGGATCGGGCTGTGGTGAGCCGGATCCCTGCGAGGAGGACCCGTACGGCTGCGAGCCGACCTGCGAGACGGACCCGTCGCTGTGCGAGCCGACCTGCGAGACCGACCCGTCGCTGTGCGAGCCGGAGCCCGAGGAGTGCGTGACCACCTTCAAGATCGACAAGAACGGTGAGCAGCTGCTCGCCGGGAGCCCGTGGCAGCTGCCCGGGGGCGGCGAGTTCTCGGTGACCAAGCTCTACGACAACGGTGGCCAGGTGTTCGACTGGGAGTCGACCGTGCCGGTCGCCTGGATCGCGGTGAAGGGCGGGCCTGACAAGGACGGGCACAAGAACGTCTACGACCCGCCGGCCACCGAGGGCACCGGGGCGCACGCGCCGGACAACGGCGGCAAGTGGTACGGCGTCAGCCACATCACCCTCTGCTACTTCCCCGACGGCTCCGAGCCGGAGTCCGACAAGTCGGACAAGAAGAAGGAAAAGGCTGAGGAGGGCACGGGCGACAAGGAGAAGGGCGACCAGGGCAAGGACGCCGAGGAGCCCGCCTCCAGCGAGGCGAAGGAGACCCCGCCGGTCAAGGTCGACGAGTCCCCCGCGCCGAAGCAGGAGGAGGAGCCCGAGCCGGAGCCCGAGCCGGAGCCCGAGCCGGAACCGGAGCCGAAGGCGGACGAGCCGCCTCCGGCAGCCGATCCCCCGGCACCGACCGAGTCCGCGTCCACGCCGGCGAGCGAGTGAGGGTGGTGACCACGATGCGAGGAGCAACGATGAGGAACCGCGCGATCCGCCTGGCGGCAGCGGGCACGATGTCGGTGGCTGCAGCGGTGTGGGCCGGGGTGCCGGCCCACGCCGCGGAGACCGAGACCCAGACGATCACCTTCGACCTCGGTGACCTCGACGAGTCGGGGAGCGGCGCGATCGAGCAGTTCGATCCCGCGCTCGGCACCCTGACCTCGGTCGAGCTCGAGGCCAACGTGACGATGGACTTCTCGGTCTGCATCACCAACCTCAGCCAGGAGGCCGCGTCGGTGAACACCGGCGAGGTCTCGGGGACGGCGGACCTGACCTTCGCCGGTGACCTCGTGGCCAGCACGGCGGGGGCGATGACCGTCCCCGGCGAGGACATGCCGGCCAACACCGGCATCGACGGCTGCGCGGACTGGCTCGACGCTGGTGCGGACCCGGGGAGTGCCCCGGCCGGCGACAACAGCACACTGACGGTGGGCTCGGACACCGACACGTGGTCGGCGTCGATCACGGAGGCGGCCGACCTGGCGCCGTACGTCGGGACGGGGACGGTGTCCTTCGACTACACCGCCGCCTCGGCGTCGGACCTGGCGCAGCCGTCCGAGTGGACGCTCGTCTTCCTGGCGTCCGGCGAGGGTGAGGTCACGGTGACCTACACCTACGAGCCGGGCGAGGTCGGCGGCATCTGCGAGGAGAACTCCAACGACCCGGAGTGTGACGAAGGGGGCGGCGGCGGCGAGACCGCCGGTCTCCCGGACACCGGTGGACCGCTCGGCTGGCTGATGCCGCTCGGTGCGGGTCTCGTCCTGGCCGGCGCGGTCCTGGTCATGGTGAGGCGTCCCCACTCCGCCTGACCATGGTCGGGTGCCCCTCGCCTTGTGTGTTCGACGGGAGCACGAGGGGCACCTGACAACCCCGTCGGAGGGCCCGTGAGGCCGGACGTCGGGGGTCCGCCCCGCCGCAGGCAAGCGCTACTGCGGCGGGGCGGACGCATGCCCGGCCGTCCTCGCCGACCATCTGTCAACGGCTGTGCCACGATGGCGGCATGAGTGACCCCGCCCGTCGCTACGGCGGCCAGGCTGCCGCCGAGCGGGTCGCCGAGCGCCGCGCCCGGTTGCTCGAGGCAGGGCTCGCGGTGATGGGGGAGCGCGGCCTCGCCGGCACCACCGTCCGCGGCGTCGCCGAGGCGTCCGGCCTCGCGGCGCGGTACTTCTACGAGAGCTTCGAGGGCGTCGAGGCGCTCCAGCTCGCGGTCTTCGACCAGGTCGCCACCGAGGCCGCCGACCGGGCGCTGGCCGCGCTCGCCGGTGCACCGGACGACTCCGAGGCCCGGGTGCGCGCCGTCCTCGGGGAGATGGTCGACCTCTTCCTCGACGACCCGCGCAAGGGCCGGGTCGCGCTCATCGACTCCGTCGCCTCTCCCGTGCTCGGCCCCCGGGTCCTGCACGAGAGCAGCCGCTTCGCCGCCATGCTCGCCGCCACCGCGTCCGGCGGGGACCCCGCTGCCGCGGCCGACGACCTGCCGGTCCGCCTGCGCCTGGTCGCGCAGTTCCTCATCGGCGGCGTGGCCCACGCCGTCGGCGCGGTGCTGCGCGGCGACATCACCGCCGACCGCGACGAGGTCGTCGAGGTGCTGGTCGCTCAGTTCCTCGCCTCGACGGCGGCGCTGGCGGCAGATGGCGCAACGCCTGGTGGTTGAGGTGCGGGGAGTCAGCGACGCGCCGTTCCCGCCCGGTGGTTGAGGCGCGAGGAGTGCCAGCGACGCGCCGTCCCCACCCGGTGGTTGAGGTGCGAGGAGCGCCAGCG
>NZ_JAER01000069.1 GCF_000519005.1 Nocardioides sp. J54 | reverse complement strand
CGGAGGCGAAGGCAGACGGGGCGGTCATGCCCGCCCATTCGGCCGACCGCCCGGCTCCCTGACGAAAACCGGCGTGAAATCGGCCGCACCCCATCGCCCGCGGTGGGAGTGCGGTGCGCGCCCCGGCGCCGTGCGTCCTGGCCGGTGGTTGAGGTGGGAGGCGCTGCGGTGCGGTGCGTCCTGGCCGGTGGTTGAGGTGGGAGGCGCTGCGGTGCGGTGCGTCCTGGCCGGTGGTTGAGGTGGGAGGCGCTGCGGTGCGGTGCGTCTCGGCCGGTGGTTGAGGTGCGAGGCGCCCCGGCGCCGAGCCTCGAAACCTCCGGCCCCGTTGCAGGAGCTGCGGCCACGGTCCGGCTGCCGGCCCGGCCCATCGCTGCCGTCGCTGCGCCCTCGACCCCGGCGATGCGGCGACGTCACACCCCGCTTCTCGTCAGGCCCGTCGGCGACGGGCCGATGGGAGGGGCGTGACGAGGATCAGGGTGCTCGTGGTCGACGACTCGGCGCTGGTGCGACGCCTGGTCGCGACCGCGCTCAAGGGTGCGGACGACATCGAGGTGGTCGCCGCCGCGCGCGACGGCCTCGAGGCGGTCCGCATGGTCGACGACCTGCGTCCCGACGTGGTCACCCTCGACATCGAGATGCCGAACCTCGACGGTCTCGGCGCGCTGACCCGGATCCGCGAGAAGCACCCCCGCCTGCCGGTCATCATGTTCTCCACGCTGACCGAGCGCGGGGCGAGCGCGACGCTCGAGGCGCTGTCCCGTGGAGCCAGCGACTACGTCACGAAGCCCTCCAACACCGGGCAGATCTCCGACGGCATCGTGGCCGTGCGCGACCAGCTGGTGCCGCGGATCCGCGCGCTCGCGGGGATCCGCAAGCTCGCACCGGGCGCCGGCCCCGTCGTCCGCCGGACCCGGCCCGCCTCGGCACCGCGGACGGTCAGCGCCCTGCTCGTCGGCTGCTCGACCGGCGGCCCGGACGCGCTCGCGCACTTCCTGCCGCGGTTGCCCGCCGACTTCCCCGTCCCCGTGCTGGTCGTCCAGCACATGCCGCCGGTGTTCACCGCGATGCTCGCGCAGCGCCTCGACAAGGTGTCGGCACTCGAGGTCCGGGAGGCGGTGGACGGTGACGAGGTGCGGCCCGGCCGGGTCCTCGTCGCGCCCGGCGACCACCACCTCCGCCTGCGCCGTGGCGTCGCCGGCGTGCACGCCGTGCTCGACCAGGGGCCGCAGGAGAACTTCTGCCGTCCCGCCGTCGACGTGCTCTTCCGCTCCGCGCTCGACGTGTACGGCGGCAGCGCGATCGCGACGGTGCTCACCGGCATGGGCCAGGACGGGCTCGCCGGTGCCCGGCAGCTGGCCGCCGCCGGTGCCCGGGTGCTGGTGCAGGACGAGGAGTCGTCGGTGGTGTGGGGGATGCCCGGCGCCGTCGCCGGTGCTGGCCTGGCCGACGACGTGCTGCCCCTCGACGAGATGGCCGACCGGGTCGTCGGCGTCGTGCGCCGCTGCCACGCCGCCTGACGGCCGGACTTGGTGGCCGCTTCCTGGACCTGGTGGCCCCTGCAGCAGTCAACAAGTTCGGGAATCACCACCCAGGCGGTGATTCCCGGCCCCGCCTGACGGACGGACATCTCACGTCCTCACATCCTCCACTTGAGAGGCTTCTCCGGACTCCCGTTGGATGAGGTCGTCTGGCGTACTGGGCTTCTCGCGGGTGGACGGCACTTCCACGGCTTCGGACGCACCACCCGTTCCAAGGTCTGTGGGGAGGCCACTTCTCTTGTCTGCTCATCGCTCTCACCGACGCGCCCGTCGCGTCCTCGCCCAGCTCGGCTCCGGCGGGCTCCTGCTCGCCGGCGTTGCCGTCGTCGCCACGTCGGCGACCTCGCCCGTCGCCAACGCCGCCAACGAGGCCATCTCGACGACGACCAACGTCACCGCGCCCGCGGGCAACGGCTTCTGCGTCCACCCCGACGGCAGCGCCACGCCCGGCGAGGACCCGACGAACTGCAACACCTACGCCAGCCGGCAGGACGTCTGGCTGAGCAACCTGCCGCAGGCGCTCGGCGAGGGGGAGTACTTCCTCGCGGTCAACGTGCCCGGCGCGCAGTCGACACCCAACGACGGCGCGGCCGGACTGCTGTCGACCGACAGCCGTGCCCGCCGGGCGTTCCGGGTGACCGCCTCCGGCGACGTCGAGGCGATCGACCCCGCCGGCCACCTGGTCCACGACAACAAGATCCAGCTCGCCGAGTTCGACGCCTCGCCCAACGGCGTCTACGCGCTGAGCGTGTGTGCGCTGCCGTCGCCCGACCCGGACGCACCGGTGAACGGCAACGACTGCAAGCACGACAACTTCAAGGTCGCCGGCACCACCACGCCCGTCGCCGACCCGCTGACCGTGGTGAAGACCGCGTCCGGGGCGTTCACCCGGACCTACGGCTGGGACATCACGAAGGTCGCGACCCCGACCGAGCTGAGCGGTGTCTCGGGCTCGGTGACCGCTGACTACGAGGTCACCGTCTCGCACGACGGGGGCTCCTTCTCCGACGTGGCGGTGACGGGCACCATCACGGTGGACAACCCCAACGACGCGGCTGTCGTCGCGGACCTCACCGACACCTTCTCCGACGGCTCGGTCACCTGCCAGGTGACCGGCGGCGGTGAGGACGTCTCCTTCGGCGCGGGCGCGACGGTGCTGCCGTACACGTGCGACCTGCCCGACGCGGCCCCGGCCGCCGACCTGACCAACACGGTCGACGTCACCTGGGACGTGCAGGTCGTCGGCGACGCCGTGCTCGATGCCGGGTCGGCCAGCGACACCACCGACGCGATCGCCTTCACCGAGACCACCGTCGACGACTGCGTCGGCGTCGACGACACCATGGAGGGTGACCTCGGCGGCGTGTGTGTCGGCGACGCGAACCCGACGGTCTTCCCCTACTCCGTCGACTTCGACCTCGAGCCGGGTTGCCGCGACTACCCGAACACCGCGACGTTCACCACCGACGACAGCGGTACGACGGGCAGCGCCTCGGCGACCGTCCGGGTCTGCCAGACCCCGCTCGAGACCGGCGGCCACACGATCGGCTTCTGGCAGAACAAGAACGGCCAGGGCCTGATCAACCCCAAGGGCTCGCCCACCAACGTCGAGTGCGCGGTGACCGACGTCCTGCGCGCCTACGCACCCTTCAAGGACCTCGCGGACGGCTCGTCGTGCGCCAAGGTCGCGGCCTGGGTCACGGACGTCATCAAGAAGGCCAAGGGCTCGAACATGGTCACCATGCTCAAGGCGCAGATGCTCGCGACGGTGCTCAGCGGGCACTACTTCAACCCGGCCCTCGCGGGCCTGGAGGTCGACCTGACGCACGTCGGCGGCAAGGACGTCAGCGCCTCGTTCGGCGGCGCGTCCAGCATGACCGTCGGCGAGGCTCTCGCCTACGCCGCCAGCCAGTCGAACGTCGGCGGCACCAGCTGGTACGGCGGCAACAAGTCCCTGCAGACCGGTGCGAAGGACCTCTTCGACGCCATCAACAACAGCTCGGGGATCTACGCACCGTGAGGCCGACCCGCCTGGGCCGGGCGCTCAGGCGGTGACGTCGAGGTAGACCGGGTGTGCGGGCGTGCTGGTCGCGCCCGCCGCCCGGTCTGCCCACCGCCGCTGCTGGTTCTTGTCGACCAGCAGGGCGGGGATCGCTGCCATCAGCTGCTGCTGACGGGCCAGCAGCTGGCGGGCCCGGGGCACGAACTCGTCCGGGATCGGACCCAGGTCGGTCGGCGGCTGCCACGGCAGCTCCTCGACGCCGGCCTTGCCGCGGATCAGCTGCTCGGCGCGGTCGGCGTGCTCCTCGAGCCGGTCGAGGGCCTCGCGCCAGGAGACCGGGCGGCGCGGCGCCACCGGGTCGTGGCCGGGCAGCGGGGCGGGAGCGTGCGCGGTGCTCACTGGACCGCCGCCGCCATCGCGGCCTCGCGCCACGTCTCGCACAGCTGCCGGGACAGGGCCAGCGCCTCGTCCGCCTTGGTGCTGCTGCGGCGCACGTTCGCCTCGACGAGGCAGCCGCGCAGGTACTGGTAGAGCGACGCGAGCTGCTGGCCGGCCGGCATCCGGTCGACGTCGAGGCTCGACTCGAGCTCCATCACGATGTCCTGGGCGTGCACCAGGTGCTGGTGGGCACCGGCCCAGTCGCCGGCCTGCTGGGCCGCGACCGCACGCTCGCCGTCGAGGACGAGGCGCTCGACGAGCATCACCAGGAGGCGGGCCGGGGAGGCGGTGGCGACGGCGTTCTGGCGGTAGGCGTCGTGGGCGCCGTGCACCGATCGGGTGGCGTACATGGTCAGGTCCTCACTGGGTGGATGCGGACAGGGCGTCGAGCTGGCTGGTGAGCCACGCGGACTGGCTGCCGAGCTGGGACAGGACGGTCTCCAGGGCGGTGTACTGGCGCTCCAGCGTCTGGCGCCGCAGCTCGAGGCGGGCGTCCCACGCCTCGATGCTCTTGTTCAGCCGGGTGATCGTGGAGCTGTGGCTGTTGATCGCGTTGCTGATCGCGCCGTCGTACTTGTCGCTGGCGGTCTTCGCCACCTGCTCGACGCGCGACGCGAAGCCGCCTGCCCCGGTGAAGGCCGCCGCGACGGCGGCCGGGTCTGCGGCGTAGGCCTCGGCGAACTTCGCCTCGTCGAAGACGAGCTTGCCGTAGCGGTCGGTCTGCAGGCCGAAGGCGGCCATCGAGGTGCCGTCGTTCGGGAAGACCGCGTTCTGCAGGGCACTGGCAACCCGGCGGATGGTGGCGTCGCCCTTGAGGACGCCGGCGCCGTCCTTGGAGTTCAGGGTCAGCGACTGCATCTGGGTGAGCAGCGAGTTCACCTGCTCCACGAAGGACTTCACGGCGCCCGACGTGCCCTCCGCGTCGCGGGCCAGGGTGACGTCGGCGGCGCCGGTGGCGCCCGCAGCCAGCGTGATGGTGACGCCCGGTACGACGTCGGTGAAGGTGTTGGTGCGGGAGGTGGCAGTGATGCCGCCGACCTCGACCACGGCGTCCTGGCCGGCGCGGACGGTCGCGCCGCCCAGCAGCGGCGAGCCGCCGAGGTCGGTGAGCTCGAAGGCCTGGTCGGCGCCGCTGGTGGTCGACTCGACCATCAGCCGGTACTGGTCCACGCCGCCGCTGGTGCCGGTGCGCACGAGCGTGGCACGGACGCCTGCGTCTGCGGCGTTGATCGCCGTGGCGAGCTCCTGCAGCGTCCCGTTGGCGGTGTCGACCTGCAGGTCCGGCTCGCCGGCGCGCTTCAGCAGCACGCTGGTCCCGGTGCCGGTGACCTGGTCACCCTTTGCGTGGGCGTCGGTGAACGACAGCCGGTGCGTGAGCGCGGTCTGGGTGACGGTGACGTCGAAGCCGCCCGGCGTCGCGCTGGTGGTGGCGGTGACGGTGACGCCGGGGTTGGAGGAGGTGGTCCTGAGCGTGGACCAGACGGTGCCCTTGGTGCCGAGGTCGCCGGCGGCGGTGACGAGCGACTGCAGCGACGTGTTCAGCTTCTGCAGCGCGGAGACCTTGCCCTGCTCCGTGGCGACCTGGGTCTTCAGCTTGCTCTGCGACATGGCCTCGAGGGTCATCAGCTGGTTGATGATGCCTGCCGTGTCGAGGCCGCTGGCGAGTCCGCCGATGCTGCTGGTGCCTGCCATGGGGGTCCTCCGCGGTGGTGCTCTGGGGGAGCAGGGGCTGGGTCGTCGTCCCGGCCGGAACCGGGTGGGAAAAGCGCGAGTGCCGGTGGGCCGGTCGGCCCACCGGCACTCGTCAGGTGCTGATGCTGCGGGATCAGCCGCGGAGCAGCTGCAGCACGCCGTTGGGCGCCGAGTTCGCCTGGGCGAGCATCGCGGTGCCGGCCTGCGACAGGATCTGCGAACGGGTGAGGTTCATCATCTCCTGGGCCATGTCGGTGTCGCGGATGCGCGACTCCGAGGCGGACAGGTTCTCGATCGCCACGTTCACGTTGTTGATCGTGTGCTCGAACCGGTTCTGGATCGCACCGAGCTCGGCACGCTGGGCGGAGACCTCGTTGATCGCGGCCTGCAGCGTGTTGCTGTCGTCGATGTCGATCGCGGCCATCGCGGTGCCGGCGGTGAAGTCGGCGAGTGCGGTGGCGGAGATGTCGATCGTGTCGCCCGAGTCGTAGCCGGTCTGGAAGGTCAGCGCGGTGTCGGCGAACAGGGCGACACCGTTGAACTTGGTGTTGTCCTTGATCCGGGTGATCTCGGTCTCGAGCTGCGTGAACTCGTCGACCAGGGCCTGCTCGGCGTCCGAGCCGGTCTCGACCGTGCCGCTCGCCTTCTGGACCGCGAGGTCGTTCATGCGCTGCAGCATGGAGTGGACCTCGGTGAGCGCACCCTCAGCGGTCTGCGCGACCGAGACGCCGTCCTGGGCGTTGCGGACGGCGACCTTGAGGCCACCGACCTGCGCGCGGAGGCCCTCGGAGATGGCCAGGCCCGCGGCGTCGTCCGCGGCCCGGTTGATCCGGAAGCCCGACGACAGCTTCTCCATCGACTTCGAGAGCTGGTTCTGCGTCACCGACAGGTTGCGGTACGCGTTGGTCGCCTCGATGTTCTGGTTGATGCGAAGACCCATGATGTTTCCCTCCTGGAATCAGGTCATTTGTTCTTCCGGGTGACCGTCCGTGGTCTCCCGTCGCGGTGAGGATCGGTCCCGCCACCGCTGGCTTGAGGGGTTTTCCCGAACTCTTTGCCGACAGCCCGCGCCCGGCTCATGTAAGGAGCTCCGGCGGTTGATCACCGTCGCGGGTCCCGGGATGGTGAGTGTCCCGGCTGGTCCGGTGAGTGGCGTCGTGACGGGCTCTGGGGTGTCGGCCTGCGGGTCGGTGGCCCCGTTCGGCTGATTGCCATCGCTGGTCTGGCCACGGGTGCCCCGGATGAGGGAAGTGGACCGGCCCAGCGAGGTCGGGTCCGGTTTCAGCGCATGAGTGGGAGCCGTCGTCAGATCGCTCGCCTGCTCTTGGGACCGTGGCCGTGGAGGTACGTCGTT
>NZ_JAER01000068.1 GCF_000519005.1 Nocardioides sp. J54 | reverse complement strand
GTAGCCCTTTGCGGGCCGCCGACATCGACCGCACCTGCCGCGCTCCCGAGCCGCCGCACGGACGCTCACCACGACACCGACTTCCGGGTCGTGATCGATGTCTTCGATCACGGTCTTCTCGATCCCGAACACTGCCCGCCATAGGCTGAGATCACGCACGCCGTTCTCCTGCGCTTGGTTCCTGTTCCTCGACAGCTCAGAAACTTAGACAGGAAGCGGCGTGCGGCCTCTCAAGACGACGAAACTCGCCCACACATCAGTCAGAAGAGCCGTTCAGACGCGTAATTGTGGCCGGCGGGCGGAGGTCGCCTGGGCCGGCGTCGGCCGCTTCTGTGCGCGGACCGCAGCCCGACCGCCGGACCCGACCATCCACCCAGTTCTCTCGTCGCTGCTCTTTCGGAACGCAACCATCGGACCGACCGCAGCTTCTGGTTCGGCGCCGCCCCCTACGAACGCACCCCCGAGCGCGTCACCGAACGCAACGGACACCGCCCACGGATGCTCACCACCAAGGCCGGCGACGTCGAGNTGCGCATCCCCAAGCTCCGCAAGGGATCGTTCCTACCCGTCATCCTCGAACCCCGCCGCCGCATGGACCAAGCCCTGTACGCGGTCGTGATGGAGGCCTACGTCCACGGCGTGTCCACCCGCAGCGTCGACGATCTGGTCGAAGCGATGGGCGCCGACTCCGGGATCAGCAAGTCCGAGGTCTCCCGGATCTGCGCGAACCTGGATGAGACCGTCGGCGCGTTCCGCACCCGGACCCTGGACCACGTGGAGTTCCCCTACGTCTACCTCGACGCGACCTACCTCAACGTCCGCAACACCACCTCCCAGGTCGTGTCCATGGCGGTCGTCGTCGCGACCGGGATCGCCGCCGACGGCTCACGCGAAGTCCTCGGACTCGACGTGGGCGACAGTGAAGACGAGACCTTCTGGCGCGGCTACCTGACCAGCCTCAAGCAACGCGGCCTGTCGGGGGTGAAGCTTGTGATCAGCGACCAGCACGCCGGCCTCGTCAAGGCACTCAAGCGGTCGTTCCAGGGCGCTGGGCACCAACGCTGCCGGGTGCACTTCGCCCGCAATCTGCTGGCCCACGTGCCAAAGTCGCACGTCGACATGGTCGCCGCGGTGTTCCGTACCGCGTTCGCCCAGCCCGACGCCGATGCGGTCGCCACCGCCTGGGATGAGGTCCGTGACCAGCTCGCCACGTCGTTCCCCAAGATCGGTCCGCTGATGGACGAGGCCAAGCCGGAGGTCCTCGCGTTCGCGACATTCCCGCGGGCGCACTGGCAGAAGATCTGGTCGACCAACCCGCTTGAGCGGGTCAACAAGGAGATCAAACGCCGCGCCCGCGTGGTCGGGATCTTCCCCAACCCCGCCGCGGTGATCCGGCTGGTCGGAGCGGTCCTGGCCGACATGCACGACGAGTGGCAAGCAGGCGATCGGCGCTATCTGTCCGAAGGATCCATGGCGCTGCTCTACCCCGAGAGCGATACTGGACCCATCGCCGCCATCGACAGCGGCGAGTAGGCACCGAGGATCACCTCAAAGCCCACCACCCCACGGGGCTCTGTCGAATGAGTCGCCCGCTCCGCCCCGCTAACCGCAGCCCGACAGGCGGACCCGACCACCCACCCAGCGTCCTCGTCGCTGCCTTTCGGGACGCAACCACCCGACGACCGCAGCTTCTGGTGATCTCGGCCCACTGAGATCCTCCGTCTCGCGAACGAGCAGCCCGCTCCGCCCTGCCAACCGCACCCCGACAGGCGGAGCCGGGCTCACCCGCCCGTGAGCCGCGTGAGCCCGTGAGACCGAGTTGATGAAACGAAACGATCGGGCGCGTCGGGGCGAAACGAGCGGCGCACAGGATCGAGGTCAGTTTCCGACCCATGCCCGGACCGAGCTGCCAGGAGCCGTGCCATGACACTGACCACCAACCAGGGCCCCGACGAGTCCGTCGTCGCCGAACCGAGTGCCGCCAGGGAGCGCCGGTCCGGCCGGTGGATCGAGGACTGGCGCCCCGAGGACAAGGAGTTCTGGGAGACGACGGGCGCACCGATCGCCCGGCGCAACCTGATCTGGTCGATCTTCGCCGAGCACCTCGGCTTCTCCGTGTGGCTGATCTGGAGCGTCTCGTCGGCGTTCCTGGTCGCGCAGGGCTTCGCGTTCAGCATCGAGCAGCTGTTCTTCCTCGTCGCGATCCCCAACCTGGTGGGCTCCCTGCTGCGGGTGCCCTACACCCTGGCGGTGCCGAAGTTCGGCGGGCGCAACTGGACGATGATCAGCGCGAGCCTGCTGCTCGTGCCCACCCTGGGCTTCGCGTACGCCGTCACGAACCCGGCGACGCCGTACTGGGTCTTCTGCGTCATCGCCGCGACGGCCGGCTTCGGTGGCGGCAACTTCGCCAGCTCGATGGCCAACATCAACTTCTTCTACCCGGCGGACAAGAAGGGTGCGGCGCTCGGGCTGAACGCGGCGGGCGGCAACCTGGGCGTCTCGCTGATCCAGTTCTTCCTGCCCGTCCTCGTCGGTGGCGCGGGCATCTTCGGGCTGGTCAAGGCGTCGGAGGGCGGCATCCACCTGGAGCGGGCGGCGTGGGTCTACGCGGGCCTCGCGGTCGTCGCGACGCTGGCGGCGTACTTCTTCATGGACAACCTGGCCGGCGCGCGGTCCAACCCGCGCGAGCAGCTCAGCGTGCTGAAGGAGAAGCAGACCTGGATCATGTCGTTCCTCTACATCGGCACCTTCGGCTCGTTCATCGGCTACTCCGCCGCGATGCCGCTGCTGATCAAGGTGAACTTCTGGCGCCAGCCGCTGCCGTCGATCACGGGCATCGGCATCAACTTCGCCTTCTACGCCTTCCTCGGCGCCCTGGTCGGCTCGATGGCCCGCCCGCTGGGCGGCTGGCTCGCCGACAGGTACGGCGGCGCGCGGATCACGCTCGTCGCGTTCGGCGGCATGATCGCCAGCACCCTGCTCGTGCTGTTCACGCTCAGCCGGCTGACCGTGCTCCCGCCCGCGCCGGACAAGGCGCAGGTCGCGAAGATCGCCGAGGACCCGTCGTCCTTCCAGTTCCCCGACGCGGTGGTGAGGGCGATCGACGCCAACCAGGAGGTCTTCCCGTTCTTCCTCGGCGCCTTCCTGCTGGTCTTCGTGTTCAGCGGGATCGGCAACGGCTCGACCTACAAGATGATCCCCGCCATCTTCCGCAAGGACGCGCTCCGCGCGACCGCCGAGGGCACGCCGGAGCGCGAGCTCGCGCTGATGACGCAGGGCAAGAAGGCCTCGGCCGCGATCGGCATCATCGGGGCGGTCGGCGCCGTCGGTGGCTTCCTCATCCCGATCACGTTCAACAGCCCGTGGGTGACCGAGCCGCTGGCCGCCACGAAGAACGCCTTCTGGATCTTCACGGCGTTCTACGTGGCGTGCGCGGTCGTCACCTGGGCGGTCTACCTCCGCAAGCGCTCGGGCGCTGCTGCGGACAAGGGGTACGTCGGCGTCTGACCCGGCAACGGCGCCGGGACGGGTCCGGGCGCACCCCCACCGGTGGCCGGCGTGCTGCGGCGCCGGGTGTCAGATGACGCCCAGCGCCAGCATCGCGTCGGCCACCTGGATGAAGCCCGCGATGTTCGCGCCGGCGACGTAGCTGCCGGGCTGGCCGTAGGCGTCGGCTGTCTCCAGGCAGCGGTCGTGGATGCGGACCATCGTCTCCTGCAGGCGCGACTCGGTGTAGTCGAAGGACCACGAGTCGCGCGACGCGTTCTGCTGCATCTCCAGGGCGCTGGTCGCCACGCCGCCGGCGTTCGCGGCCTTGCCGGGCGCGAACGAGACGCCGGCCTCGGTGAGCACCCGCACCGCCTCCGGGGTGCACGGCATGTTGGCGCCCTCGGCGACGACGGTGCAGCCGTTGCGGACCAGCGTGGCCGCAGCAGCCTCGTCCAGCTCGTTCTGGGTCGCGCAGGGCAGCGCGATGTCGCACGGCACGTCCCACACCGAGCCGCCGGCGACGAAGGTCGCGGAGTCGCCGCGCTTCTCGGCGTATGTGTCGATCCGGGCGCGCTGGACCTCCTTGACCTCCTTGAGGAGCTCGAGGTCGATGCCGGCCTCGTCGACGACGTAGCCGCTGGAGTCGGAGCAGGCGACGACCGTGGCGCCGAGGGCGGCGGCCTTCTCGATCGCGTAGGTGGCGACGTTGCCGGAGCCGGAGACGACGACCTTGGTCCCGTCGAGCGAGGTGCCGCGGGCCTTGAGGATCTCCTGGGCGAAGTAGACCGTGCCGTAGCCGGTCGCCTCGGTGCGCACCAGCGAGCCGCCCCAGCTGATGCCCTTGCCGGTGAGCACGCCGGACTCGTAGCGGTTCGTGATCCGCTTGTACTGCCCGAACATGTAGCCGATCTCCCGGCCACCGACGCCGATGTCACCGGCCGGGACGTCGGTGTGCTCGCCGATGTGGCGGTAGAGCTCGGTCATGAACGACTGGCAGAAGCGCATGACCTCGGCGTCGCTGCGACCCTTCGGGTCGAAGTCCGAGCCGCCCTTGCCGCCGCCGATCGGCATGCCGGTCAGCGCGTTCTTGAAGATCTGCTCGAAGCCGAGGAACTTGATGATGCCGAGGTAGACCGACGGGTGGAAGCGCAGGCCGCCCTTGTAGGGCCCGAGCGCGGAGTTGAATTCCACCCGGAAGCCGCGGTTGAGCTGCACCTGGCCGTTGTCGTCCACCCACGGGACGCGGAAGATGATCTGCCGCTCGGGCTCGCAGATGCGCCGGATGATCGCGGCGTCGGCGTACTCGGGGTGGAGCCGTACGACGGGGTCCAGGCTCTCGAGGAGCTCACGGGTCGCCTGGTGGAACTCGTCCTCGCCGGGGTTGCGGGCGAGCACCTCGTCGAAGATCGGCTGCAGGGTCTCGTTCAGTGCCACGCCCTACACGGTCTCACCGCCCGGCCGGAGGCGACGCACCGGGTCCCGTGAGGACGTGAGGAGATGTTGACGTCCGCGCATTCCGTGCTCCGGTGACCCGAAACCGCGACGCCGTGGAATGGGAGCATGAGCGCGACCCCTACCCACTGCCCCTACTGCAGCCTCCAGTGCGGGATGAAGGTCCAGCGCAAGGGGCGCGCGGGCATCGAGGTCGCCGCGTGGGAGCAGTTCCCCGTCAACGAGGGCGCGCTGTGCCGCAAGGGCTGGACGGCCGGCGAGCTGCGCGGCACCCGTGAGCGGTTGACCACCCCGTTGGTGCGCGACCGGGCGACCGGCGAGCTCCGCGCGGCCGGGTGGGACGAGGCCCTCGACCTCGTCGCAGGACGGATCACCGCGCTGCAGGCCGAGCACGGCAAGGACGCGGTCGCCGTCTTCGGCGGCGGCGGGCTGACGAACGAGAAGTCCTACCAGCTCGGCAAGTTCGCCCGGGTCGCGCTGGGCACCAGCCAGGTCGACTACAACGGCCGCTGGTGCATGAGCTCGGCCGCCAGCGCCGGCAACCAGGCCTTCGGCATCGACCGGGGCCTGCCGTTCCCGCTGGCGGACGTCGAGCAGGCCGACGTCGTCGTGCTCGTCGGCTCCAACATGGCCGAGACCATGCCGCCCGCGGCCCGCCACCTCGACCGCCTGCGCGAGCGCGGCGGCAAGGTCGTCGTCGTCGACCCGCGGCTCACCCCGACCGCCGAGCGGGCCGACCTCTTCCTCCAGCCCGTCCCCGGCACCGACCTCGCGCTCGCCCTCGGCGTGCTGCACCTGCTCGACGCGCAGGGTGCCGTGGACGAGGAGTACGTCGCCCGTCGTACCACCGGCTTCGAGGAGGTCCGCCGCTCCGTCGCTGCCTGGTGGCCCGAGCGGGTCGAGCGCACCACCGGGATCGCCACCGACGAGCTGCGCGCGCTGGTCGACCTGCTCGCCGGGTCCGAGCGGGTCGTGGTGCTGACCGCCCGCGGTGCCGAGCAGCACGCGCAGGGCACCGCCACCGTCCTGGCGTGGATCAACGTGGCCCTCGCCCTCGGCATGCCCGGCAAGCCGTACGCCGGCTACGGCTGCCTCACCGGCCAGGGCAACGGGCAGGGCGGTCGCGAGCACGGCCAGAAGGCCGACCAGCTGCCCGGCTACCGGATGATCGACGACCCCGCCGCCCGGGCGCACGTCGCCGCGGTGTGGGGCGTCGACCCCGACTCGCTGCCCGGCAAGGGCCGCTCCGCCTACGAGCTCCTCGACTCCCTCGGCGACGGCGGCGGCCCGCGGGCGCTGCTCGTCCTCGGCTCCAACATCGTGGTCTCCGCGCCGAACGCCACCCACGTCACGCAGCGGCTCGAGTCCCTCGACCTGCTCGTCGTCTGCGACATCGTGATGTCCGAGACCGCCGCGCTCGCCGACGTCGTGCTGCCGATCACCCAGTGGGCCGAGGAGAGCGGCACGATGACCAACCTCGAGGGCCGCGTCATCCTGCGCCAGCGCGCCGTCGCCCCGCCCGAGGGCGTCCGCAGCGACCTCGACGTCATCGGCGGCCTCGCCGAGCGGCTCGGCTCGCCCGTGCCGTTCTCGACCGACCCGCAGGAGGTGTTCGCCGAGCTCGGCCGGGCGTCGGCCGGCGGCAAGGCCGACTACTCGGGCATCACCTGGGAGCGGATCGCCGCCGAGCAGGGCGTCTTCTGGCCGTGCCCGGCCGTCGCCGACGGCGAGCAGCCGCACCCCGGCACCCCGCGCCTGTTCGCCGACTCCTTCGCCACGCCCGACGGCCGCGCCCGCTTCCTGGTCACGGAGTTCGCCGGCGCCGCGGAGCAGCCCGACCCGGCCTACCCCCTCCACCTGACGACCGGCCGCGTCCTCGCGCAGTACCAGTCCGGCGCCCAGACCCGCCGCATCCGCTCCCTCACCGACGAGGGCGCCTTCGTCGAGATGCACCCGATGCTCGCCGACCGGATCGGCGCCCACGACGGTGCTCCGGTCGTCGTGCGCACCCGCCGCGGCGAGATGAAGGCCCCCGCCCGCGTGGTGCCGACCATCCGCCCCGACACGGTCTTCGTCCCCTTCCACTGGGTCGGCGCCAACCGGCTCACCAACGACGCCCTCGACCCCTCCAGCCGGATGCCGGAGTTCAAGGTCTGCGCTGCTGACGTGCTCGTTTGATCGCGCGAGCGTGTCGCCTGTCGAGGGCTGCGCGCAGGCACTCGCTGGCGCTCGGCCCGCACTTGCCCTCGACGCGCCTCCGGCGCGGGCGC
>NZ_JAER01000067.1 GCF_000519005.1 Nocardioides sp. J54 | reverse complement strand
TTTCGGCGTTCTCGGGGGGCATGTCTAGACATCACAGGTTGGTGCTTCTCATCGCGGGCAGCGGGGCGTACTGTCAACGGCCTCGGGAGGGACCCTCCGCCGGCGCCGCGGAGACGTGGCTGTCGCACTGTGGGACTGGCGACAGACACCCGATCGGGCGATGTGGGGTGGCCCGACTCAGGCGACGCCGACGGAGGGAGCTCGCACGGGAGACTAGCGCCGCGCCGTGCAGGCCGGGGTGTCAACAGCACGATTCCGCGCATTCCAGGCGCCCAGCCCGGGTGGCAGGATGAACAGTCGGCGGCTTGGGAGGAGGGCCCCTCCGCCACACGGACGGACCGATGTGGGACGCGGTCCGAACGCGAATCCCCGGGAGCGTGGGGCTCCCCCGGGACCGACGAAGGGGCCCACACTCAGTCTAGGGCCGTCGCAGGTACGGGTCAGCCGAGGCGGCGGAACCGACAGTCTGGCCCCCTCGACGTGGTGCCGAAGCGCCGTACCGACATCGGTGGCGCCGACTAGCCTCCGTTTGCCGTGCCGGCATCACGTGCTCGGCGCGACGCGCAGCTGGGCGCTGCTGCCAGTCATGGCGGGGGCTCGGCCCTGGCGCTGGAAGCAGCAAGCCCCCGCGGACTGTGTCCACGGGGGCTTCTGTAAAAGACCAGGTCAGATGCCAGCGAGGTACTTAGACCGCGCCTTGGCAGCCGAGCCGTCGAAGTAGTTGGCGTGCGTGACCATCACAGTCTCGAGTGAATCGGATCCGATGAGGACGATGTCCATCATCTTGTTGTCCCTGTGTCGCTCCTCGCACTTCATGTACTCCACGAGAGCAGCGGTGCTGTCCTCCCCGAAGTTGTGCTTTCCGACCAACATGCCCTTCTCGTGGTCGAAGACAAGAAGGAAGTGCTGGATCTGTGACACCATCACGCAGTTCCTTTCAAATACGGGTCGGCCACTAGCCTACGCCGCTGGATCTCAGACTGTAAGTCCTCGGGGACAATCTTGCCCTGCTCTTCCAAGGCCATCGCCTCGGAGATGGCAGCCATGAGCAGTTGAATCGCGTGAGTTCCATCACTTTTCAGGTGAGTGCCAACCCGAGACGCGAGCCGCTCAACGGTGATCGCCCACTCATGCATCACCCACGTCCGCAACTGAATCTCGATCTGCCTGTCGTCGTAGAGCACTACGACATGCACCCCGCGGTACCCCGATGCTCGAGGCTCAGCGATGTAGTCCGAGTAGCCGGTAACCGGCCGGTTCTTCTTGATCCTCGACTCCACGCGCCGAATCTCGTCGACCGAGTTCAGGATCGCGCGGCAACCCCCGATGTCCTGCATCTTATGGAGCGGCAACTGCGGTTCCCGCATGAGCTTGTCGAGGATCGTCGCCCACCGCTTCATGCGCTGCGAGACCTCGACCTGACACCCAGACGTCTGGACCATCGACCGGAGCCCCATGTTCGCTTTGGCAAGAGGCTTCTGATGCAGCGCACGGAAGGTCTGCGCGATGTCCTTGGCCTCTTCGACACGGGGATCCGTGATTGGGATCTCGCCTCGGATCGTCCTACGGAGGGTCCTGCCAGCCTTCTTGACCTTGGAATCGGTTAACTCGGACGGCAGGACCATGGAAGCAGGATCTCAGATCGCGAGCGGCCGCGCAGTCAACTATTGGCCCCCGTCGCCCGGACCCGTCGCCGCGCGTCCCGGATCCGCCGCAGCCGCTTCACCTCGACCGGGTACGCCCGCCCAGCGTCAGGAGTCTCCCTCCTCCTGCTGGCACTCGAGGCAGATGCTCTCGCGGACCTCGGCGAAGGTCGGCGTCGGCACGACTTGCTGGCACTTCTTGCAACGCATCGCTGACATGCGAACCACGATGCCACGTACCCCCGACGCAAGGCGCCAGACGCAGGAAGGGGCGGGGTACTCAGGACGTGAGTACCCCGCCCCACGCGTCCGGATCTGGACAATCTCAAGATCTTGGGGCTCAGACGTCCTCGGCCACCTGGGCCAGTTCCAGCAACTGGATCGCCAGTCGACGAGCAGCGGCCGGCGTCAACTTCACGCCGTTGATCGACACGTACCCCGGCCCGTCGCCGTTGTCGCTGCTGTGCTCGGCGAGCACGTAGACGATCTCTCCACCGCCGGGCTGCCCCTCGAAGATGAACTCCGCCGTGGTGTGGACGAAGTCGCCGGCCGCCGCGGCGGTCTCGTGCGAGCGGTCGCACCACGACGGGCACGGCGTGACGGGGACGCGGGTCCGGGCGCTCACTGGTGCGCCTCGATCGCCACCGACAGGGCCTCCAGCAGCTCGCGGGCCTGCTCGACGGTCATGCCGTCCATCGCCCGCGGGTGCACGACCTGGATCAGCGGGCCCTCGGTCGAGTCCGGCGTGCCGTCGGGGTAGGTGACCAGCGAGTGCCACACCGACTCGTTGGCGTGGTGGTGGATGACCAGGCCCTCCCACTCGCCGAGCTCGGCCACGTGCTCCTCGTAGGTGTCGGTGCACCACGAGGGGCAAACGATCTCCGGCTGCGCGCCGGGCGGGACCGCGAGCACGGCGGGACGGGGCGCCGCGGTCACTGGTGGGCCTCGATCCACTCGACGGCTCGCAGCGACGCCTGCGCCAGCTCGCGCAGCCGGTCGATGGTCAGGTCGACGTTGTCGCCGACGGACTCGTCGAGCGTCGCCGTGATGGGGCCGCCGTCGAGCTGCCAGAAGGTGAAGAAGCCGTTCGACTCGCTGCCGTGCAGCCAGGGCTCGCCCTTGTCGTACTCCTCGTGCTGGGCCTCGGAGAACTTGCACCAGGCCGGGCACGGGGTCGAGCGGTTTGCGCCCACGCGGCGGGCGTCGGTGGTCGGCGTGCTCATCGGTGCGCCTTGATCCACTCGGCCGCCTGCACCATGTCGGCGGCGACCTTCTCGAGCTCCTCGGGGTCGCGGACGTACAACGCCTCGTTGGCGAGCGTGACGATCGCCTCGGGGACGTCGCCCTCGGCCTGCAAGAGCAGCACGTCGGAGAGTTCGGGGCCGTAGTGGATCGGCGGGTGATCGGCGTCGACTACGTCGGCGTGGTGGTCGGTACGGGTGCACCAGACCGGGCAGCGAGGAGTGGTCTTCTCGACCTCGGCCTGGGTCGGCAGCTCGTACAGGCGGGCCTGGTCGTCGGCCGCCTCGCGGATCGCGTCGCCGTACCCGCGGGCGTCGAGGGTGGAGATGATGCTGTTCAGGTGGGTGAGGTCCCACGGGATCGAGTCCTGGCCGGGCTGCCTGGTCGCGGCGGTCAGCCGGTCAACGGTCCGGCGGACGTAGGTGGCGGCGACGATGTCGCCGGTGATGGATGATGTGGTCACGGTGCTGGTCCTCCTGCGGGACTGGTTCCGAGGCCCTCGGCCGGTGTTGCTGCACCACCGGGGGCCGCTTTATAGATTGTCAAGCAGAGGTAACTCTGGTCGACTACTTGATAGATTGTCAAGTAGGGTTCGGCGCATGCCAGAACACTTGATGGGGATCGCCGAGATCGCGGAACTCCTCGGAGTAACCCGCGCCCGCGTCCACCAGCTGCGACAGCAAGGCGCATTGCCTGCGCCCTACGACTCCCTGGCCATGGGGCCGGTCTGGCTGCGCGCCGACATCGAGACCTGGGCGCGCGAGACCGGACGGATCTCCTGAGCGCCCGCCCAGTCCGCAAGTAGTCCGCAAGAGAACTGCTCGGGACCGTCACCCGCCAACGGCCCCGACGACGTTTGCGCAGGTCAGGCCGCATATCCGTCTCGATCCGTTCACACCCGTTACGCGGGCCGCGCTTCACCAACTACCGCTGACGCTGGCCGCGCCGCCTCACCAGGCGGCGCGGAGCAGCTCCAGCACGGCGGGCGCCCCGGTCGGCCCGGGGTTCGGGTAGGGCGCGGAGGCGACCCGCTCCGCGACCGCGGCGAGGCCGTCCTCCGGCACGCCGAGGTCGCGCAGCCGCCGCGGCCCGGGGTACGACGCCGCGAGGCCCGCGATCGCGTCCGCAGGGTCGCCCGCCACCAGCTCGGCGAGGCGCTGCGCGGCCGCCGGGGCGTGCGGCAGGTTGTGCCGGACCACGTGCGCCAGCAGCATCGTGTGCAGCTCGGCGTGCGGGAGGTCGAAGGCGCCGCCCAGCGCGTGCGCGAGCTGGTGGTGCAGGCCCATCTGGGCGGTCGCCAGGCAGCTGCCGGCCAGCCAGGCACCCTGCTGCAGTGCCGACCGGGCCGCGACGTCGCCCGGCTCGTCGAGGACCGTGGGGAGCGCGGCCAGCAGCAGCCGGCACGCCTCGGTCGCCAGCGCGTCGGTGACCGGTGTCGGGTTGGGCGCCCACAGGGCCTCCACCGCGTGCGCGAGCGCGTTGACGGCACTGGTGAGCGTGAGGCCGGCGGGCAGTCCGAGGGTCAGCTCGACGTCGTACACGACGGTGGTGGGGAGCAGCACCGGGTCGCGCCGCGTCTGCTTCACCCCGTCGCGGATCTCCCCGAGCACCGGGGTCACCTCCGAGCCGGCGTACGTCGTCGGGACCGCCACGTGCGCGACGCCCGCGCGGGCGACGACCGCCTTGCCGAGCCCGACCGCGGAGCCGCCGCCAATGGTCACGACCGCGTCGACGTCGTGCGCCTGGACGAGCGCCATCGCCTCCTCGGTCACCGCCACCGGCGTGTGCACCACGGGGCGGTCGAACCGGGCCACCGCCCGCTCCCTCAGCCCGGCGACCACCTCGTCGCCGGCAGCCGCTGCGGACGAGGTGGCCACCACCAGCACCCGCGACGCCCCGACCCGCTCGACCTCGGACGGCACGCGCAGCCGCGCCCCCGCCCCCAGCAGCACCCGCGACGCCCGGGTCTCGTGGACGACCACCATGCGCCCGAACCTACCCGCACGTCGAGGCGTCACCTGTGGCATGTCGAGACGTCAGTTCCGGCATGGCGAGTGGTCACCTGTGGCTGGTTGAGTTGTCACGTGTGGCGGGTCGAGTGGTCACGTGTGGCGGGTCGAGTGGTCACGTGTGGCGGGTCGAGTGGTCACGCGCCAGATGTGACCACTCGATCGGCGCTATCTGACGCCTCGACCCTCCACAAGTGACGTCTCGACCGGCCACAAGCGACGTCTCGACATGCCAGAAGTGACCATTCGACGGTTTCGGGTCGGGGATGATCGGCGCATGGAGGACCCGTCGGCGAGGATCGAGATCGAGGCGCCGCTGGAGCAGGTGTGGGCGATCATGCTCGACACGGAGCGGTACGGCGAGTGGAACCCGTTCGTGGAGCGGGCCGAGACGGCGCAGCCGCCGGCGGTCGGCAACCCGATCGTGCTGCACGTGGTGTGGGCGAACGGGCGGCGCACCCGCTCGCCGGAGCGGATCACGGCGCTGCAGGGGCCCACCACCTCCGCCGACGGTACGACGACCGCGCGGATGTCCTACGCCTACGAGGGCTGGCCGTCCCGGCTGGGGCTGGTGCGCGGCGTGCGCCACCAGGTGCTGACGCAGCGACCCGGCGGGCCCACGTCGTACGAGACGGTGGAGGAGTTCCGCGGTCCGCTGGTGCGGCTGGCCGGGCCCGCGCGGGTCGCCGACGGCTTCCGCCGCCACGCGGAGGGGCTCAAGCGCCGGGCTGAGGCGCCTGCTGGGCGGACCTCGCCGCCGGAGGGATGAGCGCGCTGGAGTGCCGCGCTGCCCAGAGCGCGAAGCCGAGGACCGCAGCGCCGAGCACGATGTCGACGACCACGTGGGCCTGGCGCCACCACACCATGTCGGTGGCGCCGGGGACGGTGTAGTGCCCGATGCCGACCAGGCCCGAGAGGGAGTAGCCGGTCAGCAGGACCGCCGCGGTGGTGATGTGGCGGCGGAACCACATCAGCAGCCCGAGGCCACCGAGGGCGGTGAAGACGAACCAGGCGCTACCGATGACGCCGGCCGAGGGGGCCGGGACGGTGGCGTCGTCGGCGGGCTGCGGGTACTCGTCGTAGCTGACGTAGTTGTCGAGGTAGTGCACGACCGACACCACGAACGCGACGCCGAGCAGCCAGCACAGCAGCCGGGTCGCGCGGAGGTAGCTCACGGGCCCAGCCTAGGAGAACCGCGCGGCCGGGCCGCGGACCTCGCCGTCGACCGTGACCCGCTGCCGCCGCCCGCCGCCGCGGCGCGACGCCCGGGGGCGCCGGCCGCGGCAGCCGGGAGGGGTCGGTTCAGGCGGTGGCGACGTCGAGCACCGGCACCGCCGTGGCGCCGGTGGTCGGGCGCAGCCACACCCGGCTGCCCGCGTCGACGTCGAGCGCCCGGGCGTGGGTGCGCGACAGCACCACCAGGGTCGGCTCGGCGTGGCCCTCGACCTCGACGGTGAGCCGCACCTCGAAGCCGACCCGCAGGGAGCGGACGACGACCCCCGCGTGCGACTCGGGCGCCCCGGGCGTGGTCGACAGGTCGATGTCGTGCGGCCGCAGGCGCACGCCGCCGAGGCGCGTGACCTCGCCCAGGAAGCTCATGACGAAGTCGTTCGCCGGCTCGTCGTAGAGCTGGTCCGGGGTGCCGATCTGCTCGATCCGGCCCTCGTTGATGACGACGATCTCGTCGGCGACCTCGAGCGCCTCCTCCTGGTCGTGGGTGACGAACACCGTCGTCACGTGGACCTCGTCGTGCAGCCGGCGCAGCCAGTCGCGCAGCTCCTTGCGGACCTTCGCGTCGAGCGCTCCGAAGGGCTCGTCGAGCAGCAGGACGGACGGCTCGACGGCGAGGGCCCGGGCCAGCGCGAGGCGCTGGCGCTGGCCGCCCGAGAGCTGCGAGGGCAGCCGGTGGGCGAACTGCGAGAGGTGCACGAGCTCGAGCAGCTCGGCGACCTTCGCCTTGACCTCGGCCTTGGGCCGCTTGCGGATCTCCAGGCCGAAGGCGACGTTCTTCGCCACCGTCATGTGCTTGAAGACGGCGTAGTGCTGGAACACGAAGCCCACGTTGCGCTTCTGCGGCGGCAGCTTCGTGGCGTCGGTGCCCTCGATCTCGACCGAGCCGCCGTCGGTGGACTCGAGCCCGGCGATGATGCGCAGCAGCGTGGACTTCCCACCGCCGCTGGGCCCGAGCAGGGCGGTCAGCTGCCCGGTGGGCAGGGACACGTTGATGTCGTCGAGTGCCACGAAGTCGCCGTAGCGCTTGCCGACACCCCTCACTTCGATGCTCATGCGTGATCCTCCTTGCGGATCAGGGAAACCACCACGAGCGCCAGCACGGAGGCGAGGACGAGCACGAAGGCGGCCGCGTAGGCCGTGGGCTCCTCGTAGTTGGTGTAACGGTTCTGGATCAGGATGGTGGCGGTCTCGCCGCGGAACTCGGCGCCGGGGCTGACGATCTTCACGGCACCGAACTCGCCGAGCGAGCGGGCCATGCTCAGCACGACGCCGTAGACCACCGCCCACTTGATGCTCGGCAGGGTGATCCGGCGGAAGGTCTGCCAGCCGTTGGCGCCGAGGCTGCTCGCCGCCATCTCGGCGTCGGTGCCGATCTCCTCGAGGACCGGGACGATCTCGCGGATCACCAGCGGCAGGCTGACGAAGGCGGTCGCCATGATCAGGCCCGGCGTCGTACCGATGATGAAGATGCCGACCTCCTCGAGCGCCTCGCCGAACCAGCCCTGGCCGGTGCTGTAGGCGAGCACCAGCGCGAGGCCGACGACCACCGGCGACACCGACATCGGGAGGTCGATGAGCACCGAGAGGATGCGCCGGCCGGGGAACCGGTAGCGGGTGATCAGCAGCGAGATGCCCACGCCGAAGGCGGTGTTGATGAGCACCGCCCAGAAGGCGACGGTGGCGGTCAGCCCAAAGGCGTACGACACCGACGGCTCCTGGAGCCGCTCGAGGAAGGCGGCGACGCCCGCCTCGGCACCACGCTCGGTGGGGGCGAAGGTCCGCGAGGTCACCTCCCACAGCGGCCAGATGACCAGCACCGCGAGGTAGGCGATCACGAAGAACCGCAGGAAGTAGGTCACCGGGCCCTTGCGGGCCCTGATCTGTCGGGTGTCAGCCACGGCGCGCCACCCTTCGCGAGATGAGGTCGAGGACCACGATCGTGACCACCGCGACGAGCAGGAGGAGCACGGCGACCGCCGCTGCCCCCGCCTGGTTGTCGCCCTCGATGAACTTGAGGATCTTCAGCGACGCGACCTCGGTCTGGTACGGCGTGTTGCCCGAGATCAGCACCAGCGAGCCGAACTCGCTGATCGCGCGCGCGAAGCCGAGGGACGAGCCCGCGGCGATCGCCGGGACCAGGCTCGGCAGGATGATGCGTCGGAAGGTGGTCAGCCGCGAGGCGCCGAGCGACGCCGCCGCCTCCTCGACGTCCGCGTCCAGCTCGAGCAGCACCGGCTGCACGGTCCGTACGACGAACGGCAGGGTCACGAACAGCAGGGCCAGGAAGATGCCCTGGCGCGTGTTGACGATGTTGATGCCCACGGGGCTCTCCGGGCCGTAGAGGCTCAGCAGGACCAGGCCGGCCACGATCGTCGGCAGCGCGAACGGGATGTCGATGACGACGTCCAGGACGCGCTTGCCGAAGAAGTGGTCGCGCACGAGGACCCAGGCCACCACGGTGCCGATCACCGCGTTGACCACGGTCACGCCGGCCGCCTCGAGGACGGTCAGGCGCAGCGCGGCGAAGGTCTGTGCGTCGGTCAGGGTGTTCCAGAAGGAACCCCAGCCGCCGGCGGCTGCTGCACCGACCACCGCCGCGAGCGGGATCAGGACCAGGACGCTGAACCACACCAGCGCCAGGCCCAGACCGATGCCCGAGGTCGGGGTCAGTCCGAACAGCCCGCTGGGCCGGCTCGTCGTCCGAGCCGGCCCAGGGGTTGCTGCAAGCGTTTCGGTCACTTCTTGGTGGCCTCGGCGTACAGGTTGTCGAAGCGCAGCTTGACGCCGTCCTTGCCGAACCACTCCTCGACGATGGCCGGCCAGCCACCGAGGTCCGCGACGCTGTAGAGCTTCTTCGACGGCGTCGGGAAGGGGTTCGCCGGGTCGTTGGCGCCCTCGACCTCGATGCCGGAGATGTCCAGGTCGCCGACCGGGCGGAAGCCCTTCTTGACGAACTCGGCCTGGCCCTTGTCGCTGAGGACGAACTCCAGCCAGTCGGTGGCCACGTCGTCGGCGTCCTTGAGCACGGCGCCCGGGTTCTCGATCAGGAAGGAGGTCTCGGGGACGATGTAGTCGAGCTCCTCGCCCTTCTGCTTGGCGAGGATGGCCTCGTTCTCGTAGGTGATGAGCACGTTGCCGACGCCCTTCTTGAAGGCCTCGGTCGCCTCGCGGCCGCTCGCGGCCCAGCTGGTGACGTTGTTGAAGACCTTCTTGAGGTACTCGTCGGCCTGCTTCTCGTCAGCGCCGGTCGAGAGCGCGTGCGTGTAGAGCGCCATGATGTTCCAGCGCGCGGCGCCGGAGCTGGCCGGGTCGGCGGTGATGACCTTGACGTCCTTGCGGGTCAGGTCGTCCCAGCCCTTGATGCCGAGGGGGTTGCCCTTCTCGACGGCGATGACGGCGATGGAGGAGGAGACGATGCCCTTGTTCGGGCCGGCGTTCCAGTCCTCGGCGACCAGGCCGGCGTCGACGAGGCGGGTCACGTCGCCCTCGAGGGAGAAGTGGACGTAGTCGACGTCCTTGCCCTTGGTGTCGGCGACCTTGCGGCTCTGCTCGCCCGAGGCGCCGTAGGAACCGGAGAACTTGACGTCCTTGCCCTCGTCGGTCTTGTTGAACTCCGCCGCGATGGCGTCGTTGGCCGCCTCCGGGACGGCGAAGCCGTAGATCCCGATGGTCGTGCCCGAGTCGTCACTGCCGCCGGCGCTCGAGCAGGCGGTCAGCGCCAGTGCACCGGTCACCGCTACGGCCGCAGCCTTCATCAGTCGCTTCATTGCACCCATTCCTTCGTGTCATCACCGGGCCGACCCCACGCCGATCCGGTAAACTCGATTGGAATAATACACATTGGCGAGTTAGTCGATCTACTTTGAGACGATCGCCCGCGTTTCGAGACGCAGGTCACACCGCGCTCCGCCCCTGGCCGTTCACCCACCGGCGCCAGATGGGGCGCGCACGCGCGGCCGTCTATCGTGGGGAAGTCGCGGGTCCGAGCGACCCGCCGCGGCCTCGCTGGACAGGTGTCCACCGGAAAGTGGAACCTGTTCTAGAAATGGCCGTAGAATCTGCAGTGCCCGCGCCCGACCACGACCGGGGCGGGTGCCGCAACCGTCGTTGAGAGAGTTGGACGAACGTGAGCCAGACCAAGCAGGTCAAGCAGCTGGACCGGGTGATCATCCGGTTCGCGGGTGACTCCGGTGACGGCATGCAGCTGACGGGTGACCGGTTCACCCAGGAGTCGGCGGTGTTCGGCAACGACCTGGTCACGCTGCCGAACTTCCCCGCAGAGATCCGNGCCCCCCAGGGCACGATCCCGGGCGTCTCCTCGTTCCAGGTCCACTTCGCCGACCACGACATCCTCACCGCCGGCGACCGTCCCGACGTGCTGGTCGCGATGAACCCCGCCGC
>NZ_JAER01000066.1 GCF_000519005.1 Nocardioides sp. J54 | reverse complement strand
GGCGGCCTCGCACCTCAACCACCGGGAGTCAGGCGAGGCGAACCCAAGGCTTGCCGCCAGGCGGACTGCGCCAACTTCCGTAACCAACTGCTCGCGCGGCAGCGCGGCGCCCGCGCCGAAGGCGCGTCGAGGGCAAGTGCGGGCCGAGCTTGCGAGGCCTGCGCGCGGCCCTCGACAGGCGACGCGCTCGCGCCAGACAACACCGCGAGGCTCGGCCGCGGGCGGCCTCGCACCTCAACCACCGGGGAGTCCGGCGGAGCTGAGCCCAAGGCTTGCCGCCAGACGGGCTGTGCCACCTACCGGAGCCAACTGCGCGCGCGGCAGCGCCCGCGCCCGCGCCGGAGGCGCGTCGGCGACAGGTGCGGGCCGAGCGCAGCGAGTGCCTGCGCGCCGTCGTCGACAGGCGACACGCTCGCGCAAGACCACAGGCCCGCCCCGGACGAACCGGGACGGGCCTGCGGGTGGAGCGGGATGGATCAGTCGTTGAGGGCGTAGCCCTCGCCGTGCAGGACCAGGTCGATACCGGCGACCTCGTCCTCCTCCTTGACGCGGAAACCGATCGTCTTCTCGATCAGCGTGGCGAAGATGAAGGCCATCACGAAGGAGAACGCGATCATCGTGAGCGACGAGAGGAGCTGGGCCATGAACAGCTTGGCCTCGCCACCGAACAGCAGGCTGCCGCCGGTGAGGGCCTCGGCGCCGAAGATGCCGACCCAGAGGCAGCCGATGAAGCCGGCGACCAGGTGCAGGCCGACGACGTCGAGGGTGTCGTCGAAGCCGAGCTTGAACTTCAGGTCGACCGCGAAGCAGCAGATCGCGCCGGTGACCAGGCCGAGCACGAGGGCCCAGACCGGGGTGAGGAAGGCACAGGCCGGGGTGATCGCGACCAGGCCGGCGACGATGCCCGAGGCGGCGCCGACCGCGGTGGCCTTGCCGTCCTTGAGCGCCTCGATGGCGATGTAGCCGAGCAGGGCGGCGGCCGGGGTGATCACGGTGTTGAAGAAGATCAGCGAGGTCTGGCCCTCGTCGGCGCCGTAGACACCGGTGTTGAAGCCGTACCAGCCGAACCACAGGATCGCGGCACCGATCAGGACGAGCGGGACGTTGTGGGCGACGGTCTCCTCCTTGGAGAAGCCGATCTTGCGCTTGCCGAGGACCAGGGCCAGGGCGAGGGCCGCAGCACCAGCAGACTGGTGGATCACGGTGCCACCGGCCCAGTCGAGGGCGCCGGTGCCGAGGCCGAGGACGTCGTTGGCGAGCCAGCCGTTGGGCGTGCCCTCGGAGTCGACGCCCCAGATCCAGCGGAAGCTCGGGAAGACGACGAAGGCGGTGAACAGCGCGGCGAACAGCATCCAGGGCCAGAAGCGGGCCCGGTCGGCCACCGCGCCCGAGACCAGCGCGACGGTGATGATGCAGAAGGCGACGAGGAAGGCGTGGCCACCGAAGGCGTTGGCGGCCTCACCGGCGCCGACGCCCTCCATCAGGTCGGACATGCCCACGTCGGCGAACGGGTTGCCGAAGAGCTTCCACCCGCCGGTGGAGCCGTCGGTGATGCCCGTGCCACCGATGAGCACGTAGAGCAGGGCCACGACGGCGATGGAGCCGAAGCTCAGCATCATCATCGACACGACGGACTTCTGCTTGACCAGACCGCCGTAGAAGAACGCCAGGCCTGGCGTCATGAACAGGACCAGGGCAGCGCAGATCAGCTGCCACGAGAGATCGACAGACATCCGGTTCCTCACAAGTCTCGGGTAGTGGTGCGGCGGTCTGGCAACGTTGCCTGCCGCGTCTGGACCCGATACTTGCGACGCCTCGTTTCGCCGGGAACCGGCTCACGTTTCGTGCGTGTTACTAGTTCTCCCAGCGTGTGACGTCCCGGTGACGCCGTCTGCGACCCTCCCGCCTCAGCGGCGGGGCTTGGTGAGCACGACCGCGTGCGGCGGCGCCGGCAGGTCGGCGCGGAGGCGGAAGCCGGCCTTCCTGTACATCCGCCGGTTGCGGGCGCTGCCCTCCCCCGTGAAGAGGAGGTACGACGTCGCCTGCTCCGGCGCGACGGCCTGGATGTGGTCGAGGAGGGCCCGGCCCAGGCCGCTGCCCTGCAGGTCGGGGGCGACCATGATCCGCCCGATGTCCCAGGCGTCGCCCTCCATCTTGCCGCGGACGGCGCCGACGAGGCGGCCCGCGCGGCGCACGACCCAGGTGTCCCACTCCTGCATCCACGCGACGACGTCGTCGAGCGACTCGTGCAGGGCGGGGATGTCGAGGGTGTCGTTGTCGAGCGCCTCCTGCACCCAGCAGGCCCGCTGCAGGGTGAGCAGCTCGCCGGCGTCGCCGGGGACGGCGCGCACGATCGGGGTGCCGTCGTCGAGGACGGAGGGGTGCAGCAGGTCCGGCCGCCGCCGCGCCGTACGACGCCGGGCCTGGTCCTCGCGCCACGCGGCGATCCGGCCGTGGTCGCCGCTGAGCAGCACGTCGGGGACCTCGCGGCCCTGCCAGGTGCGGGGCTTGGTGTAGACGGGGTACTCCAGCAGCCCGGACGCGCCGTGGGACTCCTCGACGAGGGACTCGGCGTTGCCCATGAAGCCGGGCAGGAGGCGCACGACGGCCTCGGTGACCGCGAGGGCGGCGACCTCGCCGCCGTTGAGCACGTAGTCGCCGAGGCTGAGCTCGCGGACCTCGGCGACCTCGCGGGCGTGGTCGATGACGCGCTGGTCGATGCCCTCGTAGCGCCCGCAGGCGAAGACGATGCGCTCGCGGGTGGCGAGCTCCTCGGCGAGGCGCTGGTCGAAGCGCTCGCCGGAGGGGGTGGTGAACACGATCGTGTCGCCGGCGCCGATGCCGAGGGCCTCGAAGGCCTCGCCGAACGGCTCGGGCTTCATCACCATCCCGGCGCCGCCGCCGTAGGGGGTGTCGTCGACGGTGCGGTGCCGGTCGTGGGTCCACGTCCGCAGGTCGTGGACGTGGACGTCGAGCAGGCCGCTGGCCGCCGCCTTGCCGGGCAGCGACAGCTCGAGCGGGCCGAAGAAGTCCGGGAAGATCGTGAGGTAGTCGAGCCTCACTCCCCCTCCTCCTCGGGGAACGGGCTGACCAGGCCGGGCCGGTCGGCGACGACGACGCGACCGCCGGCGACGTCCACCTCGGGCACCAGGGCGGCCACGAAGGGCACCAGCGCCTCGCGCCGGTCGAGGGTCTTGATCCGGAGCAGGTCCTGGGCGCCGTGCACCAGCCCGACGACCTCGCCGAGGTGGGTGCCGTCGACGTCGTGCACGGCGAGGCCGACCAGCTGGTGGTCGTAGAACTCCTCGGGGTCCTCCGGCGACTCGTCGGCGGGCACGGAGGCGCGGAGCACCACCCCGCGGGCGGTCTCGGCGGCGTTGCGGTCCGGCAGCTCCTCGAACGCTGCCAGCAGCACGCCCTGGTGCCAGCGGGTCCGGGCGACGGTGAGGGTGCGGTGCGCGAAGGCGGAGCCGCGGGGCGGCTCGACCTGGAGGACGGCGCCGACGGCGTACCGGCGCTCGGGCTCGTCCGAGCGGACGTCGACCGTCACCTCTCCGCGGATGCCGTGCGGCTTGCCGATGCGACCGACGACGACCTCGATGCTCTCCACCACGAGCCCGAGGTTAGGGCCAGCCGGCCGGGAACGGCGAACGGGCGCCTCCCCCGTGGGGGAGACGCCCGTCCGGACGGTTCGTGCCGTGGCTCAGCGGCGGTCGGTGTCGACGAAGTCGACCCGGGTGCTGCTGTTGCCGGCCAGGGCGCCGATCACGGTGCGGAAGGCGGTGGCCGTGCGGCCGCCGCGACCGATCACCTTGCCGAGGTCGTCGGGGTGCACCCGGACCTCGAGCACCGAGCCGCGCCGCAGCTGCTTGTCGCGGACGACCACGTCGTCGGGGTGGTCGACCACGCCGCGGACGAGGTGCTCCAGTGCGTCGGCGAGCATCTGCTCAGGCCTCCTCGGCGGGAGCCTCGGCGGGGGCCTCCTCGGCGGCGGCCTCGGCCGGCGCCTCCGCGGCCTTCTCGTCAGCCTTGTCCTCGGCCTTGTCGGCCTTCTTCTCGGACTTCTTGGCGGTCACCGCGGCGCCCTTGGGCTCGTTGGCGGCCTCCTTGAGGGCCTCGTTGAAGATCTCGAGCTTGTCGCGCTTCGGCTCCTTGACCTTCAGGGTGCCCTCGGCGCCCTCGATGCCCTTGAACTTCTGCCAGTCACCGGTGATCTTGAGGATCGCCTCGACGGCCGGGGTCGGCTGCGCGCCGACACCGAGCCAGTACTGCGCCCGCTCGGAGACGACGTCGATGAACGACGGCTCCTCCTTGGGGTGGTACTTGCCGATCTCCTCGATCACGGCGCCGTCGCGCTTCTTGCGCGAGTCGACGATCACGATGCGGTACTGCGGGACCCGGACCTTGCCCAGGCGCTTCAGACGGATCTTGACGGCCACGTTTGTGGTGTCTCCTTGAGAACTAGTGTGGGTGAGGCGCGGGCGACCAGGTGGGGAACACCGGGACCCGGGTCTCGATGGGCGCTGCACCCACCGGTTGAGAGGGTCCGGAAGGCGCAGAACTCAGCCGCCAAGTCTGCCAGATCACCCCCGCCCGGCACGAATCCACCCCTCACCCGCCGGCGAGGTGGTCCGCGATGGCGCCCGCGATGGCCCGGTCGGGCCCGTCGAAGGTGGAGTACGCCGGCGAGGTGTTCGCCTCCCAGCAGTACCACCGCCCGTCGGCGCCGAACCTCAGGTCGAGGCCGGCCAGCTCGAGCTCCAGCGCCCGGCACAGTGCCCGGCAGCGGTCTGCGACGGCGTCGGGCAGGTCGACCGGCTCGGCGGCGAACCCGCCGTAGCGGTAGTCGACGGCCTCGGAGCGGATCCGGTGGACGAACAACCGGTCCCCCACGACGTGCACCCGGTGCTCGACCCCGGCGACGAACCGCTGCAGCTGGGTCGGGCACCAGCGCACCGCGGACAGGTCGTCGTCGGGCCCCACGACCCGGACGATGCTGCGGATCCCGCTGACCGACTTGACCACCACCCGGCCGTGCCGGGCGACGAACGCGCGGGCAGCGGCCGGGTCGGTGGTCAGCAGCGTCTCCGGGACCGCGAAGCCGGCGTCGGCGACGGCCCGGGCCTGCCACGGCTTCGAGTGGTTGCTGAGGCCGGCGGAGGGCCGGTTGAGCACCCGCACGTGGGGTGGCGCCAGCTCGGCCCACTCCCGCAGGTCGGTCGCGAGCCGGGCCAGCCGCTCCTGCTCGGCGGCGTCGACGGCGTCGCCGAGGTCGTAGGGCCGCAGGTAGGCGCCGGTCACCTCGTCGACCAGGACCGCGTCGCCGTCGACGACGAGCACGGGGTGGCCCCCGCGCCGCTCGACGGCGACGGTCCCACAGTCGGCCTGGTCGACGAGGAGGTACGGCGCCCCGCGGTCCTCGAGCACGCGCCGGACCGCCTCGAGGGGCGTGTCGGTGCGCAACCCGTGCAGGACGATCACGACGCCACCCGCTCCCGCGTGCGGGGGCGGCCCGAGGCGACGTACCGCCGGACCGCGGCGCGGGCCGCGGGGGTCGCCACGAGCGGGGCGGGCAGCACCGCCTCGAGGGCGAGCCCCTCCCCCGGGCCGCCGGGTGTGAGGACGGCCGAGAGCAGCGGAGCGTCGTGCGCGGCGGCCGCCGCGACCAGCCCGCGACGCTCCGCCGGGCCGGGCGCGGGGCCGTCGCCACCGACGACGACCCGTCGGCCGACGACGGTGACGACGACGTGGCTCCCGCTCCCCGACCGCTCGGCGACCGGGAGCCCGGCCGCAGCGGCCCACGCCGTGGTCGGCCGGGTCGGTCCGGCGAGGTCCCCGGGGGTCGGGCGGACGACGCAGCGGTCGCCGAGGCCGGCGAGCCAGTGACCGAGCAGCGCGGTCATCTCCGCGGCGACGTACCCGCGGTGCTCGTCCGCGATCCAGGTGAGCTCGGCGGGTCGGACCCGTGCCAGGAGGCAGACGACCCGCCCCACCCGGTCGACCTCGAACGGCTCGCCGTCCGCGACGCCCCGGCCGGGCGGGTCCCCGGGGCCGGTGGCGCCGGCCGGGAGGACCCAGCCCGGCAGGGACAGGTCGGCCGGGGTGAGCAGGCGGGCGCCCGCCCACCCCGCGACCAGGGCCGCGGCCCCGGGGTCCCGCTGGGAGGCCACGACGAGGATCACGACGGTCCGTCGCCGTTGACGGCCGCCTCGACGACCGGGGTCGAGACGTCGGGCCGGTCCTCGGTGCCGAGGAACGGGCTGCCGAGGCTGCCGACGCGCTTCTCGATGCGCTCGAGCCGCTTGACGACCTCGTCCAGGCCCTCGAGGCCCTTCAGCCCCTCGAGCCGGTCGCGCACCGGGTTGATCAGGTCCTCGAGGTCGATCAGGTCGTCCACCTCGCGGCCGGCGAGCTTGTAGATGTCGATCTCGCGGACCTCCTTGAACCTCTTCTCGAAGACGATGTTGTCGCGCAGGTGCTTGACCAGGTCGTCCTCGAAGTGCCACCGCTTGACCGGGGTCGCCCGCTGCAGCGCGGCGAGCACGTCGATGCGGCCGTAGCCCATCTGCTCGTTCCACGTCCCGTTCGGGTGGCCGGCGACGTTGGCGTAGGGAACCGTCCCCACCTTCGCCGCGGTCTGCTCGATGATCCGGCGGACGCCGACGTTGTTGAGGCTGGAGTTCCGCGAGCGGATCAGCGCGGCGAGGGCAGCGACGTGCGGCGTGGCGGCGGAGGTGCCGTTGAACCGCGGCGTGTAGTCGTTGGCCGTGTAGCCGTTGGCGCCGAGCCGGTCGGTGCTGGGGATCCGCACGCCCGGCGCGACCACCGAGATCTGCGGACCGTAGTTCGACCCCCACCCCTCGCCGTCCGGGCTGGAGGGCGACTTGCGGTTGTCGGCCTGGTCGGAGGCCCCGACCGCGATGACCAGCGGGTTGGTGGCCGGGTAGGTGATGCCGTTGGCGGTGTTGTGGTTGTGCGTGGCCACGCACATCACGAGGCCGGCGTTGAACGCCTCCTGGATGGCCGGGTCGATCACGGCCCGGTCCCAGGCGTTCCACCCGAAGCTCATCGAGATCACGTGGGCGCCCTGCATCCGGGCGTAGCGGATGCCCGCGGCGACCTCGGTGTCGGTCCACCGGGAGAAGGCGATCGGCAGGATCCGGCAACGACCGGCCAGGCCCGCGACGCCGGTGCCGTTGCCGGTGCGGGCCGCGACGATCCCGGCGCACGGGGTGCCGTGGTCGCCCGTCGGCGCTCCGGTGCCGGACATGGTGCCGAGGTTGATCCCGTTGTGCACGAACGCGCCGGCGAGGTCGGGGTGGCCGAGCTCGACGCCCTCGTCGAGGATCGCGACGACCACCGAGGCCGAGCCCATGGTGAGGTCCCAGCCGGTGGTGCCGGGACCGGCGGCGCCGATCTGGCGGAGGTTCCACTGGTCGGCGTACATCGGGTCGTTGGGCACGTGCGCGACCGGGACCCGCATCGGCACCCACTCCAGGCGGACCTCCACGTCGCGCCCGAGGGCCTCGGTGATCCGGTCGGCGAGGTCGTACGCCGGCGTGGCGGCCGGGTCGGCGACGGTGAAGTAGTCGTGGTCGCCCAGCAGCGCGGAGCGGACCTCGTCGCGCTCGAGGCCGAGGGCGACGACCCGGGCGAGGTCCTCGGGGTCGGCGACGTCGGCGTGCAGCAGCACCACGGCGTCGGCGGCCGGGGCCAGCTCCTCCTCGCCGGCACCGAAGTCGGCGGTGTAGACCGGCGCGGCCCACCCGACGGTCCCCTCGGCCTCGGCGCGGGCGATCGCGTCGCCGTCGACCTCGGAGCCGTCGGGGGTGCGGGCGAACACGAAGTCCGGGCCCTCGTTGACGGGCTGCTTCGCGTCGGGCTGGACGTCGGCCGCGGCGAGCGGACCGTCGTCGGTCGCAGGCCCCTCGGCGACGAGGCCGAGGGTGGCGAGCACGTCGGCCTGCGCTGCCGCGGCGGCAGCGAACCCGGCGACGGCCGGGCCGGTGCGCGGCGCGAGCAGGACGCGGTCGGGCTTCGGGGTGAGCTCGACGCCGGAGGGGTGCGTCAGGTGGTCGGGGTAGCGGTGCATGGGGGCTCCTTCTCGAGAGGACCAGCCGGAATGGCCGGTCACTGTGCGGAGCGACGCGCCGGTGCCGTTGATACACCGAGCTGCGCTGGCAGACTCTCCGGCCATGAGCTCCCCCCACGCCCCCGCACCGAAGCGCACGTCCCGCACCGGCATCTGGGTGGCCGTCGGCCTGCTCGTGGCCGCGGTCGTGGTCGCCGTGGCCGCCGGCGTCGTGGTCTGGCGGCTGCTCAGCGGCGAGGTCGTCGTGGTCGCCGCCGACGGGCAGGCGCACCAGGTCGACCTCCCGGCCGACGAGACCTACGGCGTGTTCGTCACCGACGGCCGGCCGGTGACCTGCGAGGCGGTGGCCGGCGACGGGACCGCGATCTCCTTCGGCCCGGTCAACGGGTCCTACGAGGTCAACGAGTGGGAGGCGGACCGGTCCTTCGACACCGCGGACGGCGACCTGGAGGTCACCTGCACGGCCCTCGCGGGCGACGGCGCCGAGGTGCGGCTCGGGCCGCTGCCGAGCATCCCCGGGCTCATCGGGACGATCTTCGGCGGCGCCTGCCTCGGCCTGTTCCTCGGCGCGGCCGGGCTCGCGGTGCTGGTGGTGACGCTGGTGCGGCGCAACCGGCCGCCGCAGCTGCCCCCGCCGCCGTACCAGCCGCCGTACCAGCCTCCGTACCAGGGGTGAGGCGGGAGCTCTGTCAGGCGACGACCCGGCCGCGCAGCACGACGCGGGCCGGCTCGGTGAGCACCGACAGGTCCTCGAGCGGGTTGCGCGGGTAGACGACGAAGTCCGCGGCGTCACCCTCGTCGAGCCCGGGGTTCCAGCCCAGCCACGCGCGGCCGCGCCAGGACGCGGCGCCGAGCACGTACTCGTTCGACAGGCCCATGTCGGCCATCGCACGGATCTCCTCGTGCAGCACGCCGTGGCGGGTCGAGCCGCCGCCGTCGCTGCCGACGTAGAGCGCGACGCCCGCGTCGTGGGCGGCCATCAGCACGTCGCGGCGGCGCTGGAAGAGCGTGTCCATCGTCGCGGAGTACGCCGGGAACTTGTCGCGCCCCTGGGCGGAGAACTCCGGGAACTTCGAGGTCTGCAGCACGGTCGGCACGAGCGCGACGCCCTGCGCGACCATCCGCTCGAGGTGGGCCTCGGTGAGGCCGGTGCCGTGCTCGATGCAGTCGATGCCGGCGTCGAGCAGCGGGCCGAGGGAGTCCTCGCCGAAGCAGTGCGCGGTGACCTTGGCGCCCTGGGCGTGCGCGACCTCGATCGCGGCGGTGACGGCGTCCGCGGGGAAGGACGGTGCCAGGTCGCCCTCCTCGCGGGAGATCCAGTCGCCGACGAGCTTCACCCAGCCGTCGCCGGCCCGGGCCTGGGCGTCGACGGCGTCGACGAGGCCGTCGGGCTCGACCTCCTGGCCGTAGTTGCGGATGTAGCGGCGGGTGCGCGCGACGTGGCGGCCGCAGCGGATCAGCCGGGGCAGGTCCTCGCGCTCCTGCACCCAGCGGGTGTCGGCCGGGGAGCCGCAGTCGCGGGTCAGCAGCACGCCGCTGTCGCGGTCGGCGATCGCCTGGCGCTCGACCTCGTCGTCGGGGACCGCTCCCCCGTCCTCGAGGCCGAGGTGGTTGTGGGCGTCGACGAGGCCGGGGACGATCCACCCCTCGGCGGCCGTCTCCGCCCCCGCGGGCCGCTCGTAGGTGACCACCCCGTCGACCACGAAGAGCTCCCGCACCTCGCCGTCGGGCAGGACCGGACCGGAGAACCGCAGCGCACTCACGCGCCGCACGCTACCAACGCCGCTGCGGGCGCGGTCCCCCTCAAAGGTGGGACAGCAGCCAGGTCGGGCTCAGCGTCGTCGCGCCGACGCCGTGCACGCGGGCGTCGAGCGCCCGGTCGGCGGTGACCACGACGGTGCGGTGGCCCCGCCCGACAGCCTTCGCCGCCTCGGCGAGGATCGTGGCGTCGCCGTCCTTCGGGGCGTGCACCGTGCGGACGTGCGCGTCCTTGCCGGCGCGCACCCCGCCCTTGGCCTGGCCCTCGAGGACGAGCACCACGTCGTCGTACGGCACGTCGGCGACGAGCAGCTGCTCGTGCAGGCGGCGGGCGGCCCCGGCGCGGTCCTTCCACCAGCCGTCCGGGCGGGCACCGACGACGTTGGCGCCGTCGACGACGAGCGTGGTCCTCACCGGAGGATCACTTCAGGAACTTGGAGAGTTCCGGACGGCCGAGCGCTGTAGTCACGGGGTGATTCGGCAGGGCGACCACCAACGCTGTAGGGGTCGTTTCCTTCAAGTAGAGAGACGCCGAACATGACCACATCATCTCCCACCGGCGACATCGTCGCCGCCACCTACGTCCGCCGGACCGTTGACCGCCTGACCGCCGCGACCAGGCAGCCCGGCCAGGACTCGATCCCGTGGGACCTCACCCACCTGAACAGCATCATCTCCACCCTCGACGCCCGCGGATACGGCGACGCGATCCGCGAGGCGGCTGACGATCAGGCGCGCCTGTACGAGCTGCCGACTCAGGCCGAGGTCGAGAAGCAGGCCGCTGAGTGGATCGAGGCCCACCAGTGAGCGCGGCGCCCCGTCCTGCTGTCCTCGCGGTCCCGCCCGGAACGCAGCCGGAGATCGTTTGCCCCCCGTGGTGCACCGACACCCTCGAGGAGCACGTGGCCGAGCTCGGCGAGTGGGAGGGCTTGGTGATCCACCACCACGCCAACGAGTCGGTCTGGCACAGCCGGGTCGCCTACCCCGACGGCACGCCGGACCCGACCGAAGTACCGCTGATCCAGGTCGTGCACCCGCGGGCGATGGACGGCATGACCATCGAGCAGGCCCGCGAGCTGCTGGAGGCCCTGTCGGCGGCGATCGAGGAGGCATCGCGATGAGCGCTCTCGAGCGCAGCTGGGGCGCACCGCAGCGGGACCACCTCCGGGCTGTCGCCTCGATCGAGTGCGATCAGGCGGCAGCGATCCTGCGGGACCACTCCCCCCGAGAGCTGACCTCCACAGAGATCGGCAAGCTCTACCGTGCAGT
>NZ_JAER01000065.1 GCF_000519005.1 Nocardioides sp. J54 | reverse complement strand
GCGGGCACAGCCCGGTGCACCATGGCCGGAGGTTTCGAGGCTCGGCGCCGGGGCGCCTCGCACCTCAACCACCGGCAAGCTACGTGCCACCAGCGCCAGGCTTGCCGCCATGCCGACTGTGCCGCCTACCGGAGGCAACTGCGCGCGCGGCAGCGCGGCGCCCGCGCCGAAGGCGCGTCGAGGGCAAGTGCGGGCCGAAGCGGAGCGAGGCCTGCGCGCCGCCCTCGACAGGCGACGCGCTCGCGCAAATCAGCTCGAGCGCAGCGCCCCGCGCCGAAGGCGCGTCGACGAGGGCCCGCGGGCCGAGCGCAGCGAGTGCCCGTGCGGCCCTCGTCGACAGGCGACGCGCTCGCGCAGACTAAGAGAGGTCGAGGCCGGGGTAGAGCGGGTGCTTGTCGAGCAGCTCGGCGCTGGCGGCGCGGACCTTGTCGGCAACGCCGTCGGCGAGGACGTAGGACGCCTTCGACGGGGCACCGGCGGAGGTGGTGCCGGGCGTGGTGCTCTTCAGGACCTCGGTGATGAGGTCGGCGACCGCGTCGAACTCCGCCGCACCGAAGCCGCGGCTGGTCAGGGCGGGGGTGCCGATCCGGATGCCGGAGGTGTACCAGGCGCCGTTCGGGTCGGCGGGGACCGAGTTGCGATTGGTGACCACACCGGCCTCGAGCAGGGCGGACTCGGCCTGGCGGCCGGTGAGGCCGTAGGAGCTGACGTCGAGCAGCACGATGTGGTTGTCGGTGCCGTCGGTGACGAGCTTGGTGCCGCGCTTCTGCAGGCCCTCGGCGAGCGCCTTGGCGTTGTCGGCGATGTCCTGCGCGTAGGTCTGGAAGGCGGGCGTGCGGGCCTCGGCGAAGGCGACGGCCTTGGCGGCCATCACGTGCGAGAGCGGGCCGCCGAGCACCATCGGGCAGCCGCGGTCGACGCTGGGGGCGTACTCCTCGGTGGCGAGGATGAAGCCGCCGCGCGGGCCGCGCAGGGACTTGTGCGAGGTGCTGGTGACGACGTGGGCGTGGGGCACCGGGTCCTCGTCGCCGGTGAACACCTTGCCGGCGACCAGGCCGGCGAAGTGCGCCATGTCGACCATGAGGGTGGCGCCCACCTCGTCGGCGATCTCGCGCATCTTGGCGAAGTTCACGCGGCGCGGGTAGGCGGAGTAGCCGGCGACCAGGATGAGCGGCTTGAACTCCCTGGCCTTCGCGCGCAGGGCGTCGTAGTCGAGGAGCCCGGTCTCCGGGTCGGTGCCGTACTGGTTCTGGTGGAACATCTTGCCGCTGATGTTCGGGCGGAAGCCGTGGGTCAGGTGGCCACCGGCGTCGAGGCTCATGCCGAGCAGGCGCTGGTTGCCGAGCTCGTGGCGCAGCTTCTCCCAGTCGGCCTCGGTGAGGTCGTTCATGTTCTTCACGCCGGCGTCCTTGAGCCAGGGGCCCTCGACGCGGTGGGCGAGGATCGCCCAGTACGCCGTCAGGTTGGCGTCGATGCCGGAGTGCGGCTGGACGTAGGCGTACTCCGCACCGAAGAGCTCGCGGGCGTGCTCGGCGGCGAGCACCTCGACGGTGTCGACGTTCTGGCAGCCGGCGTAGAAGCGGTGCCCGACGGTGCCCTCGGCGTACTTGTCGCTGAACCAGGTGCCCATGGTGAGGAGCACGGCGGGCGAGGCGTAGTTCTCGCTCGCGATCAGCTTGAGCGACGCCCGCTGGTCGGCGAGCTCCTGGCGCGTCGCGTCCGCGATGCGGGGCTCGACGGAGGAGATGACCTCGAGCGCCTGGCGGTATGCGCTGCTGACGAGTTCGCCGTTGAGGGAGTTGTCGCTCATGGCCCACAGCGTAGTGGTGCGCGGCGTCGCTGCTGCCCGGGCCGGGCCTGGCGGTGGTCGCGGATCCTTGAGAGGCCTCTCCGGGTGTGACGTGCATCGCAGGCCCTGCGCGATCACGGTGCAAACCGTGACCTTTCGTCCACATTGCGAGACGTGTGTCCACAACATGAGATTCCGATTTGGTGACGCCGCGTCCGAAGGATGAGACTCATTGACATGGTCACTGCTGCTACCCATGCGCACCTCGTGGTACGACGCCACGTGGACTTCGGGCGCACGCGCAGCATGATGTGTTGGCCCCGCTGATCACGCCGACCGCCATTCTCCGAGCCGCGCGCCGCTGACCCTGCCGCGCGCCCATCAGCGAAGGACCTCCTCTCCGCATGCCTGACCTGCGCTACAAGCCCGAGCCGGCCAAGTTCACCGAGATCCCGCGCCCCCGGCGCGCCGAGGGCCAGTGGGCACTCGGGTACACCGAGCCGCTCAACAAGAACGAGCAGTCCAAGAAGGACGACGACCCGCTCAACGTGCGGGACCGGATCCTCTACATCTACTCCAAGCGCGGCTTCGACTCGATCGACCCCGCCGACCTGCGCGGCCGCTTCCGCTGGATGGGCCTCTACACCCAGCGCAAGCCCGGGATCGACGGCGGCCGGACCGGTGCCCTGGAGGAGGAGGAGCTCGACGACCGCTACTTCATGCTCCGGGTCCGCTCCGACGGCAAGCTGCTCTCCCCCGCCGCCGTGCGCACGCTGGGCCAGATCGGCGTCGACTTCGCCCGCGACACCGCGGACGTCACCGACCGGCAGAACATCCAGTACCACTGGATCGAGATCGAGAACGTCCCGGAGATCTGGGAGCGCCTCGACGCCGTCGGCCTGCACTCCCTCGAGGCGTGCGGCGACTCGCCGCGCCCCTTCCTCGGCTCGCCGGTCGCCGGCGTCGCCAAGGACGAGATCATCGACGGCACCCCCGCCCTGGAGGAGATCGAGCGCCGCTACATCGGCAGCAAGGACTTCTCGAACTTCCCGCGCAAGTTCAAGACCGCCGTCACCGGCCACCCGAGCCAGGACGTCTCCCCCGAGACCAACGACGTGTCCTTCGTCGGCACCGTCCACCCCGAGCTCGGCCCCGGCTTCGACGTGTGGGTCGGCGGTGGCCTGTCGACCAACCCGATGCTCGCGCAGAAGCTCGGCGTGTGGATCCCGCTCGACGAGGTCCCCGACGTGTGGGCCGGCGTCGCCGGCATCTTCCGCGACTACGGCTACCGCCGCCTGCGCTCGCGGGCCCGCCTGAAGTTCCTGGTCGCCGACTGGGGCGTGGAGAAGTTCCGCGAGGTCCTCGAGAACGAGTACCTCGGCAAGAAGCTGGTCACCCTGGCCTCCCCGGAGTCGCCGGTGGGCCACCGCGACCACGTCGGCGTGCACGAGCAGAAGGACGGCCGCTTCTACATCGGCGTCGCCCCGACCGCCGGCCGGGTCTCCGGCTCGCTGCTGGTGGCGCTGGCCGACCTGCTCGAGGAGTACGGCGTCACCGGCGCCCGCCTCACGCCGTACCAGAAGATCGTGCTGATCGGCGTGGACGGCGACAAGGTGGAGCCGCTGCTCGACCGCCTCGACGAGATCGGCCTCAGCGGCCGGCCCTCCGCGTGGCGCCGCAACACGATGGCCTGCACCGGCATCGAGTTCTGCAAGCTGGCGATCGTCGACACCAAGAACCGTGCCCGCGACCTGGTCGACGAGCTCGAGCGCCGGTTCCCGGACCTCGACACCCCGATCACGATCAACGTCAACGGCTGCCCGAACGCCTGCGCCCGCACCCAGGTCGCCGACTTCGGCCTCAAGGGCCAGCTCGTCGTCGACGAGAACGGCGAGCAGGTCGAGGGCTTCCAGGTGCACCTCGGCGGCGCGATCGGCCTGCGGGCCAACTTCGGCCGCAAGCTGCGCGCGCACAAGGTCACCAGCAAGGGCCTGGACGACTACGTGACCGCGGTGGTGACGAACTACCTGGCCGACCGCACCGAGGGCGAGGCCTTCGACGCGTGGGTGCACCGCGCCGACGAGGAGCTGCTGCGCGGCGACAAGGTGCTCGAGACGAGGACGCTGGAGTCGGTCTGATGTCGGAGGAGTCGGTGTCGCGGAGGGCAGTTCCCTACCACTGCCCGTTCTGCGGCGAGACCGACCTCTGGCCCAACGAGCCGGCCGGCTGGCAATGCCGGGGCTGTCGCCGGGTCTTCAAGGTCGAGCTGCTCGGCCTGATGCCCGCCCCCACCCGAACCACTGACGTAGAAGGAGGTGCCTGATGACCGCTCCCGCCACCGCTGCTGCCCGGAGCTACCGCGGCACCCACACCGAGGGCCGCTCCCCGGAGGAGCTGCGCGAGCTGGTCTCGCACTGGGGTGCCGAGCTCGAGCTCGCACCCGCCGAGGTCATCATCGAGTGGGCTGCGGCCACGTTCGGTGAGCGCTTCTGCATCACCTCCTCGATGGGCGACGCCGTGCTGGCGCACCTCGCGGAGAAGGTCGTCCCCGGTGTCGACGTGGTCTTCCTCGACACCGGCTACCACTTCGTCGAGACCATCGGCACTCGCGACGCGGTGCAGGCGACGATGAACGTCAACCTGCTCACCATCACCCCGGTGCAGTCCGTCGCCGAGCAGGACGCGGCGTACGGCCCGGAGCTCTACAAGCGTGACCCCGACCTGTGCTGCGCGCTGCGCAAGGTCAAGCCGCTGGCTGACTCGCTCGCCCGGTACGACGCCTGGGCGACCGGCCTGCGCCGCGCGGAGACGCACAACCGGGTGATCGCCCCGGTGATCGGCTGGGACGCCAAGAAGCAGAAGGTGAAGGTCTCCCCGATCGCCCGGTGGAGCGACGAGCAGGTCGAGCGCTACATCGCCGAGAACGGCGTGCTCGTGAACCCGCTCGTGTACGACGGCTACCCGTCCATCGGCTGCGCGCCGTGCACCCGCCGGGTCGCCCCCGGCGAGGACCCGCGCAGTGGTCGCTGGGCCGGGACCAACAAGACCGAGTGCGGGATCCACTCATGACAAGGACGTCATCGGACCGCACCAGGGACGAAAGGGGTAACTCCTGATGGCTGCGCCTGCACTCATCGCCCTCGCCCACGGCAGCCGCGACCCGCGTTCGGCTGCCACCATCACGGCGCTCGTCGACGCCACCAAGGCGCTGCGACCCGACCTCCGCATCGAGAGGGCGTTCCTCGACCTCTCGAAGCCGGGCTTCCACACGGTGGTGGACCGGCTGGTGAAGGCGGGTCACGACGAGATCGTCGTCGTACCGCTGCTGCTCGTGGAGGCCTTCCACGCCAAGGTCGACGTGCCGGAGATCCTCGCCGAGGCGACCACGCGCCACCCCGGCCTGAAGATCCGCGCGACCGAGGTGCTCGGCCTCGAGGCCCGTTTCCTCGAGGTGCTCGACGAGCGGCTGCGCGAGGCTCTTCGTGCCGCGCGGGTGCGTGAGCTCGACGCGCTGGTGCTCGCTGCGGCCGGCACGTCGGACCCGCTCGCCAACCAGGCGGTCGCCCGCCTCGCCCGCCTGTGGGGCACGCACCACCGCCTGCCGGTGACGGCGGCCTACGCCACCAGCGCCCCGCCGGCCACCGGCGAGGCGGTGCGCGCCTTCCGCGCCGAGGGCCGCCGGCACATCGCCGTCGCGTCGCTCTTCCTCGCCCCCGGCAGCCTGGTCGACCGGGCCACCGAGCTCGCCCTCGAGGCCGGCGCGGTCGCGGTCTCCGAGCCGCTCGGCGCGCACCCGGAGATCGCCCGGACGATCCTGGCCCGCTACGCCGTCGGCGCGGTGGAGCTGGTCCCGGTCTGATCCCGAGGGCAGCAACCCGCACGACGCACGACGGCGCCGGTCCCCGTGAGGGGTCGGCGCCGTCGGTGTCCCCGGCCCGAGCCGGCTCAGGGGATGTTGCGCCGCACCTCGACGGCCACGGCACGGTCCCGGCCGGGGCCACCATCACCGGTGTCGCGTCCCGGTCCGCCGTTGAGCACGTCGTTGCCTGCTCCGCCGCTGAGGACGTCGCGCCCGGCCTCGCCGAACAGGCGGTCGACCCCGGCATGGCCGAGCAACCGGTCGTTCCCGGCGCCACCGTGGAGGCGGTCGTTGCCGGCACCACCGAGAAGCCGGTCGTGGCCACCGCCCCCACGGGCGACGTCGTTGCCCGCACCGCCGTCAAGGGTGTCGGCTCCGCCGGCGCCGGCCAGGGTGTCGTTCCCGGTGCCGCCCCGGAGCACGTCGTTGCCCGCCCCACCGTCCATCGCGTCGTCGCCGGAGCCACCGAGGAGCCGGTCGTTGCCGGTGCCACCACGCAGCTCGTCGGCCTGGATCCCGCCGTCCAGCACGTCGTTGCCCGCACCCCCGTCGAGGACGTCGCGACCAGCTCCCCCGAGCAGCACGTCGTCGCCACCGTGGCCGACGAGGCGGTTGTTGTCCTCGTTCCCCGTGATCCGGTCCGCGAAGGCGCTGCCTCGGACGTGCTCGACGAGCACCAGCGCGTCGTCGCCGAAGCCGCTCGCGACGCCGGTCGCCAGGTTCACGGTGACGCCGGCCGGAGCTGCGGAGTAGTCGACCGTGTCCGGGTCGATGCCGCCATCCAGCACGTCGTTGCCCGCGCTGGCACGGAGCAGGTCCTCGCCGGTCCCGCCCTGCAGGGTGTCGTTGCCGTCACCGCCGTCCAGCGTGTCGTTGCCGTCACCGCCATCGATGGTGTCGTGTCCGCCGGCACCCTCGATCACGTTGTCAGCCTGGCTGCCCGTCAGGGCGTCCGCGTAGTCACTGCCGATGATGTTCTCGACCTGGGACAGCGCGTCGGTGCCCTCGCCGCCGGCAGTGCCGAAGAACGTCGTCAGGTTCACCTCCGCCCCGGAGGAGGCGCGGGAGTAGTCCACCGTGTCCACGCCGTTGCCGCCTGCCAGCAGGTCGTCGCCACCGCGCCCGCTCAGGACGTCGTCCCCGTCTCCACCGTCGAGCCAGTTCGGCAGGACGTCGCCGACGATGACGTCGTCTCCGGTCGTGCCGTACACGCTCGACATCGCAATGACGGTGTCGTCGCCGTGGCCCGTCGCCGTCTGTGCCTCGAGGTCGACGTGGACCCCACCGACGTCGCTGAGGGGCGCGAAGGTCAACGCGTCGCTGCCGGGTCCCCCGTGGAAGATGTCGTCGCCCGCACTGGAGTAGAAGAGGTCGCCGTCGTTGCCGCCGCTGAGCTCGTCGTCCCCGACGCCCCCGTCGAGCAGGTCTGCGCCGTCCTCGCCCGCAGCGAGGTCGTTGCCGGCGTGCCCGTACAGGCTGTCGTCGCCGGCCCGGCCGAGGAGCGTGTCGTCGCCGTCCTGTCCCATGAGCACGTCGCTGCCACCACTGCCGTCGATCCAGTCGTTGCCGTCGCCGCCGCGCAGCGTGTCGTTGCCGTCGCCGCCGATCAGGACGTCAACCCATCCCTCGCCCACGAGGATGTCGTCGCCTGCAGCGCCGCAGATGACGTCGTAGTCGCTGGTGCCGATGATGTGGTCGTTGCCGGACGTCCCCAGGACTACCTGGTTGCCCGACGGGACCGTCCACGGCAGGCCCACGGTGTAGCCCGGGAGCGTGCTGAGGTCGATCGTGACCTCCATGCCGTTGCAGGTCTCGGCGGCATGACCGGGCGCTGCTGCGGCAACGAGGCCGGCTGCGGCGAGGAGCGAGGCCGCAGCGCCTCGCTGGACGAGCTGGTGAGGGCTTGCCATGGGGCGCATGGCGCCGGATGCTAGCGGCGCTGTCGACTCCGTGTCCCGGGATTCACCACGCCTTTACCCCCGGGCGTCGTGGGCCTGCGGTCCGACCCCACGTCCGGGGACGCCTCAGCGCACCAGCGACTCGAGCAGGCGCTCGAGGGTCTCGGAGGGGTCGCTGGTCATCCCGCCGTGCACCGGGCTCGGCTGGATGACCGTGCTGCGCGGGGCCTTGATCAGCCCGAAGCGGGTGCCGAGGTCGTCGCGCGCCTCGCGGGTGCCGTACGCCGTCGCACGCACCCCGACGCCGAAGGATGCCTGCTCCTCGCCCCGGCAGATCCGGTCGAGCGCCGCCAGCGCGGCCTGCACCGCGGCGACGTCGACGGCGTCGTGCAGCGCACGGAGCCGGGGCTCGTCGACGACGGTGCGGATGCCGAGGAAGTCACGCATCGGGCAGTGCAGCACGACACCCACGTTGACGAACTCCTCGCGCTCCACGCGGGGGACGCAGCGGAGCGTGACGTACTGGTAGGCGTCGAGCCGGGTCGCGTCGTCGCCGGTCACCGCGCACCCCCCGGGAGCCACGGCCGACCGCCGTCGCGGCGGGCAGCGAGGAAGGCGACGTAGCGGGCGCGGAGCGCCTCCGGGCTCTCCGCGCCCGGCACCGGCTCCCACCACACGTCCGGCACGTCGGCCAGGACGCCGGTCAGCGCGTCGTCGGTGAGGGTGCGCACGGCCTGCTCGTCGGCGGCGCGCGCCTGCTCGACGTACCCGCCCAGCACGTGCTCGGAGATGTCGTAGGGCTGGGCCGCGAACCGCGTCGGGTCGCCGGGGCCGCCCGGCCAGGAGTGGTGGAAGTAGAGCGAGGCACCGTGGTCGATCGCGTGCACCGTGCCGCCCCACACCAGCAGGTTGGGGTTGCGCCAGCTCCGGTCGACGTTGGCGGTGAACGCGTCCAGCCACAGGATCCGGCCGGCCAGGTCCGGGTCCGGCACCGTCGACGGGTCGAACCCGAAGGCGCCGGGCAGGAAGTCGATGCCCAGGTTCGGTCCCGCGCTCGCGCGGATCAGGTCCTGCACCTCCTCATCGGCCTCGTAGCGGGCGATGTCCGGGTCGACGTCCAGGACGACCTGGTCCGGCGTCGGGATGTCGAGCAGGCGCGCGAGACCGGCGACGACCACCTCGGCGACCAGCACCCGCGGCCCCTGCCCGGCGCCGCGGAACTTGCAGACGTAGGTGCCGAGGTCGTCGGCCTCGACGATCCCCGGCAGGCTGCCGCCCTCGCGTAGCGGCGTCACGTAGCGCAGGACGCGGGCGTGCTCCAGCGCGCTCACAGCGGCTGCTCGCCGGCCAGGCGCTGCTTCTCGTGCTCGACGTCGAAGTCGGCCTCCGGCCAGGACAGGTCGAAGGACCGCAGCGCGTCGACCAGCAACGTGCCGATCGCCAGGTTGCGGTACCACTTCTTGTCCGCCGGGATGACGTGCCAGGGCGCGACCTCGGTGTTCGTGCGCTCGATCGCCAGCTCGTAGGCCTCCTGGTACGCCGGCCACAGCTCGCGCTCGTCGACGTCGCCCGGGTTGTACTTCCAGTGCTTGGCCGGGTCGTCCAGCCGGGCGAGGAGGCGCTCCCTCTGCTCCTCGGCCGAGATGTGCAGCATGCACTTGATCATCGTGGTGCCCTGCTCGACCAGCGCCGACTCCCAGTCGTTGATCGCGTCGTAGCGCCGACGGATCTCCTCCGGCGACGCCAGCTCCCGCACGCGTCCGATCAGGACGTCCTCGTAGTGGGACCGGTCGAAGACACCGACGAGGCCCTCGGGCGGCAGCGCCTTCTCGATGCGCCACAGGAAGTCGTGGCTGAGCTCCTCCTCGGTCGGGGCCTTGAAGGAGGTGATCCGCACGCCCTGCGGGTCCATCAACCCGACCGTGGACCGCAGGGTTCCGCCCTTGCCGGAGGTGTCCATTCCCTGCAGCACGAGCAGGACCGAGCGGTGCCCGCCGGCGCGACCGTCGGCGAAGAGCCGCTCCTGCAGCTCGGCCAGCTCCGGGGCGAGGGAGGCCAGCGCGGCCGCGCCGTCGGCCTTCTTGCCGTCGAAGCCCGGTGCGGCGTCGGTCTCGATCGCGGACAGGTCGACCGGGCCGGGCGGGACCCGCAGGTGGGCGGTCAGCTCTGAGACCGGGAACGCAGCCATGCGGCGAGACTAGTGGGCCTGCCCACCACGACGGTCGACCAACGGCGGCGTCGACGACCAGGGGAAGTCGATCCACGCCTCGGTACGACGCCAGACGTACTCAGGGCGGATCACCGTCCACGGCTTCTCGTAGATCACGGCGGTGCGGGCCTCGGCGACGTGGTCGGCGAAGAAGTCCCGGACCACCTCGAGGGTCTTGCCGGTGTCCGCCACGTCGTCGGCGATGAGCACCTTCATCCCGGTGAGGTCGATCGCCGCGGGCGTCGGCGGCAGCATCATCGGCACGTCCAGCCGCTCGTTCACGCCGGTGTAGAACTCGACGTTCACCGCCGACAGGTTCTTCACGTCCAGCGCGTAGCCGAGCCCCATCGCCAGGCCGAGGCCGCCGCGGGCGATCGCGAGCACGATGTCGGGCTCGAAGCCGTCGTCCACGACCTGCTGGGCGAGGTCGCGCACCGCGGTGCCGAACAGCTCGTAGGTGAGGACTTCGCGTTCCGGTGCGGCGGTGGCGTCAGGGGTCACCGGCACATTGTGCGCCACCGCCGGCCGGACGTCAGTACTCGTCCTCCTGCAGCGCCAGCTCCTGGCGCACGACCGCGTAGGCGAGCCCGGCGGAGTAACCCTTGCGGGCCAGCATGCCGACCAGGCGCCGGGCGGCGACCTGCTCGTCGAGCCCCTTCATGCTCCGCAGCTTGCGCCGCACCAGCTGCCGGGCGGCCGCCTCCTCGTCACCGGGGTCGACCTCGGCCAGGACCTCCTTGGCCGTCTCGTCGGCGATCCCCTTGCGTCGCAGCTCCACGGCGATGGCCGAGCGCGCCAGCCCGCGGCTGCGCTGCCGGCTCTCCACCCACGCCCGGGCGAACGCCTCGTCGTCGACCAGCCCGACCTCCTCGAACCGGTCGAGCAACCGGGTCGCGACCTCCTCAGGCACGTCCTTCTTCGCCAGCCGGTCCTCGAGCTCCTTGCGGCTGCGGGCCTTGATGCTCAGCTGGTCGAGCAGGATCTTGCGCGCGACCGACTCCGGGTCCGCGTCTTCGCCCGGCCGGTCTGCCGGGGGCTCTTCTGCCTTGCGCACGTCAACCCCTGCCTCTCGTCGCTCTCGTCAGTCTGGTGGTCGGCCTGGCTCTTCGGGTGGATCTGGGTGGTTGGTCGGGTGGGTCTGGGTGGGTGGTCTGGCGTGTGGTCGGTCCGGGTGTCGCCGGTGCCTGCCGGGCTGTGCCCCGCGGCTCGGAGCGGGGACCCCGCCGCCGGCCCCCTCCCCTGCGTGATGCTGATCTGCCGTGCCCCGGCGGCACCCCGACATCGCCGCGAGGCACACCCGTCCGGCACCGGCGCCACCCGAAGCCTCCCGGTCGGTCCTGGACGGTGGCCGTGTCTCGGGGCTGGTCGGGGATGGTCGGTCCAGGTGCCACCGGTGCCTCCCGGGCCGTGCCCCGCGGCCCGGAGCGGGGACCCCGCCGCCGGCCCCCTCCCCTGCCTGATGCTGGC
>NZ_JAER01000064.1 GCF_000519005.1 Nocardioides sp. J54 | reverse complement strand
CAGGCCGACCTGATGATCGTCGCGGGCCGGGTGAGCCAGAAGATGGCGCCGGTCCTGCGCCAGATCTACGACCAGATGGCCGAGCCCAAGTGGGTGCTCGCGATGGGCGTGTGCGCCAGCAGCGGCGGCATGTTCAACAACTACGCGATCGTGCAGGGCGTCGACCACGTCGTGCCCGTCGACATGTACCTCCCCGGCTGCCCGCCGCGCCCGGAGATGCTCATCGACGCGATCCTCAAGCTGCACGACAAGGTCCAGCACGACACGCCCTTCGGCAAGAACCGCGAGGCGCAGGTCCGCGAGCTCGAGGCCGAGGCGCTGCGCGCGCTGCCGACCAGCGACATGAGGGGGATGCTGCGGTGAGCGACGACAAGCCCGCCCCGGACAAGCAGGAGCGCGCGGCCCAGCAGGACGCGAAGACCGGCCAGGAGAAGGCCGTCGAGCAGCCGGCCGCGACGCAGTCGCCCGAGAACGCGCCCGAGGCGCTGGGCGAGCCCGGCGTCGAGGTCCGCGCCGTCGGCGAGCGGCGCGGCATGTTCGGCGTCAAGGGCAGCGGCGACACCAGCGGGTACGGCGGCCTGGTGGCCCCGGTCGTGCTCCCCGGTGCCGCGCAGCGACCCTACGGCGGCTGGTTCGACACGGTCGCCGACAAGCTCGACGCGATGGTCGAGCAGGTCGTCATCCACCGGGGCGAGATCACCTTCCACGTCCACCGCGACAATCTCGTGGCCGCGATGAGGCTGTTGCGCGACGACCCGGAGCTGCGCTTCGAGTTCCTCTCCGGCGTGAGCGGCGTGCACTACCCCGGCGACGCGGGGCGCGAGCTGCACGCGGTCTACCACCTCGCGTCGTACACGTGGAACCGGCGGATCCGGGTCGAGGTCAGCGCCCCGGACGACGACCCGCACATCCCGTCGGTCGTGAAGGTCTACCCCGCGGCCGACTGGCACGAGCGGGAGACCTGGGACATGTTCGGCATCCAGTTCGACGGGCACCCCGCGCTGACCCGGATCCTCATGCCGGACGACTGGCCCGGCCACCCGCAGCGCAAGGACTACCCGCTCGGCGGCATCCCCGTCGAGTACAAGGGCGCCTCGGTCCCGCCGCCCGACCAGCGCAGGAGCTACAACTGATGAGCACCGGCACCGACTTCTACGCCGACCCGAGCGAGACCAGCGAGGGCCGGGTCTTCACCGTCACCGGCCAGGACTGGGACGAGATCGCCGCCGACATGGGCGAGGGCGACGCCGCCGAGCGGATCGTGGTCAACATGGGCCCGCAGCACCCCTCCACCCACGGTGTGCTGCGGCTGATCCTCGAGATCGAGGGGGAGACGGTCACCGAGGCCCGCTGCGGCATCGGCTACCTCCACACCGGCATCGAGAAGAACATGGAGTACCGGACGTGGACGCAGGGCGTCACGTTCTGCACCCGGATGGACTACCTGTCCCCGTTCTTCAACGAGATGAGCTACGTGCTCGGCGTCGAGCGGCTGCTCGACATCGAGGACGACATCCCCGAGAAGGCCCAGGTCATGCGGGTCCTGCTCATGGAGCTCAACCGGATCTCCTCGCACCTGGTCTGCATCGCCACCGGTGGCATGGAGATCGGGGCGCTGACCGTGATGACGATCGGCTTCCGCGAGCGCGAGCTGGTGCTCGACCTCTTCGAGCTGATCACCGGCCTGCGCATGAACCACGCGTTCATCCGCCCCGGCGGCGTCGCGCAGGACCTGCCGCCCGGTGCGCTCGACGAGATCCGCTCCTTCGTCGCCCTGATGAAGAAGCGCCTGCCGGAGTACGCCGCACTCTGCAACGCGAACCCGATCTTCAAGGCCCGCCTGGAGAACGTCGGCCACCTCGACCTCGAGGGCTGCATGGCGCTGGGCCTCACCGGGCCGGTCCTGCGCAGCACCGGCTACGGCTTCGACCTGCGCAAGGCCCAGCCCTACAGCGGCTACGAGACCTACGACTTCGACGTGCAGACCTGGGACACCGCCGACTCCTACGGCCGGTTCCGGGTGCGCCTCAACGAGATGTGGGAGTCGCTGAAGATCATCGAGCAGGCCGCCGACCGGCTGGCCCGCCTCGAGGGCGCACCGGTCATGGTCGCCGACAAGAAGATCGCCTGGCCCAGCCAGCTCTCGATCGGCAGCGACGGGATGGGCAACAGCCTCGACCACATCCGCCACATCATGGGCGAGTCGATGGAGGCTCTCATCCACCACTTCAAGCTCGTCACCGAGGGCTTCCGGGTGCCGGCCGGCCAGGCCTACGTGCCGGTGGAGTCGCCGCGCGGGGAGCTCGGGGCGCACGTCGTCTCCGACGGCGGGACCCGTCCGTTCCGGGCGCACTTCCGCGACCCGTCGTTCAACAACCTCCAGGCGATGGGCCTGATGAGCGAAGGCGGCCAGATCGCCGACGTCATCGTCGCCATCGCGAGCATCGACCCGGTCATGGGAGGCGTGGACCGCTGATGGCGACGAACCAGCTGGACGACAAGACGCTCACCGAGCTGCGCGAGATCGCGGCCCGCTACCCCGAGCCGCGCTCGGGGCTGCTGCCGATGCTGCACCTCGTGCAGTCCGCGCAGGGCCGGATCACCCCGGAAGGGATCGAGGCGTGCGCCGCGATCCTCGACATCTCCGCTGCGGAGGTCAGCGGCGTCGCGACCTTCTACACGATGTACAAGCGCCACGGCGTCGGCGACTACCACGTCGGCGTCTGCACCAACACGCTGTGCGCGGTGATGGGCGGCGACGAGATCTTCGCCCGGCTCAAGGACCACCTCGAGATCGGCAACGACGAGGTCGCGGTCAAGCGCCAGGGTGACTCCCGCACCGTCAGCCTCGAGCACATCGAGTGCAACGCCGCCTGCGACTACGCGCCGGTCGTGATGGTCAACTGGGAGTTCATGGACAACCAGACCCCCGAGTCGGCGGTCCAGATGGTCGAGTCGCTGCGCGCCGGCCACGAGGTCAGCTCCACCCGCGGCCCGCGGCTGTGCACGTGGCGCGAGGCCGAGCGGGTGCTCGCCGGCTTCCCCGACGGGCGCGTCGACGAGGGCCCGACGGCCGGCGAGGCCAGCCTCGCCGGGCTGAGGATCGCGCGCGAGCGCGGCTGGACGGCCCCCGACCCGGAGCAGGTCCCTGCCGTGGAGGCCGGGGAGGGCGAGGCATGAGCACGCTGACCCCGGTCCTCACCGACACCTGGGACGCCGAGCAGGGCTGGAAGCTCGAGACCTACGCCGCCCGGGGCGGGTACTCCTCGCTCGACGTCGCGTTCGCGATGAGCCCCGACGACGTGATCACCGCCGTCAAGGACAGTGGCCTGCGCGGTCGCGGCGGCGCCGGCTTCCCGACCGGGATGAAGTGGTCGTTCATCCCGCAGGACAACCCCAAGCCGAAGTACCTCGTGGTCAACGCCGACGAGTCCGAGCCGGGCACCTGCAAGGACATCCCGCTGATGATGGGCAACCCGCACGTGCTCGTCGAGGGCGTGATCGTCAGCTCCTACGCCATCCGCGCCAACAAGGCGTTCATCTACATCCGCGGCGAGGTCGTCCACGTCATCCGTCGCGTGCAGGCCGCGGTCGCCGAGGCGTACGCCGCCGGCCACCTCGGCAAGGACATCCACGGCTCGGGCTACGACCTCGACGTCGTCGTGCACGCCGGGGCCGGCGCCTACATCTGCGGCGAGGAGACCGCGCTGCTCGAGGGCCTGGAGGGCCGCCGCGGCCAGCCGCGGCTGCGCCCGCCCTTCCCGGCGGTCGCCGGCCTCTACGCCAGCCCGACGGTCATCAACAACGTCGAGTCGATCGCCTCGGTGCCTGCCATCGTCAGCAACGGCGCGGCCTGGTTCGCGTCGATGGGGACCGAGAAGTCCAAGGGCCACGGCATCTTCTCCCTCTCCGGGCACGTCCAGCGTCCCGGCCAGTACGAGGCGCCGCTGGGCATCACCCTGCGCGAGCTGCTCGACCTGGCCGGCGGGGTCCGCGAGGGCCACCAGCTGAAGTTCTGGACCCCCGGGGGCTCCAGCACGCCGCTGCTGACGGCCGAGCACCTCGACGTCCCGCTCGACTTCGAGGGCGTCGGCGGCGTCGGCTCCATGCTCGGCACCCGCGCGCTGCAGGTCTTCGACGAGACGGTGTGCGTCGTGCGGGCGGTGCTGCGGTGGACCGAGTTCTACAAGCACGAGTCCTGTGGGAAGTGCACGCCGTGCCGTGAGGGCACGTGGTGGCTGGTGCAGGCGCTGACCAGGCTGGAGCACGGGCAGGGCAGCGAGGATGACCTCGACCAGCTGCTCGACCAGTGCGACAACATCCTGGGCCGCTCGTTCTGCGCGCTCGGCGACGGTGCGACCAGTCCGATCTCCAGCTCGATCCAGCACTTCCGCGACGAGTACCTCGCGCACCTGAGCCACGGCGGCTGCCCGTTCGACCCGGCGCGGTCGACGGCGTGGGCCGGACAGGAGGTGTCGGCATGACGGAGAAGACCGTGGAGAAGGACGAGCAGTCCCGGGGCAAGGCCGTCGAGAAGACGGACCTGGTCACCCTGACCATCGACGGCGTCGAGGTCAGCGTCCCCAAGGACACCCTCGTCATCCGCGCTGCCGAGCAGATCGGCGTGCAGGTGCCGCGCTTCTGCGACCACCCGCTGCTCGCGCCGGTCGGAGCGTGCCGCCAGTGCCTGGTCGACATCCCCGACGCAGGCAACGGCCGCGGCTTCCCGAAGCCGCAGGCCTCCTGCACGCTTCCGGTCGCCGAGGGCATGGTCGTCAACACGCAGGTCACCAGCCCGGTGGCCGACAAGGCGCAGCAGGGCGTGATGGAGCTGCTGCTCATCAACCACCCGCTGGACTGCCCGGTCTGCGACAAGGGCGGCGAGTGCCCGCTGCAGAACCAGGCGATGTCCAACGGGCGCGGGGAGTCCCGCTTCTCCGACGAGCGCAACCGCGGGGTCAAGCGCACGTTCCCGAAGCCGATCAACCTCTCGCCGATGGTCCTGCTCGACCGTGAGCGCTGCATCGTGTGCCAGCGGTGCACCCGCTTCGCCGACGAGATCGCCGGCGACCCGTTCATCGCCCTGGTCGAGCGCGGCGCCCAGCAGCAGATCGGCATCGCCGAGGACGCGCCCTTCCTGTCGTACTTCTCCGGCAACGTCATCCAGATCTGCCCGGTCGGGGCGCTGACCTCGGAGCAGTACCGCTTCCGCTCGCGGCCCTTCGACCTCGTCTCGACGCCCGGCGTCGCCGAGCACGACGCCTGCGGCTCGGCCATCCGCATCGACCACCGCCGCGGCAAGGTCGTGCGCCGCCAGGCCGGTGACGACCCGGCGGTCAACGAGGAGTGGATCACCGACAAGGACCGGTTCGCCTTCGCCTACGCGCAGGCCGACGACCGGCTCACCTACCCCCAGGTGCGCGACGAGGACGGCTTCCTGCGCCCGGCGTCGTGGCCGGAGGCGTTCGTGGTGGCCGCCCGCGGCCTCGCCGCGGCGAAGGCTGCCGGCGGCGTCGGCGTGCTGACCGGCGGCCGGCTCACCGTCGAGGACGCCTACGCCTACAGCAAGTTCGCGCGGGTGGCGCTCGGCACCAACGACATCGACTTCCGCTCCCGCCCGCTCTCCGCCGAGGAGACGGCCTTCCTGGCCAGCCACGTCGTCCTCACCGGACCGGCCGACCCGGTCAACAGGGCGGTGACGTACGACGACCTCGAGTCCGCTGCGAAGGTGGTCCTCGTCGGGCTCGAGCCCGAGGACGAGGCCGGCGCGGTCTTCCTGCGCCTGCGCAAGTCGGTCCTCGCGGGCGGCACCGAGGTGGTCGCCGTGGCGCCGTACACCACCCGCGGGCTGGAGAAGCTCTCCGCGCGGCTGGTCCCGACCGCACCCGGCGACGAGGCGGCGGCCCTCGCGGGCCTCGCCGGCGAGCTCGGTGCCGACACGGTGCTGCTCGTCGGGGAGCGGCTCGCGACCGTCCCCGGCGCCCTGAGCACGGCGGCGTCGGTCGCCGCCGCGAGCGGGGCCCGGCTGGCGTGGGTCCCGCGCCGGGCGGGGGACCGGGGCGCGATCGAGGCCGGCTGCCTGCCGAACCTGCTGCCCGGCGGCCGCCCGGTGGCCGACGCCGGCGCCCGCGTCGACGTCGCCACCGCGTGGGGCACCGCCTCGCTGCCCGAGGCGGAGGGCCGTGACGCCGACGCCATCGTCGCCGCCCTGGTCGCCGGCGAGCTCGGCGGCCTGGTCGTCGCCGGCATCGACCCCGACGACACCGCCGACCCGGCTGCGACCCGCGCCGCGATCGACGCCGCCGGCTTCGTGGTCTCCTTCGAGCTGCGCCGCAGCGAGGTCACCGACGTCGCCGACGTGGTCTTCCCGGTCGCGCCGACCTCGGAGAAGTCCGGCACCTTCGTCAACTGGGAGGGCCGGGTCCGGTCCTGGGAGGCCGCGCTGCACCAGCCGTCCTCGCTCCCGGAGCTGCGGGCGCTCTCCGGGATCGCGGAGGAGCTCGCCCGCCTCGGCCAGGGCGCCCCGCTCGGCTTCCGCACCGTCGCCGAGGTCCGCGCCGAGATGGGCCAGCTCGGGCCCTGGGACGGCGAGCGCACCGCCGCCGCTCCCGCGGTCGCCGGGCCGGTGGCCCGCGACGCCGGCGCGTTCGCGCTCTCGACGTGGAAGCTCATGCTCGACAACGGCACGATGCAGGACGGCGACAAGTACCTCAAGGCCACCGCCCGCACCCCGGTCGCGCTCGTCACCCCGGACGTCTACGACGCGCACGGACCGACGGTCACCATCACCGGTGACCGCGGGTCGGTGACGCTGCCGGCCGAGATCGCCGACGACCTCGTCGAGGGCGTGGTGTGGGTGCCGGCCAGCTCGGTCGGGAACGGCGTGCTCGCCGACCTGGCCTCACCCGGCTCGCACGTGACCATCACCGGCGCGGAAGGGGTGCACGGATGAACACCTCCCTCGATGCCTTCGGCAACGACACCTGGTGGGTCGTCGGTCTGAAGACGCTGCTGATCTTCGTGATCCTGGTCCTGCTCACGCTCTTCAACATCTGGTGGGAGCGGCGCGTGGTGGCGCGGATGCAGCACCGCATCGGCCCCAACGTGCACGGCCCGTTCGGCCTCCTGCAGTCCCTCGCTGACGGCGTCAAGCTCGCCTTCAAGGAGGACCTGATCCCGAAGGCGGCCGACAAGATCGTTTTCGTGCTCGCCCCGGTCATCGTGGTGGTGCCGGCGTTCGTGACGTTCAGCGTCATCCCGTTCGGGCCCGAGGTGAGCTTCTTCGGCGAGACGACGCCGCTGCAGCTGACCGACATGCCGGTCGCGGTGCTCTTCGTCATGGCGATCGCGTCGATCGGCATCTACGGCATCGTCCTCGGCGGCTGGTCCAGCGGCTCGACGTACTCCCTGCTCGGCGGCCTGCGCTCCAGCGCGCAGATGATCTCCTACGAGGTCGCGATGGGACTGGCCCTGGTCGCGGTGTTCATGTACGCCGGCTCGATGTCCACCAGCGAGATCGTGGCCGCGCAGGACGACCTCTGGTTCGGGCTGATCCTGCTGCCGTCGTTCGTCATCTACATCATCGCGATGGTGGGCGAGGTCAACCGCGCGCCCTTCGACCTCCCCGAGGCCGAGGGCGAGCTGGTCGGCGGCTTCCACACCGAGTACTCCAGCCTGAAGTTCGCGCTGTTCTTCCTCGCCGAGTACATCAACATGGCGACGGTCTCGGCGCTCGCGACCACGCTCTTCCTCGGCGGCTGGCACGCGCCGTTCTGGATCGACGAGGTCTGGGCCGGCGCCAACGAGGGCTACTGGCCGCTGCTGTGGTTCTTCGGCAAGGTCCTCTTCTTCATCTTCGGCTTCATCTGGCTGCGCGGCTCGCTCCCGCGCCTGCGCTACGACCAGTTCATGGCGTTCGGCTGGAAGCGGCTGATCCCGATCGCGCTGGCGTGGATCATCGCCGTCGCCACCATGCGGGTCGCCCGCAACGAGGGCGCCTTCGAGGACGGCTTCAGCGGCAACCCGCAGTTCTGGATGATCGCGATCGGCATCGTCCTCGTGGTGATGCTGGTGACCTTCCTGGTGCCGGAGAAGACCGCCGAGGTGCCCACCGCGGTGCGCGCGCCGCGGTCGGGTGGCTACCCGGTCCCGCCGATGCCGGCCGGGGGAGCGGTCCGCGGTGCCGCCGCGCCGCTGACGTTCCGCGGCGACCAGTCGAGCTCCAACACGACCGATGCAGGGGTGAGCAATGGCTGACCAGCCACGCGAGACGGGCTCGAAGGGCCCCACGCTCAAGGAGCAGCTCTGGGACCCGGTCGCCGGGTTCGGGGTCACCTTCCGGACGATGTTCCGCAAGGTCGTCACCGAGCAGTACCCCAAGGAGAAGCTGCCGACCGCGCCGCGCTTCCACGGCCGCCACCAGCTCAACCGCTGGCCCGACGGCCTCGAGAAGTGCGTCGGGTGCGAGCTGTGCGCCTGGGCGTGCCCGGCCGACGCGATCTACGTCGAGGGTGCGGAGAACGACGACACCGTCGGCGCGGACGGTACGACGGGCCGCTACTCGGCCGGTGAGCGCTACGGCGCCGTCTACCAGATCAACTACCTGCGCTGCATCCTGTGCGGGCTCTGCATCGAGGCCTGCCCCACCCGGGCGCTGACGATGACCAACGAGTACGAGCTCGCCGACGACAGCCGGGCCAGCCTGATCTACGAGAAGTCCGACCTCCTCGCCCCGCTGCTGCCGGGCATGGAGCAGCCGCCGCACCCGATGCGGCTCGGCAACGACGACGACTACTACCGCGGGGAGTTCAAGGAGGCCGCGCAGTGACCGCCTTCTGGATCCTCGCGCCGGTCATGGTGCTGGCCGCCCTCGGCATCCTGTTCGTCCGCAAGGCCGTGCACGCCGCGCTGCTGCTGGCCGTGGTGATGATCAGCCTCGCGGTGCTCTACGCCGTGCTCGAGGCGCCCTTCCTGTTCGCGGTGCAGATCATCGTCTACACCGGCGCGATCCTGATGCTCTTCCTGTTCGTGCTGATGCTCGTCGGCGTCGACGCCTCGGACTCGGTGGTCGAGACCATCAAGGGTCAGCGGGTGCTGGCCTGGGCGACCGGCCTGGTGTTCGTCGTGGTGATGGTGGTCGGCCTGACCCAGCTCACCTTCGGCACCGCGGTCGGGCTCGAGGAGGCCAACGAGGGCGGCAACGTCCAGGCGCTCGCGAACCTGCTGTTCTCGCGCTACGTCTTCATCTTCGAGGCGACCAGTGCCCTGCTGATCACGGCGGCCGTCGGCGCGATGGTGCTGGCCCACCGCGAGCGGCTCACTCCGCGGCCCACGCAGGCCGACCTCGCCGCCGAGCGGATCCGCGACTACGCCGAGAAGGGCGCCCACCTCGGTCCGCTGCCCGCCCCCGGCGTCTACGCGCGCCACAACGCCGTCGACACCCCGGCGCTGCTGCCCGACGGCACGCCCGCCGCGGCGTCGGTGTCCCGCGTGCTCGCCGCCCGCGGCACCATGCAGTCCACCGGGCTGCGTGACATCGAGGTGATCAAGGACCAGCTCGGGGTCGACCCCGCCACCGCGCCGGAGACGGCCGGCAAGACCGCGGCGACCGGCTCGAGCGAGGAGAACGCCGCCCCCATCGGGTCGGCCGCCCAGCAGGAGGTGGACGAGTGACCGAGTACGTCGTGCTGAGCGCGATCCTCTTCACGATCGGCTCGATCGGGGTCCTCACCCGGCGCAACGCGATCGTCGTGTTCATGTGCGTCGAGCTCATGCTCAACGCCTGCAACCTCGCGTTCGTCGCGTTCGCCCGCCAGCACGGCAACCTCGACGGCCAGGTGGCTGCCTTCTTCGTGATGGTGGTCGCCGCGGCCGAGGTCGTGGTCGGGCTGGCGATCATCATGACCATCTTCCGCACCCGACGCTCGGCCTCGGTCGACGACGCCAGCCTGCTGAAGTTCTGAGGACGGCAATGCACGCACACCCCGCACTCGCGCTCGCCTCGAGCGAGACCCACGTCCCGGTCGTGGCGCCGACGTCCGCCGACGGCGTCCTCGACCTGCTCTGGCTGGTCATCGCGCTGCCGCTCGTCGGCGCGGCCGTCCTGCTGCTGCTCGGCAACCGGCGCACCCAGGGCTACGGCCACTGGATCGGCCTGGCCACCATCACGGCATCGTTCGTGCTCAGCCTGGTGTCCTTCTTCACGCTCCTCGGGCGCGACGAGGGCGACCGTCAGGTCGCGCAGCACCTGTGGACCTGGATGGAGGCCGGCCGCCTGGACGTCGGCTTCGACCTCCTCTACGACCCGCTGTCGGCGCTCTTCCTGCTGCTGATCACCGGCGTGGGTGCGCTGATCCACCTCTACTCTGTGGGCTACATGGCGCACGACCCGCGCCGCTCGCGCTTCTTCGCCTATCTCAACCTCTTCGTGGCCGCGATGCTCATGCTGGTCCTCGCGGAGAACTACGTGGGCCTGTTCCTGGGCTGGGAGGGCGTCGGCCTGGCGTCGTACCTGCTCATCGGGTTCTGGCAGCACAAGCCGTCCGCGGCCGCTGCCGCCAAGAAGGCGTTCGTCATCAACCGCGTCGGCGACATGGGCCTGGGCCTGGCGATCTTCCTGATGTTCGCCACCTTCGGCACCACCAGCTTCAGCGGCATCAGCGCGCTGTCGAGCGGCGCCACCGAGACCACCCTCAACTGGATCGGCGTGCTGCTCCTCGTCGGTGCGTGCGGGAAGTCCGCCCAGGTCCCGCTGCAGGCCTGGCTCCTGGACGCGATGGAGGGCCCGACCCCGGTGTCGGCGCTCATCCACGCCGCGACCATGGTCACCGCCGGCGTCTACCTGGTCACCCGCTCCAACTTCATCTTCGAGCTGGCGCCGACCGCGCAGACGGCCGTGGTCATCGTCGCCACCGTCACCCTGCTGTGGGGCGCGATCATCGGTTGCGCCAAGGACGACATCAAGAAGGGCCTCGCCGGCTCCACGATGAGCCAGATCGGCTACATGATGCTCGGCGCCGGCCTCGGCGTCGCAGGCTACGCCTTCGCGATCTTCCACCTGCTGACCCACGGCTTCTTCAAGGCCAACATGTTCCTCGGCGCCGGCTCGGTCATGCACGCGATGGACGACGACGTCGACATGCGCCACTACGGCGCGCTCAACAAGGCGCTGCCGATCACCTTCGCGACCTTCGCGCTCGGCTTCCTCGCCATCATCGGCATCCCCCCGTTCTCCGGCTTCTGGTCGAAGGACAAGATCATCGAGACCGCGCTGGTCGAGAACCCGGTCGTCGGCATCTGCGCCCTGCTCGGCGCCGGCATCACCGGCTTCTACATGACCCGCATGGTGCTGATGACCTTCTTCACCCGGAAGCGGTGGGCCGACGGCGTGCACCCGCACGAGAGCCCGAAGGTGATGACCATCCCGCTCATCGTGCTGGCCGCGCTGTCCGCGCTGGGCGGCCTGATGCTCGCCGGCAACTGGATCGTCGACTGGCTGAGCCCGGTCGTCGGCCACGCCGAGCACCACGACCCGCCGCTGCCGGTCATCGTGATCACGCTGATCACCATCGCGGTGGTCGCTGCCGGTGTCGCCCTGGCGTGGCTCCTCGTCGGCAAGCGCGAGGTGCCACGGGAGGCGCCGACGGACGTCTCCTTCGCCACGAGGGCGGCCCGCGCCGACCTGTACGGCGACGCGATCAACGACGCGGTCGTGGTGACGCCGGGCATGGCGGCCGTGCGCGGCTCGGTCGCGACGGACCGCTCGCTCGTCGACGGGCTGTTCACCGGGGGAGCGACCGTGGTCGCCGGAACCGGTGAGCTGCTCCGCCGGCTGCAGAACGGCTACGTCCGCTCCTACGCCCTCGGCATCCTCGTCGGCGCTGTCCTGCTCGTCCTGACCCTGGTGGCGGTGAACTGATGCTGAGTCTGCTCGTCTGGCTGCCCATCGTCGGCGCGGTCGTGGTGGCGTTCGCGCCGCGCGCGACCAGCAAGGCGCTGGGTCTGGGGATCGCGCTCGCGACGGCCACCGTCGCGGTCGTCGCGACGGTCCGCTTCGACGTCGACGGTGGTCGCCAGTTCCGCGAGGAGCACGAGTGGATCGAGGCGTTCGGCGTCCACTACGCCCTCGGCCTCGACGGCCTCGGGCTGCTGATGGTCCTGCTGACCGTGCTGCTGGTCCCGCTGGTGCTCGGCGCCGAGTGGTTCAAGGCCGACGACCCGCAGGGCGGGGGCGCCCGTGCGTTCGTCGCGTGGGCCCTGGCCCTCGAGGGCCTCTCCCTCGCGGTGTTCTGCGCGACCGACGTGTTCTTGTTCTACGTCGTCTTCGAGGCCACGCTGATCCCGGCCTACTTCCTCGTCGGCAGCTTCGGCCGCGACGGCCGGGGCGCCGCCGCGCTGAAGTTCCTGATGTTCCAGCTCGCCGGCGGCCTGATCCTGCTGGCGTCGGTCATCGGCCTCTACGTCGTCTCCGCCGACGCCGGCAACCCGTCGTACCTGCTCTCCGACCTCGAGCAGCTCGACATCGGCACCACGGAGGGCCGCTGGCTCTTCCTCGGCTTCTTCATCGCGTTCGCGATCAAGGCCCCGCTGTTCCCGGTGCACACCTGGCTGGCCGACACCACCGAGAAGGCGACGCCCGGCACCGGAGTGCTGCTGGTCTGCATCCTCGACAAGATCGGCACCTTCGGGATGCTGCGGTTCTGCCTGGGGATCTTCCCCGAGGCCTCGCAGTGGGCCACCCCGGTCGTCATCACGCTCGCGCTCATCTCGATCGTGTACGGCGCCCTGCTGGCCATCGGCCAGGACGACGTCTTCCGCCTCATCGGCCTGACCTCGCTGAGCCACTTCGGGCTGATCACGCTGGGCATCTTCACGATGAGCACGCAGGGCGGCACCGGCTCGATCCTCTACATGGTCAACCACGGCCTCGGCACGGCGGCGCT
>NZ_JAER01000063.1 GCF_000519005.1 Nocardioides sp. J54 | reverse complement strand
CTGCTCGCCGACCAGCTGGTGGTCGGCTGACGGCACCGGGCACGACAGCGGCCCCGCACGGATCTCGTGCGGGGCCGCTGCTGCGTGACCCTGGCGCCCCGGGGTGCGGGGTGCCGTCAGCCCGGGTGGCGGCTCAGGCCTCGGTCGGGCCGGCCTCGTCGTCGACACCGTCGTCGGCACCGTCGTCGGCACCGTCGTCGGCACCGTCGTCGGCACCGTCGTCGGCACCGTCGTCGGCACCGTCGTCGACCACGTCGGCCTCGGGGCCGTCGGCGAGGATGCCGTAGAGGCTGCGGCGGGCCTCGACGAGGACGTCGACTGCGGCCCGGCGCTGGCTGTCGGAGCCCGCGGTGACGATCTGCCACACGGCGCTCATGACCTGGCCGATCTCGGCCTTGATGTCGGCGTTGCCGGACGGGCCGGCGGTGGCGCGGGCGGCCTGCTCGCGGTGCCGGTCGAAGGGCACCCAGACGGCGGCGAGCTCGTCGGCGTGCTCCTGGCACCAGGCCGCGCCCTTCGACGTCAGCCGCATGCCGCGGCGGCCGGCCCCGTCGTTCTCGACGAGCTCCTCGTCGAGGAGCTGCTGGACGGTCGGGTAGACCGAGCCGGGGCTGGGCTTCCACACCCCGCCGCTGCGCTCGGTGATCTGCTGGATGACCTGGTAGCCGTTGGGCGACTCCTCGCGCTCGTTCGCCGCGCGGAGCACGTCGAGGATCGCGGAGCGGACGTCCCCGCGGCGCACCCGCGGGCCGCGGCCCGGCTCGGGGCGGCCCTGGCCGAAGAGCCCGACCAGCCACGGCGGCGGGCCGGCGGGGCCGCCGAACCCGTGGCGGCCGCCGCGCGGCTCGCCCCAGGCGCCCCAGGGTCCGGGGCCGAAGTCGCCGCGTCCGCGGCGCTGGAACCCGCGCGGCTCGCCCCAGGGGCCGCAAGCGTCGGGTCCGAAGAACTTGTTGTGGTGGCGTCCCATGGGGACCTCCTTCGTGAGGTGGGGGGCCGGTGGACCCCCTCGTCAGTTCGAGATATCGCGGGAACAGTTCGTGTTCATTTCGCGATATATCGCAATGGTACGCCGAGCGTGGTCGCGATGCAAAGGGGCAGTGTGGTGCAGACCGTTACCTGGCGAGCCAGGCGGCGTAGGCGTCGAAGGCGAACGGGCGGCCCAGGAAGTCGGTGACCAGGTCGGCGGCGTCAGCACTGCCGCCGGGGACCAGCACCCGGTCGCGGTAGCGGTGCGCGACCGTCGGGTCGAAGAGGTCGCCGTCGGCGTCGAAGGCGCTGAACATGTCCTTCGCGATGACCAGCGACCACATGTAGGTGTAGTAGGCCGAGCTGTAGCCGCCGAGGTGGCCGAAGCTGGCGAACATGTGGGTGCCGGCCAGGTACGGCAAGGCGGCGTACCGCGCCTGCAGCTCGACCATCCGGTCGGTGAGGTCGGGGACCTGGCTGGCGGGCAGCGCCCGGTCGGCGTGGAACCAGTACGAGATCGCGGCGTAGAACATCTGGGTGCGGGCGTAGATGCCCTTGCCGTAGTCGTCGGCGGCACGCATCGCCGCGACGAGGTCGGCCGGGACCGGCTCCCCGGCCTCGTTGCTGGCGAAGGTGCGCAGCACGTCGGCGTGCCACGCCCACTCCTCGAGCATCTGGCTCGGCGCCTCGACGAAGTCCCACTCGGTGGCGACGCCGGCGAAGCGGAACCAGTCGCCGTGCCCGGCGAGCACGTGGTGCAGCAGGTGGCCGAACTCGTGGAAGAGCGTCACGACGTGGTCGTGCTCCATCAGGCCCCGGGAGAAGTTGCACACCAGCACGCCCTCGGGCAGCTGCTCGCCCGCGACGCCGTCGGTGAGCGTGAACTGCGCGGCGTGCTTGTACTTGCCCTCGCGCGGGTGGAGGTCTAGGTAGATCCGCCCGATGGTGCGGCCGTCCTTGTCGACCTCGTAGGCGGTCACCTCCTCGTGCCACACCGGCACGTCGACCTGCCGGTACGACAGGTCGAAGAGCCGGCCCGTCACGTCGAGCAGGCCCTGGCGGACCTTGCCGAAGTCGAAGTAGGTGCGCACCCGCTGCGAGTCCACGGCGTACTGCTCGGAGCGGACCAGCTCGGCGTAGTACTGGTAGTCGTAGCCCGGGACCTCGGTCGCGTCGGGGAAGTCCTGCCGGTAGCGCGTGAGCAGCTGGTCGAGGTCGCGACGCATCGGCTCCTCGGCCGCCTCGGCGATCCGGTCGATGAACTCGGGGATGGCGGAGCCCTTGCCGATCATCTTCACGTCCGCGTCGTACGACGGCCAGTCGGGGTAGCCGACGGTCGTGGCGAGCTCGTGGCGCAGGTCGAACAGCTCGGTGAGCAGCGCCTCGGTGGTCGGCCAGCCGCGCTCGAGGGACGCGACGGTGATGTCGCGCCGCACGGCCTGGTCGTGGGCGAACATCCGCACCGGCACCGAGTCCGGGTAGTCGGTGGTGACCGTGACCAGGCCGTCCTCGTCGGCGGGGTGGGCCTCCAGCCAGTCGGCCGGCATGCCGTCGAGCTGCTCGGGGCGCACGCGGATGCTGCGCACGTCGTCGCGGGTGACCCGGCTGAACTCCTGGTCGAGCTCGGTGATCCGCTCCCGGATGGCGCTGATCCGCGCGCGGGTCTCCTCGTCCTTGTCCACGCCGGAGCGGCGGAAGTCGTCGCGCACCTTCTGCAGCAGCCGCAGCGCGAGCGGGTCGTGCGCGACCGCGTCGTCCTCGATGGCGGCGAACACGTCGTACAGCCCGCGGTCCAGGCTCCACTGCGTCGCCAGCCGCGACGCCTCCTGCTCGACCCCGTCCGCGAGGTCGCGGGCGGACTCCTGCGGGTGCACGTTGCCGAAGAGCGACCCCAGCGCGGCGACGTTGCCCAGGTGGCCCGACGCCCGGTCCCACTGGCGCAGCACCTCGACCGGGTCGGCGGGCGGCGCCGTCCGCAGGCCGTCGACGAGCTCGGTCGCGCGGGCGAGCTCGGCCGCCGAGCGCTCCCTGATCCAGTCGGGCCAGGCGTCGGACGAGGTCGGGAGCGTGAGCGGGGCGAGCGTCATGACGACAGGGTACGAGCGCCCGTCCAGCCGCCGGGGAGCGTTCGTGGAGATCTCGTGGAGCTCCACGGCGGGGTGTGCCGAACCGTGGAGGAGCCGGGGAATTCGCGGGGGTCTCGTGTGGACCGCGTGTGAAGCGCGCCTTGGAAGAGTTCTGGTCATCGGGGAACAGCCCCCGCCACCACCACAGGAGAAGCTCCCATGCAGATGTCCAAGAAGGTCCTCGTCCCGCTCGCCACCCTCGCCGCCGCCGGCGCGATCGCGGTGGGCTCGGGTGCCACCTTCACCTCGCAGTCCAGCAACACCATCAGCGCCGTCACCTCCGGCACGCTGTCGCAGAGCAACTCCAAGGACGGCGGCGCCGTCTTCGACCTGGCCAACATGAAGCCGGGCGACACCCTCAACGGCTCGCTCACGCTGACCAACACCGGCAGCCTGCCGGCCACCTTCAGCCTCACCGAGACCGCGTCGGCCAACGGGTTCACTGGCTCGAACCTGACCCTGGCGATCACCAACACCACCACCGGCGCCTCGGTCTACAACGGCACGTTCGGCGGCCTGGTCGACGGCACCAAGACCGACCTCGGCGTGGTCCAGGCCGGCGTCGCGAACACCTACAAGTTCTCGGTGAAGCTCGCGACCGGCACCCCGAACGCCGACCAGGGCAAGACCGCCTCCGCGTCCTACCAGTGGGACTCGATCCAGCTCGACGGCGACACCTACGAGCAGTGATCCCTGACCGGCCCCGGCACTGAACCACCCACTGACAGCACCGACACCACCGACACCACTGACACCACCAGGAGACCACCATGGCCGAGCACCGACGCACCCGGCTCCACCGGGCCCTCGGGGCCACGGGCAACCTCCTGCTGGTGGCGGTGACGCTGCTCGGCATCGCCTACGTGCTGCCGTCGCTGCTGGGGCACGAGCGGTACGTGATCACCGGCGGCTCGATGGCGGGGACCTACGACAAGGGGTCCATCGTCTTCGAGGAGCAGGTCCCCGCCGCCGACCTGGAGGTCGGCGACGTGATCACCTACCAGCCGCCGCCCGCGTCCGGCGTCACCTCGCTGGTCACGCACCGCATCGTCTCCATCGGCCGCTCCCCCGAGGGCGCGCAGGTGCTGCGGACGCAGGGCGACGCGAACCCGGACCCTGACCCCTGGCGGTTCTCGCTCACCGCGGACGAGCAGCCGGTCGTGGCCTACTCGGTCCCGTACGTCGGCTACGCGCTCATCGCGCTGGCCGACCCGCAGGTGCGACTCCTCGTCGTCGGCCTCCCGGCCGGCCTGGTCGCCCTGCTCAGCCTCGGCCAGCTGGTGGCCGCCGTGCGCACGCGCCCCGACCCCGCACCGGGGACAGGTCCGGGCGCCGCCCGGCCGGCCTGACCAGCACCAGCGAGGCGCGGCGCTCCCCCGGCGTGGGGCCGGGGGAACGCCGCCTGTTCCGTTTTGTGGAGAGCGCGTGGAGGTCGTGTCGACCGGCCGTGGGTCGCCCCTCCCTAGCGTTGGAGGCACCGGAGACAGCCCGCCTCCCGCACGCCAGCAACAACCACCCAGCCACCACCCCAGCCACCATCCCAGGCACCGCCCAGCGGGCCCGGCACCGGAAGGACCGACATGCGTCGCACCACCGCGATCGTGCTCCTCGGCCTCGTCGTGCTGACCGGGTCCTCCCGGCTGTTCAGCGGGTTCTCGGACGCGACGTTCACCAGCACCAGCGCCAACGTCGGCACGGTCCGCGCCGCGGCCGACTGGACCGCGCCGACCGTCGCCGTCACCTCGCCCGGCACGCCCGTCCAGGGCACAGTCACCCTGGCCGCCACCGCCAGCGACGCCGAGTCCGGCATCTCCTCGGTCACCCTGCAGTACCTCGCCCCCGGCACGACGTCGTGGGCCACGCTGTGCACCGACACGGTCGCGCCATACACCTGCAGCTGGGCCACCGGCTCGATGGCCGACGGCACCTACGACCTGCGCGCCCGCGCCACCAACGGCGCGGGCTACACCACCGTCTCCGAGGTCGTCCGCACCACCGTGGCCAACAACGTGCTCGTGGTGCTCTCCGACCCCGGCGAGGTGGTCCGCGGCAACGTGTCGATGAGCGCCACCGTCTTCAACGGCGGCCCGCTGGCGTGGAGCGTCACCGTGCAGTACGCCCCCGCCGGCACGACGGCCTGGAAGCCGCTGTGCTCCGGGCTGTCCGCACCGTTCGCCTGCACGTGGAGCACGACGGGCCTCGCCAACGGTGAGTACGACCTGCGCGCCGTCGCCACCTTCCTGCTCACCACCGCCACCTCGGCGGTCGTCCGGGACGTCCAGGTCGACAACCTCGCCCCGACCGTCTCGATGACCGACCCCGGCTCGCCCCTGAGTGGCACGGTGACCTTCGGCGCCACCGCCACCGACGCGCACTCCGGTGTCCAGCAGGTCACGCTGCAGCACCAGCGCAGCGGCACCAGCACCTGGCAGCCGCTGTGCACGACCACCGCGGAGCCCTACACCTGCCGTTTCGCGACCACCGCCCTGGTCGACGGCACCTACTCGTTCCGCGCCGTCGCCACCGACGTCGCCGGCAACACCACCACCTCGGCGGCCGTCACCGGTCGCGTCGTAGACAACACCGTCTCGTCCGTCTCCCTGGACGACCCCGGCACCGTGCTCACCGGCACCGTCGCCGTGAGCGCGCAGGCCAACTCCACCGCCGGCGTGACCTCCGTGCGGATCCAGCACGCCCCGAGCGGCAGCAGCAGTTGGACCGACCTGTGCACGGCCACCGCGGCGCCGTACTCCTGCACGTGGGACACCCGCAGCGTCGCCGACGGCAACCGCGACCTGCGCGCCGTCCTCCTCGACGGCCGTGGCGGCACCACCACCTCGGCGGTGCTGACCCGCAAGGTCGACAACAGCCCGCTGCGGGCGATCGACGTCCAGGCCACGAACGGCGACGGCACCGCCGGCCGCCTCGACGCGGGCGACACCCTCACCCTGACCTGGAGCGAGGTCGTCACCCCGGCCAGCCTGTCGGCCGGCTGGGACGGTGCGGCCGTGCCGGTCACGCTGCGCCTGCGCGACGGCAACGTCAACGGCGTCGGCACCGGGCCCAAGAACGACGTGCTCGACGTGCAGCGGGGCAGCAGCACCGTGAACGTCGGCTCGGTGGCGCTGCGCGAGGACTACGTGAAGACGAAGAAGCAGGTGTCCTTCAACGCCACCATGACCGCGACCACGGTCAGCGTCGACGGCGCCGACCGCACGGTCGTCACGATCGTCCTGGGCACCGTGTCGTCCGGGTCCGGCCTGCGCACCGTCACCACGACGCCGGGCATGGTGTGGAGCCCCTCGGGCGCGGCCACCTCGCCCACCGGCGGGGCGTGCTCCACCACGCCGGTCACCGAGACCGGTGCGGCGGACCGGGACTTCTGATGGACCGCCACAGCGTCGCTACCCGCGTCGCCGTCCTGCTGGCCGTGCTCCTCGGCACCGGTGAGCTGGGCCGGGCCCTCGGCGTCGGACCGGGTGGCGCCTCGGTGACCGCCGCGGTCCTCGCGCCGGTCACCTTCGCCGCAGCCGTCGCCCTGTCCCGTCACAGCTGCCTGGAGACGCGGCTCCCGGTCGTGGTCGTCGTCTGCGCACAGCTGCTCGCCACCGGGCTCGCCGTGGCCGTCGGGCTCCCCGGGCAGGCCAGGACCGGCCTCGGCATCCAGGAGGCGGTGACCATCGTGCTGGTGCTCGGCGTGCTGGTGGCCCTCGACGCCGACCGTCGCGCCCGGGCGCGCTCGGCCACCGTGCCTCCGGGGTCCCCCTATGCTCGGTGAGTGCCCGTGCGCCTGCTGATCGTCGAGGACGACGACGCCATCGCCGCCCCGCTCGTCCGCGCCGTCCAGCGCGAGGGGTACGACGTCGAACGGGTCGCCGCCGGGGAGCCCGCGGTCGCGCGGGTCGCGGACGGCGGCGTCGACCTCGTGCTGCTCGACCTGGGCCTGCCCGACATGGACGGCCTCGACGTGTGCCGTCGGCTCCGTGCCGACGGATACGCCGGCGGGATCGTCATCCTCACCGCCCGCGCCGGCGAGCTCGACCGGGTGGTCGGCCTCGACGTCGGCGCCGACGACTACCTCGCCAAGCCGTTCAGCCTCTCCGAGCTGCTGGCCCGGGTCCGGGCCCTGCTCCGCCGTGCGCACCGGCCGGCCGTCGTCGACGGTCCTGCCGAGCCCGAGCCCGCGGTCACGGCACCCGCGCCGGTGCGCGAGCCGGCGAGCGGCGCCCGCCCGGGCTTCCGCCTCGACCGGGCCGCCCGCCGGGCCTGGGTCGCCGGGGCCGAGCTCGCCCTCACGGCCAAGGAGTTCGACGTCCTCGCACTGCTCGACGAGAACCGTGGCGCCGTGGTGAGCCGCGAGACGCTGATGGCGAAGGTGTGGGACGAGAACTGGTTCGGCTCCACCAAGACCCTCGACGCGACGATCGGCCGCCTGCGGCAGAAGCTGCAGGACGCGGACGCACCGATCACCCTCGGCACCGTCCGCGGCATCGGCTTCCGGCTCGAGGACGCCCGCGCCGATGCGTGAGCGGCTGGTCATCGCCTTCGTCGGCCTGACCCTCGCCGTCATCGGCATGTACGGCGTCCCGCGGGCCTACTTCCTGGCCGACCTCGTGCGCGACCAGGAGTGGAGCACCCTCGACAGCACCGCGGCAGCGCTCGAGGGGCTCGTCGAGGAGCGGCGCGAGCGCGGCGGCGACGTCGACGTCGCCCTCCTCGAGCACGGGCTCACCGGCGCCGACCGGGTGGAATACCTGCCCGAGCAGGGCGAGACGCTGGTCGCCGGGGGCGCCGAGGACGCCGACGGCGGCATCGAGGTCGTCCGCGACCTGCCCGGTGGCGGCGCGCTGCACCTGAGCGTCTCCGGCGACACGGTCACCGCCGGCGTGCGCACGGCGATCACCCCGCTGGTGCTGCTCGGCCTGGTCCTCGCCGTCGGCTCCGCACTGCTCGGCTACGGCATCGCCCGGCGCATGTCGCGCCCGTTCCAGGAGCTCGCGGTCCACTCCCGTGAGCTCGGCCACGGCCGCTTCGACATCGACGTGCCGTCGTACCGGGTGCCGGAGGCGGAGGCCATCGGCGCTTCCCTGCGCGGCGCGGCCGGCCGCCTCGACGCGCTGGTCCGGCGCGAGCGCGAGTTCGCCGCGAACGCCTCGCACCAGCTGCGGACCCCGGTCACCGCGCTCCGGCTGGGGCTGGAGGACCTGACGCTGTGGCCGGAGACCGCGCCCGAGGTGCGGGCCGAGCTGGAGCGCGGGATCGCCGAGCTGGACCGCCTCAACGCGGCGATCGACGAGCTGCTCGACCTCGCCCGGGGCCGGCGGCTGGACGGCCAGGAGGTCGTCGCGCTCGGCAGCCTCGTGCTCGCGGCCGCCGTGCGCTGGCAGACCACGCTGGCGGCGGACGGCCGGGAGCTCGTCGTCGACACGGACGGCACCGCCCGCACCCGGGCCGCCACCGGCGCCGTGGAGCAGGTCCTCGACGTGCTGGTCGAGAACGCGCGGGTCCACGGCAGCGGTGCGATCACCGTCGAGGCGCGCGACGCCGGCACGCACCTCGAGATCGCGGTCGCGGACGAGGGCACCCGCACCCTGGGCCCCGACGTCTTCCGGCGCGGGGTGACCAGCCGGGACGGCGCCGGCCACGGCATCGGCCTCGCCGTCGCCGCCGACCTGGCCGAGCTGTGCGGCGGCCACCTGTCGCTGGACACCGCCAGCCCCACCACCCGCTTCGTGATGTGGCTGCCCCGCGTCGACGCCCCCGGTGAGGAGCCCGGCTAGCCGCCGACCAGCTCCCCGCGCTTGCGGGTGAGGTAGGCGCGCTCGGCGATGTTGTCGCACACGGCCAGCGCGGCGTCGTACGCCGCCCGGCTCTCCGCGGAGCGGCCGAGCCGCCGCAGCAGCTCGGCCCGGGTGGCGTGCCACGCGTGGTAGTTCTCCAGCGGCAACCGGTCGACGATTGCGAGCGCCACCTCGGGGCCGTCGAGCTCCGCGATCGCGACGGCCCGGTTGAGCGCCACGACCGGCGAGGGGTCGAGGTGCGCGAGCTGGTCGTAGAGCGCGGCGACCTGCGACCAGTCCGTGTCAGCGGCCGTCGGGGCGTCGGTGTGCACGGCGTTGATCGCGGCGAGCAGCTGGTAGCGCCCCGGCTGGTTCCGGGCGAGGCACTGGCGGACCAGGGCGTGGCCCTCGACGATGAGCCCGCGGTCCCAGCCGCCGCGGTCCTGCTCCTCCAGCGTCACCAGCTCGCCACCGCGCACGCGCGCCGCGCGGCGCGCCTCGGTGAGCAGCAGCAGGGCGAGCAGCCCGGTGACCTCGGGGTCGTCGGGCAGCAGCTGGTGGAGGATCCGGGCCAGCCGGATCGCTTCACCGGTGAGCTCCGCGCGGACCGGGTCGCCGTCGCCGGAGGACAGGTAGCCCTCGTTGAAGATCAGCAGCAGGACCGCCAGCACCGTGCCGACGCGGCCAGGCAGGTCCTCGGCCTCCGGGACGCGGTAGGGGATGTTGGCGCCCTTGATCTTGGCCTTGGCGCGGGTGATCCGCTGCGCCATCGTGGTCTCCTGCACCAGGAAGGCGGCGGCGACCTCGGCGACGGTCAGGCCGCCGAGCAGGCGCAGGGTGAGCGCGATCCGCGCCTCGGGCGCCAGTGCCGGGTGGCAGCAGGTGAAGATCAGCCGGAGCCGGTCGTCGACGACCGCGCCGACCGGCTCGTGCGGGGTGTCGTCCTGGATGACCACGGCAGCCTCGTGCTTGGACTCGCGCAGCTTCTCGCGGCGCAGCTTGTCGATGGCCCGGTTGCCGGCCGTGGTGGTCAGCCAGCCCCCGGGGTTGGGAGGTACGCCGCCCTCGGGCCACTTCTCGAGGGCGGCGACCAGGGCCTCGCCGGCAGCCTCCTCGGCGATGTCGATGTCGCCGAAGCGGCGGACCAGCGAGGCGATGATCCGGCCGTACTCCTCGCGGAAGATCTGCTCGACGGCCGCGCGCGCCTCCGCGGCAGCCCCGGTCACGCGCTCGGCGGCTCGGCCTGGAACGGGCGGACCTCGACCTTGCCCCGGCAGGCGACCGAGCCCTCCGCGGCGTACCGGAGCGCGGTCTCGCGGTCCGGAAGCTCGAGGATCCAGAAGCCGCCGATGTGCTCCTTGGTCTCGAGGTAGGGCCCGTCGGTCACCACCGTGTCGCCCGCCGACGCGTCGACGACGCTGGCCGTGCTGGCCGTCTCGAGGCCTCCGGCGAAGACCCACACGCCGTCGGCCTGGAGCTTGTCGTTGAAGCGGTCGACGGCGGCGACCATCTCGGTGACCTCCTGGGGATCGATGTTCGCGTAGTCCTCTTCGCTGCCGTGCACGCTGAGCAGGTACTGCGTCATGGGTCGTCTCCTCCGGTCGGCCGGGTGGTCCTGGTGACCGCCCTCGTCACCACCACGAACGGTGGCTGCCCGGTACGACAGCCTGCCACCGCTTTTCTCATCGGTCTCCCGCCGAAGCAGTCCTCCGTGGGCCGGCCGACGACACCGCTACTGCTGGCCGGCCGTCAGGTGAACCGCCTGTCAGCTGAGCCGCCCGGTCAGCTGAGCCGCCCGGTCAGCTGAGCCGCGCGGTCAGGTGCACCTCGACGGTGTCGCCGGCCTCCTTGCCGCTCTCGACCCGCAGTCCGTTGGCCACGGGCAGCTTGTGGTTGCCGTCGCCCAGGGCCATGAACGAGGTCTCGAACGGCACGTCGTCCACGGTGCCGCGCACCTTGACCCGGCCGCGGGTGCCGAACCGCGCAGCCGACTCGGGCCAGACCACGTAGGTCCAGCCGCCGGGTGCGTCGCTGCGGCGCAGCGTCTCGGTGAAGGTGATGTCGAGCGGCCCGACGCCGTGCGGCGGCCCGCCCCCTGCTGAGGTGCCCATGGCTGTGCTGACCCGCGCAGCGGCGTGGATTCATCGGGTTCCGGCCGCCGTCCGTAGCCTGACCCGGTGAGCCTTCGCGGGATGCTGGCCGACACGCGGCCGCTGCAGAACCCGCACTTCCGGCGGCTGTGGCTGGCCAACATCATCACGGTGGTCGGTGCGCAGCTGACCGTGGTCGCGGTGCCGGCGCAGATCTACTCCGAGACCGGCTCGTCGGCGTACGTCGGCCTGACCGGCGTCTTCGGCCTCGTGCCGCTGGTGGTGTTCGGCCTGTGGGGCGGGGCGCTCGCGGACCACTTCGACCGGCGCACGATCCTGGTCATCACGACGTCCGGCCTGATCGCGACGGCCGCGCTGTTCTGGCTGCAGGCGGCGCTGGACCTCGGCAACGTGTGGGTGCTGCTGTCGCTGTTCGCCGTCCAGCAGGCGTTCTTCGCCGTGAACCAGCCGACCCGCTCCGCGGTGCTGCCGCGCCTGCTCGACGTGGACGTACTGCCCGCGGCGAACTCGTTGAACATGACGGTCGTCCAGGCCGGTGCGATCGGCGGCCCGCTCGTGGCCGGGGTGCTGATCCCGTTCACCGGCTACGCCTGGCTCTACCTCGCCGACGCGGTCTGCCTGCTCGCGACGCTCTTCGCCGTCGTACGGCTGCCGCGGCTGCCCGTCGAGGGCGTCACCGGCACGCCCGGCCTGCGGTCGGTCGCGGAGGGCATCGCCTACCTGCGCCGCCACCCGGTGCTGATGATGTCCTTCGTCGTCGACATCATCGCGATGGTCTTCGGCATGCCGCGGGCGCTCTTCCCCGAGATCGCGCACGAGAGCTTCCTCGGCCCGGAGGAGGGCGGGCTGGCCTTCGCCCTGCTCTTCGCCGGCATCCCGGCCGGCGCCGTGCTCGGCGGGATCTTCTCGGGGTGGGTCTCGCGGGTCACCGCACAGGGCAGGGCCGTCATCTGGTGCATCGTCGTGTGGGGCGTGGCGATGGCGGGCTTCGGCCTGGCCGTCCTCGGCGCCGACCTGACCTCGGGGTCGGCACGCCCCTGGCTGCTGCTGGCCGTCCTCATGCTCGTGGTCGGCGGGGCGGTCGACATGGCCTCGGCCGCCTTCCGCAGCGCGATGCTGCAGAGCGCGGCGGCCGACGAGGTCCGCGGCCGCCTGCAGGGGATCTTCATCGTCGTGGTGGCCGGAGGCCCCCGCATCGCCGACGTCACGCACGGCGCGACCGCCGTGGCCGTCGGCACGGCGGCCGCGGCCACCGGTGGGGGTGTGCTGGTCGTGGTGCTCACCGTCGCCGCGGCGCTCCTCGTGCCGTCCTTCGTGCGCTACCGGGTGGCGTCCCGCGCCAGACTGGACGGGTGAGCCTGCTCGACACCGACCTGCCCGTCGTCGCCGCTCCGATGGCCGGCGGGCCGTCGACCGTCGCCCTCGCCACCGCCGTCACCGACGCCGGCGGTTTCGCCTTCCTGCCCGCGGGCTACCTGTCGCCCGCTGCGCTCGAGGCGTTGCTCGGCGAGGCCCGGGCGACGGGTCGGCCGTTCGGGGTGAACCTCTTCGTGCCCCAGCCCGGCGCGGTCGACCGCGCGTCGTACGACGCCTTCCGTGCGGCCCTGGCCGCCGACGCCGCCGACCCGGGCGTGGAGCTGCCCGCCGAGCCGCAGCACGACGACGACGCCTGGCCCGCCAAGCTCGACCTGCTGGTCGCCGACCCGGTCCCGCTCGTCTCGCTCACCTTCGGCCTCCCGCCGGCCGCGGACGTCGCCCGCCTCCGCCGGGCCGGTTCCCGGGTGCTGGCGTCGGTGACGACCGCGGACGAGGCACGCCAGTCCGAGGAGGCCGGCGTCGACGGGCTCGTCGTGCAGGGACCACGCGCCGGCGGGCACAGCGCCACCTTCGACCCGGGCCGCCGGTCCGGCGACGCCCCGACCGCGGACGTGGTCCGGCAGGTCCGGGCAGCCACGCGGCTGCCCGTGGTGGCCGGCGGCGGGGTGGACGGCCCCGACGCCGTCCGCGACCTGCTCGCGGCGGGGGCGGAGGCGGTCGCCGTCGGCACGCTCCTGCTGCGCGCCGACGAGGCGGGCACCTCGGCCACCCACCGCGCCGCACTCGCCGACCCGGCGTTCACCACGACCGTGGTCACCCACGCCTTCACCGGTCGTCCCGCGCGGGCGCTGCGCAACGCCTTCGTCGAGCGGTACGACGCCCTGGCACCGCTCGGCTATCCCGAGCTGCACCACCTGACCCGGGGCCTGCGTCGTGCCGCCGCCGCTGCCGGCGACCCGCACCGCCTGCACCTGTGGGCCGGCACCGGCTTCCGCGCGGCCCCGACCGGACCGGCGGGCGCCATCATCCGCAGCCTGGCCTGAGGCCTGCCGGCGCTGTCAGCCGGTCCGGTCAGCCGGCGCGGTCGACCAACCCGCGCAGGTAGGCCGCCTGCCCGACGTGCTGCGTGCAGTCGTTGACCACGCTGACCAGCCGCACCCCGAGCGTCACCGGCGGGTCCCACCGCTCGTCGACGACCCGGTCGAGGTCGTTGCCGGTCACCGTGGCGACGTACTCCAGCGTGCGCGCGTGCGTCGCGCGGTAGTACTCCGCCAGCAGGCCGGCCGACGCGCGCACCAGCCCGACCTCCTCGCTGCTGTGGCCGTAGCCGATGTCACCCGGGCTCAGCGGCAACCCGAACCGGTCCTCGAACCCGCCTCCGGTCCACACCTGCTCCTGCCCCGCGACGTCCGCGACGTGGTCGTCCTGCACCCGGGTCAGGTGCCACACCAGCCACCCGATGCTGTTGGCGTCGGGGTCCGGCCGGTGCGCGAGCTGCTCGTCGCTCGCCCCGTCCAGCACCGCCTCGACGCTCTCGAGGACACGGCCGAAGGAGTCGGCCAGGAGGTCGGCAGGAGTCATGCCCTCGACGGTACGTCGCGGACCCGGTGCGGGGAACCGCCGCCACCACAGCCCGCCAGGCAGGCCCGGAGGTTTCGAGGCTCCTCGCTGGCGCTCGTCGCACCTCAACCACCGGGAGACACGCAGTCCGTGCCGGCAAGCGCGCCGCCTGCCGTCCGTCAGGGCCCCGCGGTCAAGGATCGCGAAGCGACCGCGTAGCGGCGGAGCGCAGCGACGTCCTTGACGGCGGGGGACGG
>NZ_JAER01000062.1 GCF_000519005.1 Nocardioides sp. J54 | reverse complement strand
AGGCCGAGATCGGCCAGGTCATGAGCGCCGTGTGGCAGATCGTCACCGCGGGCTCCGACAGCCAGCGCCGGGCCGCAGTCGACGTCCTCGTCGAGGCCCGCCGCAGCCTCTACGGCATCCTCGCCGACGGCCCCGAGGCCGACGTGGTCGACGACGGTGCCGACGACGGTGCCGACGACGGTGCCGACGACGGTGCCGACGACGGTGCCGACGACGGTGCCGACGACGGTGTCGACGACGAGGCCGGCCCGACCGAGGCCTGAGCCGCCACCCGGGCTGACGGCACCCCGCACCCCGGGGCGCCAGGGTCACGCAGCAGCGGCCCCGCACGAGATCCGTGCGGGGCCGCTGTCGTGCCCGGTGCCGTCAGCCGACCACCAGCTGGTCGGCGAGCAGGACCTGGGCGCGGTCCGGCGCGGTGACCTGCTCGCGCTCGCACGTCCCGGCGGCGTCGCACCGCACCAGCGCCGACGTCTCCCCGTCCAGCGAGACGACGTGGCCGTCGTGGGCCCAGGTCGAGACCAGGCCGACCCCCGCCAGCGGGACCGGGTCTCCGCCCGCGACCGGCACCAGCGCGCCGATCGCGCTGCCCTCGTCGGTCTGGCCCAGGGTCAGCACCTGCCGCCCGTCCGGCGAGACCACGGCGTCGATGCTGTCGCTGCCGAGCCGGCGCAGCACGCGGTCGGCGTCGACGTCGTACACGAGCCACTCGCCGTCCTCGGCGCCCGCGTCGTCCAGCGCGGTGGCGATGCCGTCGTGGACGGAGTGCACGGCGTACGGCAGCGCGGTGGCCCCGCCGTTCGCCCAGTCGACGCGGAAGTGGACGTCGTTGTCGACGCTGAAGTAGACGTCGTCGCCGTCGAGGCGGGGCACCGGGATCGCCTCGCCGCCCAGCAGGCCCGACAGGCCGCCGGGCTCCTGCGCGGGCTGGGAGGCCCGGCCGACCTCGCGGTCCTCGTCGACGTCCCAGACGTGCGCGACCATGGTCTCGCCCTCGACCTCGAGCCACGCGACGCGCGGGTGGGCGAGGTCGCCCTCGACGTGCACGACGGAGGAGGGGATCCCGAGCTCGACCGTGGCGCCGTCGGGCCGCACCAGGACGAACGAGTTGCCGGCGTCGCCCTGGAAGAGGCGGGCGACGACGCCCGAGGACGTCTGGGCCAGGTGGGCGACCGGCGAGCCGAGGTCGACGGTGGTCGTGCCGATCGTGACCCCGCTGCCGGCCGACCACGCCGAGCGCTCGGCGTACTCGTCCGCGGCGGCGGAACCCGGGTCCTCCTCGCCCCGCTGGGCGACCTGCGAGCTGCGGGCCTCACCGTCGAGGGCGTTGCCGAGGACGACGCCACCGAGGCCGAGCGCGCCGACAACGAGTGCCGCGGCGACGACGGTGCCCGCACGCCGGCGGGTCCGCATCGTGCGGCCGCGGGCAGCGATGGCCGTGGCGTCGGGGTGGGGCACGTCGACGGTGTCGGCGCACCCGTGCAGAAGGTCGGAGAGCTGCTCAGCCATGGTGTCCTCCCGGGGTGGCGGTGCTGCGGCTGCTGCTGGAGCCGCCGGAGCGGGCGGTGGTGGTGGTGGGACGGTCGCCGGGCAGGTCGACGGCGTCGCCGAGCAAGGAGCGCAGCCGGCGCAACGCGTCGGAGGTCTGGCTCTTCACGGTCCCGTCGCTGATCCCGAGGGCCTGCGCGGTCTCGGCGACGGAGAGGTCCTCGTAGAAGCGCAGGACGACCACCGCACGCTGGCGCGGCGGGAGCTGCGCGAGCGCCGCCAGCACGTCGAGCCGCTCGGCGGGGTCCGGCTCGCGCGCGGGCGGCTCGGGCATCTGCCCCGTCGGCCGCTCGGAGCGGAACGACCGTCGCCGGAACATGCTGGTCGTCGCGTTGACCATCGCCCGGCGGGCGTAGGCCTGCGCGGCGCCCGTGTCACGGATCCGGTGCCAGTGGCTGTAGGTCCTCGCCAGCGCGGTCTGCACGAGGTCCTCGGCGAGGGCGTGCTCGCGGACGAGCAGCACCGCCGTGCGGTAGAGCGACGGCCACGCAGCATGGACGAGCTCGACGAACTCCTCGTCGGTCGGCCCGCGAGGTGCGGTGAACGGCATGGAGCGATCCTTCCCTGTGGCCCCCGGCGGGGGCGCGTGCAGTGGTCAGGACGCGCAGCTGCCCCGTCGGGTTGGGTCCCGTCGCAGGATTCGTCGTACCTCCTCGTGGATAGGCTGCCGCCCGTGAGCCGACCCGTCCCTGCCGTCCTCGCCGGCGCCTGCTGCCTGGCGTGGCTCGCCGTGACGACGGGGTACGCCGCTCCCGCGCTCGCCGCGCCGGGCGGGGTCGACGTCGGCGGCGCCCCGCTCGACGACGGCACCGGGAGCACGAACCCGGCCGAGCCGACCGTGCTCGAGCCCGGCCTGTGGTCCGACTCGCTCGGCGGGTCGGACGCGCAGAACACCCACCACTTCACCTACGACCGGCGGCTGCGCGACAGCACGGTCCACGTCGGCGTCGTCGGCTCCCCGCCCTCCACCGACTCCGACGCCGTCCGGGTGGACGTCGGGTACGTCGACGAGGACGGCAGCTTCTCCTCGTGCGAGTCCGACGACGACTCGATCACCTACGGCATCCCGCAGTCCGTGCTCGGCGCCGCGGTCAGCGTCGGTCAGGCCAGCGCCGACGCGACCGACCGACCGCCGTGCCAGAGCTCGGCCACCCTGCGCATCGAGGTCAGCCGCGGCTCGAGCAGTGTCACCGCCCCGATGCCGATCGCGATCAAGGTCGTCGAGGAGGCCCGGGTCGGCGACGCCGCCTCGCTCCCGGAGCCGGCCGAGGCGGTCGACTACGCCGTCCCCGACGCCGGCGACGCCGAGGACCTGCCCGGCGCCGCGTCCTTCGACGACGCCCCCGAGCTCGACGCGAGCGCCGACGGCACCACCGTCAGCACCACCCTGGCGCAGGGTGAGGAGCAGCTGTGGCGCGTCGGCCTGGACTGGGGCCAGCAGCTCGTCGCGCGGGTCACCGCACCCGCTGCCGACGAGGCGGACTTCGAGGGCCGCTACTCCGGGATCCCTGTCCGGGTGCGGCTGGTCGACCCGCGGCGCGCCGTCTTCGCGCTGAAGGACGACGACGGGGAGGGCTCCGCCGAGGGGCAGTACCACCACGACGAGGCGCTCGACATCGTCGCCGGCACCAACCCGCTGCGCTACCGCAACCGTTTCGACGACGACCTGCCCGTGGTCCCCGGCGACCACTGGGTCGCGGTGTCGGTCGGCCCGCTGGACGAGTCCTCGGACCTCGAGGCGCTCGACGTCCCGGTCGAGCTGACGGTGGCCGTCACCGGGGAGCCGGCCGGCGCGCCGTCGTACCCGGGTGTGGTGACCTCGCCCGACGAGGGCACCCAGGTCGAGGGCTACTCCCCCGAGGAGCCCTTCCTCGTCGCCGAGGAGACCTTCTCCGCCGTCGCGTCGGGCAACCCCATCGGCGGCGACGGCTGGTTCAGCACCCGCCGCTGGGCCGGGCTGGGGCTCGCCGCGGCGAGCCTAGCCTGCCTGGGCGCCGGCGTGGTCCGCCTGCGCGCCCGCCGCTGAGCGGCCTAGCCCAGCAGCAGGAAGAGCGCGACCAGCAGGCCGAGCACGCCCGCACCGAGCAGCACCCACGCGTCGACGGGCGCCCGTCCCTGCCCCTGGGGCGTGGGGACGTCCGGACGCGTCGGCTGCGCGGTGGCCGACGGCGGGGGCGGTGGCGGCAGCACCGACGTGCCCATCCGCGCGGTCGCCGCGACGCTCGGCGGGGGCGGCGGGTGCGGGGCCGTGGCGAGGCCGGTCGGCGGGAGGTCCACGGTGTCGGCGTACTCCTCCGGCACGGTGAGGTCGTCGGCCAGCGCCGGGTCGTCCCAGCGGGCCACCAGCGACTGCAGGGCCGGGTGGGTGCGCAGCCCGGCGGCGGTCGGGCGCTGGGAGGCGTCGTACGCCGTCGCGGCGGCCACCACGTCGAGGACGGCGTCGTGCTCGGGGTCGCCGGTGCGCAACGTCGTGACGTCGACCGGTCCGGGCGCGCCGTCGCCCGGCGGCCGCCGGCCGGTCAGCATCTCGAGCACCACGATGCCGAGCGCGTAGACGTCGGCGCTCGGGTGCGGGTCCGCCCCGTGGTACTGCTCGGGCGGCATGTAGCCGGGCGTCCCGATCACCATCGCGACGTGGGTCAGCCGTGGCTCGTCGCTCGGGACGGCGATGCCGAAGTCGGTCAGCCGCAGGTGCGGGCGCCCGGACCCGGTCGGCTCCAGCAGCAGGTTGCCCGGCTTGATGTCGCGGTGGACGATGCCGGCCGCGTGCACCGCCTCCAGCGCCTGCAGGGTCTGGTCGGTCAGCACCGCGATCCAGCGGGGCGGCAGCGTGCCGCCGTTGCGCTTCATCAGCCCGGAGACCGAGCCGCCGCGCACCAGCGGCATCGTGAACAGCACGCGGTCGTCCACGCCCGCCCACGACTGCGGCGTCACCACGTGGGTGTGGTCGATGCGCACCGACTGCTCGCGCACGAAGCGCAGCAGCATCGCGGCGTCGGCCTGGCGCAGCACCTTCGCGGCCTTGACGTCGCCGGCCGTGCGGTCGTGCACCCGCCACACGGTGCCCATGCCGCCGGCGGCGATCGGGTCGAGCAGCTCGTAGCGACCCGCGAAGACCTCACCCATACCTCGACCCTATCCGCGCGAGCGCGTCGCCTGTCGAGGGCTGCGCGCAGGCCCTCGCAAGCTCGGCCCGCACTTGCCCTCGACGCGCCTTCGGCGCGGGCGCCGCGCTGCCGCGCGCGCGGTTGGCTCCGGTAGGTGGTGGCGTTGGCCTGGCGGCAAGCCCTGGGTTCGCTTCGACCTGCTCCCGGTGGTTGAGGTGCGAGGAGCGCCAGCGACGAGCCGTCCCCGGTGGTTGAGGTGCGAGGAGCGCCAGCGACGAGCCGTCCCGGGTGGTTGAGGTGCGAGGAGCGCCAGCGACGAGCCGTCCCNGGTGGTTGAGGTGCGAGGAGCGCCAGCGACGAGCCGTCCCCGGTGGTTGAGGTGCGAGGAGCGCCAGCGACGAGCCTCGAAACCTCCGGGCCTCCTGGGCGGACCGTGGTGGGCACAGTCCGGTGCACCAGTGCCGGCTACGACGCGTCGATCTCCAGCACCAGGTCCCCGCCGTCGACGGGCTGGGTGCCGTCGACCGCGATCCGCTTGACGACGCCGTCGACGGGAGCGGTGATCGAGGCCTCCATCTTCATCGCCTCGATGGTCGCGACGGTGTCGCCGACGGAGACGGTGTCGCCGACGGAGACGACCGGGGTCACCGCGCCCTGGAACGGGGCGGCGACGTGGCCGGGCCGGCCGGGGTCGGCCTTCTCGGCGGCCGGCGCCTCGGCCGAGACGGAGCGGTCGCGGGTCGGCACCGGGCGCAGCTGGCCGTTGATGGTGCACATGACGGTCCGGAAGCCGCGCTCGTCGGGCTCGCTGATCGCCTCGAGGCCGAGCAGCAGCGTGACGCCCTCCTCGAGCCGCACCTCGTGCTCCTCGCCGTGGGTGAGGCCGTAGAGGTAGTCCCGCGTCGGCAGGACCGCGAGGTCGCCGTACGACTGGCGGGCCTCCTCGAAGGCCTTCGTCGGTGCGGGGAACAGCAGCCGGTTGAGGGTACGACGGCGCGCGGCGCCGTCCTCACCGGTGAGCGCCGCCTCGTCCTCGGCCGCCAGGGTCGGCTCGGGCGCGGTCCACGACCGTCCGGCGAGGGCCTTGCTGCGGAACGGCTCGGGCCAGCCGCCCGGCGGGTCGCCGAGCTCGCCGTTGAGGAAGCCGATGACGGAGTCGGGGATGTCGAACTTGCCCGGGTCGGCCTCGAACGCCTCGGGGGTCGCGCCGACGGCGACGAGGTGCAGGGCCAGGTCGCCGATCACCTTCGACGACGGGGTCACCTTGGGCACGTTGCCGAGGATCCGGTTCGCGGCGGCGTACATGTCCTCGACCTGCTCGAACTTCTCGCCGAGGCCGAGCGCGATCGCCTGCTGGCGCAGGTTGGAGAGCTGGCCGCCGGGGATCTCGTGGGTGTAGACGCGGCCGGTGGGCGCGGGCAGGCCGGACTCGAACGGCGCGTAGAGCCGCCGGGTCGCCTCCCAGTAGGGCTCCAGGGCGTTGACGGCCGCGAGGTCGAGGCCGGTCTCGCGCGGGGAGTGGTCGGTCGTCGCGACCAGCGCGGACAGTGCCGGCTGCGAGGTGGTGCCCGACATCGAGGCGCAGGCCGCGTCGACGGCGTCCACACCGGCGTCGATCGCCGCGAGCAGCGTGGCGAGCTGGCCACCGGGGGTGTCGTGGGTGTGCAGGTGCACCGGCAGGTCGAAGCGCTCGCGCAGGGCGGTGACCAGGGTGTGCGCGGCGGGCGCGCGCAACAGGCCGGCCATGTCCTTGATCGCGAGCACGTGCGCGCCGGCGTCGACGATCTTCTCGGCCAGGCGCAGGTAGTAGTCGAGGGTGTAGAGCTTCTCGTCCGGCGAGGACAGGTCGCCGGTGTAGCAGAGCGCGACCTCGGCGACGGTCGTCCCGGTCGCACGGACCGCCTCGATTGCCGGGGTCATCTGGTCGACGTCGTTGAGCGCGTCGAAGATCCGGAACACGTCGATGCCGGTGGCGGCGGCCTCCTCGACGAAGGCCTGCGTGACCGCGGTGGGGTACGGCGTGTAGCCGACCGTGTTGCGCCCGCGCAGCAGCATCTGCAGGCAGATGTTCGGGACCGCGGCGCGCAGCGCGGACAGCCGCTCCCACGGGTCCTCGGCGAGGAAGCGCAGGGCGACGTCGTACGTCGCGCCGCCCCAGCACTCCAGCGACCACAGCTGCGGGGTGAGCCGGGCGACGTGGTCGGCGACGCCGAGCAGGTCGATGGTGCGCACGCGGGTCGCGAGCAGCGACTGGTGGGCGTCGCGGAAGGTGGTGTCGGTGACCGCGACCCCGGTGCGCGAGCGCAGCTCGGCGGCGAAGGCCTCCGGCCCGACCTCGAGCAGCCGCTGGCGGGAGCCGTCGGGCACCGGCGCGGAGGTGTCGACCGCGGGCAGCTTGCTGGCGGGCGACACCGAGACCCGGGCTTCGCCGTGCGGCTTGTTGACGGTGACGTCGGCCAGGTAGGCGAGCAGCTTGCTGCCCCGGTCGCCCGAGCCACGTGCCTGCAGCAGGTGCGGGTGGGTCTCGATGAACGACGTCGTCACCGCGCCGGCGACGAAGTCGGGGTCCTCCAGGACCGCCTGCAGGAACGGGATGTTCGTGGAGACGCCACGGATGCGGAACTCCGCGACCGCGCGGCGGGCCTTCTCCGCAGCCTTCTCGAAGGTGCGGCCGCGGCAGGTGAGCTTGGCCAGCATCGAGTCGAAGTGCGCCGACACCTCGGCACCGGTGTAGGTCGTGCCACCGTCGATGCGCACGCCCGCGCCGCCCGGCGAGCGGTAGGTCGTGATCACGCCGGTGTCGGGGCGGAAGCCGTTCGCCGGGTCCTCGGTGGTGATCCGGCACTGCAGCGCGGAGCCGCGCAGCACGATCTCGGACTGCACGAGGCCGAGGTCGGCGAGCGTCTCGCCGGACGCGATCCGCAGCTGGGACTGCACCAGGTCGACGTCGGTGACCTCCTCGGTCACCGTGTGCTCGACCTGGATGCGCGGGTTCATCTCGATGAAGACGTAGTTGCCGTGCGGGTCGAGCAGGAACTCCACGGTGCCGGCGTTCTTGTAGCCGATCTCGCGGGCGAAGCGCACCGCGTCCGCGCACATCCGGTCGCGCAGCGCGGGGTCGAGGTTCGGCGCCGGCGCGATCTCGACGACCTTCTGGTGGCGTCGCTGCACCGAGCAGTCGCGCTCGTAGAGGTGGATGACGCCGCCCTCGGACCCGGGGCCGGCCGTACCGTCAGCGAGCACCTGGACCTCGATGTGCCGCGGGTCGACCACGGCCTGCTCGATGAAGACGGTCGGGTCGCCGAAGGCGGCCTCCGCCTCGCGCATGCAGGTCTCGATCGCCTCGCGCAGCAGCGCACCGTCGGCGCCGGGGTCGTCGACGCGTCGCATGCCACGACCACCGCCGCCCGCGACGGCCTTGACGAAGAGCGGCGCCGGGATCGCCGAGGCGGCCTCGACCAGCGCCTCGACGTCGGTCGACGGCTCCACGCTCTGCAGGGTCGGTACGCCGGCGGCCCGGGCCGCGGCGATCGCGCGCGCCTTGTTGCCGGTGAGCTCGAGGACCGAGGCGTCCGGCCCGACGAAGGTGATGCCGGCCGCCGCGCAGGCCTCGGCCAGCGCGGGGTTCTCCGACAGGAACCCGTAGCCGGGGTAGATCGCGTCCGCACCGCAGGCGACGGCGGTGGCCACGATCGCCTCGGGGTCGAGGTAGGCCCGCACCGGGTGGCCCCGCTCGCCGATCTCGTAGGCCTCGTCCGCCTTCAGCCGGTGCTCCGAGCCGCGGTCCTCGTAGGGGAACACGGCCACGGTGCGGGCACCGAGCTCGTAGGCGGCGCGGAAGGCGCGGATGGCGATCTCGCCGCGGTTGGCGACCAGGACCTTGCTGAACATGCGGGCTCCTCGGTGGAGGAAGGGCGGGGCCGGGGGCGGGGTGTGCTCCGGGCGATCCCGAGGCTACGCAGGTTCGTCCATGATGTGAGAGGGGTTGTCCGCAGTGCGAACGACGCTGCAATGCGCCGACGCCCGGGTGGACCGTGCGGTCCACCCGGGCGTCGTACCCGGAGCCGGCGGTGCCGGCCTCGACGGGTGGGATCAGGCGTTCTTGATCGCCGAGATGTCGAACTCGAGCTTGATCTTCTCGGAGACGAGGACGCCGCCGGTCTCGAGCGCGGCGTTCCAGGTCAGGCCCCAGTCCTTGCGGTTGATGGTGACGTCGCCCTCGAAGCCCACGCGGATGTTGCCGAACGGGTCCTTGGCCGAGCCGTTCTCCTCGAACTCGATGGTGACCGGCTTGGTGACGTCCTTGATGGTGAGGTCGCCGGTGATGGTCCACTCGTCGCCGTCGCGGCTGACCTCGGTGGAGACGAACTTCCACTCCGGGAACTGCTCGACGTCGAAGAAGTCGGCCGACTGCAGGTGGCCGTCGCGGTCGGCGCTGCCGGTGCTGATGCTGGCGGGGTTGATGGTCAGGGTGACCGACGAGGCGGCCGGGTTGGCGGTGTCGACGTGGGCGGTCGCGCTCCAGTCGGTGAACTGGCCGCGGACCTTGGTGACGACCGCGTGGCGGGCGACGAAGCCCAGGCGGCTGTGCGAGGTGTCGAGGGTGTAGTCGCCGGAGATGTCGGTCAGGGCGGTGGTGGTCTCGGTCATGGTGCGTGCTCCTGTGGGGTGGTTGGTTGAAGTCTCAACGATCTCCTCAACGGTCGATGACGCGTCAACCATTCCCCCAGCGACTGTGGCGTGAGTCACAATGGCCGCGAGCGCCCCCTGTCCTGTCGCGTAGGGGCGCAATCAGCGCGTTCCTGCCCGATTTCGGGCAGGAAGTTGATGTCCGGCTCGATGGGGGAGCACGATCCTGCGGTGCATGTCGACCCGCGGCTCGTCCGCCACGTGGCCGAGACCAGCGGTCTCAGCCCCGCGGAGGCGCGCCGGCTCGTCGAGGACGTGCTGTCCTTCCACGACGAGCCGCTCGAGGACTGGGTGCGGCGGCGGCACGCGGAGCTGAAGACCTACGGGCGGAAGAACGACGAGATCTTTCCCCTGCTCCGCGCCGAGCTGCGCGGCCTCGTGGTGGCCGCGCCCGACCTCTCCGAGCGCCAGCTGCGCCGGATCGTCTACGGATAAGGGAGACCAGGCATGTGCGGCATCGTGGGCTACATCGGTGGTCAGCAGGCGGCCCCGCTCCTGCTCGAGGGGCTGACCCGGCTCGAGCACCGCGGCTACGACTCGGCCGGCCTGGCCGTGCTCGGGCCCAGCGGCGTCCGGGTCGCCAAGCAGGCGGGACGGGTGCGGGACCTGGGTGACGGCCTGCCCAAGCGGTTCACCGGCAAGATCGGCATCGGCCACACCCGGTGGGCGACCCACGGACCGGCCACCGACGCGAACGCGCACCCGCACACCGACGAGTCCGGCCGGGTCGCGGTCGTGCACAACGGGATCATCGACAACGCCGCGGCGCTGCGCCTCGAGCTCGCCGACGCCGGCGTCGAGCTCGTCTCCGACACCGACACCGAGGTGCTCGCCCACCTCGTCGCCCGCTCCACCGCCGACACCCTCGAGGCGCGCACCGCCGAGGCACTCGCCCGGGTCGAGGGCACCTACGGGATCGCGGTGGCCCACGCCGACTTCCCCGACCGCATCGTCGTCGCCCGCAACGGCAGCCCGCTGATCATCGGCGTCGGCAAGAACGAGATGCACGTGGCCTCCGACCTGGCCGCGCTCGTCCGCTACACGACGACGGTCGCCCACCTCGCCGACGGCGAGATGGCCACGGTGACCGCGGACGGGTTCAGCACCTACCTGGTCCGCACCATCGACGGGGCCGGCCACGTGGGGCTCGCCGCGACCGACCGGCGCGCCAGCGAGGTGGAGATCGACCCGTCGTCGTACGACGCCGGCGAGCACGACTCCTTCATGCACAAGGAGATGCTCGAGCAGCCCGCCCGCGCCGAGGCCGTGCTGCGCGGCCGCCTCGACGAGAAGTTCGGCACCGGCCACCTCGGCGGCCTCAACCTCGACGCCCGCGAGCTGCGCGCGATCAAGCGGGTCAAGATCCTCGGTTGCGGTTCGGCCTACTACGTCGGCCAGATGGGCGCCGCGCTCATCGAGGAGCTGGCCCGGATCCCCGCGGACGCCGAGGCGGCCAGCGAGTTCCGCTACCGCAACCCGATCATCGAGCCGGACACGCTCTACGTCGCGGTCAGCCAGTCCGGCGAGACCATCGACACCCTGCTCGCCGTGCAGGAGATCCAGCGCAAGGGCGGCTTCGTCATCGGCCTGGTCAACGTGGTCGGCTCCGCGATCGCCCGCGAGGTCGACGGCGGGATCTACCTCCACGCCGGCCCCGAGGTCGCCGTCGCCTCCACCAAGGCGCTGACCAACATGTTCCTCGCGTTCGCGATGCTCGCCGTCCAGCTCGGCCGGGTCCGCGACCTGTCGATCTCCGACGGGCGCCGGCTCATCGCCGGCCTCAACGCCATCCCCGGGCAGGTCGCGGAGGTCCTCGGTCGCGAGGAGGAGCTCGCGGAGGTCGCCAGGGAGCTGGCCGGGGCCGAGAACCTCTTCTTCGTCGGCCGAGTGCGCGGCTTCCCGGTCGCCCGCGAGGGAGCCCAGAAGTTCAAGGAGATCAGCTACCGCCACGCGGAGGCCTACCAGACCAGCGAGCTCAAGCACGGCCCGCTGGCGCTGATCTCCCCGGAGGTGCCGACCGTCGCGATCGTCCCCGACGACGAGCTCGTCGAGCGCAACGTCGCGGCCCTGCACGAGATCGCGGCCCGCGGCGGCCCGCTCACGGTGGTCACCCACGCCGGCGTGGACCTCGGCGACCTCGAGCGCACGGCCCGCCGCATCGACGTACCCCGCAGCGAGCGCGAGCTCGACCCGATCCTGCTCACCATCCCGCTGCAGGTGCTCGCCTACCACGCGGCGCTGTCGCTGGGCCACGACATCGACAAGCCCCGCAACCTCGCCAAGTCGGTCACCGTCGAGTAGCCGCCGGCTACCCGCCGCTCAGGCGTGATGCAGCGCACCGCGCCGGGGATCCTTGGTGAAATCGGTCACGGCACTACCCTTGTCGGGTGAGTGAGACCCCGGAGAACGAGACCACGACTTTTGCCGACCTCGGTCTCGGCGACCGGATCCTGAAGGCGCTGACCGCGGTCGGCTACGAGACGCCGTCCGCGATCCAGGCCCAGACCATCCCCCACCTGCTCGAGGGTCGGGACGTGATGGGCCTCGCCCAGACCGGCACCGGCAAGACCGCCGCCTTCGCGCTGCCCATCCTCGACCAGCTCGACATGTCGCAGCGCACGCCGCAGGCGCTGGTGCTCGCGCCGACCCGCGAGCTCGCCCTGCAGGTGTGCGAGGCGTTCGAGAAGTACGCCGCCGAGATGCGCAGCGTCAGCGTGCTGCCCGTCTACGGCGGCCAGGGCTACGGCGTCCAGCTGTCCGCGCTGCGTCGCGGCGTCGACATCGTCGTCGGCACGCCCGGCCGGATCATGGACCACCTCGAGAAGGGCACCCTCGACCTCACCGAGCTCCGCTTCCTCGTCCTCGACGAGGCCGACGAGATGCTCAACATGGGTTTTGCCGAGGACGTCGAGACGATCCTCGCCGACACCCCGGACGACAAGCAGGTTGCCCTGTTCTCGGCCACCATGCCGAAGCAGATCCGCGCGCTGTCGCAGGCCTACCTCAAGGACCCGGTGGAGATCTCCATCGAGCGCAAGACCCGCACCGCGGAGAACATCCGCCAGCGCTACCTGATGGTGAGCTACCCGCAGAAGGTCGACGCGCTGACCCGCATCCTCGAGGTCGAGAACTTCGAGGGCGCGATCGTCTTCGTGCGCACCAAGAACGAGACCGAGACCCTCGCCGAGAAGCTACGGGCCCGCGGCTACAGCGCCGCCGCCATCAACGGCGACATCGTGCAGGCCCAGCGCGAGCGCACCGTCAACCAGCTCAAGGACGGCAAGCTCGACATCCTCGTCGCCACCGACGTCGCCGCCCGCGGCATCGACGTGCCCCGGATCAGCCACGTCTTCAACTACGACATCCCGACCGACACCGAGGCCTACGTCCACCGGATCGGTCGCACCGGCCGCGCCGGCCGCAGCGGTGACGCGATCTCGTTCATCACCCCGCGCGAGCGCTACCTCCTCAAGCACATCGAGCGGGCCACCCGCTCCACCCTCGAGCAGATGCAGCTGCCGAGCGTCGACGCGATCAACGAGTCGCGCCTGAGCCGCTTCGACGACCAGATCACCGCCGCCCTGGAGTCGCCGCGCATCGAGTTCTTCCGCGACGTGGTCAGCCACTACATCAAGGAGAACGACGTCCCCGAGGTCGACGTCGCCGCTGCGCTGGCGATCGTGATGCAGGGCGACACCCCGCTGCTGCTCGAGCCCGAGCCGGAGCCCGAGCGCCGTCCGCGCTTCGACCGCGACCGCGACGACCACCGCAAGCGCGACTCCTGGGGTGCCGACGACCGCGGCGACCGCGGTCCCCGTGGCGGTCGTGACCGCGGCCCGCGCGGCGGCGGTGGCTACCAGGCCTACAAGATCCAGGTCGGCAAGCGGCACCGCGTCGAGCCCCGCCAGATCGTCGGCGCCCTCGCCAACGAGGGCGGCCTCGACCGCCGCGACTTCGGCAAGATCACGATCCGCCCGGACTACTCGATCGTCGAGCTCCCCGCGAAGCTCACCGACGAGCAGTGGGAGCGGCTCAAGAACACCCGGATCAGCGGCAAGCTCATCGAGCTCGCGAAGGACTACGGTCCGCCGAACCGTGGTCGCAAGCCGCGCGACTGACCTACGCTCGACTCCCATGGGGGGTCGACGGCGCCGGCGCGCGTCCGCCGCAGCTGCGGCGGCCGCGCTGCTGCTGACCGCCTGCGCCGCCACGACGCCCCCGGCGGCCGACGTCGCTGCGTCCCCGACCGACCCCGTGTCGCCCGCCGGGCCGACCGGTGCGGCCAGCTCGACGGCAGCGACCGAGCACCCGGCCCCGGTCTCGCGCGCCGGTGCCCGCGCCGACGTACCCACCGCCGCGATCATGGCCCAGCTCGCCCGCCGTGCCGAGCGGATCGCCAAGCGCCTGCCCGAGGTGCAGGTGCCCGCCGACGTCGACCGCGGCTCCAACCGCGCCCTGGGCTTCCAGATGATGGTGGAGTTCGGTTTCCCCGAGGACCAGTGGCCCTACCTCGACGCCCTGTGGCACCGCGAGTCCGGCTGGAACCACCTCGCCGAGAACCCCAGCTCCGGCGCCTACGGCATCCCCCAGTCACTGCCCGCGAACAAGATGGCCGTCGTCGGCGGCGACTGGCGCACCAACCCCGAGACCCAGATCCGCTGGGGCCTGGCCTACATCGCCGCCAGGTACGGCAACGCCCAGAAGGCGTGGGCGCACAGCGAGCGCGTCGGCTGGTACTGAGCTGGATGGCGCGAGCGCTGTTGGCTTCCGTAGGTCCTGCCTCCGCCTGGCGGCAAGACTGCCGGCACGCGCGACCTCGCCTCCCTCCGCCTCCGGTCGCTCGTCCCTCGCTCCCTGCGGCTCCGGGCCGGCTCCGTCCCGCGTACGCCGGCACGTTGGCTGACGGCGCGAGCGCGCCGCGGTTGGCTTCCGTAGGTCCAAGCTCCGCCTCGCGGCAAGACCGCTGAAGGTGGTCCGAGCGTTACTCCCGGTGGTTGAGGTGCGAGGCGCCCCAGCGCCGAGCCTCGAAACCTCCGGGCGATGCGGGCGGACTGTGCCCACCACAGCCCGCCGGGCAGGCCCGGAGGTTTCGAGGCTCCTCGCTGGCGCTCGTCGCGCCTCAACCACCGGGGCTGGGATGGCCAGGCCGCGTGCGGGTCGGGTTCGCCTCGCGCACCTCAACCACCGGAGACGCGCCTCGATTGGGCAGAGACTGCACGATCCGAGGGGGATTCCCTGCAGTTTGTGACCAATCGGCGGCCGCGCAGCGCGGCGCGGACGCAGTCCGTGCCGGCAAGCGCGCCGCC